>CAYLHJ010000020.1:0-2678 GCA_964383705.1 uncultured Candidatus Saccharibacteria bacterium | reverse complement strand
TGTGTGTTTATTTTTTCCTATTCTTTATAATTTGATAAAGACTAAATGTAACTCCGGAATTAACCATGACGGCGCCGGCAACAAGAGACCAGTCTACATAGTAGATACCCTTAACAAAAAGGATGCATTGGACGATAAATACTGCTATAGGCAAAACCACAGACACATGGTCGGCGCTCTTGCTCGTATAAACCAACCACCCCTGATGATAATAACCTAAAGTAACAACCGCCCAACAAATTATTAGGGCGACACTCCAAATAAACTGAGAATCCCAAAAAAGATTAAAATTTACTAAACGTCCGTAAACAAAGACTGTGGCAAAGATTACGACTAGTGTTATAAATAATATTTCCCAATATATTCTACTCATTTGTTTCTGAAAGTATTTCAATATTATTTTTTTGCATTTGCACAAGGTTATCGATCGAGAATTTTCCTGCACCCAAAAATGCAGATGATATCGTAGCAATAGAAAGTCCGAGATCCCGCACCCCTGTATTCGAAAGGCCGATTGAAACTGCAATACCCAAAAGATGAAGTCCTAGAAGTGATGCTGTCACCCGCACATAAGCCCCAAGAAGAAGGAGAAACGCCCCAACAACTTCAAAAAGACCGTTCATCATTATAAAGCTCTCTTCGGAAATCGGCAGTATTGATATCCATGATGGTAAAAACGATGTCCATTCTTGAGGATTATGCAGTTGTGAAAATCCAAACCAGAGAAATACTATCGCAAGGCCACAACGCAAAAGTGGTGCCGCCAAACTATTGAAATCTTTTTCTGGAAAAAACTTCATATATTTCTACTTCAAAAAACCAATTTTATACTGAGCTAAAGCTTTAGCCGGACCACCATCTCCCCTATGCTGCTCATTGAAATCTTCAGATCCATCCTTACCGCAAATTTCTAAGATCGCCTCTTGTCCTCCCGGATGACTATTTATCCAATCTGTCAGATCATACACATTTCCATTAACAATAGACCAACAGCTTGATGAATCGTTATGAGTAGCCACCTGAAATCTCGTAAATGAAGCAGGAAGGGTTGTCACCGGCACAGGAGTATTTACAACAGGAGACTTTGTTTCCTGCAAAGACCCGTTTTCTTTCACGTCGCGTGCAGAATTTTCTGAATCTGGCTTTATTACAGCATCACTACTATTAAATACAGTAATCCACACTCCACCAGAAATTAATATTGCCACGGCAAATATACCAATCAACTCTCTTAGTTTTTGCATATATAGAATTATATCACCAAGAATTTATCTTTTAGTAAGGGGAAAAGATTAGAGTTCGTCGATAGCGTCTCCAGCAAGATTTTCAGCATCTTCGGCTAAATCCTTTGCTTTATCATAATCTTCATCATCATATTCATCTTTAGCATCAGAAAGCTTCTCTTCAGCGTCGTCTAGAAGATCTTCGGCATCATCAGTATCTTTACCGTCATCATCCGCCTCTTCAATTGCATCCTTTGCATCTTTTATCTTGTCTTCCGCATCATCAATGGCGTCTTCTGCATCTTCTTTCTCAGAGTTCTCGCCTATAGCATCAACAGCGTCGTCAACAAGGTCTTCTGCATCTTCAGCAATACTTTCAGCTTCTTCAAAATTATCGTCCTTAAAGGCTTTCTTTGCATCTTTTATTTTATCTTCCGCGTCATCGAGCAATCTTTCAGCATCATCTACATCCTCTCCGTTATCGTCCGCTTGCTTGATTTTTTCCTTGGCATTGTCAATCGCTTCTTCAACTTCATCTATTAAATTATCGACTTCATCTTCTATTGTCTCTCCACCCGCAGATTGAAATGCCTCTTCAGCATTATCAAAAGCATCTTCAGCTGAACCTATTGAGCCCGAAAAATCATCTTCAAAATATGAACGGATCGCGTCTAAAAAATCATCCATTGCACTATCAAAATCATCTTCAGCTTGAGCTTTAATCTCACCACTATCAGCATCTTTGATTTGGTCTTCTGCCTCATCTAGCATCTCTAGAGTCTTTTTTATTTGTTCACGGGCCTGGCTTTCGTTAGCCCTAGAAACAGGAGGATTGGATTGAAGATTGTTTAATTCTTTTGTAAGAGTTTCTAATTGTGCATTTAGTGCAGCAACAGTAGAGGCGTCACTACTTGTGCTTTCACCCAAAACACTTCCGGAAACTAAGGAATTATACTTTTGTCTAGACAATGGACCGAAATATCCGGTCGCAGGAGAAATACCATTTTCCCCCTGCCATTTGATAACAGCTTCTTTTGTAAGACCCTTGAATTGGGTTGTTTCGTGCCCAGGAGATCCAACACCGCTTGTTGAAACAGTAAATCCAGAAGAATTTAGATATTTTTGTAAACATTTAACATCTTCACCCTCTACACCGAGCTCAAGATCGCGATCAAAATTACATTGACCTTCCGCCCCTGTCACTTGTGGAATTATTAATAACGCTACAAATGCTAAAACACTAGTAACAAAAATATTTTTTATTATTTTCATATATAAGAATTATTACCCTTATATTATACGATGGGAAAAGCTAGTTGAGCAACGGCATTTTGAACCTGATTTTACTTCATTAATTCAAGTAACTATCGAACCATATAGCATGACATGTGTAACCGCCTTTGTTTTTCTGCAGATAATCTTGATGATAGTCCTCTGCTTTATAAAATGTCTTGA
>CAYLHJ010000019.1:0-2965 GCA_964383705.1 uncultured Candidatus Saccharibacteria bacterium | reverse complement strand
TTTTTACCTATAGTCCATCCGTCTGGATCAGTAGGATAGTCAATATTCCACCAATAGTTAGTGTTGACTAGGGTTGGTCCACCAATAACTGTTCCCGTTGTCCCAATTTGCTGCGAACCTTCATTTTCTACAAAAGGATCGATTCTTGGCCACACAATAGATGTAGTCTGCACAGTATCACCAACAGCAAAAGAGGTTGTGGCTGTTGAAACGGCGCCAAAACCACTTCCAGAGCTAACGAGCTGGCTCAATTGGAAGAGAATGTTTTGAAATGCGGAGAGAATGGAATCGAATTCTTGTTGAGAATATGCTGAGGAATTGGCTGGTAAAATAACAAAACTAACGATAAAAACAGCTATTAAAAATTTTTTCATTATTATTACAATTCCCGCAACATGCAAAATTAATATCCTATTAATAGAATCTTCAACGCTCTATCTCGTAATTATATTGTTAAAAAGCAATAAAGACTATTGTTCTTATACACAGATTAAGACAAAAACTAAAATTAGAGTGTATATATTTTGCCCCTTTCTGGCAAAATCGCATCGATATTGAGATAATCATGAACTCTTTGGGCTATAAACAAAGATGATTTGGGTTCTCCCATGACAACAAAGATTTTCTTCAATTTTCCACTTTCAGAAGATTTTTCCACGAAATTAAGGAGTCCTTGGGAGTCTTTATGGCCAGAATAACCATTGATTCTCTCTATCTTGGCCCTTATTTCAATATCTTTACCATTAATAATCACCGATTTTGTATTATTTTCTAGCTCTCTGCCTAAAGTCCCAACCGCCTGATAGCCAAGAAGGATGATTGTAGCGTTCGGATCAGACAAATATCGGCTTTCATGGTGAAGAATCCTTCCAGCAGTGGACATGCCAGATCCGGCAATAATAATTTTAGGATCTGGGGTAAGGTGGATCTTCTTTGAATCCTCCACCTTAGCTGTCATCTTGAGTTTTGGAAATTCAAATATCTTATCACCCGAAGCAATATTATCTTGAACACTTTTATTGTATAGAGAGGATATCTTTTCATAAATATTTGTGAGTTCTATCGCAAGCGGAGAATCTAAAAAAACAGGAATTGATGGAATATGCCCACCTTCAATCAAATTATTAATCTCGTAAAGAATCGTCTGTGTTCGTTCTAGGGAAAAAGATGGAATAAGAATCGCCCCTTCGCGTTCTATACCATCAAGGATTACTTTTTTAAATCTTCTCTCTCTTTCTTCTTTTGATTCATGATTTCTGTCTCCATAAACACTATCCATGACCATATAATCTGCATCATTCACAAACTCAGTGTCACGAAGAAGGGTTGATGGTGAATTTCCCAAATCTCCAGTAAAAAGAATCTTTATTTTTTTGTTCCCATCAAAAATCGAAAAAAGAAACATTGATGATCCGAGGATATGCCCAGCATCAAATAATTCTACGGAAAGATCTTCGCTTATTAAAATACTTTTATGATAAGCGACCGCCTGCCACAAACTTAAAGCAATATCCAGATCTTTTTGGTCATATAAGGAAAGTGTCCCGCTTTCTCTAGATTTTTTATCCATTATACGAGTTGCGTCTGCAAGCATTAGCTCTGACAAAGACTTTGTTTCCTGAGTTGAAAAAATTTTTCCACGAAATCCGTCTCTAACAAGTTTTGGAATCCTGCCAATATGATCTATATGAGCATGAGTTATGAAAAGATAATCAATTTTTTTTGGATCATATGGAAAATCTTCTTTATTCAACATCTCTGTTTGTGGCAAACCCTGCATCATTCCGCAGTCAACTAAAAATGTTGTTTTGAAACTACTTACAAGAAAATTTGCACCAGTTACGGCGCCCACACCTCCCCAAAATGTTACGCTTGGCCTTATGTCATTCATCTTCTTTTCTTGAAATCAATTTTGTAAATAATACAGCCACAAATCCACCGAATATTCCTAGCAAGATGTCACTTACTGTATCACTCGCAAAATTTTCTGAAGAAAAAGTGAAGCCGATTTTATTTTCAAATAATTCCCATCCTAAAGAAAACAATAGTGAAACGACTAAAGACAAAATTATGAAAGAGAAAAAATTTTTTTGATTATAAAAAAATAGAGAGATCGCAAGTAATACAATTGTGAAACCACCAAAAAAATGGACAATCATATCAAGACTTGGAATGAACCAGTAAAGAGAGAACTTGAGCGCAAAAAGATGGAGAACAAAAATAAAAATCGAGAGAAAAAAAATAATAGTGAGAAATTCTCTGCGCTTCATGTCTGTTCATTATACAAGTAACCCACACAAAAACCCCAACTCTTGGGGCCTTTGTGTGGGTTACTTGGTCATATTGCCCTAGTGAATTACTAGGTGGGTGTTCGCAACTTCATCGGTCAGAACGCCAAGGCGCTCATCATAAAGAAATATTTGAAACTCCCTAAAAAATTATTTAATCTAGATAATATGCCAAATAACCCTATTTACAGTATAAACTTCTTAGAGACGAAAAAAAGGTGCATAACAGATTACAAAACAACCTAAAGAAAAAACAAATTTTTGTTCTAAAAAAGCTATAAGATTACGATATTTCTTAAGACCTACTCCAATATCCCATCAATATTCACATCATAAAGAATCTCCTCTTGGACAAGTCTGTAATCTATAATTTCTTCTGGTGAAAACCAGATTTTTATTTCACGTTCTGCTTCTGACGGCTTATCTGAGCAATGGATAAGATTGCGAACCGCCCGGCCAGCAAGATTAGCAAGCTCATAAGAGTCAATCGTGAGATCACCACGGATAGTCCCAACATCTGAAACAAGTGGTTGGGTTGGACCGACAAGTTTTTTAACTATCTCAACTGCGTGTGCCCCTTCAACAACAAAACCAACAACTGGACCAAAAGTTACATACTTAATAAGCGCTTCAATAATTTCTCTGCCATATTCAAGGGCAGATTTATCAGGAGTTCC
>CAYLHJ010000018.1:0-3360 GCA_964383705.1 uncultured Candidatus Saccharibacteria bacterium | reverse complement strand
GATAAGGGTGGCTCTAGAATATATAAACGTCGCACAATATATCTTTTGCGACATAAGGCTAAGGGGCCATAAGGGGGACCACTCCCCTATGGGTATTTTTTTAATTAGTGCTACACCTTTAATTAATTTTATTTAATTAAATATTTCTATCTGGTACTTTCTCTCTCCTATTAATGGAGATTACTTCAAAACTATCTTTCTGTACTCTTAATATACCTATTACTTATTTATCTATAAATTCTTCAAAAATGACTATTTTGTACACTATCTCAGAAAACGTCTCAATAGAGCCATCTACGGACATAATTCATTTTTAACCTTATTCTTAGCCGTAAATATTGTCCCCAACTTCTTGCAATCTTCATTCCCATAGTATATGCTGCTACTAAGAAAGGTCGAGCTAAATTATTGGTTTTTGTGGGGGTGAAACGCAAGAAAGGCTCTACTGCGGGGTGCTATTAGGCCAGTGCAAACTGGAATCGAACGCACTACGATGAAGGAGTGCCGCCCTTCCACTCCCATAAAAGTTCGTAATTTGCTAAGTAATCATCATCAGTTCTGAAGAAAGTGGCCACCTCACAATGGGTGGCTGCTTTTTTGTCATGGATCGTCTCTATAGAAACCAAGCATTTTGAGTTTTTCACTTCTTTTACAAATAAAAATGAACCACGCTTTCCATCTTTATTCTTATAAATCTTGCTTGGGTATTTAACAACATCAAACATAACTTCAGTCATTAAATCGAATTCCTCCGCAGGGCGTTTGTCATACATATGTTTCAATACCCTAGTACTCAAATACACCTTACTGCAGGAGAGGTTTATCCCTTTCATTACCGATATTGTCAGGTGGCATAGATGTACCTGAACCATTTGGACTATGGCTTTCTTTGGAGTACCTTTTATGTAGCTCTTGTACAGATGCACAACAATTGACATACATAACAGAATGCCATATATAGGTTTGTTTCTCAATTTTTTACTACTCAAATTATTAACTAGTAAAATGTCATGCTGAAGAATATAATCCCACAAGTTCTCGGCAAAAGAAGTGCGTATTATAAATTAACAACATATATATGTCAGTTTACTTAGTTACATGGGATTTGAATAAGGAAGGTGTTGCTTATCAGAACGCTAGTGAAAAATTGCATGGGCGATTAGATAAACTTCAGACTATAAAGCATGAAGGTTTAGATTCGGTACGTTTTGTAGAAACAGATATGTCTGCAGAACAGCTTTACAATTACATTGCGCCAGGTGTGTTAGATGGAGATGATCGGATAATCGTTTCGCACATGGATGACAATCATTGGGGTGCATTATCTCAAGAGATCTGGGATTGGCTCAATGCTCGTATATAGGAGTAGGTTCAACACTATGCTCCACATTCAAACGTACCCTCCTTGCAATAAATAGTCCAAACGGCATTCTCAATAGAACCTTACAACGCGGTCGCTCATATTCAACGACATTCTTTTTGTTTTCCATTTTCTTTTCTAATTTTTTTTACTCTCTATAAAAATACACTGAATTAGGAGAAAACTCAGTCATAAGTGCTACATAGGTGTGTAGTACAAACGATATGCAGAGTATTTTAGTATATCTTTTGCGACATAAGGCTAAAGTTAGGCTTTTTTCTGCTGACCTGTTTTATATTGACACATATTTAATGCGTGATATAATTCATAGAAATGTTTTAATTGGATCTTAAACCCTTGGAGGGTAGTATGTTCGCGAAGATTCTCTTTTTCATTGGTATGGGCCTTCTCGTCCTACTTTCCTTCGGACTCTTCGAGGCCTCGAAGTATGTGGTCAAGAAGAAGAAGTTGGGAAATGAGGAGAATCTCGAGGTCGAACCCGTGACCTTCCTCTACTGTATCATCAACACCCTGGTTTTTCTTGCATCGGCGCTGGCTCGCTACCTGGGGTTCTAGAGTTTCAAATCACAAACCGCTAGATTGTTCTAGCGGTTTTCGTTTTCTGATTTTGGATATCTATTGTGACATTTTGAACTACTTGACATTACTACAACTAACGTGTTACTACTATAATAGAAGAGAGTTGGTTCATTTCTATCACTTAATAATCTAAAGGGGGGTGTACCATGAAGTTTCTCAAGCCCGCTTTCATTGTCCTGCTGGTCGTGGTCATGATCGAGGCGTTGATGCTCGCCAGGTGGTTCTGGGTCGACGACACCTTCAGGGCCTCGGCGTCCGTGTTTGAGGTTGTCATCTTCAGCTTCATCACTCCCGCTTTCATGATCTGTGTTGTCTGCGGAGGCATCTATCTGATCGTCAAGTCCAAGCCCAGCGATCTGCCTTTCTAACCTTCCACAACTCAACAATGTAGGGAGGATACCATGAAGCTCTTCAAGGGTTTCGTCATCGGCTGTGTGATTGGGGTGTTCGTCTACTTCATGCGGGGCTGGTACCAATGGTTGGACAACGGCTCGATTATGAGTCTGGCGCCGACGATCGGGAGCCTCATCATAGGCTTCGGTGTTGGGATCATCCTCCCGGCTATCATCATCGTGGTTAGTGCTGCGCTTATCTACGCGGTGCTCGTCAAGTGGACTTAAGCCACCCAAGGAAAGTCATCCGACTTACTGGGTGGCTTTTCTTTTTATTCAGTTAAAGAACATAATGCTATACTGCATAATCTATGGAAAAACCTATCTTTCCTATGCGGATTAATAAATATTTGGCACTTAAAAAGCACTCTACTCGAAGGGGCGCTGATGAAATGATTACCAAAAAGCAAGTTTTTATTAACGGTAAATTAGCAGTACTTGGTGACAAGGTAAAAGAAAATGATCAAGTAGAAGTCCGATTTCGTGGAAAGCAAATCCCCTATCTTTATTTTGCATATAATAAGCCGAAAAATATTGTCACTCATTCTGCTCAGCGCGGTGATAAAGAAATTAAACATGTTGTTTCTCTAAAAGATGTTTTTCCAATAGGAAGACTTGATAAGGATTCGCATGGATTGATTATTCTCACGAATGATGGACGCATTACCGAAAGATTGCTCGGACCAAAATTCGCACATGAAAAAGAATACTTAGTGAAAACAAAAGATAAACTACGCAGTAGTTTTAAAGAAAAGATGGAAGCTGGAGTAAAAATTGAAAGAGAAAAAACTGCGCGGTGCAAAGTGCAGATTATAAACGGCCATACATTCAAAATTATCCTAACTGAAGGTAAAAAGCATCAGATTAGAAGGATGTGCTCTTCCCTATTTCAAGAAGTAGAAGATTTAGAGAGAACAAGAATTTTAAATATTAAATTGGAAAACCTTCCCGAAGGTTCTCATAGGCAGATTGTTGGCGAGGAGCTTAATAAATTTTTGCATTTATTAG
>CAYLHJ010000017.1:0-4020 GCA_964383705.1 uncultured Candidatus Saccharibacteria bacterium | reverse complement strand
CCTTGCAAAACGTGCCGAGAGACTTATTTGAGTACTTTTCAAAAACAACAGAATACAATCAAAATCTATTACAACAAATTCGAGGGGTTTGTAAGGAAATGTGCCAATCATCTGTTCAGTGGTTCCTACATACAATAATTTGAGATTCTCCTTTAACATTCATTTCTGTGTAGTGATTTTGCAAGACTTTTGGCATATGAGAGAGCGAATTTTTAAAATGATGGACAAATCACATGGAAACTATAGAATGGCTCAACATGATTTTAGAACGTGAGTAGATCAAAGCGTATAGTAATGTGATTGTTTGGAATAGGCATGAAATCTTGATGATGATGATGATGAAATAATATGTTGTCCTAATAATTCTGTTTGGGAAATATAGGAATATATCGTCCCATTTTTGTAACGAAACTAAAACACCTCTTCACTTGTGGAAGGATGAGGCAATACAAAAAATAGTTTGTTGGAGAAATAAATACCAAAAAAAAATTAATAGAACAGTCACCGGTGAAATTCTCGTATGAAAAAAAACCTTTATCATATATATGAATCGGATAAAGTTTTACCAACACACGATTTCAAATCGGAACTTTTAATTCACACTTTTTAGCGCAAATTTATAGGTTCGTTAAATGGAACTGATCAGGATCATTCCGCTAATGAAGTAGGTTATTTTTATTTTCTTAAAGTATATTTATATATATTCCTACATTTCTGATTGTGGATATTCATGGAATTGAATATGACTAGCAAGTAAATGGAAATGATGAGGACAACGACGGAGTTTTATTTCCTAGAATGGTATCAGAGGCTATAAACAGATTTATTGTAAGTTTTGCGATATATATGTTTGCTCCATTTATATTGGCTCATTTGCAAGTTTTAATGTTCTTTATTTTTTCTTATGCTCAAAACGAACAATGCATGCGATTATTCATCAGTTATCTGTTAGGAACGATTTTTTTAGACCAGTAACTGCAGGAAATGCGAAAGGAGGAACCAACAGGAATGAAGCGTATCATAGACAATTTAAGAAAGAGCTCCATTTAGGCCATGGATTGATGGGAGTCACCCATACGAAAACAAGAATCAAGTTTTTCATTTTGCGCGTCTTTGCGTAAGATAAACGCTTCTTTTTCTAGCTGTAGTATTATATTCATTGCTCAATTCATTTTTCTGCCTACACCCAGAACCTGGGAAGAAATACAAGAGCACATAGCGTACAAATTTGGAATTGAAGGACACCACAAAATTAAGTGGAATTCATTTAGAAATAGCAAATTGTCTGAAATGAAGGATAAAGGAATTACATTTAAAGATTTTTGGGCGATTGGACCTAGGCGTCTCGGGGATACTTGTAAATTACTGGATGAAAAATTTGCAATAATACTCCCAGATATACCCGCAGAAAAGCTAGATACATTATCACGAACGGATCTGGTCAATTTGTTATATGAACATCAAGTATTTTCAAAAGATGAAATTGAGTCTTTTGCGCTTCTGAATATAGTTTGTAAATGGTGCAAAATCAAAAGAAAATAAAAATATATAAAGAATAAGTGATTATAATACACTATTAATATATAATCTCTCAGTTTTAGTGAAATGTGTCCATTGGTATGTAATAATGTCACAGATGATCACATACATATTGTTTAGCTACATTCAAAGGTTAATTTAAAAGTAAATCACCTTTCAAAACAAGTGTAAATAATTTTCCACATTGAAATTGATCGTTATAATCTAATTGGATCGCTATAATCGTTCAGACCGAATGTCACCCCAACCGCACCCCATCCCAGGCTCCCTACATACTGCAAGTCCGATCATTGATACTGCTTTCCCGGCATTTTAAACACTCGATATTCCATGTATGGATTGATTTCAAACCGTATACAAGGATACTTCCAAAAGAATTTTATTACTTTCACAAGTTACATGACATTCGCACATTCTCATAACCCTGATCACAGCAGTTATACAATCTTCCAAGGATCAATAACAATAACAACAACTAAATGCTCCTGATTCATCAAACACTTGCACTAGGGTAAGTGGAAACAAATATTGCATAAAAAACAAAACGCATGATGGTTAGAATGAGTTTGTATGGTGTTTTGTGATAATTCATCTCAAGTGGTACTATGAACATTCAGCGTAAAACTCGGAAAGCTTGGTGTTCTAAGCAACTGGCGTTAGAAATATCCATGTGGCACTATAAATTGATGATCTGTATTATTATTCGTATAGTGGACTTCTCTGCTTACTATAATGTCTATTAGGAACACTCCCAACATCTTGTCTCATCGAAATGTTGAATCCAGTGCTATCTTAAATAATACACAATACCTTCTTTTTGCTATTGCTGAAAAATATTGCTCACAGATGTAGATGCCACTATTAAATGGCTTTAGGAACCATCAAGATAAGGAAAGTTACCTTTTCGAGCAGTGGTACATTCACCACCTCATGGTGTCTCAACAATGCAGGGATTATTGAGTTTCCATTAAGATAAGCCGCGTATGTCATCGTGTGATACCATCGTAGACTGTATTGAAAAATTAATATTGTCTTCGTGTCACCCATTCTCTTCGGAATATGTCGCCACTAACTGGCGATCGTTTCCTGATCAACAAGACCTATGGAGCATTAAAGCAAAACACACATTACAGAAAAACAAATTACCTTCTATTCTACCATTTTTTACGAGATGATCATTTTTGTTTTGCTTTTCTTGTATGTTTGTTGGTATTTCTCCTGTATTTTGTAATACACCTCGGCCAACAAAAATAGATCATCCATGGGCAACCGTAAAAAGTGCGTTTTCCTCAAGATATTCAATAGAAACCTGCATATACTATAGATTTCACAAAACTCAACACAAATACGACACGATCAAAAGCTTTAGGGGACACATTCGTATAGTATCTCGATGTATGCCACTCTCGAAACATATTCCCCGTCAAGACAGGCTATACCAGTTTCATAATGAAAAATTAACGATTCAACGTAACGAGAGTTTTTATTACTCCAAAATATACGAATTGCTCACCTTCTTTTTAGTAGTAATCATAAATCCCCGTTCAGCTTCTCATACAACTTGAAAGTGTTTGTGGAAAACAGAAAAAGGAAGGGATATGGGATTACGTTATATCTCATGTAGTATGCACTTGAAAAATAGTAAAAAAGGAAAATTAAAACAAAATACACTTGCAGAATATATCGTTTCTAGTATATAATTTAATTTTAATTTCACGCATCAAATTGAACATTCTTATTTGTGCAAAGAAATTACAAAGAAATATGCTTTATCAACAGCTTTTTAACGCATAAAAACGTTTAGTACATTTTTTTCAATGTTCTGTAAAGTAGGTATTGTGAAAAAAGGCGTATTTGAAATGAATTCCCGAAATATATATCAAATTACACCATCAATCGACATTTTTATTGGGATTGTATCAAATTCGTGCAATAGATTAATGCCAGTTCTATGGTAGGTAAAAGGTTTTAAAATTATCTGATAATTATTTTTCTTTTTTAATGTGTGAAAACTTTGAAAAACCCATTATATATGCATTGCAAGACTGCTGTATCAAAATCAAAATTTTCTACAAAGCAATACTTTTATATATCGATACAGCCAAAATTTCATAGCATCTTTAGTACTTTAATGTAGTATATACTTTGGATAAAAGTTTTTGTGCATACTATGAGATCTTCTAAATGGCTGAGACGGTGTTTTTGATATTGCGTTCTGTTTATTCTCGAATCACAATATTTTAATATGTAAAACCCATCTATTAAAATTTGGAAATCTAATTTTGTGATTTTAACATAAAGATATGGTCTCTAGAGGAGGTTATTTCGCTTGCATAGTTGTTCCTATCATCAAAACAAAAATTCCCTTTCAATTTCCAGCCAACGCAAAATTGGGGAAAACATGCTACTAAGAAAGTGTTTCCAAACTTTCCAAAATTATGGGAGTAGGTAAATATTATTATTTTGGGATGAGTGTGAAGC
>CAYLHJ010000016.1:0-8015 GCA_964383705.1 uncultured Candidatus Saccharibacteria bacterium | reverse complement strand
TGTGGAGTTTATTAAATAATAAAACCAATATGAATAGAGATCCAAAAGTCATTGCTATTTGGGTTTTATCAATTGTACTTATTACTATCGCCGGACTCTGGATAAGAGAAATGGTTGATTCCCCCTCTCTTTCTGCAGAACTAGGAAACAAGGAACAAGATTTAAAAGAAGCTTGCGCTGATATGAATAGTGAGGATGGGAGAAATAAATGTTTAAACGCTCTTGAAGAAACAAAGGATTTTCTCGGAGACCTTACTCAATAGAAAAACAAAAAGGGCAGCTTAGTGCGCTGCCCTTGCCGACCCAACCCTACGGGAAGATGATTTCTCCATGCTCGTAAAACTTGCCGTGGTGATCCTTGTATCCTCCCCCTTTCGTTGGAGTGAGCACTGCCCTCTTGGGCCGAGTCTGGGAACCACCTACTTCACGGACAAGCTCAACCTGCTTCTCACCATTTCCCTTCTCGCGATGCACCCTAAGCACGCGAAAAACGCCTTTAGACATAATCCCCCCAAAAGTAAAGAGTCTGAAAAGAACAAAACCAACCTCTGTTCAGAGGCTGGTTTCTAGATTTCTTGAGTGCTTTTAAGAAATACAGTGACGAGCCTCCGAACCCATTCCATTCAGAATGAGAATACTAAAGATAGAGCAAATAATAGATACTGAGGTAGAATTTGTTTTGTGCATACTATTTCCTTCAGACTATCGTATTTGAATATATTTAGTCAATGGGCATATCGAAGCATTACAACTTGATATAATTAATCATTATTATTAATGGAAAAACATGGAAGCAGTATCTTTAATTGGAGTATTAGTAGCGAGTCTCGTTGGGGTGGCGATAGGGTCAATATGGTATTCTCCGTTTGCATTCGGAAATATCTGGATGAGACTATCCGGCTTACAAACAGGAGAAACAAATGAAAATAAAACGAATGGATTAAAAAGATTGTATCTTTTACAATTTATTTTCACATTTATAAGCGCTTATGCATTGGCACATTTTGCGGTAGCCCAGAAAATTGGAAGTTTAACCGATATGCTCGCGCTTGCATTCTGGATTTGGCTTGGATTCCAGCTTCCAATTTCATTGGCATCTGTATTATGGGAAAAAAGACCCTTTAAGCTTTTTGTCATCCACTCCTCTCAATATCTCGTAGCGATATTTCTCATGGCAGTCACCATAGCCCTTATTGGTTAAATAAAAATAATTCCAAATAAACTTGAACAGCACTCGTTGGAAATTTTACCTTAATACCGAAGACACTTGGCGGGCTACGAAAGAAGCGTGTCTAAATGCCAATCGCTCAATTGATATTGAACAATTCATTTTTGATGCAGACGCTATAGGAAATGAACTTCTAGAAATCCTAATCCAAAAAAGAAAAGATGGAGTTAGGGTTAGGATATTGTGCGATATGGCCGGAAGCTACAACTTCTTCGCCTCTCCCCTTCCTGATGCACTACAACAGGGTGGAATTGAAATAAGATTTTTTAATATAATACGACCTTGGCGAATACATTCAGCACTCTCTTGGTTTTTCCGTGACCATAGAAAACTTATGATAGTTGATGAAAATGTCGGGCTTGTTGGGGGTGTTGGATTTCGTTCAGATTTTCGCTCATGGAGAGATACTCACGTTAAAACAATAGGCGCCATTGGTAAAGAAATGCAACACGCATTTAACGAAATGTGGAATTCCGCCGGCAAACAAAGTCTTATTCGCAGAATGAAAAGAACGAAGACATTCGTAAAAGGATTTCAATTTATCACTAATTCACCATACATAGGCAAACGATTTCTATATCAAGAATTTGTAAGCGCTTTAAGAAACGCAAAGCAATCTATTTATCTGACTACCCCATATTTCATTCCTGATAGAAGAATCAGAAGAATTTTGCGCATCGCAGCAAAACGAGATATCGAAACTATTATTCTTGTACCAAAAATATCTGACCATAGGTGGGCAGATTACGCATCACATGCATATTACGAAAAACTTTTGGCATCTGGAGTTAAAATATTTCAATATACAGGATCAATGCTTCATGCAAAGACAGCCGTTATTGATGAAAAGTGGGCAACTGTAGGTAGCTTTAATTTAGACTCTTTGAGTATCCTCTATAACTATGAGGCCAATATTGTGAGCACTAAAGAAGACTTCGCCAGAGAGGTAAAAAAAATATTTCTTGATGATTTAAAATCTGCAGAAGCGATAAATCACGACAAATGGAGGAAAAGAAACATACTAGAAAAGTTTAGAGAATTGTTAACTCTTCCTATACGAAGATTCTTATAATATTTACTACAAAATAGTATCTGCTATACTCTCAAAAGAGAATCTTTCAAATTACACTCTGGAGGAAAAATGGGAAAAGATCCTTGGGAATACAATCCTGATTGGATGTTTGCTCGAGCCAATGTCTGGCTCGAACGATTTGGTAGAGAACCGGCAAAAACCTTGGATGAGGCGCGAGCAAGGGTACGGAGCGAGATTCAATGCACAAGCGCCGGTGGAATGTATTCCCCGTGTGCCCGGTGCGGAGAATTCAATTTCCCCTGCCCCGACCCAGTCGACAAGAACCGGCTATACCAAAACCCACCAAGGGGCCCCATAGCAGAAGAAGGGGAAACGCCCCTTCCCTACACAGAGTGGTGCAAAAAGTGGAATGTGCCAGAATTCAAATAATCAAGGAAGAGCGACTAGAAATTGGTCGCTCTTTTGTTGCCACTAATATAAAAATATGATACAAATTATAAACTCTAATATTGAATAATCACTCTTGAGTTACACACGAATTAATCATCAAATTAAAGCCCCCGAGCTTCGCATCATCGGACCTGAAGGAGAAAACTTTGGTGTTCTATCACTTTCACAAGCGCTTGAGAAGGCGCACGAACTGGGTGTTGACCTTATAGAAATATCCCCAAATGCCACCCCCCCTGTAGGCAAACTAATGGACTACGGCAAATACCAGTACCTCGAAAACAAGAAGCAAAAGCAGGCAAAATCCAAGTCACACACAGTTGAAGTAAAAACACTTCAAATAAAGGTCGGGACCGGTGAAAATGACCTAGCCCTTAAGGCTCGTAAAGCGAGCCAATGGTTAAAGGAAGGTCACAGGATAAAAGTTGATCTTTTTTTGCCTGGCAGAACAAAATATATGGATAATAACTTCCTTAAGGAGAGAATGATAAGATTTTTTAACCTTATAACCGAAGACTATAAAATAGCGGATGAACCCAAAAAAAGCCCCAAGGGTATGACAGCGCTTATTGAAAGAGCAAATCCAAAGAAGTAGCTGATTTAAGGCCTAGACAAAACTAAAAATATAAGTAGTATAAGAAGCTCAATTGATAAGAATCATGGCAATAAAGACCAATAAATCATACTCAAAAAGGCTGAAAATCACTAAAAGTGGTAAGATTTTGAGCCGAAAAATAGGCCAAAACCATTTTAATGCTAAAGAAGGACGGAGGTCTCAACTTGGGAAAAAGCGCTCAAGTACTTTTGTTATCTCTAAAAAGACTGGCAGTAAATTTCTCGTAAACATATAAATAAATCATGACAAGAGTAAAAAAGGGAGTAAATGCTCTCAAAAATAGACGTAATATTTTAAAACTCACAAAAGGCTATCGCTTTGGGAGAGGAACAAAAGAGCGTCAAGCAAATGAAGCGCTGTTTCATGCTGGCACTTATGCTTTCGCTCATCGAAGAGACAAAAAAGGTGATTTCCGAAGACTTTGGAATGTCCGTATTAATGCCGCTCTCCGACCTTTGGGCCACTCTTATAGTAAATTCATAGGATTATTAAAGAAAAAGAATATAAATTTGGATAGAAAAATATTAGCAACTCTTGCAAAAGATAATCCCCAGACATTCAAAAGATTAGTAGAAAAGGTCTCCTAACAAAAACTCCGCATAATCTGCGGAGTTTTTGTTAGATTCATAATTTACTTTCTTACTTGGCGCTTATATATGTGTGATCCATATCCATAGTAAATGAGTTCGGTGCTGATTCACCCGTACCACCACCCCATTGAGGATTCCAAGATACTTGCTCCCAAGCATCGTCGTTCGCCATACCAACATCATTATAGTTGTGAGTAAGTACCCCATTCTTCCAAACCTTAACTATGCCGTTATTTTGACCTGGAGTATTTGATATAAGTAAGACTTCCCAAGAATCCCATTGTCCGCGAGTTATGCTTGCAGAATTACCAGTATTTGCTCTTAGTCTAGCTCTGGACTCAGAAGCAGGTGATCCTTGCAATCTAACAACCATAGAAAGCGCCCCATTACCTACACCTTCCGCACTTAGAAAGACTTTGTTTCCTCTGTCTATCCAATAGTGAAATATTTTGTTTGTACCAGAACTTTGACCAAAAAAGTTATCCGATAACCTCATAGAAAACTGAGAATAGAGATTTGTGTAAGAGCGCGAAGACCAGAATTTTTGTGCAGTGGCTGGTCCACTACCACTACCAAACCCCAATGGATAAGTCATGCGAGCAATACTGCCTGAGCTACTTGGGCCGCTATTATCACTGACAATCGACAAGTTAGGATACTTATATTCGACAGGATCCCATTGTTCAGCCCCAGCAACATCCCCATTTACTGAAGCTTTACTATTAAATGGCCTGGAAGAGATGAGGGTCATGCCACTTGGTTCATTTAACCTTAATGGTGACTGAACGGGCGCTGGCGAAGATGTAACTAACTTAGCTAGATAATTGCCGACACTCCAACCATCTACACCTGAATCATAGTTAACATTCCACCAAGTATATCCACCAGAAAGCGTTGGGCCAGAAACAATCACCCCTTTGGAGCCAATGAATTGGCTTCCCAACAAGGAACCTGTTGTACTCGGACTTTGTCTAACATTTACAACATCAGTAGTAACAACTGCGGAACCCACAGAAAGTATTGGCTGTGTAGAAGGAGGAACGGGTGTTGGGGTTGGAGTCGGAGTAGGGACAGGAGTTATGCTTGCAGACTTCATCAATCTCGTTTCAATACTCCAACCATCTACACCTGAATCATAGTTAATGTTCCACCATGTGAATCCACTAGCTACTGTTGGGCCACCGACAACTGTTCCGAGTGAACCGACTAATTGACCACCAAGTATTGTGCCTGATGTTGATGGAGTAGAACGAACATTAACTCCTTCTCCAGTGACTTGCACTCTATCACCAATGATGAACTTACCTGATGTTGGTGGAGGTGGAGTTGTTCCAACAGAAACTACTGCAGAAGCATTGGCACTTCCTCCGGTACCTGAACAAGTGATTGTATATGTTGTATTTGATGTTGGAGAGACTGATTGATTTCCTGATGTTGTTTTGCTACCAGTCCAACCATTACTTGCTGTACAACTTGTTGCATTGGTTGATGACCATGTAAGTGTTGCACTTTGTCCAGAAGTGATTGAACTTGGAGATGCTAGAAGAGAGACTGTTGGAGATCCTGATGGAGGTGGTGGAGGGGTTGAGGGGCCACCTGAGCCACTAACATACAAATTATCAAACCACATATATAACTCTTCCGAAGGAGAATTTCCACTACCTCCGTATGTTGGATTCCAATTTAAAGCTTTAAACTTTTTTGCTTCAGTGGCTGCAAGGTATGCAATATCTTTATATTGATGCGTTTTCACTCCATTAATCCACATATGCGCCTCACCATCAGCCTGACCAGGATTATTCGCGACTACTACAAGTTCAATATCATTCCATACCCCTCGCTGTATCACACCCGAGGCGCCAGGAAGATTTGAATCCAATAGACGAACACCTCCCAGCAAAGCTTTTGGATCTGGGCCTTGAAGACCTTGCAAAGAAAAGCGCATCTTAATCGGATTTAATCCACCACCATTCGCATGGTAATCAATAATAATTCTGTTTTCGTGACATGAAGCAGGCAGCCCAGCGCAATTCCCGAGCATAGGCCATAAGCTTTTCTGCACACCAGATTGATTCACAGAAAAATTATTTGAAAGCTTGCTCGACCAATGCCAATAAAGACGGTCATAGTTTAACGCATCAATATTTCGATATGTACTACCCGCACCTGATCCAGCCGGAAGGGTTGTTCGAAAAATCATCTCTCCAATATTATTCGGGCTTGTCGGTCCAACCCCAGGAGCTGCTGCGTTTGAATTTGCAGGAGTATACGAAGAACCATCTCGAATGAAAAGCCCACCGCCGTTCGTCCAACCATCCTCGGTCGTAGAATTAAAAGGACGATTAGTTATTTTTTGGAATCCTGAAGGCTCATTTGGATGCCCGGCAGTAGGTGGAGGTGGAGTTGTTCCAACAGAAACTACTGCAGAAGCATTGGCACTTCCTCCGGTACCTGAACAAGTGATTGTATATGTTGTATTTGATGTTGGAGAGACTGATTGATTTCCTGATGTTGTTTTGCTACCAGTCCAACCATTACTTGCTGTACAACTTGTTGCATTGGTTGATGACCATGTAAGTGTTGCACTTTGTCCAGAAGTGATTGAACTTGGAGATGCTAGAAGAGAGACTGTTGGAGATCCTGATGGAGGTGGTGGAGGATTGCTTCCTATTGGTTGGACACTACCAACAGAGCCATAGATTTTACCAAATTGAATAACATCCGCTCTATTTTTCGTACAATCAGGCTGAGAACCGCACCCGCCACCCAATACAGGATTTAAATGTTTGCCATAAAAACCTTGTGGCCACTGAGAGCTACGAAGTGCTAGATTTGATCTGTTAATGGTTAATTGTCCATTGATCCAAACCTTAAGAATTCCATCAGCATTGTAGCTACCATCAGAATTCTGTGTGTTCATAACCATATAGATTTCATATGTATGCCACAAACCAGCATCAAATGAGACCAATGGCCCCCTTACATTTGGCAATGGAACCGGTCTAGGGTCATTCCATCTCATTTCAAACCCCCAAGTCTTTACGGGTTTGTCTACACCAGCACAATTACCTGCATTAGTCGTACAACTTACAGGATAAGCCCAACCAATCATTTGATGTATATCTGGTGACATGGCGCCGAAATTCCAATATCCAAGTAATTTAAATCCATTAGTAGAAGGAGATTCAAAATCTCCACCAACTAAACCATTACCCAAATCTTCACCGAACCTAAACGTTCCCCTTTCATAAAATGAGTTATAGGTTGTCGGAGCCCAACCATCCACAGTATTAGGAAGATTCTCCATAAGATTGATAGCCGTTCCACTCAACACACCTGTACCCGCTTTATGGCCAATGCCATATCTCATCTGATGAGCCCAACCATTTGGCTCTGGGTCTCCAGTTACCGCCTTAGTAGCTGGAGTATTACCTGCTCCAACCTTACCGGTTGTGAGAGAAAACGATGAATTAGGGGCTGTTACCAACCCTGAAGGCAAAGAGCTAGGGCCGAAGCTAATTTCATAGAATGGCTTCATACCAGATGGCTCATTAGTACCTCCAACCGGTGGAGGAGGCGGAGGGGTAACAGCCTTGACTAGATAGTCTTCAACAGACCATCCATCTACACCTGAATCATAGTTAACATTCCACCAAGTAAATCCACCGGCACTAATTGGTCCTGCTGAAACTGATCCTTGAATACCTGTTGCTTGAGTACCAAGAAGCGTCCCTGTAGGAGAAGCGGTTGATCTGACATTTAGTGGTCCAGATGAAACTTGCACTCTATCACCAATGATGAACTTACCTGATGTTGGTGGAGGTGGAGTTGTTCCAACAGAAACTACTGCAGAAGCATTGGCACTTCCTCCGGTACCTGAACAAGTGATTGTATATGTTGTATTTGATGTTGGAGAGACTGATTGATTTCCTGATGTTGTTTTGCTACCAGTCCAACCATTACTTGCTGTACAACTTGTTGCATTGGTTGATGACCATGTAAGTGTTGCACTTTGTCCAGAAGTGATTGAACTTGGAGATGCTAGAAGAGAGACTGTTGGAGATCCTGATGGAGGTGGTGGAGGGGTTGAGGGGCCACCTG
>CAYLHJ010000015.1:0-15860 GCA_964383705.1 uncultured Candidatus Saccharibacteria bacterium | reverse complement strand
GGACGCCAAGGACCACGAGGAGGAGAAGCTGGCCCTCCGCAAGACGATCGACCTGAAAGACCTAGGCCTGAAGACCCAGGAGCAGCGCGCCCAGCTCTGGATGGACACCTCCCTCAAGCTTGAGGACCGGGTGACCCAGATGGAGCAGTGGAAGTCCACCAACCAGTGGATCTTCTTCGGCCTGGGAGTGCTCACCACTGGAGTCGCTGCGTGGGCGGTAGGGCAGGCGGTACGATGAGGAAGATCTTAGCCGCAGGGTACGCCCTCACGCTGATCACCTTAGGCGGTCTGAGCCTGCTCTTTATGGGCAACCTGCTCACCCGGATGACAGAGACCATGAGAGGTCTTAAAGTGACCGTGGAGACCTTAGAATGAGGCCTGGAGTATACAAGCACGCGAACAACACCGAGGTCGCGGCGAAGGTCGTCAAGTCCTTCTGGATCCCTGAGAAGAAGGGCTGGAAGGTTAAGATCCTCTGGCTGAACATCGTCAACCCGAAGAACGTCTACCTGATCGACCATAACCCCGAGTCTCACTTCATCTCTCGTGAGAGCGCCAAGATGTGGAAGGTCTACGATGCCCTCGTTTAAGAAGCCTCAGACTACCGGTAACGCCCCCTTGAAGGAACGCGAGGTCACGGCCGGCGGGTTCCAGAAGCCCGCCCAGGTCGACAAGAAGCCGATGGAGCTGCTGGAGAAGACCGGCATCGACCAGGAGCTTCGGATCAACGACCTCCACGTGAACGAGGAGCTGATCGGTCAGCCCCTGCTCATGCGCAAGTACACCCGCGAGCTTTCTCGCCTCAAGAAGAAGGTGAAGGCCATCACCAACCAGCTTGAGATGAAGGAGTCTGCCATCAAGATCATGCTCTCGAACGACGGCAAGGGCCGGAAGGTCGCCGAGATCGAGTCCATGGTGATCTCTGACGTAGACGTTCAGAAGCTCCGGATCGAGCGTTACGACGCCGAGGAGATGCAGGACGAGTACGAGGGGATCGTGAAGTCGATCGCCCAGCGCTACGAGATGCTCAAGGAGCTGTGCGCCAACCTACGCAAGGAGATGGTCTGATGAACCTCCCGAACAACTACCACCTGTGTGAGAACCTCGACTGGAGCCAGCTTGACCCGTCCACGAAGCTGATCAAGTTCGTGGCCACGGGAGAGGTCGTGGCGGACGACGAGAACGCTGACGTGAAGCACGTGGTCGAGATCCACGGACTGGTTGACGACCTGGGCAACATGATCATCACCGACAAGATCGTGAAGAAGAAGGACGTATGAAGGTGATCTTTCGCATCCTGTACAAGTCGCTCCTCTTTGATCGACCACAGACGCTAGCTCATCCCTACGAAACCTACGAGGCGGCCGAGAACGAGGTTCGAGAGCTGCTTGCATCTTCGTCCGGATCTCTGTTCTCACGGATGGAGTACTGGATCGAGAAGGTCTACGTGAGGGATCACGAGTGAGAACCTTCCTTGAGATCACGACTTACGCGTTCATCATGGCGACCGCTCTGGCCGCCTTAACCATGTTCCTGGAGGCCATCACGCCATGAGTAAGAAGACCGCTGTCAAAGCTGACCCCGAACAGTCGAAGCACGAGGCTACCCCTCAGGACAACCTGGCCAAGATCAAGGCGGTTGCCTCCCAGTTCCGAAACTACGTCAACCAGCAGTACCAGGACAACGTGAGCTACGTCCCCGACGCGGCGAAGGTCGCGAAGGTGACCGTCTCCAAGTGGGTGGAGCTTGGCGACTGGTTCGAGGAGGCCGTGAAGCTCCCAGGCCTGCCCATGGGCAACATCACCCACGTGTACGGCAAGCCCGACACGGGCAAGACGACGCTCCTGATGCAGTCGATCGCCGCCTGCCAGCGCCAGGGGATCCTCCCGATCCTTATCCTGACCGAGCACAAGTTCGACTTCAACCGCCTCCCGAACTACATGGGCGCAGACCCGGAGGCCATGCTGGTGTTCCACGCGGACACCATCGAGCAAGCCTACGGCTTCATGGAGAAGATCCTGAAGGAGGTCTCGGCAGGCCAGATCACCTACGAGTACGAGAACCCCGACTTCGACGAGGACCAGCGAGAGAGCAAGGAGAACCAGCGGACCCTGACGGTCACGATCGACATGACCGCCCAGGACTGCTACATCCTCATGGACTCGATCGGCAACACCCTGTCCGAGAGCGAGATGGAGTACGAGGTGGCCGACTGGGACAAGTCCATGGGCAAGGCCGCCAAGGCCCTCAAGAACCTCACCAAGCGCCTGAACTACCTCCTTGGCAAGCTCCGGGACCGCTGCGGCATCCTGCTGCTGAACCAGTCCTACCAGTCCATGCCTCAGGTGGGACCGTCCGTAGAGACGCCCTACGGCGGGGACGGAGTACCGTACTCCTGCGTCCTGAACATCCGCTTCCGGCGCCGTGGCGACCTTAAGGCTACCGTCCGAGGCCAGGACCAGGTGGTCGGCCTTGAGACCACCATCCAGGTCATGAAGAACCACGTCTCTCACGTGAAGCCGATCAGCACGGTCTACACCGTCGCCACGGGCATGATGAAGGCCGACAAGGCCCTCTTCGAGGCCTACAAGAAGGACCACGTACGATAAGTCTGGACACCAAACCCCTACGAAGCTAAGGTTTAAAGCATGGCGCGACGGCGTGCGTACGCGGACTCCGAGCGGGATCAGCTGCAGCTCCTCAAGAGGGAGAACAGCGAGCTTAAGCGTGAGGTGTCCAAGCTTCGACGACAGATCGCCAGGTTCGACCTCGACCGGTTCCAGACCTTCAAGGAGGCTCTGGACCGCCTGGACGAGATCGAGATGGAGCAGGCCGCCCGCCGGCAGGAGCGCTTGGTCGACAAGGACAAGTGGAAGTGCTGGACGTGCGAGGAGGGAACCTTGCGCCTGAAGATCTGGGACCGCAGGGACGGGCCGCACTACAACAGACGGTGTGACCACTGCGGGAAGAGGACCTCCATGAAGAAGTGGACACCCGAGGTGAAAGAATGAGCCAAACTTTAGAAGAGTTCCTGAACAAGTACCCCGCTACCAAGCTCCTCGTGGAAAACCTCGAAGCTAACCTGGACGTGTTCGGAGAGCGGCTGTCCCGTCGAGACAAGGACGCTCTTATGAGGACGAACCTGATCATGATCCGTCAGTGTCTTCAAGATTTCGGAGTGGAGTAAAAATGAACAAGCGTGAGCTGAAACTATACGGTCGTCGGTCGTTCGAGAACGGGGTGGCAGCAGGGATAGCCTTCAGCATCCTAGCCGTGATCTTCTACAACTTCCTAGGACTTTTATGAAGATAGAATACCTCATTAAAATTCTGACCAAAGCTAAAGAAGCCGGTGCGACGGACGTCGACAGCTTAGCCCGAGTTGGTGAAGGAGGACCTTGGTGGATGATCACCGGTCCAGACGGTCTTAAGATCGACGTTCCTGACGACTCTAATAAAGTTGGACAGATACGCATAAGTCGTACGGTCGTCAGCGTTCTAGGTAGAGTCTGATGCCCATCTTCACGTTCACATGCACTCAGTGCAAGCTAGAGTTTAAAAAACTTCTCAAGAAAAGTGCAGATGTGACTTGTGTAGGATCCTGTGGCTACATGCTGAGCCCTCAGCTCCCTACTAGCGTCGCCTCCGTCACTCGCGAGATGAAGGACCCCTACCGAGGCGTCAGCCACGTGAAAGGTCAGGAGCAGCAGATGAAGGCTCGGATGCGTCAGCACCACGATCGTCACGAGGTCGAGGCGAAGATCGACGAGCACGGCATCGACGACGCTCTCAAGCATGGTTGGACCAAGAAAGTTCGAAGAGTCTGATACCAATCTTCAGCCACTATGGACAGAGGATCATGTGAGAAAGGGGCGATGCGTTTGCATTTGAAACTCAATTTAAAGGTGCTGCACGAGATCCGAGAGGATCTATTGAGGGTCGACTCCCAGCTGGTCCGCTTCCGCGATCCTGTAGTACAGCAGCGGTACCGCGAAGAGGTGAAGAAGCTTCGAGAGGCCGCCAAACTCCTGTACGACCACTACAAGACCATCCTGGAGAGCCAGGTATGATCTCGCGCCCGCAGAGGTGGGGAGAAGGTTGGGGCATGGACTCGGCCGGCATCCCGTTCCTTCTGGTGGGAGAGATGTGGGTAGAGCAGGCTCCGATCGGTCAGACCTTACGAACTCCTAGGAGGTTTCCGCTGTGAACGAGAACCACGAAGAAGTACTGTTCAAGATGTTCGACGACGGGTGGGACTGCGAGATGCCCGTCACCCTGATCACCTGGAAGGACGGCACGCAGGACCTGCACATGCAGACTGGCCCCTCTTGGGATGCTCGATTGGACAAGGCCGAAGCTATCCTAAAAGATCGAGGCCTCAAGCTGAAGAGTCGCAAGATGGAGTTCGTAGGACCGTCCGGCGGGTACATCACCGTGGAGCGCGCATGAGCAACGAGGTCTACGCACGAGTTCGGATGAAGTCGAAGTCCCTCGAACAAGGGACCGTCAACCTGTACCCTCTGATGGACCACACCTTAGACGAGCAGGGAGAGACTACCGAGAACTTCGAGTTCCTCTACCAGAGCGCTCGCGTGAAGCACCTGACCAAGCAGCTCGACGACCTGCGAGAAGCTCTGGAAGCGGTCCTTCCCAAGGTCCCTGACCGAGGTACCCAACGTTTCCTCCTGGCAGCTCTTACTCATT
Source organism: uncultured Candidatus Saccharibacteria bacterium (assembly GCA_964383705.1). Classification (GTDB taxonomy): domain Bacteria; phylum Patescibacteriota; class Minisyncoccia; order Phycocordibacterales; family Zambryskibacteraceae; genus CAYLHJ01. The sequence goes on along the minus strand of CAYLHJ010000015.1, from coordinate 11,157 downwards.
CGAGACGACCATGAGGTGGTTCGAGCACGAGACCGACGAGGCTAAAGGGTACTGGCTCAAGCCGCCGTACGACAAGGTCTACGTCGCGCCGGACCCTCACGACGGTCTGACCAAGGCCTCCGCCGACTCCTTCGACGCGTTCGTCAACGTCAGCGACTCCGAGTGCGCATACTTCGAACCCTCTCGACCTGGACAGCACATGCACTGGTACCCGGTCAACGAGAGCGGGCGGTGGAACCTGAGCTACCTCTTCTGGCTGAAGAAGGTCCTAGACTACCACCACGAGAAGGGCCACCGAGTCTACCTGCACTGCCACGCGGGAGCGTACCGGTCTCCCTCCGCTGCGGTCCTGTGGCTCATCAGCCGAGGACACTCTCGCGACGAGGCCCTCACCCTCGGCAAGGAGTCCGGTAGCCACCTGTACAAGCTGTGGCGGTCGTACGACAACGTGCCGAAGGGCGCAGACCAGCTCTTCCAGCTCATGCGCGAGCATCCTGACCACTCACTGGCAGGCATCCTGATGCGCCTGCCTGACGTGTGGAACCACGAGATCCACAGCGGGTACCTTCGGACGATCATGATCAAGCGGAGGTACTTCTGGTTCTACTACGACCTGCAGGACCGGTACCGCGCCCTCAGGGACTGGCTCAAGCGAGAGGGCTATACGCAGGACGGCTTCTGCCGGATCGTCTACCGACGTCGGCACTTCTGGGCTAAGGCGGCCGAGTCTGAGCCCGCGCTTGACTACCCCGGCAACCCTTGGGTAGAGTGGAGCGCAGACCAGAAGCGCTGGATCAAGAAGGAGAAGGTATGAGCTTCCAGTACGACACCCTGAACCCGGGAGTCATAGACCGGCTCCAGCAGATCTTCTCGAAGCCTAGCACCCAGTGGACCGAGGACGAGTACCGGCGAGCCTGGATCCATGTTGAGGTCTTGAAGATCGTGATCCAGCAGTACGAGATCAAGGCCAAGGCGAAGAAGTAGATGCTCGGACCCGCGCTGCTCACCGTCATCCTGGTGCTGTTCCTGCTGAACCTCTGGAGGTCTCGATGAGGCTCCTTCTGTCCCTCGACCTGTCCACCTCCTGCACCGGCTTCGCGGTCTTCGACCTAGACTCGAAGAAGCTCCTCCGCTCGGGCCGGCTGAAGCCGAAGGTCCCCGGCATCCACAAGCTCAAGTACCCCAAGGCCGCCCTCCTCACGATCGTCGACATGACCCTGCAGGTGGGCAACCTCGTGGCCGACGTCAAGCCTCAGCACCTGGTGATCGAGGAGGTCAACCGGGGGATCAACCGCATCGGCCAGAAGTCGCTGGACGCGGTCCACTTCTTCGTCCTTCATCACCTCCTCAAGACCTTCCCCGACCTGCTGGACAACATGACCTACGTGGACTCCAACGGCAAGAAGGGCTGGCGGAAGCTCCTAGGCCTCCAGCTCTCCGACAAGGACAAGCAGGTCAACGCCGAGATCCGCCTCTACAACCGCCGGGTGAAGAAGAGCCAGAAGGCTCCCCTGATCGACTACAAAGTTCTGGCGCAACGTTGGGTAAACGCTACCTTTAAAACAACCTTCAACGTCTGGGAAACGGTGGGAGATAATGATGAAGTTGACGCAATAGCTTTGGGTGCCGCATACTTGGGGTATGGAAACGCGAAGCTGTAGCAGCTCCACATGCCCGGAGGCCAACCCTCAACCAGTACGTTCGTTTGCGAAGAACAAACAACGAAAACACGGACTGCAGAACGAGTGTAAAACTTGCTCCAACTTGCGGCGACGAGAGCGTTACAAAACTCATAGAGAAAAAGAGTTGGCAGATTGTGCTCGTCGTAACAAAGCCAACCCAGACATACTTAAAAACTCTCGCTTAAAGCGTCAGTTCGGCATAACTCTCGTCGAGTATCGAGCGCGGTTGACGTCTCAAAACAATCAGTGCGCGATCTGCAAGATGACTCTTGAGCGTCATCGAGAACTCTTCGGTAAGGATTTCCCTGTGGATCATGATCATCAGACCGGCGCAGTTCGAGGACTCTTGTGTAACAACTGCAACACAGGACTTGGAATGCTCAAAGATGATGCCGAGTTATGTCTTAAAGCTTCAGAATACTTGAAGAAACCTAGTTCTTGACCGTCAAGGTCAAACCTGTTACCTTAGGGGTGAGTGATGGACGATAAGAAGGCCGTCGAAGGTCTCCAAGAGCTGATCGCCGCAGGTGACGCCTGGCTCCGCAAGTACGGGGTCGTGAGTTCTGTCGCGCACAACTCGATAGTCCTCAACCTCTACGTGGCGTTCCCTCGCGTTCGGTACGTGGAGTACTTCCTTCCTGAAGACACAAGTCGACGGAAGGTTTGGGTTATCCTTTACGTCCCGCTCTGGCGCTTGCTCCTCACGAAGAGGGACAAGCTCGTCGACGACGTAATCATGTTCCTCCGGGAGTACCTTGACGGGTACGACATCCAGGTGGAGCTGAAGCGCTACAAGCGGGGTGTGGAGAGGTCTGATGAGATACCTACTGACGCTATCAACCATGTTGGCGACGCTGCTGCTCCTGACGAGCATGCGAAGCCCGATGCTGACTCCGGAGGAAGAGCTGGTGACCCGGGTGAGCCAGGGGATCCGGCGCCTGTCTCCGACGATCCCTCACAGGGAGGCGGAGAGGCTGGCGGAGCTGATCGCGGCGGGGTGTGAGTCCTACGACGTCGAGTGGGAGGTCGCGGTCGCGCTGTTCTACCAGGAGTCCAAGTTCCAGGTCGACGCGGTCAACTACGAGACCAAAGACTTCGGCATCGGACAGCTCAACTACCGGACGATCCTGAGCAGGAAGGTCAGCTTAGGAAGGCTCCTGACAGACAAGGCCTACGCCGTCGACCAGACGTTTCAGATCCTTGCGGAACTCAAGGAGAAGTATGCTAAGATCGACCGTAGGAAAGGTCGCCAGTGGTGGAGCCGCTACAACTCCTTCACCCTGAGCAAGAGGCAAGCGTACCAGCATGTCCTGGAAAAGCGTATCAAAGATCTCAAGAACTCCCCAGAGGCCGAAGGAGGAGCCGGCGCAAGCCGCAGCTCCGACCCCGGCAGAGGATCCGTCCGACCTGCAGAAGCGCCTCGACGCGATGGCAGAGGAAGACAAGCAGGCGGACCAGGGCCGCGAGGGGATCATGGCCGCCCTCAAGCAGCAGTACCTGGAGGGGACTCCGTTCGACACCCTCCTGGACGAGTCCGGGGTGCCGCGAGCGACCCTCTTCCGGTGGCGCAAGGAGCAGCGCTGGGACGAGGAGAAGAACAAGAAGCTCATCCTGGCCCAGAAGCTCGCTGACAGCCTGGAGTTTTACTCGAACCCTCAGACCACCGAGCAGGCCTTAGCTCAGTCGAACCTCAACCTCCTGCTCCGCATTCAGGGCGTGAACCTGGCCAAGATCACCCACAAGGCGCTCTCCGGTGAGGCGCCCGACGTCATCGCGATCAGCATGGCCGACGCCCTGCAGAAGTACTCCGGCATGCTAGAGAAGCTCATCAAGTCCGACCAGAGCATCAAGACCGGAGGGGTCGAGCGCAAGGAGGTCGTACACATCCAGGCGCTTGACATGGACGACGCGGTTCGCCTAGCCTTGGAGATGAAGCGTCAAGGTAAAGTCATAACCGTGCAGGAGGCTATGTCCCTCCTGACCGCGCAGCAGGCACAGAAGAAGTCATAGATGAGCACGACCCTACAACAGCTTCCCGTGATCGACTTCTTCGAGACGATCCTGGCGGTGACAAACCTGTCGCCTATCCAGAAGGTCACGCTGAAAGCGATCCGCTGCGAGCCGCTCGACACGGTCACGCCTATCCGGAAGCTCCACGAGTACCAGGACCGAGACTTCGCCAACGAGGTGGAGATGTTCCAGTACTTCTCCGGCAAGGAGAACTACGAGGCGCGCCACTACTCCGACGCGTCGCTGTGCTTCGGCCGCCGCTCCGGCAAGTCGACCACCATCGGCGCCGGGCTCGCGCTGTACTACGCCACCCAGTTCGACTTCGGACCGTACCTAGGCACGTCTCCCCATGCCACCATCCCGATCATCTCCGCTACCAAGGAGCAGGCCGGCGAGGTGTTCGCCGCGATCAAGAACTTCTGCATGAAGTCTCCCTGGATCTTCCAGAAGTTCCTGGACGGGAACATCGAGAACATCCTGGCCGAGTACTCCGAGGAGGACCTGAAGAACCCTGGAACCATCAAAGGCGGCCAGATCAAGCTCAACAACAAGGTCGTGATCAAGGTCATGGCGGCCGACATCTCAAAGATCCGAGGCATGGCTGTGCCTTTCGCCATCCTGGACGAGAACTGCTTCTTCGGCGTAGAGGGCAACGACACCAAGAACACGGACAAGGGCATCTACGAGGCGCTGGCGCCCGCCCTCTCGCAGTTCCAGGAGATCGAGGGCATGGCCCTCGTCTTGAAGATCTCTTCGCCCAACGGGCAAGCGGGACTTCAGTACAACGACTTCCTGAACCGCAAGGACCCTGACACCCTCCACCTTCAGGTTCCGAGCTGGTGGGCGAACCCCAAGCTCGGCCTCAAGTACCTTGAGAAGCAGAAGAAGAAGGGCCTCAACTACTTCAACCGAGAGTACGGAGCGCTGTACACCGCGAGCGAGGCGTCCTACCTGGACCCGAACGCGATCGAGCGCGCCATCATCCGTGGGATGACAGAGCTTGAGTTTCAGAAGGGCTACCGCTACGTGGCCTGGACCGACTACGCGACCCGGAACGACCTGTGGACCCTGGCCATCGGTCACAAGGAGTTCGTGATGAACGGCGAGACCAAGCAGCGGGAGGAGAAGGTCTACCTGGACTACCTCTGCCACTGGCAAGGTACCGACGGCGCGGAGCTTGACCCCTCGGTGGTGATCCCTGAGATCTGCATGTACCTGAAGCGGTACCAGGTCCCCTTCTGCGTAGCCGACCAGTACGCCTACGCGGCCATCAAGCCCTTCTTCGAGAAGGAAGGGATGACCCTCAAGGAGTACACCCTCTCGAACGTCTCCAAGCTGAAGATGATGTACAGCCTTCAGGTCTCCCTGAACTCAAGCCAGATGATGATGGTCAACAACGAGGACGCGGTCACGCACCTGAAGGACCTGCGTGAGAAGCGCAGCAGCGGGGCTAACCGGATCATCGTCGAGGCCGCCGCGAACTCCCACGACGACTACGCCATCGCCATAGCAGGCGTCGTCTTCATGTTCGACAAGACCTGTCCGCTCTACATCGGGTACTCGGTCGAGGATGACGACGAGGAGCACGCCAACAACAAGGACGCCATGGGGCGCTACATCGGGACCCCCACGGCCGCCGACCTGGCCGAGCAGGTGGGCCTCTCAGGCTTCTACGACAACACGAAGGAGCACGAGAAGAAGGATCCTGACGCTCCTCCGGAAGAAGACGGGAACGACTTCTGGTTCTACGTGTAACTCCTTCAGTTCACTTTTTAACAGTCCCAGGCTATAATCAACCCTACGAGGTTCCACGATGAGTATCTTTCAGAAAGTTATGGCTGCCACCGAAGCGCGCCTGGACCAGATCATAGAGAAGTCCAAGACTTCCAAGGCTGACGACGAGGGCGCCCCTCGCAAGGGCATGATCGACCTGAGCTACCCGGAGGACGAGCAGTACGGATACAAGGAGCGGCCGGGCATGGTCGGCCCCGCCGTGCTGAAGAACATGAGCCGCAAGGACTCCGTGGTGCGGTCGATCATCAGCACCCGCAAGGCCCAGGTGAAGCCCTTCACCAAGCCTCAGCGAGACAAGTACTCCCCCGGCTGGATCGTCGACGCGATCGAGCCTGCCGACCTGTCCGAAGAGGACAAGATGAAGCTCGCGGACCCCAACCTTGAGGAGCAAGCTTACGCCGACCTCAAGTACGAGATGGAGCAGAAGCTCTCCAAGATGAAGGAGAAGCAGGCGAAAGAGATCAAGGAGATCTGCGAGTTCATCTCCCACTCAGGCATGACCTCTGACGAGACGGACACCACGCACAAGCGCTGGGACCTCGACAAGTTCGTGGACACCGTCGTCGAGGACCGCCTGACGTACAACTACATGGCCGTCGAGTTGATCCCTACTCGCGACGGCTCCAAGCTTCACCACTACTACCCCATCTCCGCCGGCACCATCAAGTACGTGTCGCAGCGGGCCGCCGAGCAGTATCAGAAGCTCCTCCAGCAGGAGACCATGCGCCGCGAGAACATGAAGAAGCGCTTCGACCCCTCGAAGCCTCTGAAGTACGTCCAGGTGGTGCGAGGCAAGATCGTGGCCGCGTTCACCGAAGACGAGCTGATCTTCGAGCCTGGCTCCCCGACCGTCGACCCCGAGGATAACGGGTACGCCCCCGGCGAGCTTGAGTACCTGATCCACATCGTGACCGCCCACCTGTACGCGGAGGCTCACAACCGGAACTTCTTCACCCAAGGCATCGGTACCAAGGGCATCCTGCACATCAAGGGTGACAACATCAGCCGCGCCCAGCTTGAGGCGTTCAAGCGCCAGTGGTTCAACCAGGTGACAAACACCCGCAACGCGTTCCGACCCCCGATCATCGGGATGGCCGACGACGTGAAGTGGGTTCCCCTCGCGCAGACCAACCGCGAGATGGAGTTCGAGGCCTGGATGAACTACCTCATCAAGATCTGCTGCGCGATCTACCAGATCGACCCGGCCGAGATCAACTTCGACATCTCGAAGAACGCCCCCTCGACCCTCCAGGAGGGGAACAACGAGGAGAAGCTCAAGAACTCGAAGGACAAAGGTCTCCGACCGCTCCTCGACATGATCGAGAACATCGTCAACAACCACATCATCCGCTACTGGAAGTCGGAGTACGCCGACAAGTACCGCTTCAAGTTCGTCGGCTTCAACGCCGAGAGCCGCCAGCAGGAGATCGACCGCCTCCAGAAGGAGACGCAGGTCTACAAGACGCTGAACGAGGCTCGCATCGAGATGGGCAAGGCCCCGATCGAGCACGGTGACGTGGTGCTGAACGCTACCTTCACGCAGTACCTGGCCCAGAAGCAACAGGCCGAGCAAGCCGAGCAGCAAGCTCAGATGGGCGGAGAGATGGGAGCAGACGGTGCGCAGGGTGATGAGGATGGTTCGGAGGCTGACCAAGGCATGTCTACGGACATGCAGGACCTTAGCTCGGCTCTCGACGAGGCGGTAAGCGAGGCCGGCGACGAGATGGACACGGAGTCCAAGCAGGCAGAGAAGGACGCCAAAGAGAAGGCCAAGTCCGACGTCGCCAAGAAGTCGCAGCCCGACGTCGAAGTCTACTACGTCAAGAAGGAGTAGCCCGTGGGTAAGGAGATCGTCTTGACCAACTGGCAGGTGCCCAAGGACCCGAAGCTCGCACGCTTCGAGGCTCTGAGGGCAGCTCCCGCCATCGACATGAAGAACTACGAGAACGTGGGCTCTGTGGAGCACCACGAGTCCGTCGCGTCCGTGGCCGAGAAGATGATCGCCAAGCAGGAGGCCGCCACCGGTCGTAAGATCGACCGTCCGGAAGCTCCTCCCATGAGCGCCTTGAACATGGGCGGCATCGTCGACGATCGCAAGGACAAGGTCTTCTTCAAGCTAGGAGCTAAGTAGTGGCCCACCACCGTCGCAAGCGCAGCAAGCGTTCCGTTCGCTGTACACTCTGCACCCCACACCGGTGGCAGGGAAACGGCAAGGAGCGCTTCAAGGCTCGCGAGAAGCACGAGCGCAAGGAGGCCGAGCGTGAAGCTAAGGGTAGAACTCGATAAGGACGAGACGGTCGAGCAGGCTGACGAGCTGATCCTCAAGGCCGTACAGGCTAAGCACGAGTGCTCCGGCGGGGAGCGCTACGCCGACGACTGGCTCAACGAGCTTGAGGGCTACGTCCTCGCTCAGCACCGCAGGGTCTTAGACCAGATCGCCGAAGAAATCGCCCAGGAGATCGGGCATGTTGACCAGTAGGCAGCTCTACACCCGCATCAACGAAATAGTTGAACGCTCGTATTTGGGCTTCTTTTTTATGTTGCTGGGCGAAGACGTGCTCAGCGACGACCAGAAGCGCAAGGTGGAGTCCTTGGGCTTGATCATCGGCCGGAGGCCCCTCATCGAGCTTCTGTACATACTGATACGCAACCGCCCTACAGAGGGCTACGCGAAGGACGCCACGCTGAACACCCTCTTGGACCAGGTAGCCTCCACGGGAGTCCTACCGATCCTGAACGACGCTCAACAGGCTACCCTAGACGTGGGCAAGGCTGCCATCATGGAGGCTGTCGAGTCCACCAAGGACCTGGTGAAGAAGCAGCTCCGGCAGGAGATCGTAGAGGCCAACCGCGAGTACCGCCAGCACGTGGCAGTCAAGCGAGTCGAGAACGTTCCTCAGGTGAAGCAGCGGGAGAACGCCCTGAAGAAGCGCCTCCTGAAGCTCGTTCCCGCCATCATGGTCTCGGCTCAGGAAGCCTTCGGACGCTCCTTCGCGTCCGCCCTGACCGACACCGTCAACGACGCGGCCGTGGACTCCGCCACCTCTGACAGCCTGATCACAGGCGTCCCTCCCAAGGACATCATAGTGTATAAGATCACCGTAGATGATGCATCCCGGTGTACGTGGTGCCGTAAGTTCTACGTAAACGAGGACGGCTCTCCCAAGATCTACCGCCTTGAGGACCTTCAGGCCAACGGCACGAACTACGGCCGGCCTAAGTCTGAGTGGTTGCCCACCGTGGGCAAGACCCACGTTCGATGTAGATGTATGCTCTTCCACGCTAGATAGTTCTTGACCCTACCCGCTTGTCCAGGTAGCCTCTTCTGAGGAGACTTATGGGCAAAACCATCACCCTCATCACCTTCAAGAAGAACGGGTCTCACGACCTGATCATGAACCTCGGTCTCAAAAAACCTATCGAAGGGGAGACGTACGCGCAGCGTAAGAAGTACGTCAAGAAGCTCTTAGACAAGAACGGCCACGCTAAGGACAACTACTGCGCCTCCTGGACCGGCCCCATGGACTACAGCGAAGCTCTAGTGAAGCTGGTGAAGTGATGAGTCACGCGAAGTCCCTCTGGGAGAAGCTCCAAGATCTGCACATCCTGATCGTCAACGCGGGCGGCGTCATCGAGACGATCCGACTGCACCCAGACACGCTGGCAGCGCTCGAAGAGGAGATGGCTCCTCGACCGCGAAGAGGCGAGGTCTTCAGCCCGAACAAGATCACCGGCGCAACCACACACGCTGGTTACGTAAACATCGTAGCGGATCCTACAGGAGTCACTCTGTGAGCCAACTCGAAACGAAGATCTCTGAGCTTGAGCGAGAGCTGGCCCTGAAGCGCGGATACCAGGCCGTCAAGTTCGTACTACCCAAGAGCTTGCCTGAGGACGTCGCGTCCGAGATCCAGGGGAAGCTTAGAGAGATCGCTGAAGGTTTAGCTCTGTCGAAGGAACAGCTCAAGAGCGATGAACCGACGTCAGGCATGGCCGTGTTCACCGCAGAGGAGACCAACGCCCTCAAGATGCTTGCTGAGACGGTCCTGAAAAGGACCGCAGGCACTCCTTCTACCCCCTCAACTGCCTCTTCCGGGACTGTTGCAACTCCCGCGCCAACCTCACAGAACCACGTCGCGAAGACCTATGGCTCTCCGCGCAAGGCCCGAGTCCTCACCTCTGAGAACGTCCGAGGAGAGGGTAAGCGCTACGTGGCCCCAGAGGACGAGCTGTACGTCGCCAACCCAGAGAAGGTTGACGACCACGGCATGATCAGCGCCACCCACATGAAGCGCGGCGTGATGATCAAGATACCTGTTGACGACGTAGACTTCCTAACCTAGAATTTAAACCAGCAAAGAGGAGATCAGATGAGCGAAGGTAACGTGACCCCGATCGTGAAAGGCTTCCGTCAACCCCCGAAACCCACCAAGGGTCAGATGGAGCGTGAGAACACCACACTGAGCGTAGAGCTTCAGCATAAGATTGACGAGCTGACTCAGCGTATCACCAGCGTCCAGAAGTTCTTCGGCAACATGCTGAACCAAGTTTCTCGCCAGTCCCGAGACAACGCCACCGAGCTGACCAACCTCGCGCTCTGGCTCGGCTCCGGCCCGACGACCGACCCCGCCCAGAAGGGTGACCACCTGATCATGGACTTCGCTGGTCTCCTCCTGAACGAGGACGGTACCACCTCCGCCACCGTGAAGCTCACGGACGGCGAGGGCAAAGAAGTTGAGATCCCCGACTACTTCGAAGGCGGATCCGGCAAGTTCTTCATGCTCACCAACCTCGGCAGCGGGATGATGATCCCAGGCTTCGAGGAGCAGCTCCTAGGCCTGAAGGCCGGAGAAGGCCGTGAGGTCGTGGTGACCTTTCCTGAGAACTACGGGGTACCGAGCTTGCGTAACCGCAAGGCTAAGTTCACCGTGTACGTTCACGCCATCAACCGTTCCTACGCCAACTCCCCGATCGGAGACCTGATCGACGAGAACGCCCGCATCCGTCGCGAGCACCAGGAGCGCGAGGTCCTCAAGGCTCAGCAAGCTCAGGCCGAGAAGGCGGCTGCCGACGCCAAAGCCGCAGCTGAGGCCGCTGCTCCCGCAGCGGAAGCTCCGGCTCCTGAAGGAACTCCCGCATGAGCGCCGCTGAGCTGCTCTTAGTCATCGCTTCCTGGTGTGGCATGAGTACGTACAGTCGTGCGAGCGCCACCCAGGTGAACGCCTGCCGAGAGCAGATGCTCGAATGCGTGCAACGTGGTCATGACTCTTTGGCAGTCAAAGACATCCGTTCAACCACGGTTGTCGAATGTGCTAAGAAGCAGAAGCTGGTGGACTGATGAAAGACATAGCGGTGATGACAGGCATAGAGCTAGACCAGAAGGCCGCTGAGTACGGCCTCCGACGGATCGTGGAGTCGGACGCCGACTTCAAGCGTCGCATCGTCGCTGAGTTCGCCTCGTTCAGAGGCCTGTACCTGAACATCTTCCCGAAGCTGGCCGAGATGAACAACCACACTCACGCGGTTCAGTCGATTCCAAAGGTAGAACTGCCGAGCTACTACTTGACACCCTTCGGTAACGCAAGAGTTCATGCTGACGGCTCCGTGATGTACCATCCATGCCCGAGAGGATCGAGCTGATCATCTGCGATTTTGACGGTGTTATCACCGA
>CAYLHJ010000014.1:0-16070 GCA_964383705.1 uncultured Candidatus Saccharibacteria bacterium | reverse complement strand
GCAATGACTTTTGGATCTCTATTCATATTGGTTTTATTATTTAATAAACTCCACATATTGTTATTCACATTATATCACTATCTAAAAAAATTTTATTAAACAAAAAACCGCCCATTGGGCGGTTTTTTGAAAAGGGATTATGCTCTTTGAACGTTTACAGCATTCTTTCCTTTGTCAGTGTCTTCTACTTCAAAAGATACAGCGTCACCTTCGCGAAGTTCATTGAACTGCACGCCTACTAGAGAATTTGAGTGAAAGAAAATATCCTTTCCTCCATCCTCAGGAGCGATGAAGCCAAAACCTTTGTCCATAGTCTTTTTAATGACTCCTTTCATTGTTTGGTTCGTGAATTAATAATACAAATAGAATGTTCTTGAAATTCGACTTTTTCGAATCATCACTTTTTGTTACCACAATACTAGCATATTGCAATAATTTTGTCAATCGTAATTAACGACCATTTTTAAATCTAAATAATATCGGCCACGTTTTGTGTTAATATTTTTATATGCCTAAAGCAAAACCTAACTGGAAAAAAGCAAAAACAATATCAAACGTTGATAAAACAATTGATACAAAGTTACGAGTGACAAGACATAATAAGAAAAAACCGGCATAAGGCCGGTTTTTTCTAAAGATGTGGAGGTTGTTGAACGAAGTTGTAACCAAATTTTTGAAGATGTAATGCCACAGAATGTTAATAATGTTAATATCGTGTATATGAAAAGAGCTTTCATCATTCATGGTTGGGGAGGGAACCCAGAAGAAGGCTGGTTTCCTTGGGCTAAAAATGAACTAGAAAAGAGGGGTTTTGAGGTTCATGTGCCAGCCATGCCTGATGCCTTTGGCAAGGAACAACCTCAGATTCAACCTCGTATAAATATAATTAGGGAAGCTGTTGGAACACCTGACGAAAATACGTATTTCATTGGCCACAGCATAGGTTGTCAAAGTATTGATCGATACCTTGAAACCCTTCCGCCAGAGACGAAGATAGGCGGTGTGGTATACGTTGCAGGGTGGCTTACTCTCAAAGGCCTAGAAGATTATGATGAAGAGGATAAAGAAGCTGCAAAGCCTTGGCTTGAAACCCCTATAGATTTTGAAAAGGTAAGAAAGATTTCTCCTAAATCTGTAGCTATTTTTACTAAAGATGATCCGTTTGTAGACCCGGGTAATGCAGAATTCTATAAAGAAAAATTAGGTTCGAAGACCATCATTCTTGAGTTAGGAGAGCATCTTAATGATGAATCAGATACAAAAGAACTACCTGTTGTATTAGAAGAGTTATTAACTTTGTAATTAATGATTCTTAAGACTACAATCTGGTTTATCATCATCTGGTCTGTTTGGTTTTTTATTTTGTATAGAATTTATAGCCCAGAATCCATACCTATATATTTTTCTCAAACTGCTGATAATATCCAAGTTAAAGAAGAAGAATTTTCACGCAAATTAACGGAATCCTTTGCAGGTAAGATTGGTTCAGAATTATTAAAATTTAAAATTACGGTGTTTAACAACTATCAACTTGCTTTTGAATCTGAGAAAGCAGATCCAAAACTAGCTTACAGTGGCTCGATTTTAAGTCTGGACGCAAAAGGAAATAATTATAATATTGATTATCAACATAGAAAACGTCTCGATGGTGTTTTTAGTAAGGAAGAAATGTTAACTCAAGTTAAAATCATGAGCATGAAAACAAAATCATCTCCCCAACAAACTTATGGTCCTGATGCACAAATTAATATAAGTGCTGTAGGTCATGTAGAACTTATTCCACAACTTAGCTGTTTTAGTAAATTAAATATTGGAATTTTTGCTTTACTGTCCTTATTTGCTCTTATAAATTGGCTTAAAGGTTTTTTCTTTTTTATACGAAATGGTCCAAAGAAATATTTTTTCCAAGATTAAATATAACCGATGAAAAGGCGTTAGGTTAAAGCCACAAAGAGAAAAAATGTAAAAAACATAATGTGGTATATATGGCGGGAATCGGCCACACATAATTTTCTGCTGAAAATTTGTGCGACTCCGCCTCACTCGCCTCCGCTCGCTCCGGCTTTCGATCCCGCGAATAACTCCAGCAACCAAAGTAAAACCCCGCCAAAAGCGGGGCCTACTTTGTTTGTGGAGATGGCGGGAATCGAACCCGCGTGCAAATGGGTATTTGAAAAATTTCTACAAAGGGTAGTTTGCTTTAAGTGTTTAAATTCTATGAGTATGAAACAAACGAAATCTCAGAGAATCGATCTTCTACAGTTTCGGATGCTCACGAAGCAAAAGTATCCAGAGTCTCAAGATATTACACCAAGTTCCTGCTATGAGACATTACAAGACTTGATGTCACTTAGGCTAAAGCGTAAGCGAAAGCAAAATCCTTAGCTCCGAAATACGGAGAAACTACTGACTTTGCCCGTGCGACAATGCTGTTTGCATGTATCGTTTGTGGTGGATTTAAGAGTCACCACAGCTCTCCAATGCATTTTTCAAAATGGTCCAATTGTCTAGGCCGATCATCCCCCCACAAGATACAAAACAAGTTCCACCTTCTGGGGGAATACCTAAAACAATTATTCATATTTCAAAGTTCTGCGAATTTCTCTATCACTCTCTCGTTTTTTAATTGACTCTCGTTTATCAAATTTTTTCTTTTTTCTTGCAATTCCGAATTCGAGTTTGATATTTCTACCTTTATTATACATCAAAATAGGTATTAAAGTCAAGCCCTTTTGGCTTTCATTTCCGACGAGTGTTTGGAGTTCTTTTTTTGTGAGGAGAAGCTTTCGCACACGCTTAGGGTCAAAACTTTTCGGCGCATTTTTTGGCTGAAATGGTGGAATATTTGACCCTATAAGAAAGGCTTCTTTTCCTCGGACTCCGATGAAGCTTCCTTCTAATGACCCTTGGCCGTTTCGCACAGATTTTACTTCATATCCAAAAAGCTCGATTCCCGCATCAAAGGTTTCAAGTATTTCATAGTCAAATCGTGCTTGTTTGTTTTGTATCAATGCGGACATAGGGCTATCATAGCAAAATGAACCATTTCGTGTATAATTCGCTTTACAAAATATAGGAATATATGGCAAATCAGAATCAAAATAAAAAAATACCGAATAAGAAGGACCCCAAAATAATTTGGCCTCAAGCGCCACAGATGGGCAATCAATTTTGGAAAAATTTCCTTGGGTCCCTACTTATTTTCTTTGTCATTATGTCTATTTATTCCGCTTTGACTGAAAATAAAGATAAAAAGGAAACTATTCCACTTTCTCAGCTTGCAGACGATATTGTTCAAGATAAGGTGAAAAAAATAACCGTTGATGGGGAAGATTTATCTTTGGAATATGTTGATGGTGTTATAAAAGAGTCAAAGAAGGAGGAGGGGGAAGCACTCACCCAGACATTGGTTAATTACGGGGTTACTCCAGAAAAACTTAAGCAAATTGGAATTGCAATTGAAAGTCATACAGGGGCCGGTTTCTGGATTTTATCGATTATCCCAATCGTTCTACCGATTGTTTTTATAGTTTTCTTTTTTTGGTTTCTTTCAAGGCAAGTTAAAGGGGCGGGGATGCAAGCTTTTACTTTCGGCCAATCAAAAGCAAGAATTATTCAACCAAATGATAAAAAACAGAGAGTTACATTTAAAGATGTCGCTGGAGTAAAGGAAGCAAAACAAGAACTTATGGAAATTGTTGATTTCCTTAAGAATCCGAAAAAGTTTTTGGATATTGGCGCGCAAATTCCGAAAGGAGTTCTTCTTATGGGGGCACCTGGTACCGGAAAGACCCTTCTTGCTCGTGCAGTTGCCGGAGAGGCGGGGGTGTCTTTCTTTTCTATATCAGGATCTGAATTTGTTGAAATGTTTGTTGGTGTTGGAGCATCACGCGTGCGAGATTTATTCCAGCTCGCCAAGAAGGCTGCACCCGCAATCATATTTGTCGATGAGATCGATGCCGTTGGTCGTGTGCGAGGGGTTGGAGCGGGTGGGGGAAATGATGAAAGAGAACAGACATTAAACCAAATTCTAGTTGAAATGGATGGTTTTGAGCCAAATGAAAAGGTGATAGTTATGGCGGCGACAAACCGTCCAGATGTTTTGGACCCCGCCCTTCTTCGACCAGGCAGATTTGACCGTCGTGTAACTCTGGATTTACCGGATAGAAATGAGAGGGAAGAAATACTCTTTATTCATTCAAGACAGAAACCGTTTGGGGAAGATATTAATCTTAAAGTTGTTGCAGAGCGCACTCCAGGATTTTCTGGTGCGGATCTCTATTCGCTTATGAATGAGGGGGCAATTTTAGCTGCCAGAGAAAATCGCACAAAAATTTCTCAATATGATCTTATTCGTTCGATTGAAAAAGTAATGCTCGGTCCTGAGCGAAAAAGTCATATTCTTTCCCAAAAGGAGAAAGAAATAACTGCTTACCATGAAGCTGGTCACGCTCTTGTTTCATCAGTACTTGAATACGCTGATCCGGTTCATAAGATTTCAATAATTTCTCGTGGTCGTGCTGCGGGTTATACATTAAATCTCCCAATTGAAGATAGGAAGTTACAATCCAGAAAAGAATTTTTAGCAGATATTGCTATGGCGCTTGGGGGGTATGTTGCTGAGAAAATGATATTTAGTGATTTAACCACCGGACCTTCGAATGATTTACAAGTTTCAACCGCACTTGCTCGTGATATGGTCACCAAGTATGGAATGTCAGATAAATTGGGGCCAATTGCTTTAGAAGGACAAGGGGGCAGAGCTTTGTTCGGTAAGGGTGTTGGTGATAAAGAATATTCAGAAGAAGTCGGGGCACACATTGATGGGGAAGTTTCTCGAATAATGAAAGAAGCTCTTGCGACAGCCGAAGAAATTCTTACTAAACATCGATCGCTTCTTGATGCAATTGCAAAAAGACTTATTGAAGTTGAGACTATTGAAAGAGATGAATTTGAACAAATTCTTATTGCAAATGGTATTGTTCCAAAAAAGAAGAAAGATATAGAACATCAAGCATAAAACTTTATCCCAAACAAAAACCCCGCCTTGTGGCGGGGTTTTTGTAATTACATTGGCTGTTGCATTCCTTGTGGACCACAGCAGTCTTTGCAGTTTTTCTTATGAGTCGCAATTTCGTAAATTGCTGATAGACCCACGAGAACGTAAATGACCATTGATAATGCGCTCGGGAGGAATTCTCCAATTCCTACACCGAATGCCTCAAGAAGCCAATTCAATCCTCCTACTATAAGAAGAACAAACGCAACTTTATGAAGTTTCATTTTTTTCTAATTACTAATAAATAAATTCCTACCAAACATTATAGCAAGAATAAATCAAAAATTGTCCACCCTCTTGGATTCGAACCAAGGACCCCGGAGGTATAAGCTCCGTGCTCTAACCAACTGAGCTAAGGGTGGATGAGATGCCAAAATACTATATTAGAATCACTTCTTTTTCAATTTTTATTCAAAGTGAATCCCGCTCACACTTTTTTCCAATCGTGCCGAAGTAATGGGGTATTTCGATAGCTTTGGGTCGCTTTCTATTATACTTCTTGCCTCAATACGAGCGGCTTCGACCATTTTTATATTTTTTATCGCTTCCATTCCGAGGTCAGTGATGCCCCACTGTTTTCTGCCATAAAGCTCTCCCGCCCCGCGTTGGGCTAAATCAAATTCGGCCAATTCAAAACCAGTTAGAGACTTTTTGAGGGCTTTAAGTCTTTCCACGGCTTTTGCTGTTTTTGTCTCAGAAAATACAAAACAGTATGGTTGATGGTTACTTCTAATAACTCGTCCTCTTAATTGATGAAGCTGGGCTAATCCAAATCTTTCTGCGCCCTCAATTATGATAATCGTCGCGTTTGGGACATTGACACCAACCTCGACAACAGAAGTTGCAACCAGTATTTTTATTTTTCCATCTTTAAAATCATTCATGACAGTTTCTTTTTCCGTTGGTTTCATTTTGCTGTGAAGAATTTCTATTTCAAATTCTGGGAAGACATCTTTTTTTATTCTTTTTGCTTCTTCTTTTACTGATTTTGCTAGTATGGCATTTTCTTTCGCTGGGTCTGGTTCATCAATGCGGGGACAGATAATATAAGCCTGTCTGCCGGTCTTTAGCTCTTCTCTTATTTTTTCATACACAGATTCTCGGTTATTAGGAAGTATTATTTCTGTAAGAATTTGTTTTCGTCCTTTAGGCATTTCATCAAGTAAAGATAAATCCAAATCTCCGTAAAGAGTGAGCGCCAATGTTCTCGGTATCGGAGTTGCCGTCATTGAAAGCAGGTGGGGGGCAATAGTTTCTTTTTCACGCATTTTTTTTCTTTGGATTGTTCCAAATCGGTGTTGTTCATCGATAATGACGAATGCTAAATGTTTAAATCGCACAGCTTTTTCAATCAGGGCATGTGTCCCGATAAGTATTGGTATTTCTCCATTTGCCACCCATTTTAGAAGTTGGTTGCGAGAAATGTCGGTCCAGCCTGATGGATTAATTTTTGATGGAAACTTTCTACAACCGCTTCCCGTGATTAGACCTATGGATATTCCTGAGTTTTTAAAGTAATTAATAAAAGATTCAAAGTGTTGTTGGGCAAGTATTTCAGTCGGAACCATATAAGCGGTTTGTAAGTTACCAAAATCTTGCCCATTTGGTTTTGCTGTAGTAACTCCAAATACAGAAAGGGCGGCGACGGCAGTTTTTCCACTCCCCACATCGCCTTCAAGTAGGCGAGACATTGGGTGTCCTCTTTTAAAATCATCAAGTATGTGATCAACACTTTTTTTCTGAGCATTTGTGAGTGGAAATGGAAAGCGCTCTGCAAAAGATTCAATATCTTCTCTTTTGGGGACTATTTTAAAGGCATTTTTCTTTTTCCATTCCAGTCTATTTTTTTGCTTCTCAAGTTGAATAAAAAATATTTCCTCAAAAGAAAATCTTTTACGGGCACCTTCAGCAGATTCTTTTTTCTTTGGGGCGTGAATCCAGATCAAAGCATTTTTAATTCCCGGCAAATTATATTTTTTTAGAATATGCTCCGGTATAGGGTCTTTTAGGGAATCAAGGGCGCCCGTTAGGAAGATTTTTTGAATGGCATGAAATAGCCAATTTGATGTAATACCTTTTGTTTCCGGATAAACGGGGTAAAGTGTCCCTAAATCATCACCTTTTTTAAAAAGTGAGTTTCCAACCAAAATTGGAACCTTTTCTACCTTTTCTATTTTTGGATTGAGAAAGGCTGGAATATTTTTTCTTAAAGATACTTTCCCCTCTACTCTAACTAGCGCTCCTTCCTGGATCATTTTTGCGAGATATGGCTGATGAAACCAAATAAGAGATATGGAACCACTTTCATCATTTAAGGTGGCCTTAGCCATGGTAATATTTTTTCTAAACACCTTTTTTATCTGCAGGTTAGATATCTTTCCGAAGACGGCGGCCGTTTCTCCGCCAATGACAGATTCTATAGGTTTTGCAGTAGCCGTGTCCCCATATCGGATTGGGAAATAGTAAAGTAGGTCCTCAACTGTTTCTATTGAGAGTTTTTTTAATTGTTTTTTTTGAAGCTCGGTAATTCGGATATATTTTTGGAGTGGAGAATATATGTCCATTGTCTTATTGTAACAAAACACCTCCTTTTGAGGGTGTTTCTTGTATCTCTTATTTTAGAGTGCTTATTATTCTGTAGTCTTGCCATCAAAATGTTCGTTATCTGCTTCTGCCTCTGATTTTGTTTTATGTATGGTGCCGTCTTTATGGTGCGGAGGCATATAAAGGGAATATAACTTCATTGGTAGAGTCCCAGTGTTTACTATATTATGTTTTGTCCCTGCGGGAACGAGAACAATACTTCCGTCAGTTATATTATGAGAAACTCCATTTAGGACCGCCACCCCAGAGCCTTTCTCTACACGAAGAAATTGATCAACATCATGTATTTCTTCACCAATTTCTTCTTGTGGGAGGAGCGACATTAGGACTAGCTGACTATTTTTACCTGTATAGAGAATTTTTCTGAAATTATCGTTCTCAAGTGAATCTTTTTCAATATTAGTTACATAACTTTTCATAAGTACATATTACAAAGTTGGAGATGAATTGTAAAAGATATAAGATTGATAAATATGAATACGGTTTTGATTACAGGAGTTTCAAAGGGAATAGGACTTGCTTTAGCAAATAAATTTCTTGAGATGGGTTTTGAAGTTATTGGGACGGTGTTATCGGGCTCATTTCCAGAAGATAATAAACCTATTACAATATTTAATCTTGACCTTTCATCACCTGAAAGTATCGCTAACTGTGTGAAAAAAATTATCGATTCTGGCAAGAAAATCGATATTTTAATCAATAATGCTGGAGTTCTTTTTGATGAAGAAGAGACTAATGTGGTTGTAGAAAAGTTACATAAAACTCTTCAAGTTAATCTTGTCGGTACAATTGATTTTACAGAGCACATTATTCCAATTATTAACCCCAATGGTCATATCATAAACATTTCTTCTACGGCTGGGTCGCTTGATCGTGCGGGTCGAGCGGAAAGTCATTTTCCGAATCATTACCCATGTTACAAAATTTCAAAAGCTGCTCTCAATATGTACACGCGGACACTTGCCATTCGCTTAAAGGATTCAAATATTACCGTATCATCATTGCATCCTGGATGGGTAAGGACCGACATGGGTGGACCCGACGCAGATATTTCCCCCGAAGAATCTGCAGAAAATATATACACCTTCTCTTTGTCTCGACCTGAAACAGGAGAATTCTGGTTTAATGGTAAAAAGTTGGAATGGTAAATATTAATATATACGAGTTCAAGCAATAAAACACAAAACCCCAATATCCAAGACGGATATTGGGGTCAGCTCTTTGACGAACATTCAGAATCCCTTAGTTCGGACACTAATACATCCAGCAACGAACTTCATTGCTTCCATGCGCGGAGCCGAAAGCGAAAGCACCGAGCGGGTGCCCACCATAATGCAAGGGGCGACTGTCGAACCGAATCGGATGGTCCCATTAGCTGTCCAGATTCCATATTTCGGTTCTCCGGGGGTTTCTCTTGTGTGTCCACCCTCGATAGTGATATCGAGTCGGCTGTTTTCGAAGGGTTTCCCCATTCCCAAGTCCAGTCCGCGCATTACTGCGACCGTACGGATGTTGCGAATTCCAGCACCGTTGCTTCCTGGTAAGTTTACATTGAACAGATATACTATTTGCTCATAGCCGAGAGACAGGCGGACTTTCGACCCACCCCATTCCTTCATTAGGCCAAGAGCGACAAATCCGTAGTAGCTCACTGATTGGTCGGGCAACTTATCTCGTGTTACTCCCACGCTTGGTAGTCCAGACAGATTGCCAAGAACTGGTAGGTTAAACTTCGGCTTTATGCCGACCGCACCGTGCAGGAAGTAGGAATTCCCGTTAAGTGGCGTTACCGCTAGCAGATTGTCGAGAGCGAGAAAGCCTCCGCCGTGAAGGCAAAGGTTTCTGTGTATGCAATTCTCAACTCGTGCTCCAGCGGTAAGTCGATCTTGGTATTGGGTGATTGATCTCAGAGCGTTGATGCTCCATGACATATCGGCGACTGCTGTCGGAGGCTTTGGTGTCTGGATTGTTTGCGAGATAAGTTCTGAAGGGAAGATTGCGCAGGCAATATAGAGCGCAAATAAAGCGAGCTTGTACATGCCAGGCTCCTTTTGAAGGTACAGGGGATTTTAAGAATCTGACGAAATTGTGCCAATTATTTCTTATTATGTCAAATAATTCTTTTTTTAAGATTATATAAGATTTTACTAGAAATATTTTCGAAAATTTGCGGAGAGTGTGGGATTTGAACCCACGAGAGGCTTTTAAACCCCTACCTCGTTAGCAGTGAGGCGCTTTCGACCGCTCAGCCAACTCTCCAAGTAAGGGCCACTTTATCATATTTTTTACAACCTTTCTATATTTTTCTAATGGGCGATAGCAATGCAGAATATATTTTTTGTTCCTAATGATTTAATTATTCTCATTGCTTCCATCATTGTTGCGCCGGTTGTAATGACATCATCAATAATAATTATGTTTTTATCTTCAATCTTTGTCTTTTCTATTTCGTTTAAAGAAAAAGATCCAACAATATTTTTCATCCTATCTTTTTTATTTTTTGTTTTGGTTTGTGAAATTGTATCAGTGCTTTTTTGTAGTATTTTATTTCCATATAGGAGTTCTTTTTGCGTATCCAGTCTTTCAATGGCTTTTACAATGAGTTCTGTTTGGTTGAATCCGCGATCCTTGAGCCTGTTTTTGGAGATTGGTATCGGTATCAATATGGTTTCTGGTGAGTAAAATAAATCTTTATCTCCCAAATGCTCCAATATTTCTTCATATAGTAATTTGGCTACAGCATCTATAAGTTTTTGATTTCTTCGATATTTTATTTCCCAAATCAAGTTTCTTACATATCTATTTTTATATGAAAAAATGGCAAAGTGATTCTTGGGCAATTCCTCACTGCATTCTGGTAGCTCTCTCATTGAGTCATTTTCTGCTAATTTTTCTAAAAAAATTACAGAATCCTCTTTTGGGAAAATTAAGTCAAGTAGTTTATAGAATATGTTAGAAAATACAGCTTTCATCACATTATTTTACACATATCTGAAACCCTATGTGGTATACTGGTGATAATTATCATGGAGAATCCATTCAAAAATCTCTTTAAAAAAGAAGATGGAAGTGTGTTGGGCGTGGACATTGGTTCATCTTCTATCAAGGTTGTGCAATTACGCAAAAAGGGGGGAAAGGCGATTTTGGAAACTTATGGCGAGCTCGCTTTAGGGCCATATGCTCATGTTGAAATTGGGCAGGCGACCAATTTACCTACAGATAAGATAACAGAAGCGTTAACTGACCTTATGAAAGAAAAAGAGGTGAATGTCACTACTAGAAAGTGTGGGGTGGCCATCCCTTTTTCTTCAAGTTTAATGTCGGTTATAGAAATGCCTCTTCTTTCCTACAAACAGCTTTCTTCCATGATTCCGCTTGAGGCACGGAAGTATATACCTGTGCCAATATCTGAAGTTACATTGGATTGGTCTATTATTCCCAAGGAAGAAACCAAACCGGCTCGAGATGAATCAAAAGATGAAAAAGAAATTAAAAAAATTGAGCTCACTGATATTCTTTTGGTTGCAATCCATAATGAAACTATAAGTCGATATCAAGAAATTGTGAAAAAGACGGGCTTGGATTCGGCATTTTTGGAGATTGAAATTTTCAGCACAATGCGTTCAGTTTTAGATCAGAATACTGTTTCTCCGGTTATGATTATTGATATGGGGGCAGCAACCACTAAACTTTACATTGTTGAACGTGGAGCTGTAAGGACTTCTCATACCGTTAACCGTGGTTCTCAAGATATTACAAACACTATTTCAAAATCACTCGGTATTTCTGTTCATGATGCTGAGATTATGAAGAGGGGGCTTGATCTTGAATTAAATAAAGATCCCGCTATCAAAGAAATTATTAATTTGAGTCTAGCCTATGTTTTTTCCGAGGCAAATCAGGTTATCTTAAATTATCAGCGAAAATACGCAAAGACATTATCAAAAATCATTTTAGTTGGCGGAGGCTCGTCACTTAAGGGTATTGCTAAGCTTGCTCAAGAAAATTTTCAAATTGAGGTTGTTCCCGGCAATCCATTTGCTCAAGTTGAGGCGCCAGCATTCTTGGAAAAAGTTTTAGAAGAGACTGGTCCGGAGTTTACTGTTTCGGTCGGCCTCGCACTTCGTTATTTGCAGGAACTAGATTAATTGCCTGTGGATTAAATCTTAGTTTGGGCTTTATTTTATCTGCTATAATCTTTGTATGATTGTGTGAGTTTCTTTCTGGAGATTTGGTTATTTCAAATGGATACTTCAAAATTTCAAACCTCATTCATCCCCCAAAAGCAGGCATTAGGTGGATTGCCGGCGTCTAGACATTCTGGTGGCTTATTTCATCTCTTTGGAACTATCATTTTTACAGTTGCCGTTTTTTTATCAGCGGGAGTTTTTGCTTATGAATCTTTCTTGGAAAGTAGAATTAGCAAAATGGAGATAGGTCTTTCTGCGGCCAGAGTGGCTATTCAGCCAGATCTTATAAAAGAACTATCTCGTGCAAATACTCGTTTCATCTCTGCCGAAGAAATACTGAATAATCACGAGAAGGTTTCCTCTTTTTTTGGTTTACTTGAAGAACTAACATTGCAATCTATACAGTTTTCATCTTTTGATTATAGTGGGACTCCATCAAACGGTGTAACTGTAAAAATGAAAGGACTGGCTAGTAGCTATTCCTCAGTCGCTCTTCAGTCCAAGGTTTTTTCTGATGATTCAAGGATACTCAGTGCTCAATTCTATGACCTTGATTTGGATGAGGACGGAAACGTTGTTTTTTCGGTGGTTTTGAAAGTCGATCCTGCGGTGGTTTCATATAAGAAAACAATAGAGGATGAATTTCAGGCGATGGAGACATTGCTAATGCCACAAGAGGGGGTTGATAGCTCACTTCCTGTTGATGGGGCGACAACGACATTAGGACTTCCTTTGCCTGAAGAGGTAATAGATACAAATACACAATGAGAAATTTCCTACCATTATTACTCATAGCAGCTTCTGTTGGATTATTTTTTCTTCATATCGACCCTAGATATGAGTCAGTAAAAAATTTAAATAAACAGAGAGAGCAATACATTGAAGCAATAAATAGCACGGAGAGGCTTGCTATGAAGAGAGATGAGTTATTAGTTAAATATAACTCATTACCAAAAGAGGAACTTGCAAAACTTGAACGGATGCTTCCAGATAAGCTTAATCTTGTAAAACTTATTGCTGATCTGGATGCTTTGGCAGGCAAGTATGGAATTACAGTCAGTGCCATAAAGGTTTCTGAAGAAGAGGCCGATTCAGCAGATCAAGTCATAAGCGATGTCCCCCCAAAGCCATATGCGGTAACGACAGTATCATTTAAGTTTTCTGCCCCATATGGCAATTTGGTTAATTTCTTAGAGGAAATGGAAAAAAGCCTTCAGATGATAGATATAAAAACGATCGCTTTTCAGAACCAAGGTGGGCCAGAGCAAAAAAGCACCGGAGTCTTTGAATACGAAGTATCATTTCAGACATACTGGTTAAGATAAATATTATGCAAACAGAAAGTTCAAATACAAAAAAAATATTTACCTCAGTTCTTGTATTAGCGTTAGTAGTATTTTTCATTTATTTCTTTTTCTTTCGAAATACGGATACGGCAATTGTTTTCGATGAATTTGGCAATCCGGTAGAGGCTCAAGTAGTCGGCCAAGATTTGTTCAATCTTTTAAGTGAGCTCGAATCAGTTTCATTGGATTCTGGTATTTTTGGCTCAAGAACCTTTTCGAATCTCGCCGATTATTCCATAATACTTCCAGATGAACCTCGTGGTAGAAATAATCCATTTGGCACATTAGGTCGATAACTTTTTCTCACGAAAAGGAAACAAACCCATATGCCGCCGGTGGAACCGACGTATGAGCATACTAGAACACTTAGCTGAAAAGAAAATTATTGCTCAGGATGACATTCCTGAAATTCTTGAAGAAGCGGAGAGCAGCTCCGTGACTATTGAGCAAATTTTGATGAAGCGTGGTATAGAAGCCGAACAGATTCTCCAGGCAAAAGGTGAGTATCTTGATATACCAACGCGCGTTTTAAAAAATAAGGAAATTTCTGGGAAGATTCTTGAGTATATTCCAGAAGAATCTGCCAAATATTACCGATTTGTTCCAATTGGAGTTCGAGAAGGTGTATTGGAAGTTGGTATTGTTGATCCAGATAACATTGAGGCTAGAGACGCCCTCAACTTTATATCTTCAAAGATTAATATGCCGTTCAAGATATTTCTCATATCTGAACAAGATTTTGAATCGGTATTAGCTATGTATAAAGGTCTGTCTGGAGAAGTGACGAAGGCATTATCTGAGCTGGAGACAGAACTTATAGGGGGCAAGAAAGACAAATCTGAAGATGGTGAGGGTGGTGAGAGTCCGGAAGAAGAAGAGAACTCTGCTGAAGCAAATCAAATTGATACGAGTGAGGTTTCAGATATTAAAGATGCAAAAGGCGAGACAAAAATAATAGAGGATGCACCAGTTACAAAAATCGTGGCAACCATTCTTCGATATGCTACTGATGGCAATGCCTCCGATATTCACATAGAGCGTATGCGGGAGAATGTTCGTGTGAGATTTCGTATTGACGGAGTTATGAATACAAGCCTTGTATTGCCAGCAAAAATTCATTCAGCTGTTGTTGCTCGTATCAAGATATTGTCAAATATGCGACTTGATGAAAAGCGAAAACCGCAAGACGGTCGTTTCAGTGCGAAGATTGCTGAACGCAAAATTGATTTTCGTGTTTCAACATTTCCAACATATTTTGGTGAAAAAGTGGTTATGAGAATTCTAGACCAGCAGAAGGGTGTAAAGAGTTTAGATGAGCTCGGTTTGACTAAAAAGAATCTTGAATTGATTAGGAATGCTATCAAAAGGCCATATGGTCTTATTCTTATTTCTGGACCGACAGGTTCCGGTAAATCTACCACTCTCTATTCAATGCTAAATGAGGTAGACAGGGATCATAAAAATGTCCTCTCACTTGAAGATCCGATTGAATACAACATGGAGGGGATTAGTCAGTCACAGGTTCGTCCTGAAATTGGTTATACATTTGCAAACGGCCTTCGTACCACTCTTCGTCAGGACCCAGACATTATTATGGTGGGAGAGATTCGCGATAAAGAGACTGCCCAGCTTGCTATCCAAGCGGCGCTTACTGGTCACCTCGTTCTTTCTACTGTTCACACCAATAATGCTGTTGGTGTTATTCCGCGACTAATTGATATGGGAGTAGATCCTTATCTTATTGCCCCAACACTAGTACTTGCCATTGCTCAGCGCCTTGTCCGAGCTTTTTGCCCTGGTGGTGGTAAGCCAATTCCGGTTGAAGGTAGTATTAAGATGATGCTTGAAAAGCAATTTTCGGATTTACCTGAGAAATTTAGGAAAGAAATAGAATTTGGAAAAAATGTGTACGAGATTTCTCCAACAGAAGATTGCCCAAACGGCACAAGAGGGAGGTATGCCGTCATGGAGGTTATGGAGATGGACAAGGACATTGAGCAAATTGTGCTTCGTGGTGGCACCGAACTTGAGCTTGCGAAGATTAATAGAGAAAAAGGAATGCTTACAATGAAAGAAGACGCGATTCTAAAAGCATTTAAACAACTAATTCCATTTGAAGAGGTTGGGACACTTTAGACTTTAGACATTGTGGTATAATTCAAGTTAATTAAACTGCCATGAACGAAGAAAAAAAATACAAAGTGCTTATTGTAGATGATGATAAGTTTCTTTTGGATATGTATGCGATGAAATTTAAAAGTCTTGGCCATGACGCATCAGTTGCCGTTGGTTCAACAGACGCCTTGGCAAAATTGAGAGGTGATGCTAATCCGGAAATTCTTATTCTTGATATTATTATGCCAACAATGGATGGCCTCGAACTTCTTGAAACGATTCGTAAAGAAAAACTTGCTCCAAATGCCGCTGTTATAATGCTTACCAACGAGACTAATTCAGCAAAGATCGAAAAAGCAAAAAGTCTTGGTGCAGCGGGATATATTGTTAAAGCGACAACAATACCTTCTGAGGTGGTAAATGAGGTCATTTCGATTGTTCAAAATAAAAAATAGAAATGGAACATCAAAAAATATTAGATAGATTAATCGAGGTTGTCACAAATGAAAATGGTTCAGATATTCATTTGTCTCAAGATCGTCTGCCAGTTATTAGAGTGGCGGGATTTCTTATACCTCTTGTAAAGGAAAAAGAACTTTCCAAATCAGACATGGAAGAAATAACCTCTTTTCTCTTATCTGATAATGATAGGAAAGAGTTGGAGGAGAAAAGACAGAAAGATTTTGCTTTCAGTCATGAAAAAGGTCGTTTTCGTGGTAACGCCTTTTTTAGATTGGGCAAAATAGGTATTGCTCT
>CAYLHJ010000013.1:0-18097 GCA_964383705.1 uncultured Candidatus Saccharibacteria bacterium | reverse complement strand
GAGCTTGGGAATATTTTAAAGACTATGGCCAAATTTTATCAACGTGAGGTTGTAAATGCGGTTGATACATTGGTTGATCTTATTGAGCCCGTTATGATTGTTCTTTTGGGTCTTGGGGTTGGTACACTATTGGCCTCTGTTCTTATGCCGATTTACAATATCGCTTCCAATGTCTCTTAGGTGGCTATCCACAGCTTCTTGAGACTTAGAGAATTGCCCTATATAATAGTAATAAGCGTTTTTAATAAAAAACGGATATCTCAAGCGAGATAGATATGATTAATAGTTAAATATGAGAAGAATGAAAACACAAAAAGGTTTCACTTTGATTGAGCTATTGGTGGTTATTGCCATCATCGGTATTCTCTCTTCGGTTGTCTTGGCAAGCTTGAACACTGCAAGAGGAAAGGGTGCTGACGCAGCAATTAAGTCAAACCTATCAAATATTCGTGCGCAAGCAGAGCTTTATTATGACAATAACAGCAATACTTATGGTGTTGCATCTAACCTTTGTACTGCTGGTATGTTTTCTGGAGATCCGGTTATCGCGGCAGCAGTTGCTTCGGCTGTAAATGCTAGCGGAAGTGCTGCGACTTGCAGAAGCACTGCAGCCGCTTGGGCAATCTCTGTTCCGCTTAAAACTGTTCCAGCTAACTCTTGGTGCGTAGACTCTCTGGGTTCGTCTGAATCGAGAGTGGGTGCTATAACCACAACAAACTGCTAATTTGTTTTTGGTGTTCTTACTCAAAACCACCCTTATCGGGTGGTTTTGTTTTGGGGATAGTTTTTTCTTCAACTCAAGTTATGGGGTATAATATTTACTAGTTCCATACGGGGGCACTATTATTAGGATTTATTACATATAAATGAATAGAATTAAAGGTTTCACTTTGATTGAGCTATTGGTGGTTATTGCCATCATCGGTATTCTCTCTTCGGTTGTCTTGGCAAGCTTGAACACTGCAAGGGCAAAGGGTGCTGACGCAGCAATTAAGTCGGATTTAGCAAATATCAGGTCTCAAGCGGCGATATTTTATGATTCAAATAATTTGACTTACGGAAATGATGCGTCAAATGATTGTGCAGCGGCGGGTTCAGTTTTCACTGATGCAAATATAACAGCAGCCATTGCGCATGCGGAATTGTCTTCAGGCGCTTCTGCTACTTGCTATGCTGACGATGGTGTTGCAAGCGTAGGGACAGCAGCGACATCTTGGGCGGTATCTGTTCCTTTAAAATCAGACCCTCTAAGTTCATGGTGTGCTGACTCTGCTGGAACCTCAGCTTCTGGTACAGCTGTCCTTTCTGCTGACATTGCACTTTGTCAATAATATTTCTGTACGTCCGGAATATATCTCAAAACAACTCCCAGAGGGGGTTGTTTTGTTTTGATGTATACGCATAAAGCTCGTATATAATAAGTAAGTGATATTATTTTACTCATTTTGTTTCTTGTTGGGCATTATAGTTGGCAGTTTTTTAAATGTGGTGATTTTGCGCTTGAATAGTGGTAAAGGAATCGGTGGGCGCTCAATGTGCTTTTCATGTTCCAAAAACCTCTCTTGGTATGAACTTATACCGGTCGTA
Source organism: uncultured Candidatus Saccharibacteria bacterium (assembly GCA_964383705.1). Lineage (GTDB taxonomy): Bacteria > Patescibacteriota > Minisyncoccia > Phycocordibacterales > Zambryskibacteraceae > CAYLHJ01. Next base: position 16,510 of record CAYLHJ010000013.1, on the reverse strand, counting down.
AGTTTCATTGCCCTTAATGGTAAATGCAGGTCTTGCAAAAGCAGGATTTCTTTTCAATATCCATTTGTAGAAATCCTAACCGGAACTTTATTTTTGTTTTTTTCTTATCACAGTCACATATATTTTCCTATTTTTATTCCAAATATTTTATTTTTAATCTCAGATTGGTTTATATGGTCAATCCTTGTCGTGATTTTTGTCTATGATTTGAGGCATAAAATTATTCCCGACAACCTAACGATTCTTTTTATTTTTGGCGGAGTATTTCAGGCTTTGGTTGGCATTGTTTTTAATCTTATTTCAGTTGAGGTGTTTATTTTTAACTATTTAATTGCCGCAGTACTTATATCTTTGTTCTTCTTTCTCTTTTGGGCGGTTTCTGGTGGGCGCTGGATGGGTTTGGGTGATGCAAAACTTGGCTTTGCCATCGGTCTTTATTTGGGTCTTGCGCAAGGTATATCTGCTGTAACCTTTGCTTTTTGGTTAGGTGCCGTAATCGCCCTCGGTCTTCTTCTTTTCTATAATATTTTGGGCAAAAGTCATTTGAGAACCACTGGTAAAGAAGTTACAATGAAGAGCGAGATACCATTCGCGCCGTTTCTTATTCTGGGCATGTTTCTTGCATTATTTTTCGGAAGCGACATATTTCATATCTCACTTCTATTCTCATGAAAACAGATCTTTCTCCTGAAAAAAGAGCTACAAGAGGGTTTACTCTGGTGGAGCTCCTGATTTCTGTTTCTATTATGGGGCTTATTACTGGCATAGTTGTCTTTAATCAAGGCGAATTTTCTGACAATATTGCATTGTCAAATGTGGTAAATGAAATGGAGCTTCAAATCCGCGAAGCTCAGGTTTATGGGACGGGGGTTCGTGAATTTTCTCCGGGCACGAACGAATTTGATGCTGCTTATGGTGTTAGTTTTAATATAGGTAGTGCCGGCGCGAGCAATTCATCATACATATCTTTTGCAGATAGGGGGCTTCAGAACGGCTATTTCAATACTCCAGCATCTTGCCAACCGGGGCCAAGTTCAGAATGTATACGAGTTCATAATTTAACTCGCAATAATATAATAACGGATCTGTGTGTAATACAGAGTAATAACTCCACAGTATGTAATCCCACAGTAGCAAGGGTTGATATTACTTTTAATCGCCCAGATCCAGTTGCAAAAATTAAATTTTTTAATGCATCTGGCGGAGTTACAAACTTTGTTAACCATAGAGGCGCCCAAATAGAAATTACATCTCCGAAAAATAAAGTAATGACAATTCAGGTTTATACAACTGGTCAGATCGCAATAATCTAATAATGGAAAAATCTTTTTTTAATTTTAAATACAGAGACAGTAAGGAGAAAGGTTTTACTCTTGCTGAATTGATTGTAGCACTCGGAGTCTTTTTGGTTATTATGAATATTTCTCTCGGCTCGATAATAAGTATTCTTGACGCTGGGCGCAAAGCCAGATCATTGAAGTCAGTTATGACAAACCTTAATTTTACTGTGGAGTTCTTATCAAAAGAATTAAAATTTGGTGACACTTATTACTGCGGAACAGATACCACAAGTCCTCATGTCCAGAGTCGTTCATGTACTGGTGGGGCAAATCCGCCCCTTTCTAGCATCACATTTACTACGAGTGAAAATGTGGATACAATTTATCGTCTTACTGGGACACAGATTGAAAAATCTACTGACAATGGACAGACTTATATCGGAGTAACATCACCAGAGATTACAATTCAAGATTTGAAATTTTATGTTTTTGGTACAGCGCCATTTACTGCACCTGACACGGAACAACCAAGAATTCTTATGATTGTGAGAGGGTTTGCTGGCCCAAAGCAGACGAGCCAATCAAGTTTTATCATTCAGACAGTTATTTCTCAACGTGGACTTGATTCATAATTATGAAAATCTTACCTGAAAAAATTATAAGACAAAAAGGTTTTACTTTGCTTGAAACTCTGGTTGGAATTAGTGTTCTTATTGTTGCAATTACTGCAACATTTTCTGCAGCACAAAGCGGGTTATCAAGTTCCATTGAATCAAGAGACCAAATCGCGGCATTTTATCTAGCTCAAGAGGCGGTGGAAATGGTTCGAAATGTTCGTGATGAGAATAGCTTAGAGAGGATTAATAATTCAGCTGTCTACTGGCTTGCCGGTATTGCTGAAACACCATCTGATCCATGTTATTTTGGCTCGTCTTGTACGGTTGATGCAGTCACAAACACTTTCTCTGCTTGTCCTTCTGGTCCGGGGAGTTGTGGTAACCTTCGCCAAGATACGGTTGCAACTTCTCCGACATATGGGATGTATGGTCATGATTCAACGTGGCCACTTACCAATTTCAACAGAGAAATATCTCTTTCTCAGAATACTGCAGACGAACTAAATGTTGCGGTCACTGTAGAGTGGACAAAAGGTGGAGTGACAAAGAGTTTTAGAATAAGTGAAATTATCCGAGATTGGTTGTAATTCCATGTTTGAAATATGAAAAAGAGATTAGAAAAAAATATCATAAATGATTCACGCGGAATTACTCTTTATATTGCCGTAACGATAACGGCGGCCTTGGTCTTGGTCAGCTTCGCTGTTTTGAATCTGACGATAAAAGAGATATCCATATCTGCTTCTGGAAGAGATTCTCAAGCTGCATTTTATGCTGCAGATAGTGCCGTAGAATGCGCCCTTTTTTGGGATTTAAAAAATCCTACGGATCCAGCTCACAGCGCTTTTGCGACGACGACCGCTCTTCAGACCATTGATTGTAATAATTCAACTATTACTCTGACAAAGGTTGGCGCCACCACAACATTTTCTATGCTTTTTCCTCCTAATCAATATTGTGCCAATGTAAGTGTGGTAAAAAGTTATGTTTCGGGTAGCCCAAAAACTAAAATAGAATCTCGTGGTTATAATAGTTGTAGTATTACAAATACTCGTCGCATTGAACGAGCGGTTCTAGTCAATTATTAAAAAGAATAATATGGTGCAGTAAGTAGCACTTTTTTGTAGTATGGTGTGTATATGGCCATTCCTATTGAGATAGAAAAAAGAGCTGAAAAACTCCGCTCTCTTATAGATTACCATCGGAAACGCTATCATGAAGAGGATATGCCAGAGATTTCTGACGAAGCATATGATTCTCTAGTCCGAGAGCTTATTTCCTTAGAAGAAGATTATCCACAAATCAAAGTAGCTGGTTCTCCGTCTGAAAGAATTGGCGGAGCCCCGCTAGATAATTTTAAAAAAGTAAAACATACATTTCCTCAATGGTCATTTGACAACGTGTTTGATGATGATGAACTTCGTGATTGGGAATTGAAAATGTTGAGATATTTGAAAAAGGAAAATGAGATTGGTTTATTTACTTATTGTGCTGAGCATAAAATTGACGGGCTTAAAGTAATTCTTACTTACAAGGACGGTATTTTTGTTGAAGGGGCCACTAGAGGAGATGGTGTTATAGGTGAGAATATCACTCAGAATTTAAAAATGATACACACTATTCCACTGCAGCTTACAAGAAAAGTTGATATTGTCGCTGTTGGTGAGGCTTGGCTTCCTTTTCGTGAACTTGATCGAATAAATAAAGAAAGAAAATTAAACAACGAGCCCGAATTTGCTAATGCCAGGAATGTGGCGGCAGGGTCGCTTCGCCAATTGGATCCAAAGGTAGTTAAAGGCAGACACTTAAAAACATTTGCTTATGACATAGATTATTTTAATCCTAAACAGGAAAGTATAGACAGTCCAGAGACACAGATAGAAGAACTTAAGCTTTTGAAATTACTCGGTTTTAATTTGAATCCTACATTTAAATTATGCAAAAACCTAGATGAAGTTATTGAATATTATAATGACTGGAAATCAAAAAAACATTCGCTTGAGTACGGGGTTGACGGCATTGCGGTAAAAGTTAATGAAATATCCTTGCAGAAAATGCTTGGATATACGGCAAAATCACCGCGTTATGCGATTGCCTATAAATTTCCTGCAGAACAAGCTACAACCGAAGTTTTGGATATTGTTCTTCAAGTTGGCCGCACAGGGGTTCTTACTCCAGTTGCTAAATTAAAACCAGTTCTGGTTGATGGTTCAACGGTGTCTCGCGCAACTCTTCATAATGAAGATGAGATAAGGAGACTTGATGTCAGGATTGGAGATACAGTCATACTTCAAAAAGCGGGCGATGTTATACCAGACATAGTTAGGGTCTTAAAAGATTTACGAACGGGTAAAGAAAAACCATATGTCTTCCCAAAGAAAGTTTTAGAGTGTGGCGGAGATGGAAGCATTGAGCGTATTCCAGGTCAAGCGGCATATCGATGTGTCTTTAAAAATTCTGGTGCACAGCAGAAGCGTAAATTAGAATATTTCGTTTCTAAGAAAGCCTTTAATATAGAAGGATTTGGTAAGAAAACTGTCGGAGAGTTTATGGAAAGAAACATCGTATCATCTTTCGTTGATATTTTTACTATAACCGAAGGAGACATTGTTGGTCTTCCGGGATTTGCTCAAAAATCAGCACAAAAACTTATTCAATCTATTAAAAACTCGCGTAGTATCTCATTGCCCAGATTCATCATTTCTCTTTCCATATCTCAAGTTGGAGAAGAAACGGCATATGATTTAGCTGAAGCATTTCAAACTCTGGATAAACTAAGAATGGCAACATATGAAGATTTAGAAAGGATCGATGGCGTAGGCCCAATCGTAGCTTCATCTGTAATTTCTTGGTTTGAAGATGAGGATAATAAAAAACTTATATCTGATTTATTGAGATTTGTTAAAGTGTTACCTTATCAAAATACGAAGAAATCAGATAAATTATCTGGCAAGAATTTTGTTTTGACTGGCACATTAATTTCATTTTCTAGAGATGGCGCTAAAGAGAAGATAGAAAACCTTGGGGGGCATGTAACCAATTCTGTTTCTCCGAAGACTGATTTTGTGATTGTCGGGAGTAACCCTGGCGAAAAGTATGAAAAAGCCAAAGAGCTTGGAATACAAGTGATTTTTGAGGATGAATTTGCTAGGATGGTCAATTCTTAATGGGATATTTGGTGTGTTAATATTGATTTATGATTGATGCAAAAGATATAAAAAAACTAGGGGAATTATCCCGCATCGCCTTAACCGAAGACGAAATTAAGGCCTTTGTTGGTGAGATTGATGCCATACTTTCTTATGTTGGGCAGATTCAAAATGTTTCTTCTCAGATGGGTGGTGAAAATCTAAACGTCTCAAATGTATTTCGTAAAGATAATAATCCGCACGAATCAGGTATTTATACCAATAAAATCTTAGATGAAGCTCCAGACAGAGAAGGACAATATTTTAAAGTTAAGAAAATTCTTAATTTATGATTGATTTATCAAAGCTATCAATACGAAAGGCTCATGAAGAAATGAAGAAGGGTCGTATCTCCGCCCTAGAGCTCACTCGCGCCTATTTAAAGGTGATCGAAGAAAAAAATCCCAATATTCATGCTTATCTTGAAATTTTTGATGATGCTGAAAAGCAGGCAGAAATTGTTCAAGAAAAAATAAAAGATGAAAATAGCAATATTCTTACGGGTATTCCTTTTGCTATGAAGGACAACATCCTAATAGAGGGTCGCAAGGTGACAGCTGCTTCACATATTTTAGAAGGTTTTGTTTCTCCATATGATTCTACTGTTACGGCAAAACTTAGGGCGGCTGGTGTCATTTTCCTGGGAAGGACAAATATGGATGAATTTGCTATGGGTAGTTCTACAGAGAATTCCTCTTTTGGTGTGACTAGAAATCCTATTGATACTACAAGGGTGCCCGGTGGTTCATCTGGTGGCTCAGCGGCGGCGATAGCTATGAACGGAGCTCTTGCGGCTTTGGGTTCTGATACGGGGGGATCTGTGCGTCAGCCGGCTAGTTTTTGTGGTTGTGTTGGTTTGAAGCCGACATATGGCAGTGTCTCTCGTTATGGGCTTATGGCCTTGGGTTCTTCTTTAGACCAGATTGGTCCCATAACAAAAACAGTTGATGATTCGCAGATTATCTTTAATGCGATTCGTGGCAAAGATCCACTAGACAGCACTTCTTTCTATCCAGAATCTGAGAATAATGTTCCAAAAAAAATTAGGGTTGGGGTTCCAACATTTCTCTCCCAACTTTCTGGTTTGAGTCAAGAGGTTTCAGATAACTTCAGGAGTTCGTTAGAGAAGTTGAATAAGCTTGGTTTTGAAATTGTTGATGTTAATTTGCCAAATATCTCACAATCTCTCGCCGTTTACTATATTCTTATGCCAGCTGAAGCGTCTTCAAATCTTGCGCGTTTCGATGGAGTTAAATATGGACTCCATCTCAATGGGGAAGATTTACTTGCTGATTATTTGCTTACTCGTCGTGAAGGTTTTGGTAAAGAAGTTCGTCGCCGTATTATGCTTGGCACCTATGTTCTCTCAGCTGGATATTATGATGCTTATTATGGCAAAGCCAATGCGGTTCGTTCGCTTATAAGCGATGATTTCAAACGGTCCTTCACAAATGATGTTGACGTCATTGTTACTCCAACAACGCCAACACCGGCGTTTAAAATAGGGGAGAAAGTTGATGACCCACTCCAAATGTATCTTGCTGACATTTTTACTGTTACAGCCAATATTACAAGCAATCCCGCTATAAGTGTCCCATCTGGATTCGCCGAAGTTTCTGGGGAGAAACTCCCCCTAGGTCTTCAAATATTCGCGCCTCAATATAGAGAAGATATTTTATTTCATATTGGTAAAAAATTTTTGGGGGAAGAATAATATGGCAGAAAAGACTTCAAAACCATCGTCACCTGATCCATTTGAAACGATTGTTGTAATTATTTTCGTATCTTTATTGGTGAGTGCTATTCTTACTAGGTTTGATGCATTTATTGGGGTTATCAAAGATAGTTTTGAGAGCGGAGTAATCGGTAATTATTTTTCTGTTCACATATTACCAACGCTGAAATTAATTTCTTTTGTAATTTCGTCTGTAGCAATTTTTGGTATTGCTAAGAATATCTTTTCTTTGAATAAGATTAGTGCTGAACAAAATAGTATTTATAACACTCCTCCTGCTACCAAAGCTAATGGAGAAATTAAAGAAAATCGTAGATGGAAAAGGATTTTGGAGCATATGAATACGGACAATCCGAGCGAATGGAAACTTGCAATCTTAGAAGCAGATATTGTTTTAAATGAACTTTTAGATGTGATGGGTTACAGGGGAGAGACTGTTTCAGATAAGTTAAAGATTGTTGAGAAAAGTGATTTTGAAACTATAGAATCTGCGTGGGAGGCACACAAGGTTCGAAATGTTATTGCTCACGAGGGAGCGGATTTTGTTATTACAGAAAGAGAAGCTCGTCGAGTCATTGGGCTTTATCGTTCTGTTTTTGAAGAATTTAAGTTTATTTAACATTGTCAAAGTCAAAATTATTTGTATAATGAGTCCCTGTCTATGTTAATAGCGGGTTGGAGGAGTAGTACCTCGACAGGCTCATAACCTGTAGGCATCAGTGCAATTCTGATACCCGCAACAAGTATAAAAATAATCCCAATTATTAGGGGTTATTTTTATAAATGAAAATTATATAATAGGTGGGTTAGCAATGTCGGCGTAGCTGTCTTGGTTAATCAAGCGCAGGTACTCTGGAGAAAAGGAATATAATAATTTAGTTGATAAATGTCGGCGTAGCTCAGTTGGTTAGAGCGGAGGACTCATAAGCCTCAGGTCACAGGTTCGATTCCTGTCGCCGACACAAAGTGAGGCAAGTAAACAAGGTATTGTTTGCGGGCAGGAATCGAAGGCCGGAATGTCTCGCGAAGCGAGTATGAGGCGGGGTCGCGACCTGCGTAGCAGAGTTGTGACCGATTCCTGTCGCCGACAAAAAGTAGGTTGAGTAAAATGTCGTTTGCTCAGGAGTTAAAAATCTGGTAGTTTTATCCCATTGCGGTCATAGCTCAACTGGTTAGAGCACTCGCCTGTCACGCGAGAGGTTGCCGGTTCAAGTCCGGTTGACCGCGCATCGAGCTTGGCTAATAGGCAAATCATAGAAAGTTCACAGGTCTATAGGGCATGGAACTGTTATAATTTTTGTATGAATAAAAACAAATCTCTTGATCTTGCAATTGTAATTGGATTCCTAATTATAGCTCCAACGCTATCTATAATTTTTAAGACAAATTTACTTATATCAATTTTGCTTTTCTATGGACTTCCATCTATTTGGTTATCTTTTAGGGAGCCTAAAAATATTAAGAGGGTCGCATTGTTTAGTCTGGTAACCACTATATTATTTTTTATTCTTGATTATGTTGCTGTAAAAGATGGGGCATGGTGGGTATCTACTATCTTTAATTTCAGGTTTTTTGATATTTTGCCTATCGAAGACTCAATCTGGTTTTTCTTGGGTGTCTATACCGTGGTTTTATTTTATAAACATTTTAGTGATCATCGTCCTCATAAACCAGAACATACCCACTTTAAATATCTTCTCGCTGTTGTTGGTCTGCTTGTGTTAATTTTTATTACAAATTTAGTAATTTTTCCTCAACTACTAATAATTTCATACGCATATTTCTGGATCGGGCTAATCTTCGGGGTTCTCCCAGTTGTAACAGTCTTGTTGGCATATCCGGCCCTAAGATATAAGTTTTTAAAAACACAAATATATATATTTTGCCTACATCTATCCTTTGAGTTGGTGGCTCTAAGACTTGGGCAGTGGTCTTTTCCTGGGGACAATTTTATCGGTTGGGTTCAAATTTTGAATACAAAGTTTCCCCTGGAGGAATTTATTATTTGGATAAGTATGACCGCCGTGATTACGCTTGCATACTACGAATTCTATATTGATGACCAGAAATAGTTACTTGGGTTTGCTGGGCTTTTTGTGAAACATATATCTTCGTGGTATTAATATTGGATACGCCAATGTAGCTCAGTTGGTAGAGCACGTCCATGGTAAGGACGAGGTCATCGGTTCAATCCCGATCATTGGCTCCAATCCGTTAAAGCCACCTTAGCTCAGTTGGTAGAGCACGTCTTTCGTAAAGACGGGGTCCGCAGTTCGATCCTGCGAGGTGGCTCAATTGATTTTGTTGAGAGAATGTTTATAATTCAAAAACCGGTCAAGTCTGAAGGACGAATCAGGCGGCTACCAGCTAGTTGGTGAGGTAATGGCTTACCAAGGCGATGACGGCTAGGTCCAACCCTTTTGGCCGGTGTAATCGTCGGGGGGTACTTCCCAATACATGTATCCGACATGTTCCGACGCTTGCTCATCATTCGGATGGGGGAAATGGTCCTACCCCAAGGTTGGTTTGTGCTAGGGGCCCTGTTCGAAGGCCAAGTCTTAGGATGGAAGCACCCATCCATCGCTCAGGCGGATTAGATACCCGTCAATAAAGATTACGGCCTGAAGAAAGTAGCGTTGCTCGAAAGAGTGGGCGAAATCGCAGTATCGAACAGCGGGGCGCCATACACCACTGGCGCCCTTTTCTTTTGCTATAATCACCCTTGTGAATAAAGATCAAAAAGAGAAAAGAATAAAAGAGATTGAAGAGGCGATGAATTCGGCTGATTTTTGGTCTGATAAAGATAAAGCTCAAGCGATGATTCGTGAGATGGAAGATTTGAAAAATATTTTGGCGGGTGTTGGTAAATATGACAAGGGTGATGCGATTATGACGATTTTTTCTGGCGCTGGGGGAGATGATGCGGAAGATTTTTCTGCAATCCTTCTGCAAATGTATTTTAAATATATAGAAAAAATGGGATGGTCATATTCGCTTATTCATGAAAACCAAAATGATCATGGTGGTTACAGAAATATTACGATTGAAATTCAAGGGAAAAATGTTTATGGAACGCTTAAGAATGAGTCCGGAGTTCACCGACTTGTTCGTGTTTCTCCGTTTAATGCAAAAAAAATGCGCCACACATCGTTTTCTCTTGTTGAGGTAATTCCAAAGTTTGAAAAAACTTCTGATGTAGAGATTCCTGAATCTGAAATCAGAGTAGAGCTTTCAAGATCTGGAGGGCCTGGTGGGCAAAATGTAAATAAAAGAGAAACCGCTGTTAGGGTTGTGCATATTCCTACGAATATCTCTGCGCACGTTACTTCAGAACGCTCACAGGCTCAGAACAAAGAAAAAGCGATTCAAATTGTCACAGCCAAACTTTATAAAAGACTTGAAGAGGAGAGAATAGCAAAGGAAAAAGGTATGTACATATCAAAGACAACCCAGATTGAGTGGGGCAATCAAATTCGTTCATATGTGATGCATCCATATAAGATGGTTAAAGACCACCGAACGGGTGTTGAAACCTCAGATATTGATTCTGTTCTTGATGGGGGGCTCGATGAATTTATAGAGGCAGAAAGAGATTTATCATAAGTTGGCAATAAAAATATTATTTTTTGAAATGATAGTTTTACTGTGCTAAAATAACCCAGTAATGATTTATTTTGATAAAGTTTCTAAAATATATCCTGATGAATCTGCAGCTCTGATTGATGTAAGCTTCGCAGTTGAGCCACAGGAATTTGTATCTATTGTGGGTCATTCAGGAGCAGGCAAAACCACTCTCTTGAAGCTTATTCTGACGGAAGAAAAACCAAGCGAAGGCAAAGTTTTTTTTGGTTCAACAGATGTTCACTCCTTAAAACATAATGAAGTTCCAGAATATCGTCGCAGGATTGGGGTTATATTCCAAGATTTCAGACTTCTTCCAAATAAAAATGTCTATGAAAATATCGCTTTTAGTATGGAGGCGGCTGGCCGGTCTGATGAAGAGATTGAGTCAGATGTGCCCCATGTTCTTGAGCTTGTAGATTTGGGAAAAAAGATTTGGAGTTTCCCAAATGAACTTTCAGGTGGAGAAAAACAACGAGTAGCTATCGCTCGGGCTATCGTCAACCAGCCTGATATAATTATTGCTGATGAACCGACTGGCAACCTAGATCCAGTAAATACTTACGAAATCGTTCAGATACTTAAAAAAATTAATGACTTGGGCACAACCGTGATTCTTACGACTCACAATAAAGGAGTCATTGACTCTCTTTCTCGTCGAGTTATTACTATGGAAGGGGGAAGGGTGGTGAGAGATGATAAAGAAGGACGATATATAATATAAGTATGCTTTGGCTTAATGTAAAAAGAATAATTAGGAGCGGTTTTTCAAATTTTACGAGAAATGCATTCGTCTCACTTTCTTCTATTTTAGTGATGATCATAACTCTCTCTGTTATCGGTTCTCTTATCTTTGTCTCGGCAATTTTAAACACTTCTCTTACAGAAATAAAAAATAAAGTTGATATTAATGTTTATTTTGTAACGAGCGCTTCAGAAGAAGATATTTTAGGTCTACAGAAAACTCTAGAAGGATTACCAGAAGTCTCTTCTGTTGTTTATGTTTCTCAAGAACAAGCTCTTCAAGACTTTAAAGTCCGTCATGAAAATGATGAATTTACACTTCAGGCGTTAGATGAACTTGATGAAAATCCCCTCGGTGCAACTTTGAATATAAAAGCAAAAAATCCATCACAATATGAAGGCATCGCTCAGTTTCTAGAAGGCAATCAGATTCTTTCTGAAGATGGGGCCTCTATCGTAGATAAAGTGAATTATTATCAAAATAAACCGGCAATAGATAAATTAACTAAGATTATTGATTCTGCAGAAAATCTTGGTTCACTTCTGACTATGGTTCTTGTAATCCTCTCTATTATCATCACTTTAAATACTATTCGTCTTGCTATTTACGTCTCTCGTGAAGAAATATCGATTATGCGTCTTGTTGGAGCAAGCACTTTCTATATTCGCGGGCCATTTATAATTGCCGGCATCATCTATGGAGTGGTGGCTGGTATCCTTACTTTAATCATTTTTTACCCAGTGACATACTGGCTTGGTGGGGCTACAGCTAACTTCTTTATAGGGCTTAATGTTTTCGAATACTATACCAAAAATTTTGGACAGATTTTCCTCATAATTTTAGCTTCTGGCATTGTTATTGGAGCCCTGTCAAGCTATCTTGCGGTTAGAAAATATCTTACAGTATAGATAAGTTTTTTATATTTAAAAATGAAGACTATCATTCCAAACGGATATGACAGAATAACTCTCGCGTGTCTCAAGGCGATTTTTCTGAATCATCATTTTTAATTTTAAACATGAAGCATAGAAAATATATCTTTGTCGTCGGTGGGGTAATGTCGGGGGTCGGCAAAGGTATCGCCTCCTCTTCTATTGCAAAAATTCTTCAAGCAAAAGGTTTTCAGGTAACAGCTTTAAAGATTGATCCATATATAAATGTCGATGCGGGCACAATGAATCCAACAGAACATGGAGAGGTTTTTGTATTAGATGATGGTGACGAGACCGATCAGGATATGGGCAATTATGAAAGATTTCTTGATGTCAATTTGTCTCGGGTCAATTACATGACAACAGGAAGAATATACGAAGCAGTTATTCGCAAAGAACGCAATTTAGAATATAAAGGAAAAAATGTTGAAGTGGTGCCAGACATTCCCCTTGAAGTTATTAGTCGTATTGAGATGGCGGCAAAAAAAGAGAAAGCGGATATTGCTGTTATTGAAATTGGTGGGACGGTGGGGGAATATCAAAATATAATTTTTCTTGAAGCTGCTCGCATGATGCGGACAAAATATCCAGACGATGTCGGAGTTGTTATGGTTTCATATATTCCAATACCATCAAAAATTGGTGAAATGAAAACTAAGCCGACCCAATATGCCTCCAGATCGCTTAATAGTGCTGGTGTTCAGGCTGACATTATTATTGCTCGCAGTGATAAACCTCTTGACCAAAAAAGGAAAGAAAAAATTGCTGTATTTTGTAATATTTCTCCTCAAAATGTGATTTCTGCTCCAGACGTAGACAGTATCTATGATGTTCCGATTAATTTTGAGAAAGATAAGATGGGCGATATTTTACTTAAGGTCCTTCACCTTAAGAAGAATCGAAAAACCAATTTTGCAGTCTGGAATAATTTTGTCTCTAAGACAAAGAAAATAAAAAAAGAATTATCTATAGCTGTGGTTGGAAAATACTTTGATTCAGGTGACTACGTTCTTTCAGATGTCTATATTTCAGTTTTAGAAGCGATTAAATTTTCAAGTTATGCTTTGGGTGTAAAACCAAAACTCACATATTTTAATTCAAAAGATTTTGAAACAAAAAAATCGTCTCTCAAGGAGCTTTCAAACTATGATGGGATTATTGTTCCCGGCGGTTTCGGTAACTCTGGGGTAGAGGGCATTATATCTGCAATTCAATATGCTAGGGAGAAAAAAATCCCATATTTAGGGCTCTGTTATGGTATGCAACTCGCCGTTATTGAATTTGCTCGGCATGTCTGTGGTTGGAAAGATGCGCACACTTGCGAAGTAAATCCCAAAACCACTCATCCTGTGATTGATATAATGCTAGATCAAAAAAGCTATATGGCTAATGGTAAATATGGAGCAACTATGAGGCTAGGTGCATACCCAGCTATTTTAAAAGAAGGAACTTTGGCGCATAAGGCATATGGAGTAAATAAGATATCGGAAAGGCATCGCCATCGTTATGAAGTAAATCCAAAATTTGTCTCGCAGATAGAATCAAAGGGTATGATTTTTTCTGGGAAATCACCAGATGGCAGCTTATGCGAAATTGCAGAGCTACCTTTAAAGACTCATCCTTTCTTTATTGGCTCACAGTTTCATCCAGAGTTTAAAGCAAGGCCTCTTCGTCCGCATCCGCTTTTCACTGCTTTTATGGAAGCGTCTCTAAAGAAACGAAAGTAGTTTTATCTTTAAACGAAAGTCAGCGCTTTACCCGAAGAATCTCCACGGCCAGTTCTACCTATTCTGTGAATGTAGTCTTCGTATGTAGCGGGGATATCATAATTGATGACATGAGAAACTCCAACAATATCCAATCCTCTTGCTGCAACATCTGTAGCAACCAAGATTTGAACTTTTCCTTCTTTGAAAAGGGTAAGGGCTCTTTGTCTTTGGCCGTGACTTTTATTGCCATGGATAGACTCGGCTTTAAATCCAAGTCGAGAAAGACTTATTGAAAGTTTTTCTACACCATGCTTTGTTCTTCCGAATATGAGCACTTTATTGAAGCCGTCTTGTTTCAATAATTCTTGTAGAGCAATTAATTTATCTTGGCCGGCTTTCATTCTCACAATATCTTGATCGACATTTTTTGATGTATCGCGGGTTTTTACGGAGATAGAAACTGGCTCGCGCAAAAAATCACTAATTAATTTCTCAATATCTTTAGAAAGTGTCGCCGAGAAAAATAATGTATGTCTGTCGGAGGGCATTTTTGACATAAGGAATCGCATATCGGCGATGAATCCCATATCAAGCATGCGGTCTGCTTCATCTAATACCACTGTTTTAGTCTTTGATAGATCAAGGACCTTGCGCTCTATCAAATCTTTTAATCTTCCCGGAGTTCCGATAATAAAATGATTATGGTATCTGAGGTTTCGAATCTGAGGGCCAATCGGTGTGCCTCCAACACAGCAAGTAGAAAACAGACTCAAGGCTGGAGAAAATTTCTTAAATTCATGGTCGATCTGAATAGCAAGTTCGCGAGTAGGCACGACAATAAGCACATTCTCTTTTGGATTGAGAAGAATTTTATGTATTAGTGGAATAAGAAAGGCTGCTGTTTTTCCTGTTCCCGTATTTGCTATTCCTACGACATCCTTGCCGTGAAGTATGTGGGGGATTGCTCGGTCTTGGATTGGGGTTGGAGCAACATAACCCTTTGTCTTTATATTGTTTTTTAATCTCTCATCAATAGCAAAATCTGCAAATGAATGCTCCGGAACAAAATGCTGTTCTGTTTCTTCAACAACAACGGCTTTGTTAATAAAAGTGCTTATATCTAGGTGTTGTCCCATTCCTCTTCCTCGTCTTTGCTGAGGTCTTGGAGAGAAACGTCTAAAATTCGGCCTTCCCGAGCTATTCCCTCTAAAGGACGCCCGTTTATGGGTATTTTTTTGATACATATTTATTTCAAACCGTCTCGCGCGTTATATAGCTTATCCCTTCAATTGAAAGGATAATAAGAAATTACTTTCAAAAGAAAACGAGTGAGAATGTTTACCTACCTATTATATACGAAGTCAGCCAATTTGTCAATTCGTAGAGATTAAAGAATATTTAAAAACCCTATCTTAAATCTAAAGAATTTATTACCGATTCAAAATCTGTGTAGATTTTGTTTTGGGGTGAGAGATATGTTCCACTTACTGCGATAATCGAGTCTTTGTGAATAAAGGCGACAGTTCTTCCTGGGTATAGTCCATCCCAGCTGTATCTTAATGCGCCCGTCCCATCTACTGTCGTTTGAGAATAAGTGCCATCTGAAAGTTTAAAATTTGAATAAGCGTTTCCGTTCATCCAGTTTAATATTGATTGTTTATCAAGATTATTTTGGAAGATATCAAAATTTATTGAAGTTGGTCCTTCACCGCCTTCTGGGGGGACTGCATCTTCTTCACGGATTAATGTAATCGCATATTGGGCTCTTTCTCCATTGCCGACTTCTCTTTCAGAAAGAATATATCCTTTTGGATATGAAAATGAAATTCCAAAATCAATATTTTCATATCTCAAACTTTGAGGAATACTTTGCTCAGCTTTTTTGCTATCTGAATATATAAAAAACCCGATAGCGATTAATAAAACAGCGATAACTATATATATAATTTTTCTATTCATATTGTTGCTCTGATTATACTAAAAAATGATGGGAAGTTCTTTTTGTATTACAAAAAGAAAGCCACCCAGATATTGTCGAGTGACTTTCTTGAGTGGCTTGTTATCTCTGCCCGGTTGCCACTTTCTCATGGAAGCGACCAGAGGCAATGCAGTAAATGGATACACGACCCTCGGCCATAGATGCCAAGGCCGAAATCATGCGGATGCAATCTTCAGGCATGGTTGCCATTTCGCCCCTGATGAATCTGAGTACTCCGTCGAACTGATCTTCCGAGCTTATCGCAAGGCGTCGACCCTTCGCAGCAGAACGTAGGAGAGTCGGGCCACCGATGTCTGTCTTTTCAATGACTGACTCTAAGGTGGAACCGGGTCTCTCAATCTCTTCTTCTAGGGGATAGAAATTCACATAGACCAGGTCGATGAATGGGATGTTGAGTCGTGCGAGTTCTGCGCGGTCTTCCGGCGTGTCTTGGGCGAGAAGGGCCGCATGAATCTCTCGCGAAAGTGTGACAACGCGGTGACCGAGGATTGGCGGCCCAACGATCTCAGCCACATCGCGTGCCGGGATACCTCGCTCGACTAAGTATTTCGTCGTTCCGGCAGAAGCGAGGATATTCCATCCCAAGGCAACAAGTTCGCGGGCAAAACTCTCGAGACCTCTTTTGTCGGAAGCAGACAAAAGAGCCGTCTTCTGTTGAGAGGACATAATCTACACCTTTCTTTT
>CAYLHJ010000012.1:0-20840 GCA_964383705.1 uncultured Candidatus Saccharibacteria bacterium | reverse complement strand
GACACCCTTCGGTAACGCAAGAGTTCATGCTGACGGCTCCGTGATGTACCATCCACGGCTCGAAGAGCACCCGAACCCTCGCGCTCGACGCGAGGAGAAGGTTCGTCGCGAGAACCGGGCTCTCGCTCGCCTCAATCAGCCTTACAAGTACAAGTTCATCTACGAAGGTAAAGAGGTAGAAGTTAAGCACTTCTCTCCGAAGGAGAACCTTACCATCCCGATCCCTAACGGAACAGTAGACTACTCGAAGCTTGAGCCGCGCATCGCGGCAGCTGCCATGAGCGAGCTATCTCAGTTCGACGAGTGCGAGCACAGCTGGCGCGAGTACGTAGGCCTGACCCAGCAGTACCACTACTGCACGAAGTGTGACCAGAAGAAGAACTCCTAGGAGGCTGCATGGCTAACGACAAGCTGACCCGTTTGACCCGATACGTTGACGACCTGAAGAACAAGCTGACGAGCCCTGTGCCTCAGAAGCGTGCGAAGAGCCCGGAGACCTACAAGACCTTCCTGCGACGCGAGATCGAGACCCACTCCCGCAAGATCGACGAGCTGAAGCTTATCGAACCTGTGAAGAAATGAGGTCGCGATGCCTAAGCGTGATTCGCGTGACGACCTTGACCGGTTTCACGAGTATGGGGTCCACATCCCCACCCGTACCCTTTACCTAGGCAGTCTGACCGCGTCAGACGAAGGCGAGAGCGGCGTAGATGCGTTCATGGTAGAGCGCATCGCTAAGAACTTGAGGGTCCTGGACGCGATAGCGAAGGAACCTATCACCATCATCATGAACAACCCCGGCGGGGACATGTACCACGGCTTCGCGATCTACGACGCGATCGTAGCCTGCCGTAGTCATGTGACCATCGAGGTCTTAGGACACGCCATGAGCATGGGCTCTGTGATCCTCCAGGCGGCCGACGAGCGGGTGATGCACCCAAACTCCAGCCAGATGATCCACTACGGCACCTTGGCGTTCTCTGGTCACTCTAAGACCGGCATCAAGTGGGCCGATCAGGAGAAGAAGCTCTCTAACAAGATGGAGCAGATCTACCTGGCGAAGATGAAGAAGAAAGACCCTCTGTACACCCTCCAACGGCTGCGCCACCTTCTTGACCACGACACGTTCCTAAGCGCGGAGGAGAGCGTCAAGCTCGGCCTTGCAGATAAGGTGTTGAAACAAGATGGCTAAGAAGTCTTCCCGCAAACGCGACCCCGAAACGGTCATACTTGTTGACAGGAAGGCCTACCTCTCCGCCTGTACCTTGACCTCCGTCGCCATGCAGGCCATGGGCGACGAGTTCGAGTTCCTGAGGAGCGCGGAAGGCATGAACCCCCAGCACCGCAAGGACATGATGATGCTGGTGAAGACGCACATCCGGAGCATGTCGGCCATCAGCCACGCGCTCCAGCTGAGCATCCACGACCTAGAAGACCCGGACGGTACCAGAGGTCGGGACCTGAACTGAGGAGCACATGAGCCTACGCCGCCTGATCTCGCTAGCTGAACCAGTAGTCACGGCGGCGATCATCTGCCTCAACGTCATGATCATGGTCGCAGGATGCTCCCGACTGGGTCCTCCGCGCCCCAAGACCCCAGCAGAGGTCCGAGAGGTCACCACCTACCTCCGAAGCGCCACAGGTCACGGTAGCGGGGTCATCCTATCCTCCTCTAAGGCCGAGAGCCTGGTCCTGACCAACGCTCACGTCTGCGACGACTTCATGAAGCAGGGCGGCATCGTAAGCTCCCTCCGAGGAAGCGCGATCGTCGAGGAGATCAAGATGTCGAAGAGCGCAGACCTGTGCCTGGTAAAGGTCAAGAAGAGCTTCGGCACCTCTCCGGTGGACGTAGCTCAGTACGACGCTCCGTTCGGCGAAGAGGTCATCGCGGGAGGCTTTCCGGTGAACCTTCCGCTGATCGTTCGCAGAGGCGTCACCTCCGTCACGTTCACGATCCAAGACACTCCTCAGAGCAAGCCCGAGTTGGTCCAGTCGACCGGCGTGATCGTACAGCCTGGAGACTCCGGATCTGGTGTGTTCGACTCCCGAGGACGTCTGGTGGGCGTCATGATGTCGTTCGAGTACGTGCGCGAGACGGACTCCGCAGGCTTCGGCCTGGCGATCCCAGCAAGCATCCTGAACTTCTTCCTTGACCGCGAGGTCAAGATCCTCAAGTGGCTGAAGGTACCCCGTGCCGCGTCAATTTAGCGAGTCTGAAGACGCTCTGATCGAGCTGGTCCACTTCCTCGTGCTGCGGTCAGGCCTCCCCGTGAACAAGGTGAAGATGTTCCTGAACACGAAGGTGGACGGGACGGAGCTGACAGTGCTCGACCACCTGGACTCCGAAGGCAAGGCCTTCGTGAACCGCCTCAAGATCTTCATCAACCAGTCAGAGAGCTAGCCTAGCTCGCCTCTAACCTGTGCCGCATAGACCTCGTACACGAGATCCTGCGCTGCTTGTAAGTTCGGGCGCTCTCGCAGCTTCGACTCTGGCTGCGCGTCCATGAGGTCTGCTAGACCCTTCTCGATGATCTCTGAAACCTTCTCGAAGGGAACCTGCTCGTTCTTCACGGCCAGAAGAAGCTCTGCCTCCGGTCGTGGGAACGTGATGTGACCTGTCTCCAGAAGCTCCTTCGCCTCGGCGTTGACCCTGATGGCGTGAGAGAGTGCCTTGTAGTCCCGACCGCCAGACAGGCTCACCTTGACGGCCCTCGCTCCGTACTCGTCGTAGACCCGCTGGTAGACCTGACGGGCGAACTGCACCGTGGCGTGGAAGGGGATCTTACGGTTGGCGACCGACAGATGCTTCTCGGGCGTTCCTCTCGGACCCTTGATGTCCACTACCTCGATCAGTGGAGTCTTCTCAAGAGAGACCAACTCCTTGCTCGTAGCCACCAGCTCCAGGATGCGTTCCTCGTAGCTCCAGAGCTTGTCTCTTCCTGGGTAGAGCGACAGGAGGTTGAGCACGCGACGCAGAGCGTCCATACGAGAGCCTTTGATGCCGTACCGAGCGGCCTGCTGCTTGGCGTAGCCTACGAACGCGTTGACGTTCTTGTTCACGAACTCGTGCCGGCTGTCGTAGATGCGGTCGAAGATCCAGATCAGGCGAGGGTCCTCGAACGTTCGCATCTCCTTGGGAGCGAACAGCATGTCCAACGCCATCGTCTGCCCCTCGCAGAGCAGCTCCATGAAGCGGTTGAGGCTCACGTACTCACGGTCCACGTCGTCCTTGGTGTTACGCTCTCCGTGCGCCTTGTTGCGCTTGACCTGAACGGTCGCGTTGAAGGTACCAAGCACGATCTCCCTGGCAGAAGGGATGTAGATCCCCTTGAAGTCTAGGTCGGACTTCGGGGTAGACGTGCCGTAGAGGTGGGACCCGAACTTCAGCTCCAGGATGACGTCCACTTAAGCCTCCTCGTGAGCGACTGTGTACCACAACGCAGGTAGGACGATAGGCCATACGGCCATCAGGAGAACGCCTCGAAGGACGCCCATCTTGGTGGTGTCTCGGAACATCTTCATCCGGCAGATGGCAGCTCCTGCGTAGAAGCCGGCGCCGTAAGATACGTAGAAGATAGCGAGCCAGCTCATAAGAACACGTCCGAGTTGAAGGGGCTGAGAGCCTTGCCTGTCTTCCAGTCCTTCCAGTTGTAGGCGTACTTGTGGGTCTTGGAGACGGTGCCGTCCTTCTTGATCGCGGCGAGCTTGGGCCAGCCGTACTCGAAGTCTGCGACCTGGTAGGTCTTGCCCTTGTACTCCACGCGCTCTCCGATCCGGATGCCGTTGACGCGAGCAGCTCGCTCCTTCTTGATCTCCTCGATCACGTCCTGCTGAAGGGCTACCACCTCTTGAAGGCGTCGCTCCTCGGCGAACAGCTCAGCGTCAGTTCTTTCTCTCAAGCTCTTCACGTCTAGCCTCCTTGATCATCTTGAACACGCGGTACAGCAGGTAGCCAGAGCTAAACAGCTGGAACACCACCCACAGAGCGAGGGCCACAACCCGAACGTCAACCACGGAACACCTTCCAGTCGCGGTGAGCAAGCGTCCAGATGGTCTCGGCGTCGAAGACGGTCTGGTTCTTAGAGTTCCTGACCCTACGAGCCAGGATGTGCTGCAAGCCTACTGCGGTGACCTCGATCACCTCAGGTCCCTGCCCCTCGTCACCGATCAGCTTGCTCCCTACGCCGGCCGACAGCCGGTCTAGGATCTCAACGTCCGTACCTTGGTTCAACGGGGAAGGTCTGCTCATTCTTTTACCTCGTACTGTAAAACTGTTACGTAGTCACAGCCGTTCGTCCAGTGATCTTCTCCGTCGGGCTTCCAACCTCCCGCGAAGTGGGTCTGAACTGCTAGAGCAGCCTCAACCGCCTTAGCGTACGAGGAGTGAACGCTTACTACGCTGCCGCCCTCGTACCGTTCTCCGTTCTCGACGATGTAGACTGTCATTCGACCTCCCGGAACCGGATACCCACAGGGAACCGAGGTACCCCATCTGGGGTGTAGTTCTGAAACTTCACGGTAAGCGGGCGCCCGATGTACTTGGTGTTGAAGTTCTCCAGGTAGTCCGTCAGGCTCTCAAGAGCGCCCTGCATCTTAGCCTTGAAGCGCTTCCCGTCCTTGGTCAGGCACCAGATGGCACCAGCCTTGCCTTGTAGCTTGCCGTTACCTTCCTCTACGCCGCACGTGATGAACTCCTCGTCGCGGAACGTCTTCACCTTGAGCAGGCCGTGCGAGCGCTTGCCCTCGTAGAAGCTGTCCGCGTTGCGGTACATCAAGCCCTCGTAGCCTCGGTAGATCATGTCCGCCTGGTGAGTCAGCATCTCCTCCTCGTTCGAGACCTTCGTGGTATTGACCCACTTGACTGGCGAGTTATCGCCGGCCCAGTCTAGGATGCCTCGCAGCTGGACCAGACGCCCTTCGAAGTTAAGCGAAGACGACGCGAGGTCGTACACGTGGTACTGAACCTGGCGATGGTTGGGATGGATGGTGCTCCGCTTGATCATCGACATGATCTCGTTGAAGTTGTCGCTGTACTTGTGGGAGTACAGCTCGCCGTCCAGGATGAAGTTCGCCTCTCCTGAGCTGTCGGCCAACTGTTCCACCTCAGTGATCACGTGCGGCATGGTGTCGATCGGCTTCTGCGTGCGAGACCACAGCGTACACTTCCCGTCCTTCACGATCGCGATGCAGCGCATCCCGTCAAGCTTCGGCTGCACGTAGGCAGGCCACGTCACTTTCTTAGGGTGATCCTCGTACACGTGAGCAAGCATCGGCTTGATGGCGGCCAGCACGTTCGTGGTGGTCTGAGCCTGCTCCAGAGACTCGGTGTACCCTTGCTTCTTCTTCTTGTCCCACTGCTGCTTCGCCTGGAGGTGTGCCTGCTGCCAAGCGTTCGTGGCGTTAGCCTTTCCTAGGTTCTTGCCTTCAGACACCGTATCTGTGGTGGACTGCATCTGTCCGCCAACCTGACCATATACGGTAGTAACCTCTGCAGACTTAACCGGGTTGGTGAATTCTTTGGCAATGCACTCTCTCACGGAGACGGTCCACTGCTGGATAGCTCCCGTAGTCGACTGCTTGTAGAGCGTTGGTAACGTAGTCATTCTTCCTCTCCGTCCTCGTCTTGGTTGTCGTACACGTCCTCGTCGCACCACTCCCAAAACTCCTGGATCATCTCGCCCTCGTGGACCAACCACCCGGCGCAGCGGTCGTCGGAGAACTCCTCCCACAGCGTGGCCAGCTTGTGAGCTGCCAGGTGTGCAAGCTCCGGGCAGTGCTTGCGGATCTCAAGCACCGTCTCCAGCTGGTAGTCCGGGAGGGTGTCTGCGTAGGGTAGGCTCAGGATCTTTCGCCACTGCTTGTTCCTCATGGGATCACGATCCCGAAGTCGTCAGGGTACTTCGCTGTCCTGTGGAACAGGTCGTTGTCGTCGATGAAGTCAGGGTCAAATTGGCCCCGACGTACAGCTCGGGTACGCACGCTTAGGTACACGCTTCCGTCGAGGTCTATAGACACGGAGGTAACTTGCGCTTGGCGTCCCTTGTATCGACCTTTAGCCCAGGTCACCTCTTGGCCCTCCTTCACGAAGCGGCTCACGTGTGACAGAGCGTCCTGGTACGCAACCTCTAGTATCGATCTCGCTTGCTTACTCATGCTTCTTCTCCCAACCTAGGTCTTCTAGCTCGTACTCGTCAATCAGGTCGTTAGCCGCCTGCTGTCCGAGGTTGTTGAACACGTCGCCAAGAGCCATAGAGATGATGTTGTGCGAGTACGGACCGTTAGCGGCCAACGCCTTCTCGATCCGATCCTTAGCCTGCTTTAGTTTGTCGTTCGACATCGCCGCTCCTCTGGTCTTCGAACTCGTGTACGATCGCCATCTCGTTGCCCCTGAACTCTACCCACACCGCACCAGGCAGCGTCGCAAGGTGGCAGAGCCATGCGTGCGTCGCGTTATCTCCTACATACCGAACCTGCGTCACTTCGGCCACGGTGCGTTCCTCGTCTTGAACTCGGCCGGAGTTACCGGCTCGACGATGAAGGTCATCTCGTCCGCGATCTCCTCCGACTGCTCCATGATCAGGTCGATGCACGTCTTGATCCGCTCGTACATCCCTACCGTCTTGAAGTTCTCGCTGATGAGCAGCAGGTCCATGGTGTCTGAGGAGGAGCGATGCACGCGAACTTCCACAGGAGCGTAGCGTCTCAGTGCGATCTCAACGTGGCGCTTGATCTGCTTGTTAGTCATGGTCGTTTCTCCCCACCGTCTTAGTTCTCTACTGTTCCTTGACCTGGCTGTAGATGTTGCGGCCCGTCGCGTCTACGGCGTGGGCTGCGTTCGGGCTCAGGGTCAGCTGCGGAGAGGGCTGTGCTGCCACCCCGCTGGTACCTGCACCGCTCGATCCAGAGCTTGAGGAGCTGGACCCGCCGCCTCCGGCGGAGCCGCCCATCATCGGGTTGTAGATGAAGGGTTGCTGAGGCTTGTTGCACACGCAGTCTAAGCCTTCGATCTTGGTGATGTTTACCTCACCGTTGGCGCAGAGGCTGCGGCAGGCGAAGACCTGCTCCCGGATGTACTCCGGGGAGCCCTTCGATGGTGCGGTCGAGCAGGCGGTGGTCACGAGCATCAGGATCAGGGCGATGTAAGGCTTCATGGTCTTCTCCTTCGTTTCTCCCCACCGCAGAAGTTCTCTACGGTAGGGAGCTGTTTCGTGGTTACTTAGCGTGGATGTTCAGGAACGGGAGGGCTCCAGCGCCTCCCATGTACTGCGGGAACTTGCCGTCCCACTTCTCGATGGCCTGCTGCTGGAGGATCTCTGCGGTGATGGTCTGGCGCACGAGCTTTTGGCTCTCTGCTCGACCGCGAGCACGGTTGACCTCGGCGTCAGCCTCCTTCACGGCGCGCTGGGCGTCGTACTCAGCTTGCTTAGCCTTCTGCTCAGCGATCTGCTTCTCCTCGATGGCCCGAGTGAACTCCTTGGAGAACGTCAGGTTGACGATCGACAGGTCAGAGAGGGTCACGCCGTAGTTGCCCAGGCGGATGTTCAGGCCAGCGTCGATGGCCTTCTTCAGCTCCATGCGCTTGGTCAGGATCTCCTCGGCGGTCAGCTTGGCCATCTCAGCCTTCAGCACCTCAGACACGGCGGGAGCGATCACTCGCTTGAGGATCTCCTCCTCGTCTCCAAGGTTCATGTAGGTAGCCACCACGCGGTCAGCAGACACGCTCCAGTTCAGGGCTACGTGGCTCCGCACCTCCTGCATGTCCTTCGAGGCGGAGGAGGTCTCAACGTCCGAGCGGTTCACTCGCACGCTGATGGTCTTCAGGTCGCTCACGAACGGGTACTTGAGGTGCAAACCCGGCTCGTAGGCATCGGTGCTAGGCTTGCCGAACGTGATCAACACGCCTCGCTCGCCAGGTCCTACGGTCGCGAAGGACCCGAAGAACAAGGTCAGGGCGGTCAGCCCTGCGAAGGCAGCAGCGGTCACGCGGCCCACCCGAGGGTAGGTGCGCGAACGGCCCGTGTAGTCTTTAGCTTCAACAGTCCAAAATCCCATAATCTCTCCTTTGGTGTTTTTACCCACCGGTTTAGTTCTCTACTGCTTCGATTGCTTCAAGGCACCTGATCACGTGCGCACGTGCCACTTCCAACTGCTTCCGTATCACCTTGTTAGGATCTGAGCTGCGATAGTCGGACAGCAGGTGAGAGGAGCCGCCTACCAGGTATCCCTCGCTGTTGAACAGCGTGGAGTACACCCCGTCGTAGCGGCTTAAGCTCATGGAGCCTTTTCGCAGAGTCACGTGCCAGCCTAAGTTCTCATGCACGTGAGCCTTCCAGCCTTTCGAGTCCTTCAGAGCTTTCAGCATCTCTCGCCCCTTGGCGACCGCCTCCTTGCGGGTCTTCAGAGCGTACGGCTCTCGCTTGTCTGTGGACTTGGGGCGATGCATCTTCTCGTTAATCATCGTCTTTCCTTTCGCCTCTCGATGTACTACCGGTTGCTCTTAGCCGTCGCCAGCTGCAAGTTGTCCGGCCGGTTGTCGTCTCGCACTTCGTTCTTATGGTCAACCACAAGGTCCGCTTGTAGGCTGCCGTTGTACCTCTGATACACGATCCTATGAGCCAAGAGTCTCTTCTGCTGGTAGCTGATCTGCACGTACCCGTCTCTGTCGTACCGACCGGCCTCGTGCCAGTCCTCCTTAACTCCTCTACCATTCTTGGTCTTCAGTGTCCAGATAGTTCCGTCAGGCCTCACGTCATACAGGGGATCTTGAAGGAACGTCCTAATAAGATCATCGTGCAACGCTCTAAGCTGCCCGCTACGTCCCATCCCTACGACCTCACAAGGTGGCCGCCCACTGGACGACGCGCTGTGCAAGGTCCGTGCCGGTCAGTAGGTATACCGCTCCGATGATGAACGGAGTGGGCTCCACCACCAGGACTACCAGTCCGAGCACGATGCTAGCCTTGAACGCCAGCACGATGCCGTAGACTGAGGCCACCAGACCGAACAGCGCGAAGCTCACGGTCAAGATCACAGCAAGGATCATCCCTGCGAACCCGAAACCAGCCAGCGCCACCATCAAGCCGCCGAACAGACTGTTACTCTTCTTAGCCATAGATCAGGTCTCCCAGTAGTGCGTACTGAAGGAACACGTCGCCCGTGTCCGCGTCGTCATTCTCGTTAACGAAGTCTCCGAAGTGGTTCGGCGCCTTCTCTGCCATGAGCTGCAAGCCCTTCAAGATCGACGCTCGGTTGAGCGTGTAGATCTTTCCGCTCTCGCGGTCCTTGATGCGGACTCGACCGCCGGTGCCCAGAGGGTAGCTGTACGTGGTGTACTCGTTCCAGTCTCCACGAAACGTCGGCTTGCGTCGAGGCGCCTTCTTGTCTAGCACCTCTGCCCAGTAGCTCGCGCCGCCCTCGAAGGCGGTGCAGAGCAGTCCTGCCACCTTGTCGTTGTCGATCTCTGTCGTTACCTTGAACATGTGATTCTCCCCTCCGTTAAAGTTCTCTACGCGCTGTCCGAAACGTTCAACACGGTGTCCTCGCTCGCGTACTCCTCCGCCTCGTCCTCCGAGCCCATGTCCCGAGGCATCGTCTCAAGCACGTCCCAAGATCCGTCGCGGAGGTCGGACTTCATGGCCCGAAGCCCACCCTCTGGCCCGTTCAGGTGCGAGCCTGCGTCCAGCTCCGGGTGGCAGCGGTAGCAGACTCGATAGCGCACGTCGAAGACGTTCGCCTGCGCGTCTACCACGCGGGTCATGTGGTCAGGCTTCCCGCAGTTCTGACAGTTTCGCTTAGCTCGGATAGTCATAGCTTCTTCTCCCTCTTGGTTGCTGATGCGTAGTGGCGATCCCCTATCCAGCGCAGGTTAGGAGACAGTCCGTCTTTTCGGTCGTCGTGGTCTAGCGGTCGCTTGGACCGGGACGAAGGCCCTACCACGCTGAGAGGCGGACAGTCTGTCCCGTTCGTCAGCTTGGTTATCTTGCCTCCCCGAGCTAGGAACTCGGCGATGGTCTCGGTCTTCATGCTACCTCCGCACGCCGCTGCTGCAATGCCTGCATGACGTACTCAACTGCGCGCTCCGCGTCCTCACGATCCTGCACGTCAGGGGTACCGCACGGGCGGCCCATGCGTCGCATGTAGTCCACGGTTTCGGACTCGATAGTTGGAACTTCTAACTTCAAAGCCTGAATCAGGAGCTGGGCGCCGTACTGCGCGGTGCGCTCCTCGCGCAACCAGCAGCTCGGGTAACCAAAGCCGAACCCTTCGACTATCGCGATGCGAGCAAGCCGAGTACGATGCCCGGTGGCGTGGATGATCTCATGCGCTAGCACCACGTTGGGGTCAACTCCGTTCCGCATCGAGTCCAGCGCGTTCAGGATGATAAAGTCAGGCGCAGACTTGTACTCGCCTAGGTAGGGATGCTCGTTGTGGAGCCATACACGCACCTTGATGCTGCGTGCGGCCTCCTTCAGCGCATCGCTAACCTGAACAGACCTACCAGTCTTGCCGAGACCTAACGTCAAGTTAAGCGTTACTACGTCTTCGAACAGCTTAGGTAACAACTTCGAAAGCATCGATTCTCCCCTCCGTTAAAGTTCTCTAACCCTTATCACCCGGCCTTGAGCGCGGAAGCTAAGGCCTTCTCGCGCAGCTTGGTAGCCTTGGACCGGAAGCGAGCCGCGAAACGCTTGACCTGAGGAACCTGCTCGGGGAGCACGCGCATCTGATCGCCGTGCGAGTAGTACCCGGAGCGCTCTACGTCGAGGTCCGAAAGCTTGACGGTCTTGATGCTCCGAGCTTTCGAGACCTTGAGCACGCACGGTAGAGAGTTGTAGGTCTGCGTGTCGTGCCAACCGACCTCGAAGCCGCTAGCGGTCGCCTCGAAGTAGTCCGGGTTAAAGATACGATAGCGCTCGGTGAACAGGAAAACCGTGACCACCTTGCCTCCGACGTGAGCCATGATAGCCTCAAGCGTCTCAGTGCGGCCGTCGTCAAGCTCGCGGGTCAAGCTACGGTAGAACTCCTTAGCGAACTCCCGGCGGCGCTGACCTAGCTCCCATTCTGACTCGGTGCCATCGGTCTCAGAGTCTACCAACCGAACCACGCGACTGCGCCGGTCCTCTAGCCCTAGCTTGAACTCCTCAGGCTGTAACGTAGAGGGAGCGTCCTCTCCGATGATCCGCATGAGGCTGTCCACGTTTATCTCTGACCGCTCCCATTCGGTCTTGACCGTGAGGGAGTGATACCGGCCCTTAGCGTCCTTCAGGCGCAGGAAAACACCCTTGTCAGACCCGAAGCCGTGACCGTCACGCGTTACCGCGTTGAGGTAGACGGACAGGTAGTTAAGGCGCGGGTCCGGGTCGATCAAGATGCCATCGGCCTCGATAACCTGCGTGCGCAGGTCCACCAGCTCGCCTACGCCGTTGCGTCCGCGCATGGCCTTGTGGACCGCCTCGAACCGAGTGAACTCGGCGCGGAGCACGGCAGGCTTGTCGTAGGTGCCGGCCTTAGCGAACTCGTTTAACTCCTTGGCAACCTTTCGATAGTCGATCTTCATACTCTGTCCTTTCGTATGACTCATGCGGCCTCCAACTCTTTAAGGTTCAGCTCCGAGCGAATGAGCTTGCGCAGCGATTCTACCCGCGCTTGCAGCTCTCTAACCTGCTCCGCCCGCTGACGGTTCTTATCGGGACGCGTGCGAGGCTTCTGGATCTCTGCGACTAGGCCTTGAATCTTGGACTCGTGGTAGCTTAGCGCCGCCTCAAGATTCTGCAAACCTTTAGGCGCCTCAATCTCTAAGTCGATCTTGATGCCGAGCGACGCCATGAGACTGCGCACCTTGGACTGATGCCGACTGGTATAGGAGCTATAGCAGTAGTTGTTAAACACGACCTTCCCGCCGATCCGCATGACGAAGTACCACCATTCGAATGACGTGGCGGTCATGTTGATAGGGTCGAAGGTCACGTTGCTAGCCGAGTAGGTCCCGGTGCGCTTGCTAAGCTTCATAGCTGCGCTAGGTCCGTGAGCTGAATACCACATGTGAAACCCTCCTAAGTTCTAGTCTCGCGTGCTCGACGTAGTTAATCAACTACTATTTCGAGCGCCGCATGCAGATAGGTAATGCATCCCGCGTGCCACGCTCGCGACGCGCTCCGCACGGTCCCCGCGCTTCGAAAGGTGTATGGTTGTCAGTCAGTCGGCTAGCTCTTAGACAGGCGCACGGAGGGCAAAAGAAAACCCCCGAGAGGAGGGGGTTGGGGGTTACCTCTCGGGGGTTCGTGAGGGCGCAGCGCGTGACGCGCGGCGTCCGGGGAGACTAAAGCCTAACAGGACGACCCGACCGGGTCAAGCGGCCTTAGTTACCTTGTCGGTATGACTCGAACAGGTCGAAGGCTTCGACGGGGTTAGTGAAAACTCGCGTGCGGGACTGTCCGTCGTGACGCACGTTGATCCGGTACGTGGCGCCTCCGTCCTCTTGGAACAGCTCCACGCTCATGCCTTCTGACTCAATACTCTTAAGCTTGACTGCGCTTGCTTCCATAGGTCTACCCTCCTTAAAGGTCTGTTAGTAGTGGTGGCTCTCGTAGGTGATCACTCCGCCCGACAGAGAGAAGATGCAAGCGTCGCCGTCGGTGGTCTGAAACGACCCGTTGCTACCGAGCACGCTTAGGCGCGTGTTCTTCCCGTTGGCGTTATCACTAAAGGATGCAATTATCGTGCCGTCCTGCAACTTTAGTAGCACCTCGTCGTAGACGCTAGGAGAGTCCCCGCACGGGTTCAGTATCTCTACCGGCGTGAACTGCGTAGGCGGAGCGTCAGCTCCGTCCTCGCCGTCCTGTCCGTCAGAGCCGTTGCACGTGACTAAGGTCTGCACGTTGGAGTCGGCGCTAGGGTCAAGCTGACCGTCGTCGTCAGAGTCCACCGCGATAACCAAGACGTTGCCGCCGCTCGCGCACTGCGCGCTTGACGCTGGAGTCTTCTGGAATACGATGCTATGGCCTCTCGGACCCTGCGCACCTTGGGCGCCGGCCTCCCCGGCGTCCCCCTTGGGACCTTGGGGACCGGGCACCACCTGCACGCCGCACGTGGTCAAGGTGGCCGCCGCTACGATAGCTGCAACTAGGTTGCCGACGGCAGTCATGCGGCCTCCACTACGTAGTAGCGGTCCGACGCTTGATCGTAGGTGTAACCGTCCTGACTCAAGGCCTCAGACCTCGAAGCCTCGCGGAAACGTCCTAGGACGCGAGTCCCGGAACCGCCGCCCGTGTCGTGCAGGAGCGCCGTATCATCGTTGGCAACTTCTAGCACCGCGTCCTGAGAGAAGAGGCGAGCCATGTTTAGGGCTAGGTCAAGGTTCAGCTCGTGCGTGCGCACGTCGCTAGCCTCGATAAGGATAGTGGTCTCGGTGGCGCCCTTCCAGGCGCCGGTAACGGTGCGGTATGCTACGCCCTCGCGGCGCAGGAGGTCCAGCGCCTTAGCGTGGTTGGACTCGTTAGCGGCATGACTCCTATCGGAGCGGTGCGCCGAAAAGAACACCTTGTTAGTCTTAGAGCCTCTCATTTGAACCGTTCTCCTATCCTGTTAGCTGCATCTGTCGTGCCAACTCTAACCCCTCGTTAGGACTAGCGTGGCCTTTACTCAAACCGTCGAACTTCTAGGAGCTGTCAAGCTCTTGAACACCTTAAGGCAACTCCTCGAACGTCACGGCGGCGAACTTGGCGGCGTACGCCTCCTTGCGCGACGGCGTGCGTGAGTGATAGCGGCCGATCCAGTGCGGGTCCGTGTCGGCGTGCTTGCCGGCTAGGCGCAGCAGCTTAGCGGCGCATAGGGCGTTACCCTTCAAGGTGAACACGTCGAAGCGCTTGCAAGTTGTGGTCCAGTGGATAGAGTTGACCTGAAACATGCCTAGGTCTATGGTACCGTTCGGGTTGGCGCGCCTCGCGTCCTCTCGAAACGAACTCTCAAGGAAGGCGATCTTGATAAGGTGCTGCGCGTCCACGTCGTAGCGCTTAGCGGCGCGGTAGATCACCTTAAGCGTCGCCTCCGACGGTAGCTTGACGGGTTCCGACGCGAGCGCGTCCACCGCGAAGCCTAGGGACGCTGCGAGAGCCCAAAGGTATAAGGTCCAACGCGCCACGCGCTGACGCTGCATCTCACGGTCAGTCATGCGGCCTCCGCTGTCACGGTCTCGGCGTCGCCGTCTACCGGCGGCACGGTCCGGCACAAGTTGCCGTCCTGAAACTTAGCGATAGGCTCGCCGTTGGCAACTAGGTACTCGGTACCTACGCCCGTCAGCTCCGCCACGCTGTAACCGATCTTGATCACGTTGTCCATACTCTTATGCTCCCATAGGATATGGTTAAGGTCAACTACTATCTCGAAGGCCTCAGGACGCCCGCGCTAGGCGAGGGTCGCTAGCAGCTACCAGCTCAAGGCTCACGCCGTGGCTACGCGCCACCCGTCCGGCCTCAGCTAGGACAGAAGAGGGCGCCGAGTACGAGACCACCACCGCGTATCCAGTCAGGACGTAGTTGAGAGTGTTCATACCTAGATCATCCCCCGCCTGAGGGTCGGAGTCAACCATTAGTTTCGGCGAGGTGTGTCCGTGCTGACTCACGACGCCAACTTTCGCACGTGCTCGTAGGTTCCGGGGTATACGAGCTTGACGGCCTCAAGCGTGTCCAGCCTGAACATGCCGCCCGCGCCTATCTGATGCCAGTACAACCCCTCGCCGACGTAGAGCGCCGTATGCGAAAGCGTGCCCGCAGCGTCCCAATCGTCAAGCTCGCAGTCCAGGCCTCCGCAGTCCTTAGGCTCGTACCTCTCAGTCATGCACGAGCACCTAGCAACGCCGTCGGCGCGCACTACGAGCACGTCCCCGAACGCGGGCTTCACCACGCTGCGCGTGTTCAGGCTTAACCACCTGTCCATGTCCTCGCAGTCTACGAAGCGCAGTCGCTCCTGTCCGCCTAGGGCGTGGAGCGTGGTGCCCCAACAGTTAGACCACGACCGACCGCCGGTCCCTCCTATAAGGGACGGCATCAAGGTCAAGGCCTCACGGTTGACGCGGCCACGGTTCGAGCGCGAGTCAGCGCGCCTCAGGACCTTCGAAACGTCACGGTATAGCCTACACACTGCGACGCTCATTCGACCCCCTTAGGTACCAGTAGGGTTATCATGCTCTCAAGCGACACGTCCAGGGACGCGGACAGCTCAAGGGCGAGCGTCTCGCGAGCGTGGTCTAGCATCTTCCGCTCCCCGAAGGACAGGTCACGGTCGGCCCGCACGCGCCTAAGCTCCCGGTAGACCGTAACGACGTTCTCGACAGAGCCGGTCTGCAAGCGCTCTAGGTTCTCGCGGTAGCGCCGGTTCCAGGTCTCGGAGCGCGGCGAGGCCTCAAGGGGTTCCAGCGCTAGCCTCAGCATGCGTCCGGCCTTGTCCTTGTCGGAGACCGCTCGAACCTGCTCCGACCCGACGGGACACATGACGGTCATGCCGCCTAAGGCCGTCTCAAGCACGTAGAACTGCTTAGAGCCGCCGCCTAAGCTCTTGGTAACGACCTTGGTGACGGTCGCGACGCCGTGGCCCGCGTAGACCACCTTGCTTCCTGCTTCGAAGTTCATACCTCTACCCTCCGCTCGAAAACTACGCCGAACAGGCCTACCCGAACCGCCTTCCAGCCGGCGGCCTGAAGCCGCTCGGCCGTCTCAAGGCCTTTAAGCGTAGACGTGTCCACCGTGCGGTACTCGAAGGCACCGACGGTCTTAAGCTCGCTAGCTAGGTCTCTCTTCTTCATACGCATAGCATCTCCCGTATGACTAAAACAGTCAAGTATTAAATCAAACCTACTGCAACCTGAAGTCCACATAGACGCGCTTAGCAGAACTGATGCTAGGGAATAACCCGATCATTAAGCCTAAGACGCATACGAAGAGGACAGGCCTCCAGCGACCCATAGAGTCACGCATGGAGTTGCGGTGATAGAAGAACAGGGAACGCTTGAAACCGATGCTGACGACGTACTTCATAGTCCCATCACCCGCATAGCTTCGAGAGCCTTAGACTCACGGATCATGTGGCGCTTGCCCTTCATACCTAGAACCTTGATAAGGAAACGTGCCATGTGGGTAACCCTCCTGAGGCGCCTTAAGCGCCGTCATGCAGATAGGTAGTGCAGGATAGGTGCCACGTCTAGGTAGCCGTATCTGTTAGGTATGCGTAGGATGACACATGTCGAACTTGTGGACGTATGACGTTTATCGTCAGTCTCACGAGGTCTCAGCATAGAGAGGCCTAGCCGTAGGACGCTTGAGAGCCGTATAGAGCGCCGAAACGCAGCAAGCCTACGAGAGTAGTGGAATGAGGTAGTTTGGGCGCGGTAGCGGTGGTGTGGTGGAACTATCCGCCCTCTTGCAGCTCTCGTGCCAGTCCTGCGCACGCAGACGCATGGTGTAACAGGCTACTGCATCATAAGTTACGTTATGGTGCATCGAGAGTCAAGCGCGTACGTGCGTCAAGCTCATTACACGCAAAGGCTAATGACCACCACCCCTTAACACCGGGGGGAGGTCCGGGCACTGTGTCAGGCCACCCCCACCCCGTACCTAGTACACACCCTCAGCTCAGGGTTCACCCTAGTACTTGACCTATCTACTCTGTGAGATTAGAGTCTCATGGGACTGCAGTCTCACTCGCGCTACCACGTCTGCTCACGGATGTCAAGTCACGGATCGCAGTGGGTATTATCCTGGTTTATACGCTCTAGGATCGGTTCTGAGAGGGGGTTCTCTCGGGTGGGACTAAATCTCACGGAAGTCTCGCGAGACGAGCCCTGAGGTCGCGTATCACCATAGCCTGGGCCTTCACGGTGTCCCGCAGGTGCAGAAGCTCCCAAGCAGCCTCCGTGTGATCCCAGGTCTCCATCTCGTGAACGTACGCTCTGAGTTCCTCGGGGGACTCGTTGATCTGTGCCGCAAGTTTCTCAGAAGGGTTGCTCATAGTAGTTGACTCTTCTTATCAATCGATGGTATCTGCACGCTTTACACCGACAGTCTGGACTGTCGTACGGGTACGATCGGACCGCAGCCTTCCACGATCCCCGGTCCGGTTTGTTCCCGTCGGCCGCACGACCCGCAAGCTGTAGAGCGACCCACAAGGACATAGACGTGCTACAGATCCAAACGCGCTCAGACTTGGAGCTGAAGTCGTTGACTAAGACGCTCACGGAACTCCGATCCCGGCGTTGTAACCCTCGGCCTTCTCGTCCTCGGTCGCTTTGATGAGATAGAAGAAGTCGTGGATCGTCATGCGTACCTCCCATGCTCCTCGACCATCCGGGCCAGGACGATCGCGTGGCCCAGCTTGCGGACCTTCGAGTTCAGCACGTCGTCGAAGCTCATGCCGGCGGCCTGGAGGTCGAACCCGTCGAAGTCGAAGAAGCCGACCTTGCGGCCCTCTGACTGGAGGTGCCTGACGTAGTCGACCAGCTGCGGTAGCCGGCCGGAAGCCCTGACCGCGCCCTCGTACAGCGGGACGTACACAGCCTTCTTCGCCTCGACGTAGCCGAGACGCTTGCCGTCCCAGAGGGAGTAGGCTGGAATAGCTCCCTTGCCCCGAGGGTACCGCTCCGCCCTCTTCTTAGCCCACCCCGCCCGAGCCCAGCTCCAGTAGGCGTCGGTGGGTCGGTTCAGCTCGTCCACCTGGTCGTAGTAGACCTTGGCGTACTGCCAGGCGTTCTCCACGTTCTCGGCCCGCTCGTTGCCGTACAGCTTGACCGGCCCCAGGAAGAAGGGGGAGAAGCACTTGGTCCACCCGCTCGACTGCGAGGTCACGTCGATGAGGAAGGCGTCAGGGTCCTGGAGGAACCGCTTCTTGTCGTGAGGGCCTACGATGTGTATCACGGGCGCTCCTTCTGCTCGGCCTCAAGGACGGCGCGGATGGCCGCCCCGGCTACGCCGTCGGGAGACCAGAGGCCGCTGCTCAGCTCCTTCGACACCGCGCGAGAGATGACGTCGCGGTGCCGCTCGAAGGCGGCCAGGGTCATGACGGGGACCGCGTCTCCGAGGTTGGTGATGAGCCTCTCAGACCGGAAGTGCTCGCCCTTGGTCACGAGCCATACTCCGGGAGCTGGGAAGCCGACGAACTCGTAGCCTACCGGCTCGTAGCGGCGACCGACCTTGCGGTACAGCTTGTCACTCATTCCCGACCTTCCTTATCGTCTAAAAATTTCTTCAGGGCGGCTTGAGCCTCCTTCAGGCCGCTCCGCAGGTACGAGACGAACGAGCCTGAGTTCTTGTTGCGGTCCCAGTACTCCACGCTCTTCGAGTACCAGATCACGCGGTACTCCAGCCGCGCCTGCTCGTTGCGAGCGCGGGGAGACTTCCGGTGACGGTAGAGGAAGTCCTCCTCGTCCTCTCGCAGGAGCTGCCTGATCTCGCGCTTGGAGAACTGACGCTCCTCAGAGTCGCCCTTGTAGCCTTTACCTGCGTGCCACGAGCCTTTAGCTCGCTTCTTGTACGCCTTCATGGCGTTGCCTTCCGCAGTAGAGAGGAGCCCCACAGTAAGAGAACTCCGTATGTCATCGGAGGAGTGGAGTTGAACAGGAACACCGACCACCCAACGAACTCCATCACGTTGATCAGGATCATCGCGCGGGCGACGCGCTTACGCTTAGTCATGACCGCCTCTTCGTATACCGTCGAAACTCCGCCAGGTTCACGACGCTCTGTCCTGCGATCTTCTTGCGCTGGTCAGCACCTAAGTCCTGAAGAATGTACTTCTTCTCAAGCAGGAGCTTCTTCAGGCCCATCTGGATGTGCTCTGAGAACATGTCGGGGTTCTCACAGATGACATCTGAGGACGCACCTGCGTTAGCTTCGAACTTCCGGATCTTGTCTTCGAGAGCGTAGTATCGCTGGAGAGGCGTCATACCCAACCATCCTAAGTTTTTAAAGGGTTACCGTCAAGGTCAAACTTTCTTGGGCTTCTTCCAAGAGGTAAGCACCTGCCCAGCCATCTTCCGGTACTGGTAGCCAGAGATCGTTTCGCTGTTCACCTCAAGGCGTTCAACCTTGCGGCCGTTGATCAAGAACCCTGGAAGCTTCAGGTGCCACATGTCACAGATGATGTGGGCTCCCTCTCGGAAGGGGAGCTGTAGGAACGTAGGACTCTTAACGTGCGAACCTGACACCAAGGTCTTTCCCATAGGGATGAACAAGACTTCGCCTGCCAGGTGCTCGTAGACCATCCCGTAGTCAGCGACGATGTCCGCATCCTCGGACTTCTTAGGCTTCCGATAGCGGATCTCCAAGCGAGGGATCGGAAGGTTCAAGTTCTCCTCTTGGGTCAGCTGACGAGGCTTCTTCATGCGCCCTTCTTCCTGGCTAGGAAAGGGATGTTAAGGTCGGCGCGATCCTTGAGCGAGCACTCGCCCTTCTCGGTCCACTGCACCGGCATCCAGACTCCGGTGAAATCGATGACCACGGCTCCGTGGATAGGGTACGCGCCTCCCGCGTCCCTGCAGTAGATACGCGCCTTGTGGCGCGCAGCGGTGAAGTACTCCTCGAACACGTTAGTATGCATCGCGAGTCCCCCTGTGCAAGAACTGATCACACTGCGCGATCACACCCCGAAGGTACTCCTTCGCCTTCTCACGCCGCAGCTCGTACGCTTGCTCCGCTTCGTCTAACTGTTCCAGCTGATGTAGTGCGTTACGAGCCATCGAACGCATCTCGGGCGTGATCTTCCTCGCTTCGAACAAGCTAGTAACCTGCTCTACCACGCGGAACGGATCCGACCTTGGCAAGGTGATGTCGATCAGAATCGGCTTGAAGCTCACCAGAACCTCCACCAAGGTTTCCGGAAGTTCACTCGGATCACGTTCTTGTAGCACACGACGCAGTTCTCAGAGTCCTCAAGGTAGTACTCCGCGTTGGCTTCGACCGCATGGTACCGGCAGTACCGGTTGACCGGGGTGAACCTCTTGCGGATCTCCTCAAGGAGCTTGTTCATACCTCGTCCATCCCTAGCTTGCGAGTGTAGCGGTCGCCTCGATCGTTAGCCTCTTGGATGTCTACGTTACCGAGACCTGCCTCGATCTTCAGCTTGAGCCAACCTTGGAACTCCTTGGTCGCCACCATGCGCTCGAACGCGGTCTTACGGTTCACGCTCTGGTTGCGAGAGTCCGTAGCCTTCCCCTCTGCGCCGCTAGCCTCGTGGACGCAGCGTACGCCGCTGGACGTCTTCTGGCGCTTCTGACCACCATCGCCGGACCCGCGAAACACGTCCCAGCGACAGTCGGCAGCGGTGACGGAGAACATCTTCTCTCTACGCTTCATCGACCGTCCTGCCATGCTTGGAAGACCTTGATCAGCTCCTTGAGCTGGTCAGGCCAAAGCGTGATCTTGTTCTTGCCCTTAGCGATCAGAAGACCGTCGTTCGGACTCTGCTCCAAAAGCACGATCGCGCCGTCGTCTGCGTCGGTCAGCACACCGGTGAACTGGTTGGCGTCGCTCATGTTAGTGATACTCCGATGCGTACTCGGCGCGCTTAGCGCAGTAGCTATCGATCACGTACAACAAACGATCGTGCGTAGTGTTGTCCGTTTTAGACTTAATCAGGTACATCTGAACCGCACCCTCTTCGCATCCGATCTTAAAACCTCGTGCTTCGATTCGCGGCAGGAGATACACGATCAACGCAACGATCAAAGCGGCTCCAACGAACAATCCTTGAAAGAACTTCTTCATGTGAGGTTGAACTCCTGGATCTGTTTACGAAGGCTGACCTTCTCCGGCGCGAGGCGCTCGGTGACCTTCTGGATGAGCGGTGCGATGCAC
>CAYLHJ010000011.1:0-23921 GCA_964383705.1 uncultured Candidatus Saccharibacteria bacterium | reverse complement strand
TCATCTTCTGATCCTACAATAAAGTAGTATTTTGTATTTGGGGTGAGGTTTTCTAGAGTAATACTGTGATCGGTATCAAGACTATTGTCATCCTCTTTCTTTACGCCGTTGTCATCAGTATCAAACCCTGAAGAAGTTGAATACCAGACGGTGCTATCTGCATCCTCATCAGTATCCCAACTAATTGTTGCTGTGGTCGATGCTGTAGAGCTTGATGTGACATTATCAATGTCAGGAGCTGTATTGTCATACTCCGAGTCTTCTAGGGCGTCCTTTACATCATCAGCTTTTTCTTCTGCTTCTTCTGCCTTTTCTTCTGCTTCGTCAAAATCTTCATTATCAAATGCACCTTCCGCATCATCTAGAAGTTCATTTGCATCAGATAAAAGATCTTCGGCATTGTCGGTGTCTTTACCATCATCTTTCGCAGATTCAATGGCGTCTTCAGCGTCTTCAATGGCGTCTTTTGCTTCCTCTATTGCAGACTTAGCTGAATCCTTATCATTTGAATCCTCATCATCATCTTCATCTTCGTCATCATCGCTATCATCGTCACAGCGACCGAGTGTGTCACCATGATTTAAATGTGCTTGAACTGCCGGCCCACCAACCGCAATGGTGTGGACTTTATCTGAGATTCCTACTGGTTTATGGCATACCAAAACCCCTTTTTTTCTAAAACCAAGCTCTGAGAGGTCGAAAATGTCTTTCAGTTTTATGTCGTCTCCATCATTGTCTTCATCTTCATCCAACATTACCAATCTAAAGATATTACCAGAACCCTTATTTAGACTTCCTTTTCCTCGATTGAGTTCACCAAAAAGCCTGTTTATTGTTTTTTGTGTGACTGGACCGATATTACCTACTTTTTCAATACCAAAGCGTTCTTGTAGTCTTTCAACCGCTCGGGCTGTTAGTTGGCCGTAGAAACCAGTAACAAGTCCTTCTGGATAAAGCTCTGAATCGCTTGCGAGAAGCTCTTGAAGGGCCTTAACATCATCACCAGACATACCAACAGAAAGATTTCGTGTAAGTTGCATTACTTCACGAAGCTCTGTTTGTAAGGTAACTTGTTGCTTTTGCAGTGTTTCCAGTTGTGTCTGGAGACTTTGAATTTGTTGCAAAAGCTTTGAGATTTGGTCGACTGTGCTTGAAGTCGAGGTCCCAACTGCAAAAGCAGTAGGAGCGCCAGAACCAAGCGTTAGGCCAAATACTACCAATCCCACTAAAAATATTCGTGAGAATGATTTTATATTTTTCATAAAATGAATTTAATATCTAATAAAATATTTACAATTTATAATCAGCCAAACCGGCGACGGTGTAATCCGTCACGTGTTTGTTAGTACCTAAGACGTACTCCACGTATCTATCTTACTACACTGCAAGAATTTATTTGATTTGCTAGTCACAATTTACCCCCCATTAGGTTTTTCATGCCTTATACTAGTAAGTATGGTCGCTAAGATTATAAAGGTAAAAGTTAGCGCTGGTGCGAAGACGGAAAAAGTGGAAGAGGTTTCTCCAGACGTTTTTAAAATCAGGGTTCAGGAGTCACCAGAGAGGGGAAGAGCAAACGCTAGAGTCACCAGACTTTTAGCCGATTATTTTAATGTTCCCCCAGCATATGTTCTTTTGAAGGGCGGAGCTTCCAACAGGGAAAAAACCTTTTTGATAGATTTTCCCTAAGGTGGTATAATATTAGGGTTAATAAATAATAAAAATTATGGCAAAACCAAATTCAGCGTTCATGAAGCCTATGAATATTAGTTCAGATCTTGCTAAGGTGGTAGGCAATGGCCCTATGCCTCGATCGGAAGTGGTAAAAGGTCTCTGGGCGTATATTAAGAAAAACAATCTTCAAGATCCAAGCAACAAGCGTAATATCAACGCAGACGAGGCTTTGAAAAAAGTTTTTGACGGCAAATCAACAGTTAATATGTTTGAGATGACAAAGCTTGTCTCAAAGCACCTTTCTTAGGACTTTCTGTTTCTAAAATTTGAATAAATTAGATTATCGCGCGTTTCGGGCTTTTTGTTCCTGCCAAAACTCACAATTTGGTGAAATATTATATTGGGTATAATTAAAATATGAAGAAAGATTGGTATGCTCAATCAATACAAGAAATCATTGAAAATCTTGGGACAGATTTAAATGGTTTAAATAACTCAAAAGCTCAAAAAAGACTTCTTGAGGGTGGGGCAAATGTTTTACCACAAGCAAAGCCAGACAGTCTTTGGGTGATTTTTTTTAGACAATTTCAAAGCCCACTCATATATATCCTTTTTGTGGCTGCCGCCATAATTTTTATTATTGGTGATCACGTTGACAGCTACATTGTTCTCTTCATTCTTTTTTTCAATGCTTTCATGGGGACGATTCAAGAAGGTAAGGCACAAAACACCTTGCTTGCATTACAAAATTTTGTGTCGACAAAGGCGACTGTTTTAAGAGACGGAAAAGAGCTTATTATTCCTGATTCTGAAGTTGTTGTCGGTGATATTCTCATCGTTCAAGAGGGAGAGAAAATTCCAGCAGATGGACGAGTTATTCTTTCACAAAATCTAAAGGTAGACGAAGCGTCACTTACAGGCGAATCAGAACCAGTTTATAAAACTTCAGAACCGTTAAATACGCCAAATTTGGGAACAGCTGATCAGAAGAACATGGTATTCAAGGGGACTCATGCCGTTTCGGGTAATGCGACGGTTGTTATTGTAAGAACGGGGGTAGAGACCGTTATAGGGAAAATTGCAAAAGAGATTGTGAAGATTGATTCAGAAATTCCGCTAAAAACTGAGATTAGGTTATTGTCACGATCTATTATTATTGCTGTATTTTTAATAAGTACAATAATTTTTATTATCGGTACTAGCCTCGGAGAATCCGCTCGCACGATGTTTTCAGTTGTTGTGTCGCTTGCTATATCAATTATTCCGGAAGGCTTGCCTGTTGTGATGACTCTTGTCCTAGCGGTTGGTGTTTGGCGAATGTCAAAGCGTAAAGCTTTAGTTAAGAGGCTTCAGGCGGTTGAAGCTCTGGGTCAAGCAGAAATAATTGCCGTAGACAAGACTGGCACCATAACAAAGAATGAGATGGTTTTAGAAAAAGTCTGGACTAATGGAAAAACATTTGATGTTTCCGGTATTGGCTATGAACCGCGTGGAGCAATCAGTTTGAATGGAAATCCAGCAGATACTTCGCTTTATCCTGAGCTTTATACTGCCGCACAAGTCGCGGCATTTTGTGGTAATGCTCGTCTCATGTTTTCTGAGGAAGAAAAGCTTTGGCATGTTGCTGGTGACCCAACAGAAGCCGCCATGGTGGTATTTGCAGAGAAGGCCGGAGTTATTAAGAATGACATTTTACTTGAATCATCTTTGGTTTCAGAGATTCCTTTTGATTATAGACAAAAGTATCATGCAACAGTTCACTCAGTCCAAGGAAATAATTTAATGGCTGTGGTTGGGGCACCTGAAGTAATTTTGGCAGCGTCAGGAAAGATTGTTTTAGATGGCAAGTCTCATGAAATGAGTAAAGAAAAAAGAATTGAACTGGAAAGTATTTTCTTAAGTATGTCACGACGAGGT
Source organism: uncultured Candidatus Saccharibacteria bacterium (assembly GCA_964383705.1). Taxonomy (GTDB): domain Bacteria; phylum Patescibacteriota; class Minisyncoccia; order Phycocordibacterales; family Zambryskibacteraceae; genus CAYLHJ01. The sequence continues at coordinate 20,330 of CAYLHJ010000011.1, read as the reverse complement.
TTAAGAATTATTGCTTTTGCAATTAAAAATAATGCCTCAGACGCCATACAAGCCGATTCAATTAAAGATCTTTCATTTGTTGGTTTTTATGGAATTAAAGATGGTTTGCGACCAGAAGTAAAAGAAGCAACAGAGCGAGCCCAGATGGCTGGGATAAGGGTGGTGATGATAACTGGCGATCACATGGTTACGGCGCGTGCTATTGCAGAAGAGGCCGGTATTTACATGGATGGAGACGGTGTATTGACGGGAGAGGAGATAGACAAAATGACTAACCCAGAATTGTCAGAAAAAATTTTAAATATATCGGTTTTTGCTAGGGTTACTCCGGAACACAAACTACGTATTATTGAGGCGTACAAGCAAAGAAAGAAAATTATTGCTATGACAGGTGACGGTGTAAATGACGCCATGTCACTTGTCGCGGCTGATCTTGGTGTCGCAATGGGCAAGATAGGAACAGAAGTTGCAAAGGAGGCTTCGGACATAATTCTTCTTGATGATAATTTTGGGAATATTGTTTCTGCTGTAGAGGAGGGAAGAAGTATCTATAAAACAATTAAAAAAGTGATTTTATATCTATTTTCAACAAGCGCAGGAGAGGTTCTTACTATTGCCGGAGCGCTTCTTTTGGGGATGCCTCTTCCAATTGTTGCGGCGCAAATCATTTGGCTTAACTTTGTAACAGACGGTTTTCTTGATGTGGCCCTTGCGATGGAGCCAAAGGAAAAAGGCCTTCTAAAAGGAGGTATCAGTCGTTCTTCTAGGTATTTGGTTGACTCTCTTGTCTTTAGGCGGATTGTGGTTATGGCTTTGCCAATGATGATTGGGACACTCTTTTTGTTTAGTGGATTTTATGAGACTGATTTGAAAAAAGCTTGGACGGTTTCTCTAACCACTTTAGCTGTATTCCAATGGTTTAATGCATGGAATTGCCGATCAGATAGAAAATCGATTTTTTCCGAAAATCCATTCTCAAACCCGTTTCTTATTATGGCAACGGCAATCGTTATTGGCCTTCAATTTCTTGCTGTATACAATCCGCTCTTCCAAAAATTACTTCACACCACATCACTTCAACTTTCCGAATGGCTTATAATCATTCCAGTTGCGGCCTCAATAATAGTGATTGAAGAAATGAGAAAATTCTTTTATCGTCGAAGCCTTGCAAGGTGAAAAATCATTGATCTTTTAATGAAAGAATGTTTGTTTTGGCACGTCTTTACGTGCAGGAAAATGCTATACTATAATGGTTAAACAACATATTTTATGTCAACAAAGAAATTAATTATCAGTGTTTCACTATTGCTTTTAGTTCTTGTTGGGGGAACATATTTTCTTTCTGTAAGAGATAAGGCAGAAGATAATCAGGCGCCATTGGATAATAATCAATCAGGTTCTGTGTTGCCTGCAGACGCCATGAGGATAAACGCCAAACACTCATTTGAAGACGGTCGTCATATTGTCGCAGGTGAGGTAGAAGTGCCAACCCCGTGTCACTCTCTGTCCGTTTCATCTTCAGTTGCCGAATCAAGTCCAGAACAGGTTACAATTTCATTTTCAACTTCAACCGGTGATGAAATGTGCGCTCAAGTTATATCAAGCAGGAGATTTAAAATTGAGTTTAATGCCTCAGAGCAGGCCTTGATACGAGCGAATTGGAATGGGGTAGGTGCAATTCTAAATCTTATCCCCGCATTACCTGGCGAAGATTTGGATAACTTCGATATTTACATCAAAGGTTAAGAATCCTTGGAGAAAAAACTGGTCAGGGTATAATGGTTTTATTATTCAATTTAACATTTTTGATTATGATTCAAAAATTAAGTGGATTAAAAAATACTGATTTAATGATTCTTCTTGTTCGTCTGGCTTTGGCGGCAGTTTTTATAGCTCACGGCTTTTCCAAACTTTCAAATATGGACGGGACGGTCGCTTTTTTTGGAAACCTCGGTTTTGCACCAATACTTGCTTATTTGGTCATGATTATTGAAATCGTTGGCGGAATATTTCTACTTCTCGGTTTTTTTGTACAGCATGTCGGTATCCTTCTTGGTATTGTGATGTTGGTCGTCATTTTTAAAGTAAAATTAAGTAAAGGTTTTTTGGGAGGGTATGAGTTTGAATTTACACTTTTGCTTTCTTTATTAGCTCTCCTTTTCTCTGGACCTGGTAAGTATTCTCTCCAAAGCCTTTTGAAGAAGGGTAGCCAAACTCCCAATCTATAGTTGATTTTTGAGGATGATGATGTAACATGGTTTTGGAATTGCTCATCTTGCTTTAGAGGCGGTCGGGGTATGGAGGATGTTTTCGCACTTTGTTCTGTGTCCCCCACATAGGATAGAGTGTGGCCCGGTGGGTTCCATTAACTCTGGGTTGCTTTCATACCCCAACCAAACAGCCATCACAAGGGCTGTTTTTGTTTTTTTATATTCTAATAAGATCTATTTTTGAGGCCAAAATGAAATCATTTTCAGTTAATCCACTAACTGCGTGAGTACTTAAAGATAATTTTATTTTATTCCAACCAAAAAGTAATATATCTGGGTGGTGATTTTCTTCCTCTGCAATCTCTGCGACTTTATTTATGAATTTAATTGCTTCTTTGAAATCTTTAAAAAGTAATATTTTTTCAATAGACTGATCTTCTATAAGTAGCCACTCATTTATTTGTTTTATATATTCGATATTCTCCAGTTTGGAAAAGGCTGGGACATTTCCTTCGCACGGCACACAGTGTTTTTGGTAAAGTGGCTCTTTACTCATCAATCGGGTTTACTCGAAGTCCATTATATGGGACCGTTTCTTGAATTGGAGCGTTTCTGATTATGGAAATAATTTCATCTTCATCGTCTGTTATTGTGAAGAGATTCAAGTCTTCTTTATCAATAGACCCTTGAGTTAAGATGTTGTTTTCTAGGAAACTTTTAACACCATTCCAATACTCGACTCCAACAAGTATCACAGGTATTTTTGGGATTTTATGCGTCTGTAGCAATGTGGCAATTTCTGTGAATTCATCTAATGTTCCAAATCCGCCAGGGAAAAATACAAATGATTCCGCCGAATATGCTAAGCAAACTTTCCTACTAAAGAAATAATAAAAGTCTATATGACTTGTTAGATAATTATTCATAACCTGTTCTTTTGGGAGACGAATAGTTAATCCCACAGAATCCCCGCCATTTTCCTGTGCCCCGCGATTTGCCGCTTCCATTATCCCAGGTCCGCCTCCGGTTATTACTGAATAGCCAAGTTCTTTTACAATTCGTCCCGCAAGATTTCTTGCTTTTTTGTAGTATGGATGATCTTCTAGAAATCTTGCTGATCCAAAAAAAGTAACTGAGTGCGGATAGCCCTGAAGGAATTTAAAACCCTGTGTGAATTCCCGCGATATTTCATATATCCTATCCTGAGTGGCTTCTTGAATTTCGGGGCGCGATAGGGGATTAATGTTGAGTTCTTTGTCAGGCAAATTCACTCTAATTCGGTCTTCCATTCTAGTCTAATTTAAGATTAATGGGATTATTATACAGCAGAAGTTATCCCTTTGTCTTGGGTTAAATGGATTCTCGTTTACAACCTTAATTTGAAAGCTTATACTTATCTGAAGCATCGAAATATTTGTTAGTATGGTGTTTTTATTAAAATTAATTTAATTATATGAACAGAAATTCATGGATTGCCGTTGCAGCTGGTATTCTCGTGATAGGGTTTTTTCTCTTTGGCGGAGATATAATGCCGTTATTTCAAGGGACTAGCCAATCTGTTCCTTCTGATATGAATACACCAAGCGTAGACACACTACAGGTTGAGGATGTGGTTGTGGGAACAGGGGATATAGCTTTTCCTGGAGATTTACTGACCGTGCATTATGTCGGCACGCTTGATAATGGAGTTAAATTTGATAGCTCTATTGATAGGGGTGTACCGTTTCAATTTACACTTGGCGCCGGACAAGTTATTCAGGGTTGGGAAATGGGTTTTGATGGTATGAAAGTTGGCGGTAAGCGTCGAATCGTTATTCCGCCCTCTCTTGGATATGGTGAAATACCGAATGGCCCAATTCCAGCTGGCTCAACTCTTATTTTTGAGGTTGAACTTGTGGCAGTTCAAAAGCAATAATTAAAACAAAATCCCGCCAAGCGGGATTTTGTTTTTACATCGCAATTCCGTATAGTTGACCCATGAAGGCAATTTCCTTTTCTATTGAGAGAAAAATACCAGAAAAACTGGGGAGGGCGGGTATTTTAAAAACGCCTCATGGTGAAATAAAAACTCCGGCCTTTGTCGCCGTTGGTACAAAAGCGACAGTTAAATCTCTTACTCCAGAGCAAATGATGGAAATTGGTATTCAGGTGGTGCTTGCGAATACTTATCATCTATATCTTCAGCCCGGCGATGAACTTGTTAGAAAAGCCGGGGGGCTGGGTAAATTTATGAATTGGGATGGCCCCTCAATGACTGATTCGGGCGGTTTCCAAGTTTTTTCTCTTGGAGCGGCGTATGGAAAGGAGATATCAAAAATTACAAAAATTACTGATCCGAATCTTCTAATACCAGAAAGATCTCTTGATAGTGAATTACCAAAACTTGCCAAAATTGGTTCCGATGGAGTTTCCTTCCGTTCTCATCTAGACGGCTCTCTTCACTATATTACTCCGGAGAAATCAATTGATATTCAACACAATCTTGGTGCAGATATAATATTTGCTTTTGATGAATGCACATCTCCAGTGGAATCACTGCACTATCAAGAGGAGGCACTTAATCGCACGCATCGATGGGCAGAAAAGAGTTTAAATTACCATAACTCAAAACCAAATTCTTTACGGCAAGCTTTATTTGGCATTGTGCAAGGAGGTAGAGATGAGACACTGAGAAAAAAATCAGCCGAGGTTATTTCAAATATGGGATTTGACGGGTTTGGTATTGGCGGATCCTTTGCTAAGGAGGATATGTCTACTGCAGTTAAATGGGTGAATGAAATTCTTCCTGAAGAAAAACCCAGACATTTGTTAGGGATAGGGGAGCCAGAAGATTTGTTTATGGGAGTAGAAAATGGTGTTGATCTTTTTGATTGCGTTGCACCAACAAGAAATGCGCGTAATGGATCACTATATACAGATGGGGGAAAGATAAATATTTTAAATTCTCAATACGTGGATGATTTTTCTCCGATCCAAATCAATTGCACTTGTTATACTTGCACACATTACACACGAAGCTATTTGTCCCACCTGTTTCGATCCAAAGAAATACTTGCAAACACTCTTGCGACAATTCATAATCTTTTTTTTATTGTTAATCTGGTAGATAAGATGAGGACGGTCATTTTAGAAGAAAAATTTCCAGAATTCAAAGATTCTTTTTTGAAGAAATATAGGTCTTAATAAGGCACTCGGATTATTTTGTTTATTTTTCCTCAATTTGATAGGCTCAAGTTCATGAAAGTCGGAAATAAATTTAAAATCAGTAGTGAATTTGCTCCAGCTGGTGATCAACCGAAGGCAATTAAAGAACTGGTGCACGGTATTAGAGAGGGTCTGACTCACCAGACTCTGCTTGGCGTAACTGGATCTGGAAAGACATTTACAGTGGCTAATGTAATTGAAGCCGTTCAAAAACCAACACTCGTAATTGCTCACAACAAAACCCTTGCAGCTCAGCTTGCTCAAGAATATAAAGAATTTTTTCCTCAGAATGCGGTTCATTATTTCGTCTCCTACTATGATTACTACCAACCAGAGGCCTATATGCCAGTTACCGATACTTATATTGAGAAAGAAGCCCAAATTAATGAAGAAATTGAACGATTGCGCCACGCTTCGACGCAGTCTCTTCTTACGCGCAAAGATGTCATCGTCGTCGCCTCCGTTTCGTGTATTTATGGTTTGGGTAGTCCAATTGAATATGAAAAAGTAAATTTAAAAATTGCTTTGGGTGATAATGCTCCACGAAATGAATTTATTCGTAAGCTTATAAATATTCATTTTACTCGCACGAATGCTGATTTAACCCCCGGCACTTTTCGAGCTTTGGGGAATGCTCTTGAGATAATGCCTGTCTCAGAGAGGGTTATTTTTCGAGTCGAAATGGCTGGAGACTCTATCAATTCAATTCAAAAAATTGATGCTGTTTCCCGCACTGTTCTTGAAGACGTGTCTATTTTCTTTCTTTTTCCTGCAAAACACTTTATTACAGAACAAAGTGAATTGAAGCGTGCTGTTCAAGATATTAAAAAAGAATTAGATAATCGTTTAAAAACTCTCTTAGAAGAAGGAAAGATTCTTGAAGCAGAACGATTAAAAAGAAGAACAAGCTATGATCTGGCGATGATTAAGGAAGTCGGTTATTGCAATGGTATTGAAAATTATTCTCGTCATTTTGCGGGCAAAGATGAAGGTGAGCCGCCAGACACGCTTCTTTCGTATTTTCCACACAAAGCTGACGGTACTGCAGACTTCCTCACAGTTATAGATGAGTCCCATGTTACGGTGCCACAGATTGGGGGCATGTATGCGGGAGATCAATCAAGAAAAAATACCTTGGTTGAGCATGGATTTAGGCTACCATCAGCAAAGGATAACCGACCACTTAAATTTTCTGAATTTGAAGAGAGGGTGGGGCAAGTCATTTTTACTTCTGCAACTCCGAGCAAGTATGAAGCAGAGAAGAGTAAAAAAATCGTTGAACAAGTTATTCGCCCGACCGGCCTTATTGATCCAGATGTTTCTATTCGACCAATTCAGCAAAAAGGAAATTACAAAGGTCAAATCTATGATTTCATAAATGAATCTGAGAAAGTTATAAAAGCTGGTGGAAGAGCGATTGCAACAACTCTCACGAAAAAAATGGCTGAAGATTTAAGTGAGTTTTTAAAAGAGAAAAAAATTAAAGCTAGATATCTCCACAGCGATATAAAAACCATAGAACGAATCGAGATTTTAACTCAATTTAGAAAAGGTGAATTTGATTGTCTGGTGGGAGTTAATCTTTTGAGAGAAGGATTAGATTTACCCGAAGTATCTTTTATCGGGATTCTTGATTCAGATAAAGAAGGTTTTTTGCGCTCTGAAACATCACTTATCCAAATTATTGGACGAGCCGCACGAAACGTTGATGGAAGGGTTATTCTCTATGCAGATTCTGTTACAGGCTCAATGGAGCGTGCTATTGGAGAAACAAATAGAAGACGATCAATTCAGCTTGCATACAATAAAAAACATGGGATTACACCAAAAACCATATTCAAAAAAATTAAAGATATCACGGAACAATTAAATAGAGAACATGGCAAAGCTGTCGCAAGTCAACTTGCAATTGACAATCTGATGTTTAAGAAAAATCCCCGTAAGCTAATTCGTCAAAAAGAATTACAGATGAATGCTGCTGTAAAAATATTAGATTTTGAAACAGCCGCTATCATAAGAGATGAAATAAAGGAACTTGAAAAACGCCTTGCGGAAGGGAAGTAACCGATAAATTATTTCGTTTTTACTATCTAAGTTTCTTTTTTCATTGATTATTGTTATAGTCTTTTATACACCCCTATAGAGTTGTGCGCGGGGTCTTTTGCGGTATGGAAAAAAACAAAAAACATGAAATAAAGGAGGATAAGCTTATTGTGAAGGGGGCGAGAACTCACAATCTCAAAGATGTTACGGTTGAAATGCCACGCAATAAAATGGTGGTCTTTACCGGTCTTTCTGGCTCAGGCAAATCTTCGCTTGCATTTGATACTATTTTTGCTGAAGGTCAGCGTCGTTACGTAGAGTCTCTTTCTTCATATGCTCGGCAATTTCTTCGACAGATGCAAAAGCCGGATGTTGATGAAATAGTTGGACTTTCTCCAGCAATCTCTATTGATCAAAAATCCCGTTCTAATAATCCACGCTCAACTGTCGCAACAATTACAGAGATATACGATTATCTTCGTATCCTTTTTGCTCGCGTCGGTCATCCTCATTGCCTTATATGTGGCGAGGAGATAAAAAAACTTTCTAATGAAGAGATTAAGAATTTTGTTTTAGAAAAAATAAACGAAAAATCAATATCTTTAAGTGGATTAAAACGCAATGTTGATTTTCCTGTCTATGTTGAAATTTTTGCTCCTGTTGTCCGAGGAAGAAAAGGAGAATATTATCAACTTCTCTACGACCTCTTAAGCAAGGGATATGTTGAAGTAAGCGTGGATGGGGCACGAAAAAAATTACGTGATCAAATCATTCTTTCAAAAACTAAACGTCATGATATAGATGTTTTGGTAGACCAAGTTAATATCTCTGAATTCAAAGACAATCACAAAAATGCCGAAGAAAGGCTTTCAGAATCACTAGAAAAAGCTCTTGAAGAGTCAGAGGGTTTGGTAAAGATTGTTTTTCGAGATATGAAGACTGCTCGAAGCAATAAAAAAGAAGGAAAAGAAGAAAAACCAGAGGAGTTTCTCATGTCTTCAAAGCTATCGTGTCCAAATGACGGTTATTCGTATCCAGAGGTAGAACCGCGACTATTTTCCTTCAACTCTCCATATGGGGCGTGCCCAGAATGTAATGGCTTGGGCACCAGACACCTTTTTGGTGATGAGCCATGTCCAGTATGTTTGGGCGCGCGTCTTCGTCCTGAAGCGCTTCATGTCTTAATTTCTGGTAAAAATATTGTAGATGTTGTTTCACTTTCTATAGCGGATGCAAATGATTTTTTCGAGAAGGTGAAGATGACAGCGAGGGAAAAAAGCATTTCCAAGGTGGTTCTTAAGGAAATAGAGTCGCGATTGCAGTTTATGATTAATGTGGGGATTGAGTATCTCTCTCTTGATAGAAGGGCACACACGCTTTCAGGTGGTGAAGCCCAGCGTATTCGTTTAGCGTCTCAATTAGGAAGTGGCCTTGTAGGGGCTCTATATGTTTTAGATGAGCCAACTATTGGTTTACATTCTCGTGACAATGACCGACTAATAAAAACATTATTAAATCTGCGTGATTTGGGTAATACAATTTTGGTCGTCGAGCACGATGAAGATACAATATTTTCTTCAGATTATATTGTTGATATCGGCCCCGGTGCTGGGATTCATGGTGGCGAAGTTGTTGTTGCTGATTATTTAGATAAACTTCTGCTCGCTAAAAAGAATGAAAGCGGTTCTCGCACCCTTGCTTATTTGCGTGGAGAAGATTCTGTTTCAATCCCCGAAAAAAGAAGAGATGCTGAAAAAGGAAGTATTTCTATCAAGGGAGGCAAAATATTTAATATAAAAAATCTCAACGTGGATATTCCACTTGGAAGGCTTATTGCTGTAACTGGAGTATCTGGTTCTGGTAAATCATCTTTTGTTTACGAAATAATTCATAAAAATTTGCAGGCACGGTTTGATCGCAGATATCGTTCGGCTGAAGTTTACAACTGTTCGGCATTTACTGGTACAGAGTATTTGGGTAGGTCAATTTTGATTGACCAATCTCCAATCGGGCGAACGCCAAGATCAAACCCCGCGACATATACCGGTGCTTTTACATTTATTCGGGAATTGTTTGCAGAGACTGTCGAAGCTCGGGCAAGGGGCTGGAGAGCTAATCGTTTCTCTTTTAATGTTAAAGGTGGGCGTTGTGAGACTTGCCAAGGAAATGGAATGATAGAGGTGGAAATGCATTTTTTGCCGACAGTATATGTGCCATGTGATGTTTGTAACGGGAAACGGTTTATGAAGGAAACACTTGAGGTTAAATATAAAAAGAAAAGCATATACGATGTTCTAAAAATGACCGTGGAAGAAGCTTTAACATTTTTTGAAGATATTCCAGCAATTTATGATCGCTTAAAAACAATGGATGAGGTTGGATTAGGATATCTTGAGCTTGGTCAGTCGGCCACAACTCTTTCAGGCGGTGAAGCTCAGCGCGTGAAAATTTCCTCAGAGCTTTATCGTGCCCATCTGCAGAAAACAATTTATCTTTTAGATGAACCTACCATCGGTCTTCATTATGATGATGTAAAAAAATTAATTGAAATTCTCCAAAAGTTGGTAGCCAAGGGAAATACTGTCTTAGTGATTGAACACAATATGGATTTTATAAAGAGTGCTGATTTTATTATTGATATTGGTCCTGAAGGAGGAAGTGGTGGCGGTAAATTAGTCGCACTAGGAACTCCGGAGGAGATTGCTAATCACAAGACTTCATACACTGGAGAATATTTAAAAAAAGCTCTCAAAAAAAGAAATTGATTTTTATTTTATAATTACTTATGATTGCTATAGAAAGTCTCCGTATTTGGTGAGGCACTCTTTCGGGAGGGTTTTACAATGAGTTTTCGCAGAGACAGCGCCACGCGCCGACTACAGTCTAGTCGGAGAGAGTTCTTTTTCGAAAGAAACAGACAGGACAATCCTGAAGAGAATCTGGAACCATCCAGTGAAATCGAAGGTGCGTCGCACGGTGATGTCGGTGGCGAAAACTCTGGTCAAGGTGGCTTCCATCCATCAGACCGATAATCCCTTTCCATAAGGAGCAATGAATGCTACTGATAAGGATGTTCTTTGCGAGGATTGTTATCATTCTCAATGAAGGTTTCGATGTCTTGAAAAAGCATCGGATTGCCAACACTGGGATTGATACATTCGTCGATGAGCGATCAGGCGATAAAAGTAAGCACGTCTCAAGGGGTCGGAATCCACAACATCGTCGGGTTGGCCTCTGGATGAGCTGAAGATTGACCCCCACTTGAGAATAATCAAGTGGGGTTTTGGTTTTTTGACAAAAAAGCCCCCTTTTGCAATATTTAAGCCGACGATGACTTTGGAAGATTTTAAAAAAACTAGTTTACCATCTGAACCGGGCGTTTATTTTTTCAAAAAAGGAAAAGAAGTTGTATACATAGGAAAAGCAACTTCACTTAATGACAGAGTTAGGAGTTATTTTTCTAATGAGTTAAACACCACAAGGGGGCCACTTTTGGTAAAGATGGTTCTTGAAGCCGATTCAATTAGTTATAAAAAAACTTCATCAGTATTAGAGGCGCTTATTTTGGAGGCTATTGAAATAAGGAAATATCAACCAATTTACAATTCAAAAGAGAAAGATAATAAAAGCTATAACTACGTTGTAATTACTAACGAATTATTTCCTCGTGTACTGACGATAAGAGAAAGAGAATTATTTTTACAGAATAATAACAAAAGTAAGATATACAGATCAATATTCGGTCCGTTTCCACACGGCACACAACTTAAAGAAGCTTTAAAAATAATAAGAAAGATTTTGCCGTTTCGTGATAAATGCACACCTATCTCAGAGCTTAAAAATGCTGGAAAAGCAAAGGCGTGCTTTAATCGGCAGATTGGTATGTGCCCTGGTGTATGCACGGGAGAAATATCGCAAAAGGAATACATTTCTCAAGTAAAAAATATAGAATTATTTTTTTCAGGAAAAAGAAAAGAAATTGAGAAAAATTTTATAAAAGACATGAAACTCTTTTCTAAAGTTAGGAATTTTGAAAGAGCCCAAGAGATTAAAGATCAACTTTTTGCTTTGCAACATATTCGTGATGTGTCACTTCTCAAGCGCGATAATTTACCGCAAAGCAAAAAAATATTTCGTATTGAAGCGTATGATATTGCTCACACTGCAGGAAAAGAGACGGTCGGAGTTATGGCCGTGGTTGAGTCTGGAGAATTAAATAAAAATGAATACAGGAAATTCAAAATTCGGGGAGATGGGAAAGTTTCAATTGATGATACAAAAAATCTTAAAGAAATTCTCATTCGCAGACTAAACCATACGGAGTGGATGCTCCCAAATCTTATTGTTGTTGATGGTGGGAGGGCTCAAATTAATATAGTTAAAGATGTATTGAATGAGCGGAACCTTTCTATTGATTTGGTGTCGGTTCTCAAAGATGAAAGACATAAACCTAAAGAAATTGTGGGGATAAGAAACTCTCTTAAAGCAAGAGAGCAGGAAATACTTCTTGCAAATAATGAAGCACATCGTTTTGCTATTAACTACCATCGTAATCTGCTACGACCTCTGAAAGATATTCGCAAGAATCGTTAAATTGTTTGAATATAAATACCCCTTGACCAATTTTTCCATGATGTGGTAGATTTAAAGTCCTCCTACGCTCTTGTATCATGAGGTCGTGGGGGGGTGTCAGGAAGGGGTCGCCGGAATTGTCGGCTGCAACAGAACCCCTTTGTCGGGCAGATATGTTTGCATCTAGCGTGAACTTCGGTGATCGCAGATGGTTCGTGAGAGATCCATAGGCCGAAAGGCACGGGATCACGGTGGGCTCCTCCAAAAAGCCAGCCGACAATCACACAAGCATATCTTGCCCCCGGGTCGGTCATCCTTGCGGTGGCCGGCCCTTTCCTTTTTCACACTTATTGATTTTTTCATATATAATTTCTGTATGTCTACAGATGTCCTCGGTCGTAATAAGATTAAAGTTGGCGTATTACGTGGCGGGCCATCTCATGAATATGAAATATCTCTTCAAACTGGAGCCCATGTCTTGCAAAATTTACCGAAAGAATATTTACCACAAGATATATTTATTTCTCGTGATGGCGATTGGCACTCAAATGGCATTGTTAGAAGCCCAAGTAAATTGGTATCTCAAGTGGATGTAATTTTTAATGCTTTGCACGGCAAGTATGGAGAGGATGGAAAAGTTCAAGCAATCCTTGAGGGTTTAAACAAGCCTTACACGGGATCAAAATCATTTGGTAGCGCTTTAGGTATGCATAAAGGTCTTGCTAAAAGGATGTTTGGGGAGAAGAGTATAAAAACCCCTTATCATATTATCCTTAGTCCCAAGGACAATGTTCAAAATAGGGTAATAGAAATTTTTCAGTCTTTTCCTCAACCCTCGATAATTAAGCCACTTAAGGGCGGGTCTTCTCTGGCGACAACATATGCAAATGATTTTTCTACATTTGAAAAAGCGCTTGAGCTCGCTTTCAGACATTCGGGGTTGGTTTTAGTCGAGGAATATATTTCTGGACAAGAAGCGACTTGCGCGGTTATAGATAATTCGGGCGGAGAAAGGGCTTACGCATTATTTCCAATAGAAATTGTCTCTGGCGATTCTAAAAAAATTTTTGATTATGAAAGCAAATGTGAACCGAGGGATAATCTATGCCTAAATTCTTTCTCAGCTGAGATTAAAAAAGCTCTGCAGGATCTTTCTTTGGGTATGCATATGGCACTTGGACTTAGGCATTATTCTCGTTCTGATTTCATAATATCTCCGACTCGCGGTATATATGCCTTAGAGACGAATTCACTTCCCGCGCTTACAAACAAATCTGCTTTCTATAAATCTCTTGAAAATGCGGGCATTTCATTTTCTGATTTTCTTAGTCACATTTTAAAATTAGCCATTACAAAGTAGGGTTTATTGGTGATACCCTAAAAATTGCCTAAAAATAGCCATAAAGGGCGATAATGATATGATAGGGGAAGCATGAAATTCCCCATAGTTTTAAAGAAAAGCCCTCTTGTTCTTATACGCAGAATTGTGGAAGTGGAGTTTCTTGTTAGTGTTGCGCTTTTTATACTTTCTTTTCTGGTAAATTATGAGCAACTTTATGCTATTGCTATTGGAAGCAGGTTTAGGTATGACATTTTCTTGGTTCTTGCAGCATCCATTATTCAGCTGGTTATAACTATTGGAGTTTTCTTATTGTGGCATGGAGAAGAATACAGGATAAAAGAAAAAGAAATCCTTCATAAGTACGGACTTTTTTTCAGTAAGGAACAGTCAATACTTTTAAAGATTGTTCAGTCTGTTGAATACAAGAGAAGCCCTCTCGAGTTTCTACTTGGTTACGGAACAATCATCATCCATACTAGTAATTCGGAAAAGCCATTTCAGATTAAAAGTGTTGAATCGGCGGAAATATATGTGAACCTAATCAAAGACGCTGTTGACCGAGCCCTTGACCGTCCGACTGATTCTAGTAAGAAACTCTCAATTCTTGATTTAATTCTAGAAGGGGAGAATTCTCATCTTGAGCTTAAACAAACTTTTAGATGGGATATAAAACAAAAAGATACAAGCAAGGCGCTTGAAAAAGCTACCTTGAAAACTATTTCTGCATTTCTAAACACCGACGGTGGTAGTTTAATTATTGGAGTGACTGATAATGGGGGAATCTATGGATTAGAAGATGATTACAAGTCTCTCGTTCGTAAAGATAGAGATGGTTTTGAGAATCATTTTAATCAAGTATTAAAACACACTATCGGTTCGGAGTTTCGCCAGTATATAGAATTTTCATTTGAGACCCTTGAAGAAAAAGATGTTTGCTTAATTGAAGTAAGGCCGAGTCCAAAGCCAGTATATTTAAAGACGAACGGTGATGAAGAGTTTTTTATTCGCACCGGTAATACAACCACACCACTTTCTTTAAGCGAGACGAATTCATATATTGATTCACATTGGAAGGGTAAAGAGTAGATCTATTCTAATAGAAATTTTTTATGAAAAAGAAAAAGCCGGGCTTCACAATGTTCTGTGAAGCCCGGCTCGATTGTTGCGCCGGAAGACGTGGCTACGCCTGCGCGAGCTGGAGTCCCTCGACCTTGGCGGGATCGAGCTTGCTCCCGTTGGGTGGGTAGAGCACCACGGTCTCGCCGACGATGAACGAGTTGAGTACGATCCTGCTGTCACCACCGACGTCGTGGTCGCTTGAGCCGATTTCACTTGCCGAGTAGATCTCGAGGCTCGCCGTGTAGTCGGGGCGATCGTCCTTGACCCACTTCTTGGGGAGTGGTGGAAATCCCTCACCTTTCGCGAGCCAGGCGAACTTCACTCGAAGTTCGTTGTTCTCGACCGTGATGGTTTCGACCTCGCCACGGTAGAGGTAGCCCTCGTTCTGGTTTTGAATCTCCATCTGGCCGCCCTTGAACCGTGCAACTACCTGGTTCGTCAACTGCATATCTGTCTCCTTTCTATTGTTGTGGTGTGCAAAATAAGCTGATTTAGCTTATAACCAACCAGCCTAGCATATTAAGCAATAAAAGTTAATAGTAAGCAAATCAAGTTATGTGGACCCTACCGGATTCGAACCGGTGACCTCCTCATTGCAAATGAGGCGCTCTACCAACTAAGCTAAGGGCCCAATAGATGAAAAGTATAGTGGACAAAATGCTAAAAATCAAGAAAATACTACTTAATTGGGCTCATAGTATAGCGGTAACACGCGTCCATGGCATGGACGAGTCCGGGGTTCGACTCCCCGTGAGTCCACCAAAATTTTGTGCATAGAGATCTCGTATTGATTGTTATTTTGATATGATAGATGGAATGCAACCAATAGATTATACTCACGCCCGTTCAGCACCTGTTGTGGTTATCTTTGTTAGGTATCGCGATAAATTTCTTTTAGTAAAGCGAAGTGAAAAAATGCTCACTTATCAAGGGCTATGGTCATGTCTTGCTGGATTTGTCGATGACGAAAAGACAATGGAAGAGAAAGTTATTTATGAAATAGAAGAAGAGATTGGTTTAAAAAAAGAAGATATAAAAGAAATTAAACAAGGTGATACTTATCTTTTTGTTGATAATGATTTAGATAGGGAATGGATTCGTCATCTCTTTTTGGTTGAGATTAGTAATCCAAATGTAAAATTATCTTGGGAGCACTCTGAGCTTGTGTGGGCCACAGCTGATGAAATAAAACAATATCAAACTACTCCAGGCCTTCACGAAGATTTAGAAAAAATACTCAAACTTTAAAAGACAAACCGCGTATCCAAAGGGAGACGCGGTTTGGTAGTCATGATCGCAACATCTCTGCAGACGGCGGGCTCAGGGTTATGAGAATACTTCTCCCGGGGAGCTTAAGAATCTCTTTCTTTCTGAGGGAGAAGAGATTCCAGATGTAGCCGAGTTGTCTCGCTGTCAGGGTTAGTTCGTTCCATTCGGATATTGCCGATTCCGTTGCTTCACCCCATGGCCCCAAACCACGAGACATTGCGGGTTCTTCAAAGGTGAAGTGGATACGGAAACATCTTTCCGAGACAGGAACGATTTCTAGCCACCTGATGATTCCACTAAACTTGCGACCATCAGATGCCCGGAGAAACTCGATCTCCCAGCCCACAAATTGCCGAATGCTTCTTTCTTGAGCAAGGTTCATTTATCAGCCTCCGCTATTGTGGTGACTGAGAGTATTTAAGGGCAGATCTTTATCAATGCTATCAATGCGCTTGTCATTGTCAAATCGTGAAATTAAAAAGGAAAGCCCGCGCAACTCTTGCGCGGGCTACAGGGCACTACCATCCTTGTGGTTTATAAATCCATTCAGAGCTATTGGGCGGGATAAAACATACAGTAAGCTCGTGACTTGGAAATACACATTTACCAAATGTTGCTAGGTGTTCTGCTTTCTCTAGTGTCACTTGCCCTATGGTGACACTATTATTTTCAATATGTAATTCCCACTTTCCACTACCGGGAATACTCTTTGCCATCCAATCAAGCTTGAAATGTAAATCTAGAAAGCCGTCATGGCGCGAAGTGACGGAAACGTCGATAACGTTCCCTTGACTATAAAGACCTTCATCGTTTGGTTCAAGGATTCTGATTTGATGTCCAGCCCAGCGTTTGAAATTCTTGGTGAGGACGGTTTCTTCCACAAAACCTCCAGAGAATGAGGGAATTTAAGGTTCTTGCTTGTTCGATATTACATTAAAGGCCCTCTTTTTCAAGGGTAGGCGAGCTCTCTGTAGTATAATATTTTTATGAAATTTATTGTTGGCAGAAATGCTGAAGTTTCAAATGATGATACTTCTAACAATGAAGAGAAACTTAATTATTATCTAGAAAAGCTAGAAAAGTTTTCTTCAGAAAAGATATATGAAAATCCAGAGAATTTTCTTGCTTATCCGCACGATGAGAGCGTCTTAGAAGACGCTACTTCTCTGATGAGGAATAAGACAAAATCCAATTTTCCCAAAGTTGTGTTTTTGATCGGCATTGGTGGTGCTAACCTGGCGACAAAGGCGATTTACGATGCATTTAGTCTGAATCTAAACCCAGATTCGAATAGAAAGATGGTATTTCTCGAAAGCAACGATTCAGAAACAATGATAGAGGCGGAGAATTATATAAAAAAACTTGATAATTTGGATGAATTTATTGTTATTGTCGTCAGTAAGTCAGGAAAGACTATTGAGGTTTTAGCTAATGCAGAATTTTTATTGTCGCGTTTAGAGCAGAAATTTAACAAGATTGCCGACAGGGTAATTGTTGTTACTGAAAATAATTCTCCATTGTGGGTTGAGGCAGAAAGAAGGGGGATGGCGGGGTTTCCTCTTTCACATCAGATTTCAGATCGTTTTTCGGCTTTCTCACCGACGACGACTATTCCACTTCTATTTTTAGGTTTCCCCGCAAAGGATTTTTTGCATGTGGCGGGGAAGACTCTGTCGCATTATTTTAGACACAACAAAGATGTTATTAAATCTGCGAACATTCTTAATAGTTTTTACAAAAAAGGATTCCATATTTATGATTTATTTTTCTTTTCACCACGGCTAGAAACTCTTGGTAAATGGCATAAGCAACTTATTGCAGAAAGTTTAGCAAAGGATACTGAAATCTCTGGGGATTTATCCAGAAAAGGTATAACCCCTACGGTATCAATTGGAAGTACGGATTTACATTCAATGCTTCAATTATATTTAGCTGGGCCAAAAGAAAGATTAACTGCTTTTATATCTTATACAGAAGAAGATTCTGAGGTTATAGGTGATGCGGAAAGCGTTTCACTTCTAGAAAAAAAAGTGACAAACAAGACTACTCAAGAATTAAACAAAATAATTATTGAATCAGTTAAGGAATCATACGAAAAGGAAGATTTACCTTTTTTTGAAAAGAAACTTGAAGGAGATCTTTTGGGCTCTATCGCGGAATACATGGTTTTTTCTATGCTGGAGGTGCTTTTACTTGGCCATTTATGGAATGTGGATGTTTTTAATCAGCCGAATGTTGAAGGGTATAAAGAGCGAATTAAGGAGTTATTAAAATAAAAATTTTATGTATATTTTTTTTGACATTGGAGGCACGAAGATAAGGATAACTTCTTTTTCTGGTGGACGATCATTTGATACACCAATAATACTTGAAACTCCAAATCTTTATGAAGATGGATTAACACTTATAAAAAAAACCATTAAAGATTTATCAAATGGGGGAAAAATTCAAGGTATAGTGGGGGGTATTGCTGGCCCATGGAGTGATAAAAAAGCATCACTTATTGGAAGCCCGAACCTCAATGATTGGATTGATAAACCATTTAAGAATGACTTAGAAGACGAATTTCAGACAGAAGTTAGTATTGAGAACGATTCGGCTATGGCTGGTCTTGGAGAAGCGGTTTATGGGGCCGGTAAAGGTTTTGGAATTGTTGCCTATATCACAGTGAGTACGGGGGTTGGCGGAGCTCGAATTGTGAATGGCAGTATTGATGAGAGGTCTATTGGATTTGAGCCAGGACATCAAATAATTGATGCAGACAAGACAATGCTTACAGATGCAAACGGAATCTATCTTGGAAATTATATTTCAGGGCATTCGGTAGAGCAGAGGACAGGGAAAAAGCCGAAAGAAATTGTCGACGAATCATTTTGGGATAATTTGGCCAAGATTCTTGCTGTAGGCCTTAATAATACAATTGTTCATTGGTCTCCTGATGTTGTTGTTTTAGGTGGATCAATGATGAATGAAGTCGGTATTTCTGTAGAAAAAACAGAGAAATATTTGAAGGAATTTCTTAAAATATATCCAGAAATACCGGAAATTAAGAAAAGCTCACTTGGAGATTTTGGGGGTCTATACGGCGCGCTTGCACATTTACAAACAAAAAAATAGAATTGGGTTCTATGTTTAACAATTTTTTGTTTCGGAAGTTACTTGAATCGAAAATGAAAGATGTTCCTCAAGAGCAGAGGGAGATGGTTTTAAAAATGATTGAAAAGAACCCTGAGTTATTTCAAAAAATCGCTAAAGAGATTGAAGCAGAACTTGCAAAGGGCATAGAGCAGAACACTGCGACCATGAATGTTATGCAAAGATACCAAGAAGATCTTAAAAAACTCGCAAATTAGATGAAAAAGAAAAAAATTTTTATATTATTGGGCCATCCCGAAACTGATAGCTTGAATGGCACTTTGGCAAGTGAGTATGAAAGGGGGGCTATCGAAGGAGGTCATGAAGTCAGGCGCCAGGATATAGGGGAAATGGTGTTTGACCCAATCTTACATAAAGGTTATAGGGTAAAACAGGAGCTTGAACCAGATTTAATTTCTTTCCAAGAGAACGTAAAATGGTGCGACCATTTTGTTATTTTCTATCCAACCTGGTTTTCTACCATGCCCGCGCTTTTGAAAGGGGTTTTTGATCGAGCATGGCTTCCGGGCTTCGCATATCACTTTAGAGAAAATGGTCTTGGTTGGAAAAGATTGTTAAGTGGAAGATCTGCTCGTATGTTTGTTACTTCGGACACAATTCCTTTTATTCTACGAATTGTATTTGGTGATACGACAAACGAAATGAGAAAAGGTATTTTATGGTTTGCTGGCTTTTCTCCAATTCGTCTCACAAAATTTGGATATCTAAAGCATTTTGGTATGTGGCGTCGTAATAATATGAAACGTAAGGTTTATAGACTTGGCAAAAGAGCAAAATAGTGGAATCAATAGAGTTCTGGAAATTCAATCATTAAAAAGATATAGTATCACCCATGTCGCTTTCTATTGGAATTGTCGGTCTCCCGAATGTGGGCAAATCAACGCTTTTTAATGCGTTGACCAAAAAGTCTGTTCCAGCTGAGAATTACCCATTTTGCACCATTGATCCATCGGTGGGGATTGTTCCTGTTCCAGATGATCGTCTGCAAAAATTATCGGAATTAAGTAAATCGGCTAAAACAATTCCAGCTGTCGTTGAATTTGTAGATATTGCAGGTCTTGTGAAAGGGGCTTCTGAAGGTGAAGGTCTTGGAAATAAATTCTTGTCTAATATCCGAGAAGTAGACGCCATAGCAGAAATGGTTCGCATTTTTGATGATGAAAAAATTATTCATGTAAATAGCAAAGTGGATCCGCTTTCAGACATTGAGGTTATAAACTACGAGCTTATTCTGGCGGATCTTCAGACAGTTACTAAGCGTATAGACAATCTTTCTCGCGACACCAAAAGTGGAAATAAAGAAGCAATCCAAGAATACGAGACTCTAAAAAAAATAAAACTAGAACTAGAAGCCGGAAAACTCGCCTCGTCTGTTTCTCTTTTGGATAAAGAAATAGAAATTATAAAAGGACTTC
>CAYLHJ010000010.1:0-26862 GCA_964383705.1 uncultured Candidatus Saccharibacteria bacterium | reverse complement strand
GCAGCGTCTCCTCGGGCGAGATCTCCTGCAGGGCGACGTCGGCGCCGCCCTTGGCCAGGTCGATCGTCTTGCGGAGGGCCAGCTTCTCCTCCTCGTGGTCCTTGGCGTCCAGCACGAGCTTCCCCACGGCCTTATGGCAGTCGGTAGAGTAAGCGTAGCGCCCGTCAGCGAGCCTCTCCACGCCTGCTCCCAGGGTGAAGTCGCACGCTCCCCGAGCGCTTACGGGTGTCAAGGCTACCAGCACGACGGTCAGGCTACTGAGAAATGGGCTCGCCGTTCTCACAGTTCACCTCTCTTGCGGTACCGTCGGACAGCATGTCGCGCATGTCTTCGTTGGCGGATCGGACCGAGATCGGACGCACCATCTGAAGCGGTCCGGCCAGGATCAGCATCGCGTAGCCAAGCTCGGTCTTGCCGTTCTGGTCAGGCTGTGACTCGATCACCTGGGTGAACGTGATGCCCATGCCTTCCTTGTCAAGAAGGAAGCAGCGGTCCAGCAGGTGCGGGGTTCCGTCAACATGGTGCTGAGCGGCACGCTTGGATCCCAGCACGCCGGCCACCAGGGTGGCGGCTACGAGCACGGCGACTACTGCCGTCTTCAGCTTCGATCGGTTCGGGGTCTGAGGGGACGGGTTCGGTTCTAGGTTGCTCATGGGTTCCTTTCGGGTTAGGAGCGTTTGTTCCAGTCTTCAGAGACGTCATCTTCCTTGCGAGCGGCGATCCGCTTGGCGGCGGCGTCAGCCTCCGCCTTGGCCACGGCCGCGTCGAGCGCAGCCTGGTCAGCCTGTGACTTGAGCTTCTCGTCCTCGGTGCGGGCGGCGTCTACGGCCTTGTGGGCGGATCCGGCCAGCATCGCGAAGATCAGGTCCTTGAACAGGAACAGGAGGATCAAGGGTACAAGCACCAGCCCGGCGAGTAGGGCTAGCAGCTTGTTCTTAGACCACAGTTCCTTCAGCTTCTCATCCATATAGAGGTCCTTCAGGTGTCATGAACATGTAAACGTGAGTTGCAGTATCCCAGTACAGCTTATTGCCGTGAGCTGGGATGTAGGTATGTCGAGCAGACGACACAGGCTCTGCGACGATCACGTCAAACCGCTGCGCAAGTACGGTCATTGCTCTTAGGTATTCTTTAAGTCTTAGCTTTTCGTCCACGGCGCTTTCCTTTCGTACGGAAGGTGAAGTAGGTCACGATCAAGCCGCCTAGCAGAGGCAGCAATACCGGCGAGATCAGGGCGAAGACGTCCCACTGAGCGTCGGTCATACCTGCTGGCTCCGCATCTCCGCGAGCAGCTCGTTAGGATCTCGCTGCGAGTCGATCGCGGCCTTGATGAAGGCCTCCACGGCCTCGTGAGGATCGTTCGTGTTTGCCCACGTTTTCATGAAGGCCAGGTCTGCGCCGTTGTACCGGAAGCGTCCATCGAACTTAGGTACCTCTACCCGGATCTTGTTACCACTTTTGTCGTAAAGCGCGTTCACAGGATTACCTTTCTTGTCCAACTCTCGCATCCAGTAACTCCCAGCAGGCTCTTCGTCATCACGACCTTTGATCTCCCACCACACGGAGCCAAGGACCACCATGACCAGCAGAAACGTGCCGGCTACGACGTCTATCACGGCTTGATCTCGGTGGAGTTGACCTCGATCTTGTCCTTGCCGATGCTGATCTTCTTACCGAGGGCCTCGATCGCCCAGAAGCTGCCGGTCACGCCGAGCAGCCACAGCACGTTAGAGTAGTCCACGTCGCCGAAGTACTTCGTGAGCTTGCCGGCCAGGGTGACCAGCGCCACGTTGAAGGAGATGAGGAACATGGTCCCAGGAAGAGAACCGCCGTTCATGTGCTGGTCGCGGATGAGGGGGATCGGGATCCCGTCCTCGTTGGCGGAGACGGCCTTCTCTTTGATCCACTCGACTACCTTGTTGATCACGCTCATCGATTATCCCTCTTGTAGATGTCCCAGAGCTGCAACCGGAGGCGCTTCTTGTTCGAAACCCCTACCGGAGCGAGCACTTTCTCGTACTTCTCGACGATAGCCCACGCTTCTTCTTCCGTCAAGCCCGTCTTGATCAGGTCCTCTCGAACCTCGATCTCCACGAAGTGGTCAACCTTCGAGGACGTCGTACCGTCGGTGACGTCGTACACGGTGTAGAACACCAGGGTAGCCTCGTCGAACTTGTAGATCTGGCAGGACTTGATGATCGTGAAATTGAACACGAACCCCATGACCTCGGCTCCCCGCCGTACGTCCTCCTCAGGGGTGTGGTCCACGCGCCAGTTCATCTCAAGCCTCTTCACACCGTTCTTGGCTCCGACCGGGAAGCGCTTGACTGTCCACTCCGCCCGGCCGCCGTCCAGCCCGAAGCTGGGGCGGCGGTAGCGTCCGAACGAGCGGGCGTCGAACGAGGGGTGAGAGTAGTAGAAGTCTGGACCCTCAACGTAAAGGAACGAGCGCAAACCTTCGATCTCGCTCACGATCCGCTTGAAGTCCACCAGGACGTGCGGCTCGACGCGGTACTTGCACTCGAACTCCGTGTTGGGGTCTAGGTTCACCTTCCCTGACATCAAGACTCCTTGGGGCCGAACCGGAAGCGAGACTTCTTCTCCTTCTCGGTGCCGACCGAGCCCAGGTCCAGCTTGGCAAGAAGCGTGCCAAGATCTTCTAAGGTGCCGTCGTTCTTGATGGTCGAGTCTTGGAGCATGACCCGGATCTTCTGGGTCTCAAGCTCCGAGGGGTGCGTCGCGGTGGCGAGCTTGGCGGAGGCCTCAGGCCGGTCCACGTAGTAGGCGCGGTAGGCCTCTCCGTACTTCTCGGCCAGGAACTGGTGCTCGTCCACGAAGCGAACGTCCGTCACCACGTAGGTGCCAGACTTCTTGAGCTTAGAGAGAGCTTTGTCTGAGAAAGCAGCAGCTCGGTGCCAGCCTTTGAAGATGCGGTCGCGGATAAGGTCCGTGCCGATGATCTGGAGAAGCTCGCGAGGAGTCTTGAACGTGCGACCTTCAAGGCCTACGAGCGAGACCGCGTTGGAGCGGTACAGGATGATCCCGTCTGGGGTGACCGAGGGGACGTACTCCTCACACTGGGAGATGATCTTGCGCACGTGCTTGCCGGTCAGGGTGATCGGCTCCTTCATCTCCTTCTCTTTGAGGTCAGGGTCGTTCATGAGGTTGATGTGAAGGTTGAACACCTCGCTGCACACCTGCTTGAGCGGGCCTGCGAAGGAGATCTTCCCGTCGACGCGCTTGGCGTCTCGAAGGATCTCGTACGAAGCATCTTTTCCGCTGCCCTTTGGTCCGATAAGTCCGATAACTCGCATCTATACTCCTTTGTAGAAAGCAGTATCAGGTTACGAGATCAGCTGTCAGATGTCAACAGCTATTTACGGTACATCTTGGGAGTCTTGGGAGAGTAGAAGGACCAGTCTCGGATGTTCCAAGAGCAGGCAGCCTTTCGGTACGACTTGCCGTCGGCGAGCGTGTCAGCCTCGCTCTCGTCACAGGCCTTCTTGTTCAGTCGACGAACGGCGCGATTGGCGTCTCGCTTGGCGAGAGCAACACGAGAAGGCGTCCCCGACCCGCGTCGGGAGCCCATCTGATCGGTTGCGTAAGGTTGTCGTCTGGACCGTGACATAAAATTGGTAGCGAGTGCTGGACTCGAACCAGCCTAGAAGAGCTTATGAGACTCCTGAGCAACCCCTGCTTCCAACTCGCTGTAAAGATTGTAGCATGGACCGGATTTGATACCGGCTTACATCTGCAGATGTATTTTGGAAAATGCGCAGTATGACCGCTAAGTCATCCTGTTGCGCCCTCCGCGTGTACGCTCCACGCCGCCATGCTACCCACGACCGGCCTAGTCTTCCTCGGAAGTCGCCAGGGAGCTACCCTTGCAAGCTTCCGTCGTCGCCAGCATCGTTCCTGTCCACTCCGCCCGGGATTATTACGGGACTACCCTCTGGTGAGGGCGTTTATCCGTCCGTCCCCGGCCACGGAGTGTACATCTTGAAACTTTAAGTGCGCACAGGCCGCTAGGATGTCTCCGTCGCGTTTAACCCAGACCATCGTCAGGTCACCTGTGTCACACCATCGGTCTGCACGAGTTAGGCCCGGTTGGGAAACCTGCCTCTACGGCGACCGACTACCTTGCAAACGTACTACTCTGGTAAACGTTCCCACGGCTTGATCACCTTGTCAAGCTCCGCGTTCTCGTCGTCGGACTTGCCGACCTTGATGAGCCGCTGGTCGCCTACGGGGTGCCTGGCGGTGGACTCCCAGATCCACTGGCCGCACTGTGACTCCATGACGCCTATGCTGACCGCGAACTGGTCGACCGGCACCATGCACCCGTTGGTGAACATCACCTTACCGTTGTCGAGGAACGTCACGGAGGCGGTGTGGACATGTCCCACCGCGAACACAGCGTACTCCTCGGCGTCTGGTAGGGACGCGTTGATCTTGTTGATCTGCTGGTCCAAGCTTCCGATGTTGATGGCCTTGCCGGGGTAGCCAGGCTTCAGCACCGTGTCTCCGTGGGTCGTGAAGATCTTATGTCCGAACACCGGCACCTTGCAGTACGGAGTCTTCGGGATGTGGAACTTGACGTTCTTGAGGTTCGAGCACGCGTACATGAGCGCCACGTAGATCTCAGTCTCGATGGAGTCCCACTTCTGGTGGATGGCTCGGTTGAAGTGCCGAGCGGTGTTGCGGCCGTGGTTGCCGGTCGCGCACCAGATGTCCACCTCGGGAAACGCTGAGCTGAAGTGAGCTACAGCCTGCGAGAGGAGGTGAACGGCTCGGGCGAACTGCTCCGCCTGCACGGCGCCGTCGCGAGCGTCGTGGAGCTGACCCTGGATGATGTCGCCGATCAGGTGGACGACGAGCTTAGACTCGGAGCGGTACTGCTCCTTGTACGAGCAGATCTGCTTGACGAGGGACGCCATGCGGCGAGCCTCCTCGACCTTGCCGAAGGACTGGTACCCGGTCTCCTCGCGGCTCAGGTCAGAGCCTATGTGGAGGTCGGACAGGATCACGTTGACGGTCCGCTCGATCTTCTTAGCGCGCTTCGGAGTCGTTACAGCCTCTACCTTACCCTTGAAGCAGCGCTCCGCCAGAGACTCGATGTTCTCCAAGAAGAACTGCTTCTCGGCGTACGCCTTGCCCAGGCGACGGTTCAGGTTGACGTGCTCCATCAGACGCTTCTTGTCGACCACGTTCTCGGTGGGGGTGATCGGGAAGTAGGCGTCTCGGATAGCGTTGAAGCCTCCGGCGCGGGTGATGTTGTACCTGCCGATGCCTTCGTCGTCCTCGCCCCACTGAACCTTCGCGTAGCGGCGGAACTCGTACCAGGTCAGCTCGTGCGCGGGGATGCCGATGGAGGTCGAGCACTCCTTGATGACGGCGGCGATGTAGTCGGACAGAGCGTGACCTTCGAGCCGGGACGCCTCGTCAGTAGAGAGGGGGTTCTGAGGCTTCTCGTCCTCAGGGTCCTTCGGGAACATCTGGTCTCTCAGGGCGTCGAAGCCGCCCAGCTTGCGGACGTCCCATTCCTTCACGTGCGCGGCGTTGCGCGACGCGTAGTCCCAGAACTGCACCTTGTTCAGGTCGCAAGGCTTCACCTTGAAGGTCTTAGAGGCCTCCTTGATCACCTTCTTGATCACGTGAAGCGGCTTCGGAGCCTTCAGAGGTTCGCGCTTACTCTTGGTCTTCTTCGTCATAGGTCTCCATTCTAGCATCATCAACGTTACGGTTGTCTACTCCGGCTCGGCCGGAGAAGAATCGGTAGATCTGTTTTGTCAACTTACTTAGCGTCTGCAAGGTTCATGGCGATGATCGGCTCGGCGAGGATCGGAACTTCTTCTGAGATGATCTTCGCTACCCAGTTCTCCTCCATGGCGAACTTCAACACCTCGGACGCAAGCTCCGCGTCCTCTTCGTGAACTAGCAGAGTGATCTCGTCATGTACTTGAAGCGCGATCCACCCACGGATCTTCTGCTCCTCGATCAGGTCTGCGAGCAGGATCATGGCCGCGTTGCACACGTGTCCTGCCGTCGCCTGGATCGGGAAGTTCTTCGCGTTGTTCATCGCGTTCCGGAACTCGTAGTACGTCTTGTTCCCGAACTCGTCCCCGAGCAGGTCGAGCATCACCTTCTTGCGCAGGATCTTCTTGCCGTACCTCTGCCACATCTCCTTAGCCTTAGGAAGATGGCGAACGCGCCCGAACTTGGTCTCGACGACCCCGTGGTTCTGGGCAGCGATCTCCTGGCGAGACATGTACTCCCGAAGTCCGGGGTACGCGCCCAGGTAGCGGTTGATGATGTCCTGAGCCTCCTCGTAGTCGCACTTCATCTCCTGCGAGATGCGGGCCGCGTTGGCTCCGTACGGTACGGCCAGCACGAACACCTTCGCCTTCTGGCGGAAGGCAGGCTGAGTCTTCTTGAGGTAGTTGGGGTTCTTCTCATCGGCGCTGACCCCGGTAAGTCCGAACACGTCGATAGACACCTGAGAGTACAGGTCAAGCCCGTCGCGCCATACGCGCTTCAGGCCGTCGTCGCCTGACACCCAGCTGAAGATACGAGGCTCCAGGGCGCTGAAGTCGGCGTTGACGATCTTCATGCCCTTGGGAGCTATGAACCCGCGCTTGATCATAGCGTGGTCCATGGTCACCTTACGCGTACCGCAAACGGGACAGTCGATGGTGATGTAGGCCAGGCTGGAGTTCCAGATCTTAGCCTTCTTCTTGTCGGGGCACTTGTCGTTGGTACACTTGTCTGGGCGTTCGAATCTAGGGAGGGTCTGAAGGTTGACCTCTCGCTTGACGGTCTCAGACTCGCTGTCGGATCCGCACGAGTACCGGCCGGAGATGGTGCCGAACTGCTTCATCGGCGGGTAGACCCAACCATCCACGTGAGTGAGCAGGATAGGCTTCACGTAGGTGGAGAGAAGTTTCTGGTTCTTCTTCAGGCGTAGGAGGTTCTTGATGAACGGGAGGTCAGAGTAGCTCTCAAGCGAGTTCTTGTCGACCTTGGCCTTGCCGGTATCGCGTGAGTGTGAGCGAGGCTCGACCTTGTAGTGGTCGAAGAGGAGCCACGACAGGTCATCGTTAGAGCTGAGGTTGAACACGTAAGGAAGCTCGGGCTTACCCTCGACGAAGATGGCCTTCTTGATGCCGTACCGGACCTCGTCTGGGAGCTTAGGCGCGTCGTCAGGAAGCTCCGACATCACCTTTCGGTTGCGGTTCTTCGTGACCTTGGTACCGTCCTCGTTCTCGACCTCTACAGTCTCAGTCTCTACGGTGAACGGAGGCTCGTAGAGTAACCACTGCAGGGCCGGGTGGTCAGGATAGGAAGTAAGGAGAGATCGCAGCGCGCTTTTAGCCAGCGTGGGCTTGCCCGTCTTCGCGTTGGAAGGAACAGGTATTTGATAGTGCTGCAACACCCTCTCGGCGTACTTGCCTGTCCTGGTCTCCTTCACCTTTTCGTCAAGGATGCCGCGCACGTAGGGCTCGGCTTCCTTCTCGATAACGGCGAAGATCTCACCAGTCAACTTCATTGTATCATCTTCGAGTTCTTTTTCAAGGGCCTTGAAGTAGTCGACGTCTACGAGCATGCCATTCCGCTTCATGGCCACCGTAGCCTTGCGGTAGAGGGGCATGACCTCTTCATCGTAGAAGAACGTGTCGAGGCCTTCGTCCTCTAGCCTGTGGTGGAGGTACCAGAACAGCTTCAGGGTCAGGTCCGTGTCGGCGCAGCCGTACCTCCCGATGATCTCGGGATCGCCCATGTAGATGTCCTTCTGGGCCTTGGTCCACTTGCCTCCACGGTTGATGACGGACTGCTGAAGGTCCATCTGCTCCTGGTTCGCCGCCTCCTCTTCGGTGAAGCCGATGTGCTCCTTGTAGAGGTTGGCGATGTCCTTCAGACCGAAGGGCGGCTCCTCGGCGAGCGTATGCTTCATGAGGATGGTGTCGGCGATCATGTTAGGCGCAAGGTCGAACCCGTAACGATGGAACATCACGTTAGAGTCGAAGACTCCGTTGTGCATTACCAAGTTCTTGGTCTTGAGGCTCGTGCAGAGCCACTCGACGAGGTCAAGCTCGTCCTGCGGAGACAACACCGCGTCAAGCGTCTTAGCCTGCTCGTTCCACCTGCGCAGAACGAAGTAGACGCCTTGGTTGTCATCCCAAGAGACTGATGCTCCGATGACGTTACAAGACTTCTCCACGAGGCCGTCGGTCTCGATGTCGAACGCAAGAACCTGAGCATCGGTATCTGCTATGTGATCAAGCGCTTCGAGGACTGCTTCCGGGTCTCTTGAAGCGTCCAGCACCCTGTAGCTTTTGTCCATCTGTTGCCTCTACCGAGTTACGGTTAGCCTGTTCTTCATCGCGCTTCTGCTCTGCAGCCAAGCGCTTCACCTCAGGAGACGCTGACTTCAGAGCCTCCTCCATCTGACTCTCCATGCCCTTGATCACGTTTGCAGCTTCTTTTACCGCCGCGTTCGTAGAGGGTTTGATCTTAGGACCCGATCCGTCTCGGGTAGCCTTTCTGATCTTTGGAGCGTCTGATCCAAAACGTCCAGAATTTCTGCCCCGGTCTGCTACAGGAACGTCGTCGGAGACCTTCATGTCTCCCCTGTCCTCGAACCATGCGAAGCGCGGACGGTCTAAGCCAAGCTGCTCCAGCTCCAGACAGTACTCGTCGAACTGGTCCTGCCGAAGTTCGCTGATTTTGCCGGTCTTGCCATCCCACCCGAAGACGTTCTCTCCGAGGGGTCCTGATCTGTTCTTTGCTACGTACATGTGTATGTACTGGTCCTTTCCGTCGATGCCGTTCCCCAGCGGGCGCCAGCAGGTGAGCACGCATGTGGCGTTCTCCTCCCAGGCTCCCGAGTCCTTTGACACGCGGCTAGACCGCAGCGCCTCGGTGTGGTCCCCGTTCTCGCGGGACACCTGAGATAGGTAGATGAAGTGGCAGTTGGTACGCTTCGCCACGTCGTTAGCCATCATCGCGTTCTGGGTCGACGAGGCGTACTGGTTCTCGAACTCCCCGATCAGACGTCCTGCGTAGTCGACGATCACCACCTGAAGGTTCTCGTAGACCTGCTTGAGAGCCATCGTAGTAGTCTCGATGTACTGAAGCGTAGCAGCGGACGTGAAGTCGATGAGGGTGTAAGGCAGGTTCGCCTTGACCGCCTCGTATACCTCCTTCATGACCACGGAGTTTCGGGTGTTCACGTTGAAGGCTGCCTCGATCTGTCGCTGCGAGTGGGCGGTGTACTTGGCTCCGAGCTTCTCGAACACAGAGGAGTCCGCCATGTCCAGGGAGAAGAAGGCGTGGTAGATCTTCTGCTTGTTCAGACTCTCCATAAGCTCGAACATGATGGAGGTCTTGCCTGAGCCGTTCGCTCCGGCCAGGATGGAGAAGTTCCTCGGGCGTAGGCGGACCCGCTCGTCCAACCACTTGACCCCGAACTTAGGATACTCGATGAGCGCTTCCTCGCCGTACTTGACGTACTTATGGAAGAGCTGCTCGACCGTCATGACCGAGCGCATCCTCACCCGGGCGTCGTTGTAGCAGGGGCCGTGACCGTGGTCACACTTCTGCTGGAGGAACACGTCAGTCTTGCACGTGTACATCCCACCCTTCCACTCGTTGGAGTAGACCTGATCAATGTCTCGGTTGGACTCGTCTTCATCGGTAGGGTTCGCGTCTATGTAGATCTCGTGGCGCTTCTCCAGCGCCTGGAAGATCATGTCTCCCGCGTGCTCGCGAGAGAACCCCTGAGCCTTGTAGAAGGCCGACAGACGTAGGATGGCCTCGTGCCTCTGGCTAGGTCCGATGTCTCCCTGCTCCAGGGCGTAGATGCACTTACGGTGTCCCGGAGGACAGGACGAGAAGTCGACCGGACCCTGAGTAGGAACTCCTGAGTCGGTCACCCCACCCTGCACGGAGGCCAGGGCAGGCTTCTCCTTCTGGAGGGCCTTGTACTTGGTCCGGAGGGACTCTGCGTCCACCGGCTGAAGGTCGAACTCCTCGTACCGAGGCTCGCCTGCCAGTGCTTTGATCTCCTCGATCTTCAGGTCGCGAAGCTCGTCAGACGTGAGAGGAACCTTGTACAACCCCGTCTTCTGGTGCCGCGTGTGCGGCAGGCGGAAGATCCGGGTGATGTTGTACACGGACGTGTCGAACACGCCGTCAGCGCCGATCGGAACCCCCGCCTCCTTGGCGAGGTTGTAGCAGATCAGGGACACCTCGGCCGGTACGAACCGGTTCTTGGTGTGGACGATGATGTGGAAGCCTTTGTACCCGGAGAAGAAGATCTCCGTGGCGTCTACCCACCCGAGGCCGGACAGGTGAGCCATCAGATCGATGGAGGCCTTCTTGGCCTTCGCAGGGTTCCCCTCGCAGTCGAGGTCGAACCACAGCTCAGAAGAGTAGGTCTCTCCTGAGTAGCCTTTGATGCTCTCTCCGTTTGACTCCCAGTACTCTTTGGCATCCTCGCCGTAAGTGTAAGCAGAACGATACCAGTCCACCTGTGGATCGGTTACGATCTTGCTTATCTCGGAAGGACGCACGAGTACACCACGGTCGTTGACCGTGCGCGTAACGCGTACGAACATGAGATCTCCGTTATTCTGTGAAGCTTAGTTGAAGCTAGTTCTTGACCGAGATGTGACCGAGCACGAACTCTGGGTCCTTCTGGGTCGTCTTGAACTGGATCAGAAGCTGATCGCCGTTCTTCAGCGTAAGCTCGTTGTCGCCCTTGCCCAGGTAGACCTTCGCGGTCATGGTCAGCTCTGAGTTCTTCAGCTCGCTCTCCGCGTAGGCGCGAGCGTCGTCAGAGGCGCTCTTAGGCATGCTCAGGCTAGCGATACGAGTGAAGGGGAAATCCTTCTGCTGACCACCGCCTTTGTCGGCGTTCGAGCTGCCACCTTCGCGACGCTGATAGCCTCCACCGTTGCCGCCAGTCTGGCCTCCGCGCTGGAACCCACCACGGCTTTGACCGCCATCTTGAGCACCACCACGACTAAAGCGCGAGCTGTTCCGTTTGAAATCACCCATTGATACTTCCTCCAGTAGTTGCGTCCTTCGGACGCGGTTTAAAGATACGTGCAGCTTTCAAAGTCTTCGGAACCTCCGGGGTGTCCGAAATCTCCTTAGGTTGATCCTTAGCGACCTGTAAATCAACCACCTTGGCTGGTTCAGTCTTCGTTTCGACCTTAGGCTCAAGCTTCGGAGCAGACGGGCGGATGCGACCTTGCATGGCGGGGGCTGGAGCTGTACGCTCAGCCTCACGTCCGTCTTGTCGCTGCTTCCACCGAGACATCTCCTCACCGCTAGCCAGAGACTTCTCGATCCGGAAACCCATCAGGGCTAGAGCACGTCCAACGGCTACGGTTTCGGTGTACTCGCCAACCTTCTCGCCAGACAAACTATCTAGGAAGGAGTGTCCAGTTGCGGCAGGACGCTCTTCACCTTCGCGGTAGAGTCGAGCCTCCATGATCAGCACGCCGTCGACGAGCTGGTAGCCTGTCTCCACTCGACCCTTGGGGTTCTTCTGCCAGAACTCCTCAAGACGAGTGTTCACCTTTACGTAGGACTCAGAGTCGAAGTTGTCGTCGTTACGGAAGCTCATCGGAACCATCCTTTTACCTGCTGAAGCAGCGTAGGTTTACGCTTTTGTGATGGAGCTGGAAAGATCCCACCGTTCTTCGCTGCGATCTCCGTCATCCATATATGCAAGGCTTTGTTATCGGTGATTACCTTAGGATCTAAGGGCTCAGGATGAACCAACACTGGCGTCCTAGGCTTTTCGTCTTCTTGAAGAGCTTGAAGCGAACCTTCGGCAAGCTCCAGCTCGCTGTAGTAGACGGCGCCCTTCTCGGTGACATTCTTAACCAGGTACTTTCGAAACTGAGGCTTCATGTTCTCTCCTCCTCGAACACGTCGATCAACCTACCTTGATCTCGGCCGTCGAGATGTACTCGATCATCAGGCTGGTACTTGGACAAGAAGTCACGAGTCGCGAGAAGGGGGTATCCGCCCCAGTGTGACTCCTGATGCTTCGTCTCGCCATCTTTGCCTACGATCGCCACCGTGTAGCGAGCGCCTGGCTCCGTCGGGATCTTGAACTTCATCGTTCTCATTCTTTCTTCTCCTTAGATTCAAGGTGTTCGATCTCCTCAAGCTTCTTCCGCCGCCAGCAGTGGTCGTAGAACTCGCACCGGCGTCCGAAGGCGAAGCAGCTCTCGGTGTTCTTGAAGTTGACCTCGTTCTTGATCGCGACGGCCACGTTCATGTAGTCGTCCAAGATGTCGTCCAACTCCTCGTCTCGGAAGTCCTTGATGATGAGCTGAGTCTCTCCTCGGAGGGTCGCCTTCGCGTACTCTCCGTCGCAATCCTTGGTCTTACACTTCTTCGCTACTCCTTGTCGAGGAGCATCGCACTTGTTACAAACCTTGTCAATCTTCACCTTCTTGAGCAGAACGGCGTACCCCGCCTTGCGAGATCCGATCTCTTCACCGATCGCGGCCACGTAGGTTCGCAGCTGCTCAGAGGTGTCGAGCTTGTGCATCGAGTACGGCTGGCCTGCGGTCTTAAGGTCGATGATGACCCAACCATGGTCCTTGAGGAAGAGCACGTAGTCGACATAGCCGACCACCTTGTCTCCCTCGGTGTTGGACATGGAGACCTCTCGCTGAGCCGCGAAGTGCTCTCGCCTGGTGAGGTCTACCTGCGGGAGGATGTCATCAGAGAAGGCTTGAAGCATCGCCATCCCACGGATGCGGCAGCAGCTCCACATCACGCGGTCGTAGAACGCAAGCTCGGCATCGTCGAGAGGCTTGTCCTCCTTGATGGCGGAGTTGACCTCGTCGAACACCTCCATCCACGACCGACGCTTCTCGTCCAGGAGTTCGTCAGCCCACTTGTCAAGCTGCTCCTCGTCCTCAGTCATGAACAGGTTCTTGTCGTAGTCTGAAGCATAATACTGGATGTCGAGGTTGTCGAAGATCTGACGATACTCGTTGCCCTTCACGTGCTCCTGGTTCCAGTGCTGCTGGAACACCTCTTGAGCTACCTGCAAAGTCTGACCGTCCAGGAGGGCGTCAACGCCCTTCTCTACGGCCTTACCAAACGGAAACGCTGAGCTGACTCGCTTGTCCTGAAACTTCTTAGAGAGGTAGTACTTGGTAGGACAGCTCTTGAAGCGAGAGGCTGCAGAGTACGATACGTAGATTGAGTCGTTCATCTCTTGCTCCAAGGAAACCAGTATGTACGTCCACCAACCTGGTTACCGACCTCGAAGCCGGTCTTCCAGACTCGTACGTATCTCTCGCCCAACCTTAGCGTTACGCCCAGCTTACGATAAGGTCCGTTCATCCGAGCAGTCCTGCCAGAGGGTTAGGCATGCCGTCCTTCGACGCGTCGTCGTTCACGATGGACCCGCCGATGGTGAGGAGCAGGCCTACGATGGACACCGCGTTCTCCAGGGCAGACTTGGTCACCTTCAAAGGGTCGATGATGCCTGCCTTCTGCATGTCCACGAACGTCTTGTTCCTGGCGTCGTACCCGACTCCCTGCTCGTTGTGCTCGATCTCAAGCCGCGTGAGTACTCGCGCCGGCTCCTCGCCGACGTTCTCGATGATCCTCTTGATGGGAGCTTCGAGAGCTTCCTTCATGATGGAGGTGGCCACGTCTGAGCCGTCCAGCCGCTGAGCTACGTCGTACAGCGCGATCCCTCCGCCGGGGAGTACCCCTTCGGCTATGGCGACCTTGGTGGCGCAGAGTGCGTCCTCTATACGGTCGCGGCGCTCCTTGATCTCAAGCTCCGACGAACCGCCGGCTCGGATGATGGCGATGCCACCTACGAGCTTGCCGATCCGGAAGCGAAGGTTGTCCTTGTCGAAGTCGTACGCAGTAGTCTCAAGCTGCTTCTTCAGGTCGTCCACCCGGTCCAGGATCTCCTTCTCGGAGCCTTGGCCGTCGTAGAACACCGTCTCCTCGGCGCCGATCGACACCTTGGAGGCGCATCCTAGGTGCTCGTCCGTGACGTCCTTGAGGTCGATGATCCCGCGAGCCGTGACGCGACCTCCCAGTAGGACCGCCAGGTCTTCCAGGAGCTGCGTGCGGGCGTTGGGAGACCCGTCGAAGGGAGCCTTAAGGGCTGCG
The DNA here is from genome assembly GCA_964383705.1 of uncultured Candidatus Saccharibacteria bacterium. Taxonomy (GTDB): domain Bacteria; phylum Patescibacteriota; class Minisyncoccia; order Phycocordibacterales; family Zambryskibacteraceae; genus CAYLHJ01. Next base: position 12,696 of record CAYLHJ010000010.1, on the reverse strand, counting down.
AGGGGCATCTTCCCCTGAACCCGCAGCTGCATGATGTGGTTCTTGACGTCGTCCGAGTAGTCGTACGCGACGAGCAGGACCGGGAACACCTCTGTGGTGGGACGTCCCGTAGCCTCGTCGATGTTCCAGAGCTTCTTGAGGAGGTTCGAGACCTCCAGGGGCTCCTTGATCTCTCCTGCGTAGGTCAGCACGGCCGGGCTGTCAAGCTCGCAGACGTTTCGAGCCTTGTCGTTGACCATCAAGGCGCCGAGCGGGCCGAACTTGCGCCAGCCTTGCTTGTACATGGCGCCGTCGATCTTCTCAAGGATGGTCTCTCGGGACCAGCCGTCCTCGATCGTGACGTGTCCGTCCTCACCTACGGCCTGGATCGCCTCGGCCACCTTCTGAGCGACCTCTTCGTCCCCGTTGGCAGAGATCCGCGCGACGTCGACCAGTCGGTCGGGGGTAATTGGATGGCTCATGTCGGCGAGCCGCTCGACCACCTCGTCCTTCACCTTCTTGAGCGAGTCGTATAAAGCGATACCATTTACGCCCTGTCGAACGTGGCGCATGCCGGCGCGGAACATAGCGTCTGCCAGGACGATCGAGGTGGTGGTACCGTCGCCGGCCTGGTTGACCGTGTTCTTGGCGACCTGCAGGATCGTCTGGGCGATCGTGTTCTTGGTGGCGTCCCGGAAGACCACGTGCTCGGCCACGGTGACCCCGTCCTTCGTCACCACAGGGCTCCTAGGGCTGCCGTCAGGGTTCTGGCCAGGCTGCTGCAGGGCGATGGGGTTGCCTCCCGGCCCTAGGGTCTGGCCCACGATGCCGGCGATCTCGGCGATCGTCTGGGCGGCTACCTGGCGCGTCTCCTGGGCTGATACGATCTTTCTCATTGAGACTCCTTGTCGAACTCTTTGGACACGGAGTCCACGATGGAGGACTCCTGGCTCTTCGTAGCCTCGATGCGGGCTGCGGTGGCCTGGGCTTGCGCCAGGGACTGCTCCTCGGCGACGAAGGCTTCCAGCTCCTCCACCATCCCCTTTCGGAGGTTGGAGAGATGACCCTTGGTCACCCACCGGTACAGGAACTGCATGCTGCGCGTTTTCAGGTCACTCATATACGCGATCCTAACTCTGAAAGGTACGACAGGTCAACTCTTTAGTACTTGACGTTGTCGGTAAGGTTTGGTAAGCTCTTTCAAGCATGAAGGTCAAAGTTATCGTTAAAAACTCTCACTGTCAAGCGGAAGGTTTGACCGAGGACCTTGAGAAGCGCATGCGCCAGGAGCTGCGCTATCTGAACGAGAGCGTTGCCTACACGTACCATTCGAACCTTCGCCAGATCGAGCGGATCAAGAGCAAGCTCTCTCCGAACTCGAAGGTGCGCCTGAGCGCTGAGGCCCGCGCCAACCTGCAAGGCCTGATGCACACCCTTGAGGGGAAGAACCGTGGGCTCTTCCGCAACCTGTACAAGGTCCTGTTCAAGGACGGCCAGTTCGCCACCGGTCTGCTTCCGAAGTTCCTCGCGGTCCTAGAGGGTGCCGGCGCAGACTACGAGATCGTGGACCTCCGCCGACGCCCCGAGCAGAAGCAGATCAAGTTCGTGCTGAAGGAGAGCTTTCCTCCGATGCGCTACTACCAGCGCACCATGTCGCGGATCGCCATGGAGAAGGGTCGCGGGATCTGCGTAGCTCCTACCGGCACCGGCAAGACCCTCACGATAGCCCGCATGATCTGGGAGATGGGCGTGAAGACGCTCATCATCACCCCGAATAAGGCGATCACCGTGAACATGATCGACACGCTCACCAAGCACTTCGGGAAGAGCAAGGTCACGAAGCTGTCCACCAAGTCGAAGGAGACGACCGAGATCAACGTGTGCAACATCCAAGCGCTGGTAAAGCTCGACCCCAAGGTCCTCGCCGGCGTGGACTGCGTGATCATCGACGAGTTCCACCACGCCGCCGCAGAGACCTACCAGGACGTGAACGAGCGCCACCTGAAGGACGTCTACTACCGCATAGGCATGACCGCCACGAACTTCCGCAACGACGGCTCCGACCTCTCGCTTGAGGCGGTGCTGAGCGAGGTCCTCTTCGAGTACACGATCAAGCAGGCCATCTCCGACGAGTTCCTGGTCCGCCCTCAGTTTGAGATGATCGACCTTGAGACCGAGGGCCGCTCGAACTACCAGGACGAGTACAAGGACTGCGTGGTCCACAACGAGGAGCGCAACAAGCTCATCGCCGAGATCGCGGAGTTCCACAAGGACGACTCGGTGATCATCCTGGTCCAGCAGCTGGAGCACGGCGAGAACCTTAAGGCCCTGATCCCCGGCGCCGTGTTCCTGCACGGCGAGGAGAACGACACGGTCCGTAACAACGCCATGGAAGACTACCGCAAGGGTAAGATCAAGCACCTGATCGGCACCAGCGTGATCGGCGAGGGGGTCGACCTCCCTCGCGCCGCAGTACTCATCATGGCCGGCGGCGGCAAGGCTAAGAGCGCCGTGATGCAGAACGTAGGCCGCGTGCTCCGCCCCTTCCCTGGCAAAGAGACGGCGGTGGTGTACGACTTCACGGACGTAGGCTCTAGCTACCTTGAGGAGCACTCCCAGCTCCGCCGGGAGATCTACGCACAGTACTAGAATGTTCTTGACCGTAACCGACTAGAACAGTACGTTAAACCTGAGGAGATTTTACATGAGCATTTTCGGAAGCAAAGCGAAGACGAAGGCAGCCAGCACCAAGATCGACGCGTCTACCGCCCAGGTCTTGGAGCTTGAGACCCAGAAGAAGCGCCTGGAGATGGAGCGAGACCAGATCCAGCTGGAGCTTGACAACCAGAAGAAGCGCAACGCGATGGCTCTTGAGCAGGAGCGTCACACCCAGAAGCTCGACTTCGACGAGAAGAAGGCTGTGTTCGCCCGCGAGAAGGCAGTGTGGGAGACCGACCGCAAGGCCTTAGAAGAGCGCACCGCTCGCGAGAAGGAAGAGTTCGAGAAGCGCACCAAGTCCGAGCACGAGCTGAAGCTGACCGAGGCTACCGCCCTGGTCCGGCTCGACAGCCAGCAGAAGGTGAAGCAGGCCGAGCTTGACCGCGACCGCGCCATCACCGAGCTGCGCACGAAGCACGCCGAGGAGCTGTCAAAGGTGAAGTCGGACCTGGCCCAGGAGTACTACGAGCGCATGACCAAGGCGTTCTCGGACATCCAGACCAACGGGACGCAGTCCACCAAGTTCGTCCAGGAGCTGGCCCTCAAGATGTTCGACTCCGTGCCCCGCGCTGCTCGTACGGAGGTTGACGTGAGCGTCGGCCACGAACGTCCTGTAGCGTTACCGGCGGCCAAGAGTGCCTAAGCTAGGACGTGGTCCTACGCATCATCAAGTGTTCGAGCGCGTACGGGAGCTGGAGAGGCTCCTGTACGACGCTAAAACTGAGATGCATCCGATCCAGCAGATCGAACAGCTTGAGTACGAACTTGATCGGGTAAAGAAGCTCGCAAGAGATAACGACATCAACTACTACGACTCAGGAATAGAGGTTGACATGGGACCGCCGCCCAAAGAACATCCTACGCCTCTTAAGCTCGCGCCAGACAACGCCTACCGAGGTAGCGGCATCTTCTGTCCGCACTGTCGGTCGAGCGCCCAGAACCAGATTCTGGTGGGCCACGTCGTCATCGACGGAGCGCTGCGCCCAGCGTACGACTGCCAGAGCTGCAACAAGAGCTGGTCAGACATCCCTGACTCCGTGAAGACCCTCCTAGACGAGGCTCGCAAGCACGGAGCTACCAACGTGGGCTTCCAAGCTGGCGGCTCGTCAGAGCCCGTAGTCACGAACGGAACGTACGACTACGACGCGGATCAGCGAGCAAGACATGACCAGAATCGGAGGGATAACGACTCCTCCGCGCTGTCCGCCATAAACAGCAACATCTCTCAGATGCTGTACGCGATCCAGGACCTGACCTCCCGTCTGGACCGCGTCACCCAGCAGAACCACGAGCTGATGGACAAGCTCGCCAACGACCCACTCGTCCACGTGCGCAAGGCGGTGTCGGAGTTCGACCTCAAATGAGCGAGGTACCTTACACCGGTCCGAGGACGCTGAACTTAGTACTCCCGCACGGGCAGTCGGAGGTCCTAAGCGCGCAGGAGTTCATCTCCCGGCGCATCAAACGAGTTGCAGTTCCTCGCGACGCTGTAACGGTGATAGTACACGACGATGATCCCAACGCGAGGCTGTGGGATCCGTCGAGCCTACGAAATAACGTTCCTGAGATGTACTCCCATCGAGAGGTAACTCTGAAGCCTAACAGCTCTGGCCTTCCGACGCTCCTAGACCAGTTCAAGATCCTGCTGTCCAAGAAGCCTGTCCAGTTCAACGTGAACCAGCTCTCGATCGAGAGCATCACAGACCTCTCTACGAAGTTCATGATGAACTTCGGAGGAGACGCCTTCATCGTGCTGACAGAGCTGAACCCTTACCTGAAGCTCGTGACCGTGATCGCTCCTGACGCGCTGGAGGTCTACGGGAATGAGTCTACGAACGCGGCGGCGGTTGTCGAGATAAACCCCAGCAGGTGGTTCGTAGGACGCTACGAGAGCGCCGACGAGATGTTTCGCTCGGTGGCGAACAACATGCACATGAGATACTGACATGGACCGCTGCTTGTGCAAGTGTGAGTACTGCGGACTTCAGTGGACGGACGAGGAGCCTCCTTACTGGAAGTCGACTCCCCGAAAGTGTGGCCACTGTGGTGAGGCTCGAAGGATCCTCGTGAAGAAGATCCCTGAGATCGGACTGGACATCTTCGGGTACAGGTTCAGTCCCCCGTTCCCGAAGAAGTCCGACTACTAGCTTTATCTTCCTACGATGATGACTCGTTGCGTAGCTGCCGATCCTTGTAGCGCAAACGCGTTACCGGTCGACTGTGATACACGAAGATCTATGTAGTCACCTTTCATCAAACGAAGATCGACGGAAGCATCACCAACGCGAGAAGATGCTGCAGTAGTATCCATGCTATCGATCGCTAACGTCACGTGGAACGAGCCGTTCTTCCAGATGTCAACAACGAACGAGCCGTTAATTGTGTTGTTGCCTGAGTTTGTGTAGATCAACGAAGAGATCGTATAGATCCGACTCTCAGGTGCCGTAAACTTCCATGAGGCACCAGTAGTAACTGCTCCGTGGGTATCTTCGACTTTGGTTTCAAAATCAACGATCGAAGGGGTACCGGTAATGGCGGCAGTGGAAGTCGAAGTACAGAAGGCGTACGGCGCCGTTTCAATGCCTACCGAAAGTGCGTTCTCCGACACGATGACATCAAAAAACCCTTCAATATACGCTAAACTATAGTCGGTATCTACGCCAACAGCCATGCCCGTTACGCCGCCAGCGTGGTTAACGCCGGAGTGGACTTGAACCGTAAGGATGCCGGTAGTAGGGTCGTACGGAGTGATGAGACCTGAAGCGGTCGTCGAGTTGGCCAACTGGACATCGGTCACGATGAAACCCGTACGTCCCGCACTCTGGTATGAGTCGACTCGAATGTTCTTGTTCTTACCGACGAAAATCTCGTACTTAGACGGCTGGTTGTTCGCATCGGCGGCAGCGTTGGTCGCAGCAGTCCAGATCTTGATCCCGTCCGCTACCGAGGGAGCTGGCGTAGGAGCTGCGTTCGTTTCCGTGTACGTTGAGGCGCCTGCGTTACGACGGTAAGAACGATACTCTCCAAGAGAGGTTGGAGGGGTACCTACAACCCGAGTCCCCGTCGCAAGAAGATGAGAGATGTTAATCTTCGCCGAAGACGAGAGCGTTACGTTGGCGTCCCATCCTACGATCGGCACCCGAGCTACGATCGAGTACAACATGTCCGCGTTATTGAGAGCATAGTTCGCGGATCCGATCGGTTCGAATATAAAGGACGTGTTTTGGAGCGCAAAGCCGAGAGCGGTAGCCGAGAACGGATACACGATCAAATTTGAACCGTTTGAAGTGATGTCCCTAGTATTTGACGATATACCCGAACCTGCTCGTGACGTGTCAAACAAAACAGCAGGGTTAACCGGTACCGGCATCTTAGTCGTATCAATCTGATAACCAGTCGGAAGAGGGATCAGGTAGTTTCCTGAACCCGTCGTACCTGCTGAAGTTTGTTCGAGATCATACCGAATCTCCATGTCAGATCCAACTCGACGCCATTGGAACTTATTACGAGTTGTGGTTCCAAGCGTAGGAGGTGTGGTAGAAGCCCCTAAAGTCGCGGGATACTCGATCCAATCAGTACCCGCTAATCCCTGAGGAAGAGCGTCGTCCGTCATGACGACGTCGTCGATCTTAAGGGTCAGCGCGCCCGTAGTAGTACGCGCAACATGAATACCGACACGGATCTGGGTACACCCAGACGGAACGTCCACGTACGCGATTGCCGTTCCTGACTCTCCGAGGATCTTGCTCGCCTCGAACATGCGACGTGGGCCGATCGCGTTACCGTCAACGGCGTACGCATAAAGACGCAGATCATCTTCTACTAGAACGCCTGTGGTCGAGAAGGACAGCTGGAACCGCTTGGTCTGGTTGCGGTCACGGGGGGGCACGTTCACCAGCTTAGAGATACCTTCACCTTGACGAGAGGCGCCAGAGTTCAGGGTCAGGAGTCCGGACGCCGAACCATCAAGAGGAGACGAAGTCGAGCGAACGAACGTGGAGTTCGGAGAGCCGCCTGTCATGTCTACCGGAGTGACCGCAGCGGCGTCAGCGTAAACAGCCCAGCCTCCGATCGAACCTTCAAAGTCCGAAGAGTCAGAGTCGGTTGGAGCGAACGAAGCATCAAACTGGAGAAGGTTACGGGCGCCGCCGCCTGCACCACCGCCCATCGGCGACCAGGTTACGGGAGAGTGACTCTTCAAGATCCAGAAGGATCCGTTATCAACCTGACGAGCAACCTTACCTACGTCGTCAGCTACGAAGCCGGAAGCTGCGTTTCTCGCCGTAGCGTCAGCGTACTCATAGTTGTGAAGCTGGTGGATCGAGCCTTCAACTAGGTTCTTATGGAATGCCATCTTACTTCTCCTATATGCTCAGCAGGACGTTGCCGTCTGAGTCGTCAGTTACAACGTCTCCGTTAGAGTCTACCAGAATCGTGTCGGGATCGAAAGAGCTGCCGGCTGATCCGGTCGTGCCCAGGTACAGGTCATCACCTTGGTTCAGAACCTGCTTGTGCAGCGGGATGTGCAGATACCCGTTGCCGTTCGCGTCGATGCGGCGGAAGAGGACGATGACGTCCTTGTTCGCCTGGTTCTGCGCTGGGATCGCGTCGACCGACGTTTGATGTAGGACCAGGTTCTCGGTGGCCAGCGTGCGGTCGATGGACACCCACGCGCTCTCAAGGTTCGCCAGGTTCAGCGGGGAGTTCGCGGCAAGCACGCGGTGCTCGGTCAAGGTGCCGGTCTTGGTGTTGAGGATCTCGATGATCAGGTCCGTGGTGAACGTAAGGGCGGAGCCGCTCCACTGCACGTTGTCTACCGACCGGATGTACGCAGATCGATCCTCTTGCTGGTCGCCTACCGCGTCGGTCAGGACGCCTACGCGGGCTACGATGTTCTGGTTGGCCGTGCCACGGATGTCTGACGAGTAGACGGGGAACGAGATCTCGCTAGCGATGCCGATGATGTTGAGCAGGGACTGAGGAACGTTGTCGCTGACCTGAGAGGACTCGCCAGCCTCAAGCTCGCCGGTACCTCGGATGATCAGCTTCGTACCTTCTCGGTACGCAAGCCAGTAGGTGTTCTGGTCGAGAGGAACGCTCCCGCGAGCAGACACTCTGTAGTTCGACGCGACGATGCCCACGCCGTCGTAGGTCACGTTCGCGAGGGGAGCCGGGATCTCGATCCACAGCACTTCTCCGTCGGCGATGGAGATGGCGTTACCGCCGGCCTGCCGGGTCAGGGTGAGGTTTACCGAGGAGTCCAGGAGGCGAAGGTAGGCGATCGGGTCCGCGTCGGTAGGGGTACCGTTGTCGTCGGTGATCGTGAGGGCAGTGCCGGACCAGTCGTACCTGGAAGTGGCCGTGGCGGCCGAGACCACGCTCAGGCCGACGCTGCGGTAGCTGCCGACCAAGGCGATCGAGCTAGGCTCGTACCAGTAGTCGGTCTCCTTGATCTCGCGCAGGGCGTCCATCAAGGCGTCGTTCATGCTCTTCTGGTTCTTGATGTCCTTGTCGGCGCCGGTGAACTGGGTGTTGGGCGGCTCGGTCCGGGAGGCCCAAGGGTACGCATGAGTAGGATCGTTACCCCGGCCCAGGCGGTAATAGAGGTTGCGACGGTCACGGATGGCGGTGATAACGCCGGAGCCGTTCGTGTCCACCTCGCAGACCTGAACCTTGTCAGGGTCTCCGGTGAAGTTGGAGGTCGAGACGGTCAAGTTAGCCTTGAGGAAGGTGAAGGTGTCTACGATCTGAGAGAACTCCGCACCTGTTCCGCCGGCTGCGGTGGGATCCCAGAACGCGCGAGAGTCGGCGCCGCCGGTGTCCTGGTCGAAGTAGACCTCGATGTAGTTGGTCGTGCCGGGAGACAGGCTGGTCGTGGTCAGGGGAGAGAGGCTCGGGGCGCCGATGAACAGCACGCCGTCGTCCGACCCTACGATCGCGGAGCTGCCGGCCAGGGCTACTGAGAGGGTGTTGGTGGCGATACCGGTAGAGATGAAGCCCGAGAACACGAAGTTCTCGTTGGACAACACGTTCTTCTGGATGGCCTTCATGTCCGCGCAGACGAAGTCCTCGATCCGGTTGAAATCCGGAAGGTCCAAGCGTTCGTTAGGAAGTACGCGGGTTCTTTGAAGCTGAGCCATTCAGTTACCTTTTATTCTTCTAGGTCCGATTCTACCACACCTTTTCCCGTTAGAAAACCAACGGGGGAGACCCGGTGAGAGCCCCCTGGTACCCTGGCGACAGGGAAGGTCCGCAGTCTCGGCAGACGCACTCGAACAACACCTCTGGGAACTCGATGATGAATCGGATGACGACGCCGGCCGCGAGGAGCTGCTTGATGAGCTTCTGGGCCGCCGCGCGAGCCTCCTCCGTGCCGACGATGAACACCGGGTAGTCGATGCCGGTAAGGCGCGGTACCGTCGGCTGGTCGAGCAGGTAGTTGACCTTGCGGCCGGTAAGGTGTTCCTTCTGGAACACGTAGCTCGCGTCGATCAGCAACGTTGAGTTGTTTGGTCGGGCATTGTACGAGACGGGACCTTCCTGCTCGGCCCGGCCGAAGTCGAAGAGGATGCGGCCTGGACGGTTGGGGAAGGTAGACGCGCTCGCCACCGCGATGCTGCTCTGGACCGACCCGCTAGGGATGTCTTCGGCCAGCTCGGTGTTCGTCATGGTCACGGTGAACAGCTGCCCGGTCGGGTCGAACAAGTACGACGATGGGTAGTTAGGGATGATGAAGTCCGGATCAGTCTGGAGCGCTGTCGGGAACCCCAGGACGGCGTTGGCCGTCCCTCCGGTGACCTGGTACTCGGTGCTGCCGAAGGTGGTCCGCAGCAGAACCCTCTTGAAGTTGTACCGGTCTCCGGTCATGGCCTCAAGGAAGTCGAGCTGGTCGTTGATCACCTCTACGACCTCCTCCGCCAGGACGTTCGAGACGTCGGCGAAGTCGGAGGCGTGGGTGAAGGTGACCACGAACGGGGTGCCGTCAATAGTGATGTTTAGCGTCGACGAGGCGCCCAGGCCTGAGAAGTCGAACACCTCTACGTTGGACATGACCTCGGTCTTGGTCTGCTTGGGGTGCATCGAGCCTGTCAGAGCCCTGCGGAGGACGGGGACGGAGCTTGGGATCTTGATCACGACCTCGTTCGGGTTCAGCTCATGCACCGAGCATCGGATCTCCGAGTGTCGGTCGAGGTCGAAGTTCAGGCGTAGGGTCGTGTTCGCGTCTCCGCCGGTGATCTGGATGGCTCCTAGAAGGCCCGGCGTGTTCGTGCGGATGTTGAGCTTGTTCCCGGAGACGGGGTCTAGGTACGTGCTCGCGGTGATGAGCTTCGAGTGCTCAGGGCTCGTGTTGATCAGGTCCACGATCTCGGCCACCGTGGCGGCCGTCAGGTCGTCAAACGCCGAGGGGATGAGCCGGATTGTGCGCTCCTTGTTAGCGTCTGAGACGTACGAGAGGGTTCGGATGACGCCCTTGCTGACCGTGGCCGCCACCGCGATGTCGCTAGACCAGGGCGCACTAAGAGTGAGGGCTGTGTCGCTGATCACGGCCGAGACCTTCTGGTAGGTGTACCCGGAGGCGGAGGAGACCTTGATGTAGTCTCCCGGCGCGACCTCGGTGGTGAAGCTCGTGCCTATCCCGATAACCGTGTCGACTCCGTTCTTGAACGTGGCGGTGCCGGTGAGTAGGGAGGCTGGGCCGAAGTTGAAGGTCTCCACGTTCCCGCTGTTCACGTTGGCGCGGGTGAAGCCCGCTCCCCAGAACACGTCCAGGAGCGCGATGATGGTGTGGCGAACCTGCTTGGGGTAGAATGACAGCACCGGGATCAGCTTGCGGAAGTCGTCGTCGGACAGGCCCAGGTCGGGGTCGCGAGGAACGCCCACGTTGTTCCCCAGGAAGTCCAGGTAGCGGCCCTCGGCCGTCGCCACGAACAGCTGGTCCTTGGTGTTCTGAATCTGAACCTCGATCTCGTCGTCCGCCACGCCCCAGGCCTTGAGCAGGCCACGGATCATCGTGTTGGTCTCCGCCTTGTATAGCGAAGGCAGCGAGCGAGCCATGCGTGTGAACTTGTCGATAGGCATCTGTTCTACCCGATGATTAAGTCGCCGTCTGCGAGGCGCGCTAGCTCCCCGTCTGCGATGACCACGTTCTCAGTATGGTTAGAGATCTTCACGTCGAAGACTCCGCTGACCGACTGCGCGGCAGCGATGATCTCGGAGAGGACTACGTCCGCTCCTACCGAAAGAGCGTTCACGTACTCGCCGATGGCGGTACGGATGGCGTCGCTGACAGAACTTAAGCTTACGCCCTCCTGGGTAGTAACGTCAACGATCAGCTTCAGCTTGACCAGCACGGGAGGGATGACCTCGAACTGAGTTCCTGCTGCTCCGATGCCGGGGTAGTTCAAAATGTCGCGGTCCAGACCGTCGATAGTCCACTGAGCCTTCTGAATCAAGCCTGTGAAGTACTTGTACCCGTCCACGCCTTCAGTCTGCGCGTCGTCGAAGTCTAGGCCGTTCACGTCGCGGACCGCTCCTCGGCGGCTGGTGGTGAACCCGGACACGTCGATGGCGGTGTTGCTCGCGTCGTTAAGCGTGATCGTGTAGGGAGCGCTGGTCCCCGTGACGGACTTGACGTAGGCGGTACGACTGATCCGGAACGAGTCGGTAAGGTCGATGGACGTAGGCGCTGCGGTGGTCAGCACGATCTGGCCGGTAACGTTGTTATAGCTGGAGATCACGCTGCGGTGTCCCGCGTTCGTCCCGTCCAGGAACTCCAGGGTCATCCCTGTGAAGTAGTTGGGGATGCTGGTGATCATGGACGTGTCGATGAAGGTGTTGTACGGAGCGGAGCCGTCGCCGGTGGTTACGGTACCGTCCACCGTGAGATGTACATACAGACCTTCAGCGATCCCAGACTTGGAGTTCGTCTGGACGTCGTTGATGGGAGCGCCACCTGGTACGGCGGAGATCGCGATGTCGATGCCGTTAGCGGTGCCTCCGGTGACGAACACCTTGCCTGCGCTGCCAGGGGTCTTAGTCGAGATCTGGACCACGTCTCCTGTGATGCCTACGACCTCTACCTTGGCAACCACAGACAGGGTAGTAGTGTTCAAGTCGTTCAGGTGCTTCACGACGTTCTCAGCCGTACGAGGTACGATCGAGAACTCGTCGCCTGCCACGATCGGGTTAGGGAGCGTGGCTGGGAACACGTCAGAGTGTGTGAACGTTCCGGCAGTGGGAACATACGCGGTGACCAGCTGTACAGAGCCTTTGTTTGAGCCAACCGTCCAGTAGATCCAGAAGTCCTCGAAGTAACCTGCGGTCAGGTACTTACCGCCGATCGTAGAGTCTGAGAAGGTCCCGACACCTACTGCTGTCACGGTACCTTTGACTTCCATCGGAACAGAGAACGTCTTGTTGAGGTTGTCGCCGTCGAAGATGACAACCAGCGTTTGTCCGGGTCCGACGGTGAAGCCTAGCGCGGTCGTGTTACCACCTCGGTCCGTGTTCTGAGACACGACGAAGGCAAGGTTGTTCAGCTGGCTGACCTGCTCCTCGGTGCTGAACGCGAGCACGGAGTTGGCCGTCCCACCCTTGATCTGAACCTTTCCAGACTCTGTGAAGTTAGCAGTCTCGACCCGAACCTTGCTCATCGTGGTCTTGCTAGACACGGCCCCAAGGAGTTGAGCGTTCAAGACCGCTACCACCTCGTCGGCCGTCGCGTTGGCGGGGTCAGCGAAATCGGAGGCGTGGGTGAAGGTGATGGTCTGGCACAGGGCGAACCGGTCTCCGATCAGGATCGGGTCCGTGAAGTTGGTCGTGGTGACGATCTGACCCGTGCCGCTGTTGTACGAGCTTACGAACGAGGTCTGACCCACGTTAGTGCCGGACAGCCACTCGACGTAGAACCCGTTGAAGATGTTCGGCTCGAAGCCGATCAGGCCCGTGTCGATGAAGGTGTTGTACGGAGCGGAGCCGTCGCCGGTGGTTACGGTACCG
>CAYLHJ010000009.1:0-38778 GCA_964383705.1 uncultured Candidatus Saccharibacteria bacterium | reverse complement strand
CAGCAATTGCCCGATGCCGATGTGGTAAAAACGAAATCGCCTTCGTGCGCCACGGATGCAAAGGAGAATTCGGTCAATTTTCAGTAAGCGGTCGTGGCAAGCTTTCTGGGTTCTGCTCTCGCTGTCTTATCTTCAAGAGGAAGAGGAGAAACCGGGGCAATACGAAATTGATCTTCTTCCCGCTCGAGAAGGCATGGCGTGCGCAGATGAACATTATCAGGAAAAGGGCGCGAAATGAGTCACGCAGAAGTACTGACCGCAAGCGCCCAAGGTTGACCGCTCCTTTTGTATGAGATAGTCTCAATTCCCCCCCCCTGACGCACCCCGTCCTCATATGAGGACGGGGTTTTATATACTCTCCACACAAGAATTAAATCTCTTCACCTCAATATTATATTCAGATATCAATAATTTCACTTTGTCCGAATTAAAATTTATTTGTTTTACAAGTGCGTTGTATTCAGAAACTTTCCGATTATATTCTTTATACTTACCTTGAGACTCCAACTCTCTTAATTCTTGGGCCAGTGTTTCAACTTCTTTTTCTAAATAATCTATTTCGTCTATTCTTGAATCAATATCTATTTTCAGTTGATTGTTGACTGGCGGACAAAGAGAGAGTGGTCGAGCAAAAATCTGCACAGCAATCCAAGTTGATTTCCCATCATAAACACCTTTACCAACAGCAATACCTATCTCTGTATACCTATCATTTAGAATATTTGCTCTATGTCCAGGGCTATCCATCCAAGCCTGAACCAAAACTTTATCGTCTTCAAAATTTCCCAAAGCAATATTTTCACCAATTGAAATATATTCATAACCAATCTCGTCAGCAACAGTTGAAGCTGAATCCCCACTTGGAGAGATATGTTCAAAATAATTTTTTTGGAACATATCATTCATTCTATCAAGAGCAATTTGATCTAAAAGATTGTTACCAACAAGTGATTGAATATTATTATTTTTGCGTTCTATATTTGTATTATTTAACACTCCCGCTACAGTTAAAAATGAATTTTTTGATCCAAGATTGTATATTAACCCGCCAGGAAGATTGAGTTCTTTTTTAAGGTTTTCTATTATATTCGTTGCTTCTTTGTATAAAGAGAGATCTTTTATTACATCACTTTTTTTGCCAACAGAGAAAAACCAAATCAAAAAAATAGCAGAAAAAAATATTAAAAAATAAAGCGCAATTTTTTTTCTTTTTAAGACTTTTATCTGATTATGATTCCTTAATGTATTTTCTTCATCCATACCATTAACCTACTGAGAGAGCTTTGATTTTGTAATTAAAAATCTATTTTATCATAATAACCTTTCGGCTATTTTCTTGTTTTTATTTTGACATAAAAAAAATTTTCTGCTTTAATATGAACCTTGTGAACGCTTCTTAATATGGAAATAAGAAATATAGCGATTATTGCCCACGTAGACCATGGTAAAACTACCCTGACTGACGCCCTAATGAGACAGACCGGAATGGTTGAAGAGGGTTTTACGATGGATTCAAACGCCCTTGAACAAGAGCGCGGTATTACTATATACGCCAAAAACACCTCTCTTTTCTACAAAGACACGAAAATAAATATAGTTGATACCCCGGGGCACTCAGATTTCGGAAGCGAGGTTGAGCGAGTGCTTCGATCAATTGACACTGTTCTTCTCGTAGTAGACGCCCAAGAAGGACCGATGCCACAAACACGATTCGTTCTAAAAAAATCTTTAGAACTTGGACTCAAACCGATTGTTGTAATAAACAAAATAGATAAACCCGCAGCACGACCAGAAGTAGTGCATGAATTAGTACTCGAGCTTTTTATGGAACTCGGCGCAAACGACGAACAGCTTGATTTTACAACTGTCTATGCAATAGGGCGAGATGGAATTGCGAAAAGAAATCTATCTGACAATTCTAAAGACCTTTTCCCGTTACTTGACGTTGTATTAGAAGAAGTACCGCCAGCAAATCGCAGTGAAGATTTGCCAGGAAGACTTCAAACATTTAATCTGGCCTATGATAACTTTCTTGGGAGAATGGCGGTATGTCGCGCATATGACGGCATTATTAAATCTGGCCAAAATGTTTTTGTCAAAAAACCTAATGGAGAAAGTTATAGTGGCAAAATAACAAAACTTTTTACATTTGAAGGAATGAGTAAAAAAGAGGTGCCAAGCGTGAAATCCGGAGATATAGTAATGATAGCCGGCCTTCCAAATATTTATATAGGAGAGACAATAGCCGAAAATGAAAAAGCCGAAGCTCTGCCAGCAATTAACATTGATGAACCAACAATATCATTAAATTTTCTTGTTAATGATTCACCATTTGCTGGTCGCGAAGGAAAATTTGTTACCGGACGACAAATTAGAGAGCGACTTGAAAAAGAACTTGAAATAAATGTTGGCCTCAAGGTCGATTTTTCATCAAACGAATTCATAACAGTATACGGTCGTGGTGAATTACACATTGCCATACTTTTAGAGAACATGCGCCGAGAAGGTTTTGAATTACAAGTTTCGGAACCACAAGTCATTTTAAAAGAAGAAAACGGAGTAAAAACCGAACCATACGAAGAAGTTGTTATCGATATACCGGAGGAATTTTCTGGTGGAGTTATAAGTAAGCTCACCGAGCGTCGTGGGCTATTAAATAATATGAAACAGGAACACGGTTCAACCAGATTAACGATAGAAATCCCAACTCGTGGCCTATTGGGTTATCGAGGACAATTCATTGTAGATACGAAAGGTCTCGGTATTATCTCAAGCCATTTTATTGGATTCCGACCATACGCGGGTGAAATTAAAAAGCAAAATTTTGGCTCAATGGTCTCTATGGAAAACGGCAAGGCGCTTGCTTTTGCACTTGATAACTTACAACAAAGAGGAACTCTCTATATTGAACCAGGAAACGAAGTATATGAAGGGCAAGTCATTGGCAACACAACGAAAGGAGAAGATTTGTATGTAAATCCAACAAAAGGAAAACAGCTAACTAATATGAGGGCCTCCGGTTCAGATGATAGTGTTTATCTCGCACCAGCTTGGAAACTTTCAATAGAGCGATCAATGGAAGTAATGTCTGGCGATGATTATATTGAAATCACGCCAAAAAATGTTCGCCTTAGAAAAAAATACTTAACGCAGACAGAAAGAAGTAAGGCAATGAGAGGTCAGAAATAATTACTCACTAATAATCCCAAAGTCTCCAACTCTAGTTCGCAAAATTGAATACGCAATGGCTCCAGTATTAGAGATTTCTCCCATGTTATTTACCAAACTTCTAATATAGGTGCCACTCGAGACAATAGATCTCATCTTTGTAATTAAAAATTCGCTCTCCAAATAAGGAGAGAGTGCATCGCTCCACAAAGAAATTGACTCTTCTTGTCTGAAGTCGCCATTTACAAGCCCAATTAGTTCTTTTACCGATCTTAAAAGCTCTTTCCCTTTTATAATACGAGACGAAATAATCTCTGTAGAAAATACCTCAATCTCTTTGGTCGGAATCTTATGTTCCTCCGAATTACCCTCACGTGCAATTGAAAAAAGTGACCTGCCAGATATTGTTTTTGAAGAGAATAAAGGATAGATTTGCTCTCTCTTTCCTGTAGAGCTTTGTATGATTTTTTTAATTTCATTTTCAGTAGGATGTGTAGCAGAAATCTTAGTCACTAGCCCAAGCGGGTCATAGGTATCAGTATTAACCCCCCACAAACACTCAAATTCATATTCTTTATTAAGTCGGAGAAAGCTTTCCTTTTTAAATCTATCCTCACCAGCCAAAACAATTAAAACACCTGAGGCCAGAGGATCAAGCCTGCCAGCGTATGTCATTTTAGTAAATTTATAATCTGGATGGTCCAATCGAAAGCGTTCAATACACTCAAGCGGGGTTTCTCCCCGCCTTTTATTTAAATTTAGAATCTTTTGTTTAGAATCCATATTTTGTTACTATATACTACATATGCCAAAAAAGTTAGATACTGCGCCCTATAAAGGAGTTCGTGATTTCTACCCAGAAGATATGTGGATGGAAAAATACCTCTTTGAAATCATGCGAAAAACCGCAGAAAGCTTCGGTTATGTTGAATACGGGTCTTCACCCCTTGAACCAGCAGACCTATACAAAGCTAAAAGTGGCGAAGAAATCGTAAGCGAGCAGACTTATACATTTTTTGATCGAGGAGAAAGAGAAGTAACACTCCGACCAGAAATGACTCCTACAGTAGCAAGACTTGTCGCGGGGCGAAAACGCGAATTGGGATTTCCTCTTCGGTGGTATTCAATAGCAAATTTATTCCGCTATGAAAACCCTCAGCGAGGTCGTCTGCGGGAACACTATCAATTGAATGTCGATATATTTGGAGTAGAGAGCCTTGATGCAGAAACCGAGGTGATTTCTTTGGCATCAAAATTGTTAAGAAACTTTGGTGCAAGTGATAATGATTTTACTATCCTTATAAATAGTAGAAAGCTGATTAATGATTTATTTGATGTTTGCGAAATACCAGAAAAAAACAGGAGAATCGTCACAAAAATAATAGATAAAAAAGAAAAGATTAAAGAATCTGAATTTCGTAAAGAAATTGAGGAATTATTGGGTGATAAAGCTGGTCTTTTTATATCTTGCCTTGAATCAAGCAAAAAACTTGTTGAAACTCTTGGAGAAAAAAGAGTTTCAGTTAAACAAATAACAAATCTGATCGAAAAGCTTTCATTGTTGGGTATTAAAAATATGAGATTCATGCCAACATTGATGCGTGGATTCGATTACTATACAGATATTGTATTTGAGATATTTGACACCCAATCAGAAAACAAACGATCGCTTTTTGGTGGCGGTAGATACGACAATTTAACCGAGCTATTTAATAACGACAAAATCCCCGCTTTTGGATTCGGTATGGGAGATGTAACTTTACTTGATTTCCTAGAGACTCATAAATTATTACCAAAATACAAAACAGAAATAGATTTTTTTGTTGCATCAATTAGCGAAAAAGAGAATGAGATGGCCATAAAATTTGGCCAAAAAATGAGACTTCTGGGTGCGAATGTGGCAGTAGACACAACTCCTAGGAAAATGGCTGATAAGATAAAAACCGCCCTGAAACATTCCATTCCCTATTTTATTGGAATTGGAGAAGAGGAAGCTTCAACCAATACGTATAAAATAAAAAATTTAGAAACTGAACAAGAACAAAGAGTTGAAGAAAAAGGCTTGGAAAAGTTTATTGCCGATTTGAAATAATATATACTTGTTTTCTAACATCATATGAAAAAGATTGTATTTGATACAGAAACAAGTAACTTATTTGCCGATGTTGGTAGTAACGACCCTTCTGCACTTAATCTATCGGTGGTTTGTATTTATGATTCTGATACTGGAATTTATTCTTCTTTTCTCCAAGAAGATTTACCGAAGTTGTGGCCGATACTTGAATCAGCTGATTTGCTCATTGGATACAATTCTGATCATTTTGACATACCTTTACTTAATAAATATTATGGCGGTGATCTAACAAAGATAAAAAGTCTGGATATTCTCAAAGAGATAAAAAATTCATACGGCAGACGGATGAAACTCGATCAGGTGGCTGAAGGAACTTTCGGAGAACATAAAACAAGTAATGGTCTAGAAGCAACTCGATGGTGGAATAACGGAGAATATCAAAAAGTGATTGATTACTGCATTGCTGATGTAAGAATAACAAAAGAAGTCTATGAATATGCTCGGGCAAATAATAAACTTTATTTTCAGGAAGGCGGAGAAAAAATTGAGATAAAGTTAGATACTTCAAAATGGGAAGATTCGCATAAGTCAGCCATCACGCACACTCTACCATTTTAATTTCAAACGATTCTTCCTGCACATTATTATCTTAAATAAATAAGATAATTAAAATTGCCAGAAAAACCCTATAAACAGAGAAAATGTGCATGCTATGATTTTCTAGATATTTTAATAGATAATGTATTGAGATAATCCCAACAATAAAAGCAGTGACGAAAGACAAAATTGAGGTCGACCCCATATCATAAACAATCCCTCCATCATATAAGTCAATAATTTTTTTTAGACCAGAACCAAAAATAATCGGAAAAGAAAGGATGAAGCTGAATCGAGTAGCCTCACTACGCGAAAGGCCTTGAAAGAGCCCACCTGATATAGTTGCACCAGAACGAGAAACCCCGGGAAAAAGTGCCAATGATTGGAAAAGACCAATAATAAAACCCCTCTTTATTGTCAGATTTGTAACTGGGCGAGTATACTTTTCAGCAAAAAACATTAAAATACTCCCCAAAATAAGCATCATCGCAACCAGGTCTGTATTACGAAACACAGTTGCCATCTTTTCTTCCAAGATAAGACCAAAAATCACTGCCGGTATTGTCCCGACAATAATTGCATAAAGAAGGGTTCTTTCTTTTTCCTCGACGCCCTTTCTTGTTAAGAGCCTAAAAAAAGAAACTAAAAGATTCCATAAGTCTTTCCGAAAATAAACAAGAACAGCCAAGATTGTAGAAAATTGCAAAACCGCGTCAAAAGACAAGTCTAGCGCTGTCGGAGAAGAAAAAAAACTCCTAACGACAATTAAATGGCCAGATGAAGAGACAGGAAGAAATTCTGTCATTCCTTGGACAAATCCCAATACAATCGCCTCAACAATACCCATAAACATGATGGTATCATATGAGCTGCTCAAATTGCATATGTTATACTCTAAAGATAATTAATATGGAACCAACAACTGAGCATAAACCAAACCCGTTTATTGTACCTTTTTCAATCATTATTGCTGGCGCATTAATTGGAATGGGAATATATTTCTCCGGAACAGAAAAATACAGAATTGCAAATAAAATTGAGCAAACAAAGACTCTTGATTCAATTGACGTTGACCCAGTTGATGGCGATGACCATATTCTTGGTAATCCAAACGCAGAGATTGTTATTATTGAATTTTCTGATACTGAGTGCCCATACTGTAAGCAATTTCATAAAACAATGCAGAGAATCATGGATGAATACGGTAAAGACGGAAAAGTTGCTTGGGTTTACCGTCATATGCCAATCGAAGAATTACACAAAAGAGCAAAAAAAGAAGCGGAAGCAACTGAGTGCGCCGCCGAGCTTGGTGGAAATGATAAATTCTGGGAATATGTCAACGAGATTTATAAGAGGACGGGATCAAATGACAGCCTAGATCCAAAGGAATTGCCAAAAATCGCAAAAGATATAAATCTTGATGAAGATAAATTTAATGAATGTCTTTCAAGCGGTCGCATGGTAGAAAGAGTTGCGGAGGATTTTATTGACGCGACAAATGCCGGTGGCAGAGGCACCCCATATTCAATTCTTGTGAGTTCTAAGGGAGATAAGGTGGCAATAAATGGAGCACTTCCTTATGATGTAATAAAAAGCGCTATTGATACTGCCCTACAACAACAATAAATAAAAGTTAAGAAAACAATGTCCTCTTAAGATTGCAAAAATCACATTTCGCATCTGCACACTCTTTATCCCAAAATGAAAAATTTATAATCTCTGTAGCAATTCTTTCTACTTCTTTTTTTACATTCTCGGCATCATTATGGTTCATTTCAAAGACCTCAGTGTGAATTTTGCCCTTTTCGTCTGGTTCTATAAAATCTATTGTACCTTTTATCATTTCATATTTTCCACCATCGTGAAGTTCCAATAGAAGCCTGTAGAAATCGAGTTGTCTCTTAATATTTCCATCAGAATTTCTTGTTTGGCCTAAAATCTCATTTCGCGTCTTATAACCACCGGTTTTATAATCAACCACATTAACCATATTTCCGCCCAATAGTTCTAGCTTATCAAGTCTGCCTCTTAAAAGGATATTGATATTATTTTCAATTAATATAGAAACCCCAACGATGGGATACTCAGTAAAAGCGTCATTGTGCCAATTGGAAATTCGTTCTTTGAAATATACGGGAAGATATTTATTACCTTTTTTGATTGCTTCAGCTAAGTCTCTCTTAGAGATAGGCCGACCAGTTAAATCTTCTCTAAACACTTTTACAAAATCTTTTTCGGTAAATTTCCTACCTTCGCGACGAGCATCAGCAAGCGCCTTAAGTGCAGAATGGGTTGCATTTCCAAAATGGAGATAGGGCGCTGGAACATCCGGAAGACGGACAAGATTCTTAAAAAAATATTTCCATGGACACTCAAAATAGTTATTTAAAGCGGTAGCATTCAACCCTTGATCAAGAAAAATTTCTTTCAGATATTCCTTATCGAAAATTGTCCGAATATCGCTCTTTTTCTCAATCTGTGCTCGATTAAGTCTGTCCCCACCACCAAAAACATTTCCTTCTATTTTTTCTAAAAGATCATTGGGCAAATCTTCAACAAACTGAGAAACAAGCCTGTCCTTGCCATTTGCATCAATATTTGAGAACGAAATGACAACATGCTCTTTCGCTCGAGTAAGAGCTACATAAAATAACCTTCTTTCATCTTCATTCCCTTCATTATCTTCACTGCCAAGTGGTGGTGGGAGCTTAAAACCACCAATAGATCTGCGATTACCCCAAACTTTATCTCCCGCATTTACTATATAGACTTTCTGCCATTCAAGCCCTTTAGATTTGTGGGCAGTCATGACGGCGACGCCACGAGCTCCAAGTATTCGACGCGAAAAAGATATAACTCCGCCATGACGAAGTAAAGTGTCTATGGAATCCATAAAATCCAATAATGATGCATCTTTATGTGTTGTGAGAAATGACTTTACTTCGTCATAAAGCTTCGACAATTTTTCCACTTTTTCTATTGATTCTTGTTTGTTTAGGAGATATTCCTGAAATTTAGTATCACTTACTATAGAAATAAATGAATCAATGACACTTTCATTGTTGGCGCGAACCATCCAATTGGTAAATAATGAGAGCAAATTTTTTACAGCAACAGGATTATTAAGACCTGGGATAAGGCCATCCACAGATAATAGATCAAGAGGTGAAACCCTTCTCTCAGATGCGGTACGATTAATCTTTACAGCATCAATCGGGTTAAGACCTAAAAAATCTATGAATAAAATTTTTCCAATAAGTACATCTTCTTCTGGGTGAACCACCGCACGAAATAATATCAAAAGTTTCGCTATGTCTGGATCCTTGAGAACATTATCATCCGCAAAAATCGTATGTTGTACAGAAAAACCTTGAAGAGCTCTGCCCACAAGAGAAGTCTCTGCGTTCGTACGCACAAGAACCGCAATCTCTTCGGCTGGGACACCAGATTCAATGGTCTGTTTTATGTTTTCAGCGATTCCCTCCATTTCATCTTCAATAGTTGTAAATGAAATGAGTGTAATTGGCCGATTTTCAAATACCTTTCTAGAAGAATTGAGACGTGGTCGCAGTTTTATATCGGATCCATCTGTCACCATTAATTTATGTGACGCATCAAGAATATTCTGCGTAGAGCGATAATTACTATCAAGAAAAATAACTTGTGCATCTGGGTATTTATTTTGGAAATAAAGAAAGTTTTCTAGTGATGCCCCCTGGAATCGGTATATCGCTTGTTTCTCATCACCAACAATGAAGAGATTCCTTGTGTCACGATAATCCGAAATTAACTCAAGAATTGCATTTTGTGAATTATTTGCGTCTTGGTGTTCATCAGCTAGGATATATAGATATTCTTCCTGAAGCGACAGCAAAAGGTCGCTATTTTCTTTAAGAGCCCTTACAAGCTCGAGAAGCATGTCCTCATAATCATAGAAGTTGTTTTTAGCAAGACTTTTTTCATATTCAGCAAAAAGTGCCACAAGTTCTCGATTTTTGGCATTATTACGAAGCAAATCCACATATTCTCGCTTCATATTTCCCTTAAAACGCCCCTTATCGTGTTTTAAATCATCACGAGAAAGAATTTCTCCCTCCTCTTCCTTAAGAAGGGATAAAAACTCTTCTGGGCTTACCCCATCTCGTTTCAAATCTTGAATAGCACTAAGGGCTTTCCTCACATAGAGAGAGGGTTTTCCAAATGGACGAATGATTTCATAGTCCCCCTCAAATAAAGCCTCCTCAAGAATCCTATACCTTTCACTATCACTTACTATCACTCCGCCGATAATACGAGGAAAATATTCGGGATACCTTGATATTATCTCCTGAGCAAAACCGTGAAATGTATAAATATGCACTCGATAGGCCTGGGAACCCAAGTACTCAACTAACTTCCTTCGCATTGAATGAACACCTGATTCCGTAAAAGTAAGAGCTAAAATACCATTTGCCGGAGTATCCGTCTTACGCAATATATTTGCAATACGAAGAGTTAAAATGGAAGTCTTTCCTGTGCCCGGACCAGCTATAACCATCACAGGCCCCTCAATAGCATCTACCGCCCTTTTTTGCTCTATGTTTAAATCGTTATAGCGTTTAGAAAAAGTGTCTTCCGACATTTAGGCATTTTAACACATCCTTATCTTTTGAATTTTTATCATTATCAAAATTAATCTGGACAAGGCTAATAGTTCCTTAATCTGTTTATCTTGTCATGCTGACGGATTTTTTCGTGAGCCTTTGCTTCAATTTGGCGAATACGTTCTCGCGTAACTCCAAATACCTTTCCGACTTCTTCAAGTGTGTGAGTAAACCCATCAACCAAACCATGTCTCATTTCTAATATTTTTCTTTCTTTAATCGGGAGATCGTTTAATATCTCACGGACCTGATCAGCAATAATTCTCCGTGATGCTTCTTGGTCTGGAGATAGAATTTTATCATCAGCCAAAAAATCACCCAATTTACTTTTTCCATCATCGCCATCGTCGCCAACCGGAGACTCAAGAGAAACTGTCGCTTGGTCGATTTTTTCAATATTATAGATTTTATCAACTTCCATATTCATTTCGGTTGCAATTTCTTCCGGCAAAGGATCACGACCCAAATCTTGTGTTAATCTCCTAACTACCTGTTTATATTTTGCAATAGTCTCAACCATATGAACTGGCACACGAATAGTGCGAGACTGATCAGCGAGGGCACGAGTGATTGCCTGTCTAATCCACCAAGTGGCATACGTTGAAAATTTATAGCCTTTTGTCCAATCAAATTTATCTACAGCCTTAAACAGACCCAGATTACCTTCCTGAATAAGGTCGAGTAGAGTCAAATCAGGGCTTCGTCCAACATATTTCTTTGCTATTGAAACAACCAAACGTAAGTTCGCCCGAGCCAGTAAGTTTTTTGCCTCCTCATCTCCAGCTTCAATACTTCGCGCCAATTCTTTTTCTCTGGCACCTGAAATGAGTGGATATTGACCAATCTCTTTAAGATACATCTGGATAGAATCATATGAAGAATCGCCCTTTCCATACTCATATTTTCCTGGAATAGTTGGTTCATCTGACGGAAAATCCAAAAGACCGCCTCCTTCTAAAATATCTACTCCGGCAGTATGTAATCTATCGTATAAATTCTCCAAAAAGAAAATATCATCTTCAACGGTCGGAAATTCTTTAAGAATCTCGTCATATGTCACAAAGCCACGATCTTTTCCTCTGGCCACAAGGCGTAAGACCTTAGCTTCAACTTCTTGAGCTTTTTTGTTGAGCTTTAATAATTTCGGTGCCTTTGCTACCACTATCTTTTTCTCTTTTTTCTTTCGAGAAGTTTTCTTAACGACTTTTTTAGATAATGATTTTTTTACCAATTTCTTTTTTTTGAGCTTCTTCCCAGAAATCTTCTTTGCAGAACCTGATTTAGATTTTGAAATTTTCCTCTCTTTTTTTAATTTTTTCTTGGCCATATAATAAAGGTTACATTATAAAATAAATTAATAAAATGTCTATACCTATTTTCTTTTCTGCGAAATTTGCGAAAGTTTAACGCTAATTTCTTGACATGCAGTAAGTAATTCTTTTGTTCGTTTTTCGTCTTTATCTTCTTCAGCTTGATGAAGTTCACTCATCATAAAAACAAATTTTTCTCTTAAAATGTCTTCTTCTAGGTTAAGAAGTAATTCTTCAATTTCTTTCTGCAAATGATCCTTGTCCCCATAATACGATTCCGCTTCAAAGATGAGTTCTTCTTTTTCTGCTTCAAAATTTTTTAATTTATGTACAAAATCAGAATCTCCTAAAATCACAGTTAGGGCAATCCTTAATTTATCCACATCAATGATCTTATCTTCTTCACCTTCCTGCCAAAACAATATCCCACACAACCTCCGTTCAATATAATTTTTCCTTTTTAAAACTTCTGTTTCCACTCCATTACTAAAATTATTTTTTTCATGTTCGGAAAACCGATCTGTTGAACTAATCCTTCGTAAGTCATTCCAAATTGCTTCCTCGCGAATACCGGTCCTTTTCGTAATAATACTCACAAAATGTGCCTGCTCAATTGCACTTAAGATTTTTGACAAATACGGTAATATTTTTTTCTCTACCTCTTTTGCCAATTGTCGACTTTCTAATTTCTTAGCCATTAGTTTGTCTAAGTAAAATTCAATTAGATGTTTTGAGTTTTTTATAGATCTGTTCCACGCCCCGATATCTTTAGAAATCAAATCTGCAGGATCAGTTCCTTCTGGTAACTGTGCCAGTTTTACTTCCATTTCAAGCGAAAGAGCAAGCTCTGCACCCTTTTTCCCCGCCTCAAAACCAGCCCCATCAGCATCAAAAACAAAAATGATTCTTTCAGATAATCGTTTAAGTTTTGATATTTGAGCCAACGTAAACGCCGTACCTGAAGAAGCGACTGCATTGCAAAAACCGGCCTGATGACACATCAATAAGTCCATTTGCCCTTCCACAAGAATAGCGTAATTTTTTTTTCGTATATCTACTTTAGCCTTGTGTAATCCATACAAAATTTCAGACTTACTAAAAAGTGCTGTTTCTGGGCTGTTGAGATATTTAGGAGCATTTGGAGATTCGTCAAATATTCTTCCGCTAAAGGCAACCACCTTGCCATTTTGGTCAAATATAGGAAAAATTATTCTGCCCCTGAAAACATCATAAACCGTATCATCCCTCGCCTTATCACTTTTCTTAATAAGCCCCACGCGCGCCATAATCGCCTGAGAAATACCCTTCGTCTTCAAGTGTAAAGATAATGGTCGCCAATCATTAGGAGCATACCCAAGACGCCAATCTCTTATTGTGTCCTCATTAAGACCCCTCCCTTTAAGATAATCTAAAGCTTTTTTATTTTTATTTAATTCTCCCTCATAGAAAAGGGTTGCTTCCTCAAGGACAGAGTAAAGAGAATCTTTCTCCCCTTTCTCTTTTGGTTCAAAAGTATCAAGAGTCACACCAGCACGATCTGCAAGAAGCTTTAGGGCTCCAACAAAATCTATCCCTTCAAATTCCTGAACAAAGGTAAAAATATCTCCCTTTGCTCCACAACCAAAACAATAATAGCTCCCCCGCGATGGGGAAATAAAGAAGGATGGTGTTTTTTCGTTATGAAACGGACATTTTGCTTTATAATTTCCGCCAGTTTTTTCAATCTTTATATACGCCCCAACCACTTGGGCAATATCTAAATTTTCTTTTATTTTTTCTACTGAGGATGAAGACATGCTTTGAAAAAACTAACTAAGGTGCGCCTCCTCAACCAAATCAAATGTGAATTTATTATTCTGCTTTTGAAGCCTGAAAATCTTCTATCATCTTGTGCTTTGGACTACCCTTAAAACCAGTACCAGCAGGAATAAGTCTGCCAATAATCACATTTTCTTTAAGACCAAGAAGTACGTCATCGCCTCCACGAATTGCTGATGCAATTAAAACTCGAGTTGTATGTTGGAATGAGGCCGCCGACAAAAAGCTCTTCCTGGATAGAGAAACTTCGGTAATACCCATCAATAAATCTTCTGATTTTGCTTCAGGAAGATTGTTAGAGGTTGCAATTTGGTTTGAAACCATAAGATCAAATGGCTCAACAACGTCTCCTCGAGAAAGTGACGTGCCTCCGGCATCTCTTATTTTTCTTCGTGAAAACATCTGCCTCACAATAACCTCAATGTGTTTGCGCGAGACGGTTTCTCCTTGCAATTCGTATGGTTTAGATATCTCTCGAATAATATAATTCTGGGCGGCTTCTTTGCCAGCATACTTATAAAGTTCATCTATATCCGCAGATCCGTCTGTCAAAAGATCACCCCTCTTAACTTCTTCACCGACTTTTACCAAAATTGTGCGAGCGGTAGAAACCGAATATTGAACCTTGTCTTTAACTTTAGATTCGGCGTCAGGCAAAACAATTATAGTTTTATCTTTCTCTCCCTTAATAATATCTGTGACAGTACCATTTACATGAGATATAACAGCTGGATTTTTAGGAGTTCTGTTCTCAAACACCTCTTCAACGCGTGGCAAACCCGATGTAATGTCACCACCAACTGATGCTGTTCCTCCCGCGTGGAAAGTTCTCATCGTAAGCTGAGTACCAGGTTCTCCAATGGCTTGGGCGGCTATAGTTCCAACCGCTTCACCCAAATCAACAATTTTATGCTTTCCAAGGTCAGCGCCGTAACACTTAACACAAATACCTTTTAAGGTTTTGCAAACCAATGGGGACCTAACTTTTACCTCCGTTACACCTTGCGATTCAACAAATTGTGCGTCCTTTTTGCTCAAGAAATGACCTTTCTTAAAAATAACTGCGCCGTCTTTTCCAACAATATCTTCGGCAATAAAACGGCTATTAATATTTTTTGCAAAAGAAGTATCTAACCCCGCAGAATTTATTGTGGTAATAGAAATAGAATCTTTAGTACTACAATCATCTTCAGTAATAATTGCATCCTGCGCAACATCGAAAAGACGGCGTGTCAGGTATCCGGCTTTTGCAGTGTTAAGTGCCGTATCAGTCAATCCTTTTCGTGAACCGTGTGTGGTTATGAAATATTCAAGCGGGGTAAGGCCTTCTTTTGAACAGGAGACAATTGGAAACTCTATGGTCTCTCCAGCAGTATTAGTGATAAGACCTTTCATCCCCGCCATCTGAGTTAGTTGCGCGACTGAACCTCTAGCTCGAGATTTAAGCATGTCATAAACTGGACCATTTTTATCAAGAGCTTCAGGAACAATCTTTTCAACTTCACCTTTCGCTTCATGCCATATCTCCGTATGTTTTCTCATTCTCTCTTCTTCAGAAAGAAGACCTGAGTTATATTGATCCGAAACCTCATCTGCTTTTGCCTTAGCTTTCTTGATAATAGCTCCTTTTCCTTCCGGGATTTTAATGTCATCAATGCCCCAAGTTATACCGGAATATGTTGTGTACTTAAACCCAAACGCCTTTATTCTGTCCATAATGGCAGGAACCTTTTCTACGCCATAGTTTTCTATAAGATCATCAACAATTGAGGCCATTTTTTTCTGCTCAATTTCTTGATTTACAAACGGATAATCATTCGGTAAAACACTATTGAAAAGCAGGCGACCAACAGTGGTTTCGAAAATCTTTCCTCCAAATTCTTTATATTTCTCATTTTGAGTACCAAGGACTTTAATTGATGCCCGGAAATCAACTTCTCCAAAATCAAAAGCTGTGATGGCACTATTTGGTGTTGCGAATATCTTTCCTTCACCTTTTTCTCCAGCGACAGTTTTTGTCATCCAATAACAACCTAAAATAACATCTAGAAGTTTTGCTACAACAGTGGGATCACCACTTCCCGGTTTTAAAATATTCTTGTCAGAAGCCATGATTTCTCTGGCTTCAAGCTGAGCTTCATCTGAAAGCGGAACATGAACTGCCATTTGGTCACCATCAAAGTCGGCATTGAAAGCCGTACAAACCAAAGGGTGGACTTGAATTGCATTTCCCTCAATCAAAACCGGCTTGAACGCCTGAATACCAAGACGGTGCAAGGTCGGAGCACGGTTCAGAAGAACATACTTATTACTTATAATATCTTCAAGAATGGCCCAAACCTCTGGAATTCCATCATCAATTAATCTGCTTGCGCCACGAATATTGTATGCTAACTCTCGCTTTAAAACCTCTGAAATAACGAAAGGTTTAAATAGCTCAAGGGCCATGTGTTTTGGCAATCCACATTCATGCATTTTTAGTTCTGGACCAACAACAATAACGGATCGTCCAGAATAATCTACCCGTTTTCCAAGAAGATTTTGGCGAAACAGCCCACGTTTTCCTTTTAAATTATCTGCAAGTGACTTAAGTGGCCTGCGTTGAGCTTGATTTACCCCGGAAGATATAGCACTTCCGTGCCGAATAGAGTTGTCTACAAGGGCATCAACCGCCTCTTGAAGTATTCTTTTTTCATTACGGAGAATAACATCTGGTGCGCCAATTTCCTTTAACTTTTTAAGACGATTATTTCGATTAATAACTCTTCGATACAAGTCGTTGACATCAGAGGTCGCATATCTTCCACCATCAAGGGGAACCATAGGTCTGATAGCCGGTGGGATAACAGGAATGCGAGTAAGAAACATCCATTCAGGGCGAACTTGAGCTGAAATCATTTGCTGAATAAGACTAATGCGTTTGTTGAGTTTTGGTGCCTCTAAAGCGCTAGCTTTTTCAATTTGCCCTTGTAATTCACTTAGAAGTTTAACCAGATCAAGTCTCTTTAAGATATCATAAATTGCTTCAGCACCAATTCCAGCTTCAAACAAAGTTGAATACTTCATTGAATACGAATGAAATTCAACTTCATCAAGCACTTTACCTTCAACAAGACTTTCTATATCCTTTCGTGTGCTTCCTAACAGTTCTTTCAAAGCTTCCTTTGATTTATCATCTTGGAGAGATTT
Organism: uncultured Candidatus Saccharibacteria bacterium; assembly: GCA_964383705.1. Taxonomy (GTDB): domain Bacteria; phylum Patescibacteriota; class Minisyncoccia; order Phycocordibacterales; family Zambryskibacteraceae; genus CAYLHJ01. The sequence continues at coordinate 21,979 of CAYLHJ010000009.1, read as the reverse complement.
TGATTTGGCTTTATATTCTGAATCCAAATCCTTAAGAATCCTCTCTTTCTCCGCTTGAGAAACACGAGTGACAATATATCCAGCAAAATAAATGACCTTCTCAAGTTCACCTGATGGAATACCCATAATAAGTGCCAACCTAGAAGGCATACTTTTCAAAAACCAAATGTGGGAAACTGGACTTGCAAGTTCAATATGCCCCATCCTCTCCCTGCGGACAATTGAGCGCGTTATTTCAACTCCACACTTCTCACAAACAATTCCCTTATATCGAATACCTCTGTATTTACCACAATAACATTCATAATCTTTATCTGGACCGAAAATCTTTTCATCAAAAAGACCACTTCGTTCGCTTCTCTGTGTTCGGTAGTTAATTGTCTCTGGCTTTGTCACCTCACCATATGACCACTCTTTAATTCTTTCGGGCGATGCAAGACGAAGACCAATGAGGTCAAAGTTATTTAAATCTGTAATTTTTGATTTCATATTTTTAGATTATTTATCTAATTAAGCTTCGTCTGCTTCCCCTTCTTCATCTTCCTTCGACCTCCTACTTTGTTTAAGTTCAATATCCAGCGCCAAACCACGGAGATTATTCAATAAGACATTAAATGATGCTGGAGTATGCTGTTCTCTAATTTTTTCTCCCTTCACAATTGCATCAAAAGCCGCTGAACGCCCAACGATATCGTCTGATTTAATGGTAAGCATCTCTCGCAAGGTATATGCGACACCGTGACCAAGAAGAGCCCACACTTCCATTTCTCCAAAACGCTGCCCTCCGCCCTGGGCCTTTCCCCCAAGCGGTTGCTGAGTTATGAGAGAGTATGGACCAATTGATCTCATATGAATTTTATCCTCCACCATGTGGTGCAACTTCATAATATACATATAGCCAACAGCAACTCTTTGATCAAAAGCTTGGCCTGTTCGTCCATCATATAGAACCATCTTTCCATCCTCTGCAAAACCGGCCCTCTTAAGTTCTTCTTTTATTTCCGTATCAGTAGCACCAGCAAATGGTGGGACTATAGCCTGATAGCCCAAACTATTTGCCGCAAGACCCAAATGGAGTTCTAAAATCTGTCCAAGATTCATTCTAGATGGGACACCAAGTGGAGTCAAAATAATGTCAATCGGTCGGCCATCTTGCATATATGGCATATCTTCTTCAGGCAAAATTCTGGAGATAACACCTTTGTTGCCGTGACGACCGGCAAGTTTATCGCCGACAGATACCGTTCTAAGTTGTGCCACTTCAATATGAATTCTCTTTATGATTCCACTTTCAAGCTTGTCGCCTTTTTCTCGAGAAAATACTTGGACATTTATAACTCGACCGCGCTTGCCACCCTCCATGCGCTTTGAAGTATCTTTAACATCACGAGCTTTTTCACCAAAAAGTGATCGTAAAAGTCTTTCTTCGGGAGTAAGTTGTGTTTCTCCTTTTGGTGTAATTTTACCAACCAGAATATCTCCTGGTCTGACTTCAGCACCAACCCTAATAATTCCGTCCTCTGCAAGATTTCTGAGTTTGGCTTCTCCAACATTTGGGATGTCGCAGGTTGTTACTTCAGGACCAAGTTTTGTGTCACGAACATTAATAAGAAAATCTTCTATGTGGATAGAAGAGAATTTGCTCTCCTTTACAAGTCTCTCTGAAAGAATAATGGCATCTTCGTAGTTTGCTCCAGACCATGACATAAAGGCAACTAAAATATTTTGCCCAAGAGCCATTTCCCCATTATCAGATGATGAGGTATCTGCAATTATTTCACCTTTTTTCACTTTTTGACCCAAGGAAACACTTGGGCGTTGATGAAATGCTGTAAAACCGTTTGTTCTTGAAAATGTTACTAACTTATATTCTTTCTCTTTTCCTTTTTCGTTTTTAATAACAATCCTTTTACCATCTACATGAGAAACTGTGCCCGCCTCTTCAGAAAAAAGAAGGCGGCCAGTGTCTCTAACCGCAGCACCCTCAACTCCAGTTGCAACCAAAGGGGCTTCTGGAAGAATGCAAGGGGTTGCTTGTTTTTGCATGTTACTACCCATTAGTGCTCGATTTGCATCATCATGGTTTAAGAAAGGAATCATAGATGTCGCAGTTGAAAACGCTTGATTTGTAGCAACATCCATATAATCAACTTTCATTTTCTGAGTTGAGCTCGGTTTACGAAGATGACGAACCTCAACTTCATCTACAAGAATATTTCCTTCATCATCAAACGGAGTGGCCGCATGGGCAATATTAAACTTCTCTTCCTCAAGAGCATTCAGATATTGAATTTCGTTTGTTATTTTTCCATCTTTAACTTTTGCATAAGGGGTTTCAATCATTCCGAAATCATTTACTCGAGCATACATTGCAAGACGAAGAATTAAACCGATGTTTGGACCTTCAGGAGTATGGATTGGACAAAGACGACCATAATGAGAGGGATGAACATCTCTAACTTCAAAACCAGCCCGAGCGCGGTTAAGACCACCCTGCCCAAGAGCAGAAAGAGTTCTCAAATGCTCAAGTTCTTCTAAAGCATTTGTTTGTTGCATGAATTGAGAGAGTTGGTTTGTCGTAAAGAACTCTTTCATTCGAGCCTGTAATGGCTTCGGACTAATGAATTGGACTGGTAAAGTTACATCCGTATCCACAGTAGACATTCTATTTTGAATGTTTCTCTTAATTTGGGACATACCTATACGGATTTTTTGTTGGAACATTTCTCCAACATATCTGACTCGTCTTGAGCCAAGATGATCGATATCATCTTCCTGAGAGCCGGGAGTATTATTGAGCACAATGACGTGGTCAATAATTGTTGCTATGTCGTCTAAAGAAAGAGTTCTTCGCTCAATTTCTTTGTCTGACATAGATTTTTCAAAACGGTTATTAAATCTAAATCTGCCAACCTTAGATAAATCGTAACGTTCTGAGCCAAATATAGAATTAAAAAACTCTTTTGCATTCTCTGCTGTAGCCAAATCGCCATCCCTAAGTCTCTTATGAATCTCTATATAAGCATCCTCAGCTGTTTTCGCATGATCTTTTGATAGAGTCTTTTCAAGGTGAATCTTAGAGAATTTATTCTTAGAAAAGAGAGAAAATATTTCTTTATCAGTTTTGGCACCAAGTGCTCTCAATAAAGTAGATACTGGGAACTTCCTTTTTTTATCTATACGAACATAAAGAACACCTTCAATGTCTGTTTCAAGTTCAATCCATGCGCCACGAGAAGGAATGATTTTAGCCCCAAAGACTTTATGCCCACGTATTTCTTGAGATGTAAAAAATACACCAAAAGACCTTGCAAGTTGAGGAACAACGACGCGCTCAATACCACTTATTATGAAAGTTCCATGAGGTGTCATCAAAGGAAAATCTGCCATAAATATTTCCTGCTCCTTTTCGCTACCTACTATATGATTTTTTAGGCGGACACGGACCTTTAGTGGAGCTTCATACGAAAGCTTATTTTCCTTCGCATAATATTCATCATATTTTGGTTCTGAAAGTTCAAAACCAACAAAATCAAGAGTAAATTTCTTCTCAGAAAAATCTTTTATGGAAGAGAATTCTTGAAAAACCTCCTTAAGACCTTCTTTAACCAGCCAATCAAAAGAATCCGTCTGAGATTTAACAAGATTTGATATGCTAGTCAAAGGCTTCTTGAATTTACCGAAATATTTCTTTTCCCGTTTTGTGCTTGTCTGTAACATAAAATATTAATGAAGGTTATTTTCAATAAAAAATAAAACCGGCTCTCTCAATAGAGCTTCAAATCGCAATGCTTTAAAACTATGATAAATTGGGATGCAAGATTCCTAAAACGAATTAATAACTTCTCACTACTTCGTTTACGGCCGCAACTCAATCTTGCCGAAGTAAATGCCATTATATAGATATCTCTAAAGGAGTCAATAGTTTATACACAGGTTTATACATTTTCTTTATTTATCGCTTCTTTGCCCCATTTTCCAAATATTAATCTTCTTGGGGTCTCCAGACAAAAGAACACCTGGGACCTTCATTTTTCTACCCTTATAAATAATAGTTTCTGGGCGTGTATAAACATTATCAGAAGAAATTCTTCTTTCTTCAATGGAATCGAAGTTCCCCAATATACCCTTTCTCTGCCTAGCGATTGAGTCAACGATCATCATAGCTGGAAGCTCTCCACCAGTAAGCACGAAAGGTCCAATTGAGATATCTTCCATCTTAAAAACTTTTTTTACTCGAGCGTCAATTCCCTCATAACGCCCACAAACGATGATAATGTCAGAAAAACTTTTTGCAGTCTTTCTGGCATATTCATTGGTAAACTGTTTTCCAGAAGGAGTAAGAAAAATTATCTTTGTCTTTTTTTTGCCAATCTTTGCTTTAGCTATTGCCTTAATTACCGGGATGGCTTGAATAACCATCCCCGGTCCACCGCCATATGGAGGACGATCAACTCTATCCAGCTTATTGTCTGCAAAATCTCTGGGATTATAGAATTTTACTTTTATCTTTTTATCTTCTATTGCCCGTTTCAAAATAGACTCACTGAGATACGAATCAAATGCACCTGGAAATAACGTAATTATATGGAAATTCATCAATGAACAATACCACAAATATCAATTTTTTCTAGTCATTTTACAATTAAAGGCTTTAACATAAACAAAGACCGCCATGTGGCGGCCTTTGTTTATGTTAGTTATTATTCACTTAGCTTCAAATCTTCTAACGCCTGATCAAAATCCTTCATCTGAGTTCCTCCGCTTCTCTGTCCCCCCTCTGGTTCATTAATTTTCAGATTGACTCGGGCATTATTTTTCATTCCAACGACCCTAAGAAGGGTTCTGATGGCCTTCGCGGTATTTCCTGATCGGCCAATTATTTTACCCATATCAGCAGAATTAACATCAAGAGTAATTAGAACCCCCATTTCATCTACCGTGCGATTTGTCTTAACATCATCCGGATTATCAACCAAAGCCTTAACTACCATTTCCAAAAATTGAACGTCTTTTTCCATGATCGTCTGTTATTTTTATAAACGCATCCAATATAAATGTACCAATTTTAAAACCAAATTTCAAACCTATAGCAAACAAAAAGAGTATTATGCCACCTTTGGCTCTTCCGAAGGAGTAGTATCTTCAGTTGCACTTTCAGATGGTTGAGTCACCTCAGGGGCTACTTCGGAAGATTGCTCTGCCTCCGCTTGCTCATCAGCCTCTTTCTTTTTATTTTCCGCCTCTACGGCATCTTGCTTGGCTTTCTCTTCCGCGTCCTTAGTTGCCTGCGCATCTGCCGCCTCCTTTTCAGCCGCTAAAACTTTTTCACTCTTGTATGGACTCTTTCTAGGAAGAACGTTTATCTTTTTTCCTTCGATTATTTTCTTTGAGATAAGGAGATTGTGAAGAGTGTCGGAAAGCTTAGCTCCTTTACCAATCCACTCTTTAATACGCTCACCATCAAAACTTTCTAGAGTTTTGCGAGGATCATATGAACCAAGCACTTCAAGAAACTTTCCACTCTTTGTGCTATTTTTTGAGTCAGTCAAAACAACACGAAATGTGGTTTCGTGTTTGCGACCAACCCTTTGAAGTCGAACTTTTAACATGGCGGTCATATTAACAGATAAGATAGTGTTGGTCAATGCGGTTAGTTATTGCAATACAAAAGTATCCAAAATGCCACAAAATCTGATACAGTATTCCAAATGAAGGAAAAAACCTACACGGGCCAAATAAGCGTAAGTGGAAGAGGAATTGGATATTTTACCGTAGAAGGATTTGAAGAGGATATAGAAATACAAACTCCAGCCCTAAACACCGCTTTACATAACGATACGGTAGAAATTGTTGTTCACCCAGAAACTCCAAATCAAAGACTCCAGGGTGAGGTAATTAAAATACTCTCCAGATCTAAATTACGCTTTGTGGGGGTTCTTGAGCAAAACGGAAACAACGACTTCTTTTTTCTCAAACCAGACGACAGACGAATGTATCGAGACCTCTTCATCCACAGATCAAACGCCCTAAAAGCCCAAAAAGGTGACAAAGTTTTAGCCGAAATTATAAGCTGGAAAGACCCGATGAAAAGTCCGGAAGGCAGAATTCTTAAGGTTCTTGGGAAAAAAGGAGTTCATAACGTTGAAATGGAATCTATCGTTCTTGAAAAGGGCTTCGATTCTGAATTTCCGCCAGAAATTGAAAAAGAAGCAAAAGCAATTGCTCAGAGAGAAAAAAGTAGCGCGGATATTGAAATCAGCAAAAGAAAAGATTTTAGAAAAACAACAACATTTACTATTGACCCAATTGATGCCAAAGATTTTGATGACGCCCTATCATTTAAAGATCTCGGAGATGGGACTTACGAAATCGGTATCCATATTGCAGATGTTTCTCACTATGTACAAGAAGGAAGTCTTTTAGACAAAGAAGCTAGAAAGCGCGGAACTTCGGTTTACTTAGTAGACCGCACCATCCCAATGCTCCCCGAGACTCTTTCAAACGACCTCTGTAGCTTAAATCCAAAAGAAGATAAATTTACATTCTCTACTGTTGTGCTAATGAATAATAAAGCTGAAATCCTTGAACGCTGGTTTGGAAAAACAATTATTCATTCAGATAAACGATTTACTTACGAAGAGGCTCAAGAGAATTTAGATAAAAAATCCGGAGAGTATTTTACTGAACTAGATACGCTAAACAAATTGGCAAAAATTCTTCAAAAAGAAAAATTTAAAAATGGCGCAATTGAATTTGAAACCGAAGAAGTTAAATTTGAGCTAGATGGAGAAGGTCGCCCGATTCGCGTATACAAGAAGGAAAGGAAGGATACTCACAAACTTGTCGAAGAATTTATGCTTCTGGCAAACCGAGAAGTCGCTAAATTTATGAATGTTGAAGGTAAGAAAACTGGAAATAAGGGGTCTTTTATATATCGCATACATGATTTACCAGATAAGGAAAAAATTATAAATCTAAATATTTTTCTTAAGGCGCTCGGATACAATCTAAATGCTCCCGACGGAGAAGTCACAGCTCAAGAATTAAATAACCTACTCAAACAAACCGAGGGAAAACCGGAAGAATCCCTTATAAAAACCGCGGCAATCCGTTCCATGGCAAAGGCGGTATATTCCACTCGAAATATAGGGCACTTCGGACTAGGCTTCACTTATTACACCCATTTTACTTCCCCTATTCGAAGATACCCAGACTTAGTAGTACACAGACTTTTATTTAGATTTCTTGAAAAAGGCAAAATTGAACAAGATGAAATGGCAAAACTTGAGCGCCTTGCGGGAGATGCTTCAGATAAGGAAATTGCCGCAGCGGAAGCAGAGAGGGCTTCTATAAAATATAAACAGGTTGAGTTTATGCAAAACCACGTTGGAGAAACTTTTACAGGTACTATTTCCGGAGTATCTGAATGGGGTATATATGTAGAAGAAAAAGAAACAAAAGCAGAAGGAATGGTTAAACTTAAAGACCTTACTGATGATTTCTACAGTCTTGATCAGAAAAATTATGCAATTGTCGGAAATAAAACAAAAAATAGATATACTCTTGGCGATATCGTAAAAGTAAAACTAGTAAATGCCGATCTTGATAGAAAAACCTTAGACTATATTTTTGAAAAATAAGAGAAATTATTTAGCCACCGTAAGAGCTTCATCAAATTGGATAGAAAGGACCTTAGAAATTCCCCCTCCGCCCATAGTAATACCGTAAATCACCCCAGCACGAGACATTGTTTCTCTATTGTGAGTTATTAAAATAAGTTGAGAATATTTTGAAAGATTCTCAATCATATCTCCATATTTTTTGGAATTGGCTTCATCAAGCGCGGCATCTGTTTCATCTAAAATAATAAACGGTGGTGGTTTAACTTGTGACATTGCAAAGAGAAGCGCAATCGAAGTAAGAGCTCGTTCTCCTCCCGAAAGCATCATAAGACCTTTTATCTTTTTTCTAGGAAGCGAAACCTCGATATCTATTCCCTCTTCTTCTTTTTCCTCTTCTAAAGATTCGGTTAGCATTTCGTCCATATCTAATTCAGTTTGAGTGTCCTTTCGAGACCGTTTTGTATCTTTAATAACCGCAAGCCGAGCCGTTCCTCCACCAAACATCAAAGCAAAATATTCCTGAAATTGTTTGTTGATTTTTGTAATCCCCTCTTTAAATTCTTGGTCAAGTGTTTCGCCGAGTTCAGTTATCAAATCTCTAAGTGATTCTGCAGATTTTGTAAGATCGTCAAGCTCGCGATTAAGAAATGCGTCCCGCTCACTTGCGTCCTCAAATTCCTTCATAACATCTGTGCCAATAGAAAGTCCAGAGTCTTCGAGACGAATCTTCATCTTTTCAAGGCGTCTGCGCCTCTCCTCTTGTTGGTTTCGCTCTTCAACAGATGCTTGCGAAGTGTCTAGATTAAATGATTCATAATCTAAAACTCCACGACCCGCCAATACCGCGCACTCCTCTCGCTCACGTTTAAAATCATCATTTAATATTAATAAGGTCTCCCTTTTGGCATTAAGTGTGGCAAGCTCAGAAACAGTAGAATTTTCTTCTGCCATAATACGGAAAAGGGTTTTTTCAGCATCTCGATTTGAATCTTTCTCTTTTTCAATTTTTCCTTTAAGGGCCTTATAACTTTTTTCAAGCTCTTCTTCTTTCTGTCTTATATCTCCTAAATCAGCCTCAAATAAAGATTTTTTCTTTATAAGACCGTCAACAACATTTTCAGATTCTTTTACTATTGAATCATTTGTTTCTGCCTTTTTTGTACCAATAAAATTTGAAAACATTCCCTTTACCTCACCAAATATTTTTTTTATGAGAGAGATATCATCACTTATCTCTATTTGATTAAATTTAATTTTTATTTCTTCCGCGAAAGATTCCACATCAGAAAATAATATTGTCTTGCCTGTTTCAGAAGAAATTATCTCTCTTTGCTTCTTGATAATCCTCTCTTCAGAAGAAATTTCACCCTGAATCTTGCCGAGCTCTTGCAGAAGCAAATCTTTTTTTATTCTTAAATCCTGGATACTTTGCTCCATATCAATAACTTCCTGACTTCTCGCGTCTTTATTCTTTGAAGATTCAAGAATTTTTCTCGCAGCTACCAATTCTTCATCAAGCTTCTTTTTTTTCTCTTCAAGTGGTTTAACGGCGCTTAGGAGGTTATTTTCCGCTTGTGAAATATATAGACTTTCTCGCTTTAAGTATTCTTTGGCCAACTCAACCAATTCATTTTTAAGTTGAGCCGCTTTTTCAATTTTTTCAACCTGTTTTTTAAGAAACTTAATGTGTGGAGCAATTTCCTTGCGTAATGCATCTACTGACTGAATATTTTCCAGAGTTTTCTCTAATTTCCGCTCACTTTCAATACGCTTATACTGATAAATTTTCAATCCCAAAGCATCCTCAATCATGGCCCGCCTCTCCCTAAGATTGCTGTTTAAAATCCTATCCGCTTCACCTTGAGAGATAATATGGTGACCCGATGATCCAATATGTGCTCCGGATAATAACTCTACAATATCTTTAAGCCTGACCTGACTGTCATTTATAAAATATTCGTTTACACCATCGCGATAAACTGCCCGCTCAATGACCACCTCATCAAAATCAATATTTAGAAATTTTCTACTATTATCAAAGATAACTTTAACCGATGCCCGATTTGATCTTGAACCATCTCCCGCACCATTAAAGATAAGGTCTTCACCCTTCTTGCCGCGCAGAGATTTAATTGACTGTTCGCCCAAAACAAAACGAAATGCTTCGGCGACATTTGATTTTCCGCTTCCATTTGGCCCAACGATCGCGGATATGGGGGTATTGAATTCAAGATTGCTTTTCTTGGCAAAAGATTTAAAACCAGAAAGTTCAACAGATTTCAGGTACATAAATTAAGAATTACCTGAAAAGTATAGCAATTTTCGTGATTTATTTACTTATTGACATAATAAATATATTTTGTTACAATTTTAAGAGATAGAATAATCCAACGAACCCACACGTTCTAAAACTGTCTGACTGACACGGCCGAGGACCTCCTCTGTTTGGGCTAGTCAGGACGCGCATTGTCTCTCATTGAGGCGGTGCGCGTCTTTTATTAAAATCAAATTATTTGATACTATGAAGAAAGAAATCGCTCTCTGTCATCTTTCTACTTCTGCGGGAGACATACCATGAGATCGAACATGGGAAACAGTCTGCCGTCACATGAGGATATTTTGTCAGACGGCGAAGAGGTATTCGAGGTTGAACCTCTCTTTTCTAATGATATGGATTTTTGGATTGATATCATTAGAGAAAAATCTGGTACACATATCAGCTGGTATAGCCAGGTAAAACATAACGGTCAGACGAGGTACATCATCGTAGTCCTCGGCAATCATGAACCCGTGCACGCAGCAATCAAAGAAACGACACCGACCCTTGAACTGATGCTGTTGCGCGCCAGACTATCTTATATGTTTGGCACTTGGAATGTAGACTCAGATATACGTCACTAGGAAAACGCGAGCTCAACCCCGAGCTCGCGTTTCTTGTTTTTATTCCCAACCCCTCTCTTTTAGGGCATTCCTAGCCGCCATCTGCTCTGCATCTTGCTTAGAATCACCCTCTCCTTGAGCAATCAGATCATTCTTCAAATAAACCGCCACTGTGAAATGCTTGTCATGGTCAGGGCCAATTTCCTTAATTGTTTTATAAACAGGAGTAATACCATCATGTTCCTGTGATTTCTCTTGGAATAGACTCTTGGAATCAATCCAAAGATCTTCGTCGATGATTTTGTCTATAAGTGGTGTAATGGACGCATGGATAAAGTCCTTTGATTTTTCATATCCCTGGTCTAGATAAATCGCCCCAATAATAGCCTCAATTGTATTTGCCAAAATATATTGCCTAGCCCTACCAGTATCTTTTGCTTCTCCGCGCGACAGAAGAAGAAAATCATTTATGGACAGGTCAACGCCAACAGCATACAAAGTATTGGCATTAACCAAAGCAGAACGAAGGCTTGTCATTTCCCCCTCAGTCTTGTCTGGAAATTTTTTATAGAGATAATCGGTTATTACCAGCTCTAAAACAGCGTCTCCCAAAAATTCCAATCTTTCGTTGTGCCCAATAGGAAAATCTTTATTTTCATTCAAATAAGAACGATGCACAAAGGCCTGCTTTAGTATGTCCTTATTCTTAAATGTAATATTTATTTTTTTTTCGAATTGCCCGAAATCAGTCGCGGTCATAATTATATTTTTACTATTTCTTAATTTGAGCAAGCATTGTCACTCCTTTAGTAACAAGTGGCAAAATATCATCATAAAAATTGAGGTCTGAAATTTCACTTAACAAAAACCACCTTAAATCATTCAACCCTCCGCCAGAAGAAAGATTAAGTTCTTGAAATGGCGCTTCCGCAAGATAATATGTCACACGTTTTTTAATCTTCCCTTTTTCTGGATCAAATGCGATATATTGATTAACCCCTATTGGTTCAGATATAGAAACCGGAATACCAATCTCTTCTGAAACAACTCGGGCAATACCTTCTTCAATATTTTCATCACTATTTAAATGACCTTTGGATATTGTCCAGTGACCAAAGACGTCATGAACGAATGCTAAATAAATTTTTCCATTTTCTTTAGCATAAACAATTGCACCACCCAATTGTTCAACTGGCAAATCCTCGTCTGGTATGTCGCGCGATAATTTATTTTTAGGACCCACACCATCTTTGCCTGGTTCTCCCATTTCTTTATAAACAGCACCCAGTACCCCATTCACAAACTTGCCCGAAGTTTCACCGCCAAATGATTTTGCCAACTCTATCGCTTCATTAATGGCGACTTTCGGAGGTACTTCATCATGGTCAGCGAAAAGAAGCTCATAAAGACCGATTCGTAATATGTTTCTATCAACAATAGATATCTTCTCTATTGGCCAGTCAGGAGCAGCTTTTTTAATAATATTATCTAAATCTTTTTGCTTTTGAATCACCCCAGAGAGAAGGTCGTCCATAAATGAAGTGTCTGAAACGCCAGGAGCAAACTCAAACACATTACGCGTAAGGATTTTCTTTGAATCCTCAGTCGTCCTCTTTGCAAAATCCCATTCAAATAGGGTTTGCATCACTATAGATCGCGCAAGATGCCGATTTGCCATAAAGAGCTTAAAATAAATGCAGAAAAATTACTTATTCTCTGTTTTGTCCTTCTTTGCAGTCTTTCGTGCTGCCATACCCACAACATCAATAATCTCACGGCCCTTATATTTGCCGCAGGTAAAACAAACCGCATGCTTCATCTTCTTTGACCCGCAATTTTCACAGACAGCAAAAGATTGGCTTTTCAAAGCATGATGAGAACGGCGATTTGCCGTATGCGAACGAGTATGACGCATTCTTACTACCATAACGAGTAGTATACAAGCTTTACCAACTTTATCAAGGGAAGAGCTGAATTAGATAAAATAAAAAACAAAAACGCCCACACAACACAAAGGTGCGTGGGCGCCACAACAACAATGAAACCTAGGGGACTCTTGACCTACCTTGAGCTCCGGAAAAGAGGGCCTCAATTTCTGACGGAGAACGGTCCCCGAAATCTGCATTGGGAATTAAACCTTTTGCATGGGGAAGGTCTTTCACGAGAATACCGTCTTCCTCGTCAAGAAGAGAAAGTTGGGAAATCACTTGAGAGGCAGGAATCTCTCTCAAGACCGGAATGTCATCTCTGAAATAGTAGCCCTTCGTCCCAAAATCAGAGAGACAGAAGGCATTTGCCCTTCCACCACTAGTAGAAGGTCGAACCTTCAAAAAAAACTGTGGGCTATGACGGACTTCGGCAACAAAAAAATTCCCGGAAACGACTGATGCAAAAGTTTGCATAACTCCCCCAAAAGCAAAGTTTAGGTTTAATTGGTACAAATTCCACAGACTAAAATACATTATAATTTATATTTTGTCAAAATATGAGAAAGAAATGAGGTTCTGTGAATCGGAGATGGTCCATATTTTTTAATTAATTTTCTATGGAGTACGGTTCCGTATCCTTTATGTATTTCAAATTTATATTTTGGATATTTTTTCGCATATAAAATCATTTTTTTGTCCCTGCTTACTTTTGCGACAATTGAGGCCAAGGCAATAATAGAATATTTTTCATCCCCCCGAATGATCGTTTTTTGATTTTTAAATTTTTTGGAAGCCTTAAGTCCCCCATCAAGAAGAATTGTCGTCGTTTTTGGATTAGCTTTAATTTTTTTTAATATTTGGTTAACTGCATTTTTAATTGTTTCTGAAAGGCCAAAACGGTCTATTCTGTAAGCTGAAATTGGAAATATTGCAAATCGAAGCTTTTTATTATTCCTCTCTGTTTTCAAAAAAGAAAATATCTCTTCTCTAGATTTTGCTGATTGTTTTTTAGAATCTTTTATCTTTTTACTCAAAAGACCACTTTGGACAGGAACAAGTACCGCCCCAAGATACAGAGGCCCGGCAAGTGGTCCCCTTCCAGCCTCATCAATACCCACTACAAATCGCGCACTATTCTTCATCTTAATCGGGAAGTCTTTCGTAACAGTAATAAAGACCCGTCTCTATTTGGCCAGCATTCCAACCATTGCAATCAGAATTGGAAATCGGTTTTTCTTGGGGCCAAATAAGATAAGCGCCAGATGGTATACCAGCATTTGGTGATACTGGTCCCGGGTTAAATACATATGCATCATGTCGATATTCTCCAGACTGAGTACCAGGTGGAACCGGGACAATATTACCTGGAAGATATGGAGTAATTGCATTATAAAGCGCGACATGACCCTGAGCTCCACCTCTCCAACAAGTCGATGCTGCTCCAGATTTCAAACAACTATATACTCCGGCTGTGCCTGGATATAAATAATCCGGCTGATCTTCCCTAGCTTTTACAAGTGCCAAAATAATAAGTTGCTTGTCAGAACGAACCTGCGCATCTCTTCCACTTGACCTAACAGACCTTACACTTGGGACCACGATAGTGGTCAATAAACCAATAATTGCAATAACAACGAGTAACTCAATAATCGTAAAACCGCGAAAAGATATTTTCATGTATCCATAATACCTTGTTGGTTTCACTAATTAAAGCCAATTTTAAGAAATTTTATTGGGCATAGTATAATAGCCCAATGAAGCCATTCGCCCATCTTCACACTCATTCCCACTACAGCCTCCTAAACGCGCTTCCAAAAATTCCCGACATAATTGAGGCGGCAAAAAAAGATGGGATGACCGCTGTCGCGCTGACAGACAACGGAAATCTGTATGGAGCTATAGAATTTTATAAAGAATGTGACAAGGCTAGCATAAAACCAATCATTGGAGTTGATGCTTATGTTGCCTTGCGCACTCGATTTGATAAGCAGGCAGGAATAGACAACATTCGTTACCGATTAATATTGCTTGCGAAAAATGAAATTGGATACAAAAATCTTATATCGCTAGTTACAAAAAGTCATTTGGAAGGTTTTTATTATAAACCACGCATAGATAAAGAACTTTTAGAAAAATACTCTGATGGAATCATAGCCATTTCCCCATCATTTTCAGGAGAAATAGCTAAGGCCATACAAGGAAGTGATGAGAAAAAAGCCAAAGATGTGGCTCTGTTTTATAAAAAAATATTTGGCGAAGATTTTTATATTGAGATAACTCATCATCCAGAAATAAATGAGCACCAAGATAGGATGGAAAAGCTATTAGCCATTGCAAATGATCTTGGTATCCGAACTGTTGCGGCGCATGATGTGTATTATATTAATCCAGAAGACAGAAAAGCCAGAGAAACACTACTTTCTGTTCAATCTGGAAATGAAAGAGATCGTGGCAGTTTTGATGACCAAGAAGAAGATTTTTCATTCATTAGTCAAAACCAAGCCAATGAATTCTTCAAAGATCATCCGTCAACATTAGACACTGTTCAGGAAATCGTAAATAAATGTGATCTTAAATTAAAGTTTGGTTCTTGGGTTTTCCCTGATTATAAAGTCGCAGGTGGATTATCTTACGACGATGAGCTACGAAAATTAGTATATGAAGGAATACCGAAGCGGGGCCTAGAAAAAAATGAGGAAATTGAGACTCGTATCGAATATGAACTTAAAATTATAAAAGATAAGGGTTTCTCCCCCTACTTTCTTGTTGTAGGAGATCTTCTAAGATACGCCCACGAACACGGCATACTAACAAATATTAGAGGGTCTGTTGCTGGATCTATCGTTACCTATCTCGCGGGTATAACAAATGTAAACCCAATTGAATACAATCTCCCCTTTGAGCGATTTTTGAATCCAGAAAGACCATCCGCCCCCGACATAGATATGGATTATGCTGATGATCGTCGCGATGAAATTATAAATTATGTTCGAGAAAAATATGGTTCAAATAAAGTAGCCCAAATTGGTACATTTGGCACGATGATGGCGCGTGGCGCCGTTCGAGATGTGGCAAGAGCGTTGGGTTATGAGTATGCGCTTGGCGACAGAATTGCAAAATTAATTCCCCTAGGCTCTCAAGGTTTTGCCATGACAATTGATCGGGCATTTGACCTTGTTCCAGAACTAAAGGAGATATATGAGAAAGAGGCTGATGTAAAGGAAATAATAAACATGGCAAAAAAGATTGAGGGATGCGCCAGACACATTTCCGTTCATGCAGCTGGAGTAGTCATATCACCGACAGATCTTACTAATTACGTTCCACTACAATACGACCCAAAGGGAGAAAACAAAATAATAACCCAATATGATATGTATTCGGTAGAGGATGCTGGTCTTTTAAAATTTGACTTCTTGGGCTTGAGGAATCTCTCTATTATTGCAGACACTATCCATCGAATTGAAGCAATTGAAAACATTAAGATAGACATTGAAAAAATCCCCCTTGATGATAAAAAAACGTTCTCCTTGCTAGCAAAAGGAGAGACTGAAGGTTTGTTTCAATTAAATGGAGAAGCGATGACTAAATTTCTTATGGAATTAAGACCAACTTCAGTACACGACATTAACGCTATGGTGGCGTTGTACAGGCCTGGGCCAATTCAATTCATTCCCGAATACATTAGACGCAAAAACAAGCCGGCCCTTATTAAATATCTTGATCCTCAGCTTGAACCAATACTCTCAAGATCATACGGAGTTCTTGTTTACCAAGACGACCTTCTTATGATTGCAAAAGATATTGCCGGATATTCGTGGGGAGAGGTAGATAAATTTCGTAAGGCGGTCGGAAAAAAAATTCCCGAAGAAATGGCCGCCCAAAAAGAAAAATTTATATCGGGTTGTATAAATTTTAGTAAATGGTCGCAAAAAAAAGCAGAGGAGCTTTGGACTTGGATAGAGCCATTTGCCGCATATGGATTTAATAAAGCACATTCTGCATCATACGGCAGGGTCGCGTATCAGACGGCATATCTCAAAGCAAACTTCCCCGCTATTTATATGTCTGCCGTGCTTACGGCCGAATCAGGAAATATAGAAAAAATCGGCGAAATGATTCATGAATGCAAACGCATGAACATACCTGTACTTCCGCCATCAGTGAATGAGAGTTTCCAAGGATTTTCAGTAGTCAGAAAAAAAGACGAACTAGACACTATTAGATTCGGACTCACCACCATAAAAAATTTTGGAGAAGGGATTTCAAACACTATTGTTAAGGATAGAAAAGCTAATGGGCACTTTACTTCCCTTTCCAATTTTATAGAAAGAATAAAAGATAGAAATTTAAATAAGAAATCTTTGGAATCTCTAATAAAATCTGGTGCACTCGATGAATTTGGCGAGCGTGGAAAATTACTGGGGAACATAGAACTGCTTTTGGAGTACCATAAAGAAAGAGCGAAGGATTCAAGTAGCCAAGATTCATTGTTTGGATTATTACCGAAGGATTCTGGAATATCACAGTTATCTCTCGCCAATAGCCCAGAAGCAACAATGCAAGAGAAACTAATGTGGGAAAAAGAACTCCTTGGTCTTTATATTTCTGGTCATCCATTAGAAAAATATCGAGAAAAGCTAGAAAAAAAGAAATTAAATATAAAAAAAATAACAGAAGAAAACATTAAAAATGGATCTGAGGTTGTCCTTGCTGGAATTATAGAAGAAACCAGAGAGATTCTTACAAAAAATAATGAGCGCATGCTTTTTATCCGGATTTCTGATCTCTCTGGAAGCATAGAAGCTGTTGTATTTCCAAGAACCCTTGATGCTCATCGTGGATTATTCCAAAATGATGTTTGCATTGCTTTCGTTGGAAAAGTATCAAAAAGAAATGGAGAAATGAGCATCATCATAGAAAAAGCCAAGGTTTTAGAATAATCCCATATGAAAAATCGGGACAAAGGGTTGGTTTTGAAAAAGAATACTCAAATGATAGGATTCATTGTATGAAACCTAATCAAAAGTCTCCCGAATTGCTCCGCCACACATTAGCCCATCTCTTGGCAGCAGCAGTTTTGGAGCTTTTCCCAGACACCAAAAATACGATAGGACCAGCAATTGAAAATGGTTTTTATTATGATTTTGATTTCTCTACAAATATCACTGATTCGGATCTTGTCTCTATTGAGAAAAAGATGAGAAGTATCCTAAAAACTTGGGATAAATTTTCTCATAAAGAAATAAAAGTTGAGGAAGCGAAAGAATATTTTAAAAATAATATTTATAAACAAGAACTCATTGACGAAATAGATCAAAAAGGAGAAAAAATTACTCTTTATACAATCGGAGATTTTACTGACCTCTGCCGTGGTGGACATATAGAAAGTGCCAAAGACATTGATCCAGACACTTTTAAACTAAGTCGCATCGCTGGGGCCTATTGGAGAGGTGATGAAAAAAATAAAATGCTCACTAGGATTTATGGTCTGGCATTTAACACAAAAGAGGAATTAGAAAATCATATTAAACAACTTGAAGAAGCGGAAAAGAGAGACCATAGGAAACTAGGGAAAGAATTGAAGATATTTGCTTTTGACGATGATGTTGGCCCTGGACTTCCTTTATGGTTGCCAAATGGCACAATCATTATTGAAGAACTTGAAAAGCTCGCCAAAGAATCCGAGTTTAGAGCTGGCTATAAACGAGTAAAAACGCCACACCTCGCAAAAGAATCCATGTATCGGACAAGTGGTCATCTTCCCTATTATGAAGATAGTATGTATCCACCTATGGAATATGAAGGAGGAAAATACTACCTTAAAGCAATGAATTGTCCGCATCATCATAAAATATACGTAGCAGAACCAAAAAGTTACAGAGATTTACCGCTACGACTTGCCGAATACGGAACTTGCTATCGCCATGAAAAATCAGGAGAACTTTTTGGGCTAATGCGAGTGCGAATGCTTCAAATGAATGACGCTCACATTTACTGCACAGAAGAACAATTCGCAAGCGAATTTAAGGCGGTAAATGATATGTATTTGGAATATTTTAATATTTTTGGTATCGATAAATATTTAATGAGATTTTCAACACATGATCCAAAACGTCTCGGAGAAAAATTTGTTAATGAACCGGAACTTTGGAAAAAAACTGAAGACATGGTTCGCGACGCACTCATTGAGGCAAAAATTCCTTTTGTTGAAGTACCAAATGAAGCCGCTTTTTATGGACCTAAAATTGATGTCCAGGTATGGAGTGCTATTGGTCGAGAATTTACGCTTGCAACAAATCAAGTCGATTTCGCTGTACCAAAGCGTTTTGGACTTACTTACATAAACAATAAAGGCGTGGAGAAAACACCTCTTTGTATACATCGAGCGCCACTGGGGACTCATGAACGCTTCATAGGGTTCTTAATAGAACACTATGCTGGGATTTTTCCCCTTTGGCTCTCGCCCGTTCAAGTAAAAATACTGCCCATTGGCGAGGGGCACAAAGAGTACGCCAAAAAAGTATTTGAAAAGATGCTGGAAAACAACATTAGGGCAGAACTAGATGAATCAGATGAAAATTTAGGAAAAAAAATACGTATTGCAAAAGTTGAAAAAACCCCTTACATGCTAATTATTGGCGACAAAGAGATGAAATCAGATACTGTTGGCGTTGAGTCAAGAGATGGTGGTCAAATTGGACCAATGAAAGATGCTGATTTTATTTCAAAGATTCTTGAAGAAATAAAATCAAAAAGATAATTGGATTCAAGAGAATTTATATATCGAGATTAGCAAGTCTGGCATTTGACTGAATAAATGATTTTCTGGAAGGTACATCTGTTCCCATTAAAACATCAAATATTTTATCTGCCGCTTGAGCATCTTCCACTGCAACCTGCTTAAGAATCCTTCGCGCAGGATCCATGGTTGTTTCCCAGAGTTCGTCAGAGTTCATTTCTCCCAAACCCTTGTATCTTTGTATTGATATTTTTGAGGTCTTTGATTTTGATTCCTTTTCTTCTTCAACAGGCTCTTCATTTATTCCTTCTGACTCTTCAACCTCTTCAAGATCAACATTTTTACCAACAATCTTTACTTTTTCTTCATCAGAATAGGCATAGAAAATTTCTTTTCCTTTTTTTATCTTATAAAGTGGCGGTTGAGCAATATAAACATTACCGGCATCAATGAGCGGTCGAAAAAATCTATACAGTAAAGTCAGAAGAAGTGTGCGAATATGCGCACCATCAACATCAGCATCTGTAGCAATAATAATTTTATGGTAACGAAGTTTTGTAATATCAAAAGTGTCTCCTATGGCAGTTCCAAGCGCTACGACTAAGTTTTTAATTTGTTCAGATCCGAGCATGCGATCAAGTCGAGCTCTCTCTATATTTAAAATTTTTCCTCTTAAAGGAAGAATCGCCTGCGTTCTTCTGTCGCGACCCATCTTTGCTGTTCCTCCAGCCGAATCCCCCTCCACAATAAATATCTCTGACTCTTCAGCAGATTTCGACTGACAATCTGCAAGTTTCCCAGGAAGAGTCATCCCTTCAAGGGCTCCCTTACGGAGTACTGAATCCTTGGCCGCCTTTGCCGCTTTTCGTGCCTTAAGAGCGAGAACCACCTTATTTATTATTGACCTAGCGTCATCCGGATTTTCTTCCAGATATGCCCCAAAAGCGTCATTAAAAACAGATTCTACCAAGCTTCTTGCCTCTACAGTCCCAAGCTTCGCCTTGGTTTGCCCCTCAAATTGTATTTCACGTATTTTTATCGATATAACCGCTGTAAGGCCCTCCAACACATCGTCTCCGGTAAAATTATCCTCGCTTTCCTTTACCAATCCATTTTTTCTTGCATAGTTATTAAGACTTCGAGTAAGTGCGGTCTTAAATCCAGTAACGTGCGTGCCACCTTCGGCATTATAAATATTGTTTGCAAAAGGAACTATTCTTGACGATATGTCGTCAACATATTGAAGGGAAATTTCTACAGATTCGTAATCATTTGTTTTCTTTTCTATATAAAATATATTTTTATGTATCGGCTTCTGAATTTGGTTATAAAATTTAACAAGAGAAAGAAGCCCACCTTCAAAATAGAAAGACATCGAAGGAACTTCTAGACCAAGCTCGTTTAAATAAAAAGACTTATCATCAGATATTTTTTCTTTATGATCTCTGGCGTCAATAACAGTTATACGAAGCCCTTTTACTAGATATGCCTGCTGACGAAGGTGGTTTACAACGCGGTTAAAATCAAAATTTATATCAGGGAAAATAGTCTCGTCTGGTCTAAATGTAACAATGGTGCCAGTTTTGTCAGATGAAGAAATCTTCTTAACTGGTGCTTTCTTTTTTCCACAACTGTATTCTTGAATATATTTTCCTCCGTCGCGATGAACTTCCACTTTTGTGTAAACAGATAGGGCATTGACTACAGAAGCACCGACACCATGAAGACCTCCTGAAACCTTATATCCCTCACCGCCAAATTTACCACCAGCATGCAGTGTGGTCATAATAGTCTCAAGGGCCGAAACTTTTGTTTGTTTGTGAACGTCGACGGGAATACCGCGGCCGTTATCAACAACCCTAACAGTACTGTCCGGAAGAAGAGCAACTTCGATATTATTAGCAAACCCGCCCATCGCTTCATCGCGAGAGTTATCGAATACCTCCCAAATAAGATGATGAAGACCGTCTGGACCGGTTGTACCAATGTACATACCGGGCCTTTTCCTTACGGGTTCAAGACCTTCAAGGACAGTAATATCGGCAGCACCGTATGATGATTTTTTCTTTTCTTCTTTGGCCATTCAAATTCAAACAATTCACTTACTTTTAGCAAGGGAAGGGTCTTTAAAAGACGCTTATTTTGCTATCTCATTGTAGCAAAACTAAACATAAAAACAAGGTCCTTATTCAACTAATCCACCTAGGAAAATAGCCATTTTTCTCCACTTCAAGATGAAATCATTAATCGCTATAAATTGATATTTTTGAGGTTCATTTTCTGAATCAGGATCATGAAAATAAAGACCACTTATTCCGTCATTATCTTTCTCAAAACCAACAATGAGTATGTTGTGAAATGAACCACCACTTTGATTCCCCCTTGGAACAGAAACAATAGCAAGACCATTACTCTCCAAAACTGAAACAATTTTTTTAATACCCAAATTTGTCATTTGTTCAGCAAAACCACCTTCAATGAATTTTTTTCCATTTATATCAATACTCATAGATCTGAATTCTTCTTGATAGGCAGGAATTCCATAATTATGAGCAAGAATCGCAACTGAAGAATGTTTCCACCCGTGCTCGCTGTATCCGCCAATTACCACCCCCTCTTGTATAAGATGGTCAATCGAAGGGATTTGCCATTTACCCAATGATAGGTAATCTAGAGCCATTTTAAGACAAACAATAGTGCATGATCTGGGTTTCCACTCAAGATCACTGACATCTTTAAATTGAGAATAATACGGGACTTGATGTTTCATCTGACCTGCCAACCTAAATTATTAATTGATTCAT
>CAYLHJ010000008.1:0-42392 GCA_964383705.1 uncultured Candidatus Saccharibacteria bacterium | reverse complement strand
CTCGCCTCGTCTGTTTCTCTTTTGGATAAAGAAATAGAAATTATAAAAGGACTTCATCTGCTAACTATGAAGCCGATTCTCTACGTGTTAAATAAAAAAGCGGGCGGAAAAAATTTAGATGAAATTAAAGACGAGAGATGGACAAAACTTCAAGATTTTATAAAACAAAATAATTCACGATTCGTTATTGTTGATGCTGGTATTGAGCACGAACTTAAAGACATGACTGCGGAAGAAAAAAGGGAGATGAGAGAGGGACTTTCGACTCAGGATGACGGCATTGATGATCTTATACGCGCCGGATATGAGACGCTAAATTTAATAACATATTTTACAACCGGAGAAGATGAAAGTAGGGCATGGACCATAACGCGAGGGTGGACTGCTCCGCTTGCTGGTACAGCAATTCATACTGATTTTAAAGATAAGTTTATCCGAGCGGAGGTGATTTCTTGGAACGCTCTCTTAGAAGCTGGTTCATATGCGGTAGCAAGAGAGCGTGGCCTTGTCAGGACAGAAGGAAAAGAATATGTCGTAAAAGATGGTGATGTGATAGAATTTAAAATCTAATAGAAAATATATGGAACCACAAAAAATAAAAACAGGGGCAAGAGATTTCTTTCTTCATTTTGGTGCTATGGTAGCGCTTTATGCGGGAACGGTCGCATTAATTAATTTATTGTTTAGGATAATTAATGTTGCTTACCCGCAAGTTGACCAATATTTTCTAGGTACTACACAGGTGTCGCTTCCTGTTGCGACACTTATCGTCGTTTTTCCAATATTCCTTATTCTTACAAATATTGTTCGAAAGGGTTATGAAGCTGAAGCAGAACGCAAACAAATAGCTATTCGTAAGTGGTTGGTATACATAACTCTTTTTATTACTGGAGCAGTTATCTCTGGTGATCTTATTACTCTTATTTATTTCTTTTTAGACGGAAGAGAGCTAACTCCAGGTTTTCTTCTGAAATTTCTCGCTGTTCTTGTAGTTACTGGAAGTATATTTGGATATTATCTAGAGGATTTGCGTGATCGCTTAACATCAACAAAAAGAAATTATTGGCGTTTAGTGGCTGGAGTTCTTGTCGTGGGCTCGATTGTTGCAGGTTTTACTGTCATAGGTTCACCACGAGCGCAAAGACTCGCCAGATATGATGAACAGAAAGTGAATGATTTGCAAAATATTCAGAGTCAAGTAATTACATACTGGCAACAAAAAAATAAATTACCAACCGCGCTTGATGAACTCAAAGATCCGCTTTCTTATTTCTCAATCCCTTTGGATTCTCAGACCGGAAGCACATATGAATACAAGAATATTAATCCTTTGACGTTTGAGCTTTGTGCGGTATTCAATAAAAAATCTGGAGAAGTTAATACGAAGCCACGAATGAGCAATGCTTACTATTATGTCGGTATGGAAAACGAAAATTGGGTTCATGGAGAAGGAAGGTCGTGTTTCACTCGAACTGTTGATCCTGACCGCTATCCACCCTTTATGAAAGGACTATGAGACTAAAAACAGCCCTAGCATGGGGCTGTTTTTTCTTGTATTATAAAAATTCTTATGAAACCATACGACCACAAGAAGATTGAAAAAAAATGGCAGAAAGAGTGGGACAAAAAGAAACTTTTTGAAGTAAAAATTGATTCCAAGAGGCCGAAATTTTATACCCTAATGGAGTTTCCTTATCCGTCTGGTGATGGACTTCACGTTGGTCATGTTCGAGGTTTTACTGCTATGGATATAATTGCGCGCAAAAAACGTGCCGAAGGGCATAATGTTCTTTATCCAATAGGTTGGGATGCATTCGGTTTGCCCACAGAAAATTACGCAATAAAGACTGGGATACAGCCTGAAAAAGTAACAAAGAAAAATACAGAAATATTTAAAAAACAATTTAAATCCCTCGGTTTGTCATTTGATTGGTCTCGGGAGATAAACACGACGGATCCAAAATATTATAAATGGACTCAGTGGATTTTTTTGCAGTTTCTGAAACATGGTTTGGCATACAAAACAAAGATGCCAATAAATTGGTGTCCAAAAGATAAAATTGGTTTAGCAAATGAAGAGGTTATTGATGGAAAATGCGAACGATGCGGTACCCCCGTTGAGAAAAAAGAGAAAGAGCAGTGGATGCTTGCGATAACAAAATACGCAGATCGCCTTGAAAAAGACTTAGATGATTTGGATTATGCAGAAAAAATAAAACTTCAGCAAAAGAATTGGATAGGAAAATCCGAAGGCGCAGAGATCGATTTTAAAATAAAAAATTCTGAAGAAAAGATAAAAGTTTTTACAACCAGACCCGATACCATATTTGGTGTTACTTATTTGGTATTAGCCCCAGAACATCCTCTTACGCAGAATTTAAGATCTAAAATATTAAATTATGACGAAGTTGAGAAATACATATTATCAAGTAAAGCTAAGGCGGATATAGAAAGAACGGCAGAGGGGAAGATAAAGACGGGAATTGAGCTAAAAGGATTAAAAGCCATTAATCCAGCCAATAATGAAGAAATATCAGTTTGGATTGCAGACTACGTTCTTTATGGTTATGGGACAGGTGCAGTAATGGCAGTCCCAGCCCACGATGAAAGAGATTTTGAATTTGCAAAAAAATTTAAACTAGAAATCAAATATACTATTGCGCCACATATTATTGATAAAAAAAATCCACCAGTATCTGGAAAAAAATCCGAAGAGCGAAAGACTATTCACGCACTTGTTCGTGATCCAAAAACTGGCAAATTTCTTGGTTTACAGTGGAAAAAATTCCCTTGGACAACTTTTGTTGTCGGTGGTGTTGAGGAAGAGGAAGATTTGATTGAAGCGGCTCGACGTGAAGTTCTTGAAGAAACTGGTTATTCAAATTTAAAATTTGTTAAAAACCTTGGTGGACCAGTTTTTGCAGAATATTTTGCTGCTCATAAAGATGAAAATAGAGTCGCTATAACTACCGGTATCCTTTTTGATTTGGAAAATGATACAAGGTCTAATATTGCAGAGGATGAATCTCAAAAGCATGAAGTAGTTTGGCTTAGTAGAGATGAAATAAATGAAGACAAGATGACTTGCGCTGAGCTCTCGTTTTGGCTTTCTAATCTTGATCAGGGCAGGCCATATGTGGGGGATGGAAGACTTATCAATCTAGGGAAATGGCAAGAAAAATTTGGCAAAATAAACAGTCAAGATGCAATAAAAAAAATAGTAGAGTTTGTGGGTGGAAAATTAGTTACGAGATTCAAACTTCGTGACTGGGTGTTTTCACGACAAAGGTATTGGGGTGAACCTATTCCAGTTGTGCATTGTGAGACTTGTGGAATTGTGCCGTTGCCAGAGAAAGATTTACCGCTGAAGCTTCCCAAAGTTAAGAATTATTTACCCACTGATAATGGTGAATCTCCTCTCGGGGCAATTTCTTCTTGGGTTGATACAAAATGTCCAAACTGTAAAGGAAAAGCAAGGCGTGAGACAGATACTATGCCAAATTGGGCTGGTTCTTCATGGTATTTCTTGAGATATGTTGATCCAAAAAACCCTAAAGCTTTCGCCTCGTCTCAAGCGCTTAAATACTGGATGCCAGTAGATTGGTATAACGGTGGCATGGAACACACCACGCTTCATCTACTGTATTCTCGTTTTTGGAATAAATTTCTTTTTGATTTAAATCTGGTTCCAGTATCTGAGCCGTACAAAAAAAGAACCTCCCACGGCTTTGTATTGGGGGAAGGAGGAGAGAAGATGTCTAAATCTCGTGGCAATGTTATCAATCCAGATGATGTCGTAAAGATGTATGGAGCGGACACACTCCGTCTTTATGAAATGTTTATGGGGCCGTTTGATCAAGCAATTAGTTGGTCTTCGGAGAGTATTATCGGACCTCGAAGATTTTTAGAAAAAGTTTGGCGGATTTCCCAAAAAGTATTAAAAAATAAAACTGTTTCGAGTGGCGTGGCAATTGAAGCATTGCGCCATAAGACAATTGAAAAAGTTTCAAAGGATATTGAAGCGATGAATTTCAATACAGCAATATCATCACTTATGATATTTGCCAACGAATTAGAAAAAGAAGAAAAAATTTCTCTTGATGTGTATAAGGATTTTCTTATACTGCTTTCGCCGTTTGCACCACATATTACCGAGGAAATTTGGAACTTTCTTGGAGAGAAAAAATCAATTCAACTCGCTTCCTGGCCAAAGTTTGATTCAGAAAAAATTCTAGTAGA
Source organism: uncultured Candidatus Saccharibacteria bacterium (assembly GCA_964383705.1). Taxonomy (GTDB): domain Bacteria; phylum Patescibacteriota; class Minisyncoccia; order Phycocordibacterales; family Zambryskibacteraceae; genus CAYLHJ01. The sequence continues at coordinate 38,153 of CAYLHJ010000008.1, read as the reverse complement.
CAATGCAACTATTGCCGTTCAAATAAATGGCAAACTCAGGGCAACCCTTGTTATAGAGGGCGATTTGGAAGAAAAAGAAATAACAAAAATGGCATTAGAGCTTCCTGGGGTAAAAAAATGGTCTGGAACAGGGGATTTTAAAAAGGTTATTTATATTAAAAATAGGTTAATAAATATCGTTTTTTAGGTCTTGACAAGAGGGGCTTGACTCATTTTCTTTAAAATGATACAAATGAGTCTACATAAAGGAATCAATTGATATTTATTTCAAAGTTGCCCCCAATATTTATGAGTGAAACAAAAACTATAAAATTTAAACCAAAACAAGTTACTAAGCGTGTTCTTTCCGTTCTCTCAGAGCGAGGCCGCGACATTATTGTAAAGAGATATGGTCTAGACGAAAGCGCAAAAAGGATGACTTTAGAAGGCATTGGTAAGAAATATGGTATTACTCGTGAACGGGTCAGGCAGATCGAAAATCATTCTATAATAAACATTAGAAAATCTAAGGAATATCAAAAAGAGGCTCCAGCATTTGCCCAACTTCGTGAATATGTAGAATCTCTTGGCGGGGTTGTTTCAGAAGAAGATCTTTTAAATCATGTAAGTAAAGACAAGAGCGCACAAAACCACATTCATTTTATGTTGGTTATTGGTGAGGAGTTTACTAAAGAGAAAGAAGATGAAGATTTTAAACATCGTTGGCATGTTGATAAAGATTTAGCAGATAAAATCCACAGCTCTCTTAAAAAATTATATTCGAATCTTGGTGATGATGAATTGGTTATTGAGGCGGATATGATTAATTCTTTCCTTGAATATGTGAAAGATGTTTCTGATCAATATAAATCAGATGAAGTTATCCGTCGTTGGCTTGCTCTTTCGCGCAAAGTTGGAAAGAATCCTCTTGGTGAATGGGGAAAGAGTGAATCTCCAAATGTTAATGCGAAGGGAATGCGCGATTATGCTTTTCTTGTCATAAGACAGCATGGATCACCAATTCACTTTAAAGAAGTTGCGAAGGCTATTACCCAATACTTCAATAAAAAAGCTCATGTTGCTACAACTCACAATGAGCTTATAAAAGACCCTAGATTTGTATTAGTTGGCCGTGGGCTTTATGCTCTTGCTGAATGGGGTTATCTTTCTGGGGTAGTCAAAGACGTCATTAAGAAAATTCTTGAAAAACATGGCCCGCTTCCAAAAGAAAAAATTATTGAAAAAGTCTTAAAGGAGCGATACGTGAAGGAAAATACAATTCTCGTTAATCTTCAGAATCCGAAGTATTTCTCCAAGGATAAAGAAGGTAAGTATCATATAGTGTAAATTTCTATTGAAAACCCCGTTAAATCGGGGTTTTCAATAGAAAATCAATTTTTTTTACGATAGAATATATACAAATGTTTGAATTTGTTTTTTCTTTCTTTTCTACGCCACAATTTAAAAACGGAATTGAAATTCTGTTTTATCTGTTTCCAATTTGGTTTCCCGCTCTTACCATAACTCTTTTTATTCAGACTTGGTTGCGTTATGCGCGCGCAAAGTACATATCCGAGCAAGAGACAATATTGTTGGAATTAAAATTACCAAAAGAAACGACCAAATCACCAGCGGCAATGGAGATAATTATCGCCGCGCTTGCCCAGCCGGGTGTTGGATCATATCTAGATGTTTTTCTAAAAGGCCGTGTTCGTCCATGGTTTTCTTTGGAAATAATATCTCTTGGTGGTCAGGTTAAATTTTTTATATGGACTCAGAAAAAATTTAAAGATTCTATTGAAACACAAATTTACGGACAGTTTCCAACTGTGGAAATATACGAGGCGCCAGATTATACGAGGCAAGTTTCTTCAGATCCAGAGAAAACATCGCTTTGGGGAATGCAATTGTCACTTACAAAGCCAGATATCTTTCCATTAAAGACTTATGTTGATTATGGTTTGGATCAAGATCCAAAAGAAGAATATAAAATTGACCCAATTACTCCTGTTATTGAATTTTTGGGTTCATTAAAGCCAGATAATCAAATTTGGATACAGATACTTATACAGGCACACAGAAAGGAAAATTTAAAAGATGCTAGATTGCGAGAAAAAGCAGATTGGAAGGGGTCTGCAAAGGGGGAGATTGAAAAAATAATGAAGGAGGCTCCAACTTATGAAGAGGAGGTTGGAAAGAAAAAAAGCTTTCTCACCGATCAGCAGAAAGATACTATAAATTCAATACAGAGAAATCTCGCCAAAATTCCTTTTGACACCACCATAAGAGCAATTTATCTTGCCCCAAAAGAAAATTTTGATTCAGTGAATATTGCTGGATTAACTGGTGTCTTTAAGCAATATGGATCAGGAAATCTAAACGGTTTCAAACCAGGGTTTGCAACTGGTTTTGATTATCCATGGCAGGATTTTCGAGGGCGTCGCACAGCAGAACTAAAGAGAAAAATCTTTGATGCATACAGAAGAAGGTCGTATTTTCATCCTCCATATAAGAATTTCAAAGCGAAATCTTTCGTACTTACAACTGAAGAGTTGGCAACAATTTTTCATTTTCCTGGCGGAGTTGCTTCAACTCCAACATTCTCCCGCATTGTTTCTAAAAAAGCTGAACCACCAAGCAATCTACCTATATAGCCCATGGAAACAGTTAGACGGATTTACTCCATTTTAGTGTTGAAATACAAAGATCTTTCGATAGATGATAAGAAAATTTATTTTCCTTTTATTGTTTTGGTTTTTCTTGGGTTTTTCCTTGTCGGCCCATTTTCTTCACCAATAAATTTCCGCACAGAAAGTGTTTTTCATATTGAAGAAGGGGATGGCTTATCTCAAATCGCAGTAAATCTTAAAGGAAGCGGATTTATTAAATCAAGTTTTTTGTTTAAGACGATTGTATATGTCACAGGAAATTCTAGGAATATCGTAGCTGGCGATTATTATTTCCATTATCGATTAGGTCTAGTAGAAATTATCTCGAGGTTAGTCAGTGGTAAACATGGTTTAGAAGAAATCAGAATCACAATACCAGAGGGTCTGAACATAAAAGAAGTCGCTCAAATCTTTAAAGAACACTTATCTTTGTTTGATGTTGCAGAATTTCTAAGAGACGCTCCTGAGGGTTTTCTTTTTCCCGACACGTATTTTGTTCTGCCAAACTCAAGTAGTACGGACCTTATCTCAAGGATGAAAAATAATTTTGATAAAAAGATTGAACCTCTCCGGAGCGATATTTCAATGTCTGGAATTACAACAGAAGATTTAATTATTATGGCATCAATCATTGAAGAAGAAGCAAAAACAGAGGAAGCAAAAAAAATCGTATCGGGAATTCTTTGGAAAAGAATTGAGTTGGGTATGCCACTTCAAGTAGATGCGACCTTTTCATATATTAATGGAAAAAATACTTACACGCTCACGGCTGAAGATTTGAAAATTAACTCTCCATATAACACATACACAAATTTGGGTTTGCCACCCACACCGATTAGTAATCCGGGCATTGAGTCTATTGAAGCGGCTTTGTATCCTACTCCCACGGAATATGTATACTTTTTGTCTGATTTAGACGGTAATATGTATTACGCAGAAGATTTTGAAGGACACCAAAGAAACAGAGAGCTCTATTTGAGAAAATAAGAACAATACGATTGATTTTTTTGTTTTTGTGATAGACTCGCTTATGAAATGAAAGGTAAGACTAAGGTATTTGTGGGTATTTCTGGTGGGGTAGACAGCTCTGTATCTGCTGCCCTACTTAAAAAGGCTGGTTATGATGTGACTGGTGTATTCATAAAAGTCTGGCATCCAGATTTTTTTATATGTGATTGGAAAGAAGACAGGCGTGATGCTATGAGGGCTTGCGCCAAACTTGGCATTGATTTTCTTACTTTGGATTTGGAAAAAGAATATAAAAAGGGGGTGGTTGATTATATGATTTCGGAATATAAGATTGGCAATACGCCGAATCCGGATGTTATGTGTAATAGTGAAATTAAGTTTGGGGCGTTTTTAAAATTTGCCCAAAAACACGGAGCCCATTTTATTGCCACAGGTCACTATGCACAGAAGAGGTCATTATCAAAAGGTCACGAACTTCTTATCTCAAAAGACAAAGAAAAAGACCAGAGTTATTTCCTTTGGACACTTTCTCAGTCTCAATTGGATCACACTCTTTTCCCTGTTGGGCATTTAAAAAAACCCCAAGTAAGAAGGTTAGCCAGAGAATTTGGTTTGGCGAATGCAGAAAAAAAAGATAGCCAAGGTCTCTGTTTTATGGGGAAAATTGATATCAAAGAATTTCTTTCTACCTATATAAAACCTAAAAAAGGCGTTGTGTTAGACATAAAAGGCAAGAAGATTGGATATCATGATGGCGCCTGGTTTTTGACAATAGGACAACGTCACGGTTTTACTGTCATAAATAAAAAACCCTCATCAAGGCCCCTTTATATTGTGAATAAAGATGTGATAAAAAACACAATTACTGTTTCTGAATTAAATAAAAATGATATTAAAAAAAATGGAACGAAAATTATTGAACTTTCCAAACCGAATTGGATTAATGAGTCGCCACATTTGGGCCAAAAATATGGAGTTAGGTTTCGCTACAGACAAAATCTGTTGCCAGCCCGTATTGAGAAAAGTTCAAAAAATTGGTTAATTGTATTTGATGAAGAGATTAATGGGGGATCCGTGGGTCAATCCATTGTTGTTTATGATGGGAATAAATGTCTTGGGGGTGGCATTATTAAGAAACTCCTCTAATTTGTAGATAGAAGCAACCGCACGGTATAATGGAAGGATGAAAGCTCAGAATAATAGCGGTGTTATGAATGTTGTTAAAGCGAGCGGGCGCAAGGAAGCCTTTAATGCTGTTAAATTAGAAAACTCTCTTTTGCGCGCTGGAGCTGACCATGAGACCGTCGATGAAATCGTGTCCCACGTCGCTTCCGAGCTTAAAGACGGAATGTCTACTTCTCAGATTTACAAACATTCTTTCTTCCTTCTGGATAAAAAACTAAAACCGGTCGCCGTCCGCTATTCTCTTCGTCGAGCAATTATGGACCTTGGACCATCTGGTTTTCCGTTTGAGGGTTTTATCGGCCACATTCTTCGAGAAAAAGGTTATGAAGTTTTGACTGGTCAGAAAGTTTTGGGGGGATGTGTGGAACACGAGGTAGATGTTATTGCATGGAATGAAAATAAACTCATTATGGCGGAAGCAAAATTTCACAATGAGCTTGGAACGAAATCTGATCTCAAAGTAGCTCTTTATGTTAAAGCTCGACTAGATGATTTAAAAGAAAATAAATTTTTTTATGGTAAAGAAAGATACATTGATGAAGGTTGGCTTATAACCAATACAAAATTTACCTCAACAGCAATTCACTATGCTGAGTGTAAGGGGCTGACTCTTATTGGCTGGAATTATCCAAAAAAGGGCAATCTCCAAGATATGATTCAGGACAGCGGACTTCATCCTATTACTTGTCTATCGCTTTTGACTGCTGCTGAAAAACGCCTCTTGCTTGCTCGCGGTGTTGTGCTTTGTAAAAGCTTAAAAGAAGAGCCATCATTACTTCGCTCTTTAGGTATTCACGATCAAAAAATTAATAATATTATTGAAGAGATAAACCTACTTTAAAAATGTCAAAGTATTACAATCCGAAGAGAAACTCTAATTGGAACTATGGTGGAAAAAATTGGAGACTCTCAAGATCAAAAATTGACTTATTTATGGAATGCAAGCGCTGTTTTTTTATTGATAATAAATTAGGCACAGCGCGCCCGAAAGGGTATCCATTCACCTTAAATAGCGCTGTCGATAAACTTTTAAAAAAAGAATTTGATATTCATAGAGTTGCCTCAAGCCAACATCCACTTATGAAAACATATGGATTAAATGCTATTCCATATTCACATCCTAAAATTGATGAATGGAGGGAGGCTCTTAAGGGTGGTATTCAATTTACTCATGAAGCAACGGGTATGCTTATCTCTGGAGCGATTGATGATGTTTGGGTAAATCCAGAAGGGGAACTCATTATCGTTGATTATAAGGCAACATCAAAGGATGAGGAGGTTAATTTGGATGCAGATTGGCAGGATGGCTATAAAAGACAGATGGAAATATATCAATGGCTTTTCAGAAAAAACGGATTCAAGGTTTCTGATACTGGTTATTTTGTTTATGTAAACGGACAAACGGATCGCGAATCTTTTGACGGCAAACTAGAATTTGATGTAAAACTTATTCCCTATAAAGGGAATACGGATTGGATTGAAAAAGTTATTTTAAACATTAAACAGTGTTTGGATGATGACCGTATTCCAAAAGCGAGTGATGATTGTGATTATTGTAGCTATGTTGAATCGCTTGGAAATGTTTTGCGTGAACAGGGCGGAAAAACTATTAAGAAAGATGGATTGCCAAAAAATACTTTATTTTCATAAAAAGATATGGAAGATAAGAGGAGAGAAGAGTTGAGGAAAATTCGTGATGAATTAATTGTATTTAAAGAATCTCCTTTATATTCATATAGAATTGAAAATAAAAATTTTCCCGTAATTGGTGAGGGGAGTCATTATGCCAATATAATGTTTATTGGCGAAGCTCCTGGGAAAAATGAAGCTGAAACCGGTCATCCTTTTTGTGGTAGGTCAGGGAAAGTTTTGGACACGCTCCTTTCTTCTGTTTCTATATCACGAGAAGATGTTTATGTTACGAATATAGTAAAAGACAGACCGCCCGGTAATAGAGACCCATATCCAGAAGAAATTGATTTATATGCACCATTTCTTGATAGACAAATAGAGATTATTAAACCTAAAATAATTGCGACTTTGGGCAGATTTTCTATGGTTTATATCTTAGAGAGATTTAATTCTAATGAATCTAAAAAATCAATAAGTGAGTTACATGGGAAAATTATTGAAGTTGAGGCGACTTACGGAATAATTAAAATTATTCCTCTCTATCACCCAGCCGTTGCTGTTTACAACTCTAATATGATTGATACTTTAAAAAAAGATTTTGAAACCCTTAAGACTTCAACATAAATGAAAAGCCGCCCCATGGTTGTTTGGGGCGGCTTGCTTCTAGGGTTCAGGGGGTGAGAACCAGCCTTTCGAGAAGCCACGGCGCGTTCTCGATTGGGATGAGGCTCTCGAGCCTGAATCCCGGACAATGGGTGATTGCGACTCGTTCATCGAGACTTGTCACCAGCTGGACATTCCTTTCCTTCACTTCGAGACAGATTGGACACGGAATCTGCTCGATGTCGTGGATGTTGCATTTCCCTTCTTCCCAATGCAGACTCATCACTTTGGCCACGGTGACCCCCATTCCTTTAAAGTACAAAGTTTTACTCTAACCCAATTATATCATTTTCAAAATATTTGTCAATTAAAAAATATTTTATGCATAAAACAGCTTTAAATAAGGCTTTATGATATATTAGTCATTATGAATTCAGGCGAGATACGAAAGAGATTTCTAACCTTTTTTAGTAAAAGAGAGCATGCAATTATCCCTTCGGCCTCTCTTGTGCCTGAAAATGATCCATCAGTACTATTTACAACTGCTGGGATGCAACCACTGGTTCCATATTTATTGGGTGAAAAACATCCACTCGGAAAGCGCCTAGTGAATGTGCAGAAATGTGTTCGTACTCAAGACATTGATGAGGTTGGAGATAACACACACGACACTTTCTTTGAAATGCTTGGCAACTGGTCTTTGGGAGATTACTTCAAAGATGAAGCGATAAGATGGAGTTTTGAATTGTTAACCTCAAAGACTGAGGGATTCGGACTTGATGCAAATAGGATTTATGTAACGGTTTTTGAAGGAGATAAAAACGCTCCGAAAGATTTAGAATCTGCTCAAGTTTGGAAAAGCCTTGGAATTCCAGAAAGCCGAATATATTTTATGGGTGCAAGTTCAAATTGGTGGAGTGCTGGGGATAATGGACCGTGTGGGCCAGACACAGAAATGTTTTATGACATCACTCCTCAAGGCTTGAATCTTAAAAGTAAGGAAGAATTTGTTGAAGCTGATAAAAATCAGCAAATTGTTGAGATTTGGAACGATGTTTTTATGGAATATGAGAAGAAAGATGGAAAAGTTGTAGGAAAACTAAAAAATAAAAATGTTGATACTGGCGCGGGTCTTGAGCGTTTGGCAATGGTTCTTCAAAAAAAAGATAATGTATTTGATACAGATTTATTCTCGGCCATAATAGAAAAAATAAAGGAATACTCAAAATCAAACGACATCCGCGGTCAAAGAATCATTGCAGATCATATTCGCACTTCAGTTTTTATGATTGCTGACGGAGTCGTACCATCTAATACGGGCAGAGGTTACATATTAAGAAGGTTGATGCGACGAGTTTTATATTATCTTAATTCCATTGGTTTCGATAATGATACAAGTGAGTTGGTTAATTGTGTCGTTTCAACATATGAAAACGAACCTTACGGTCTAAGAGATAAAATTCCTGAAATTAATCAGATTATAGATGCAGAAGAAGCGAAATTTCACACGACTCTTGAGTCTGGTAAAAAGCAGTTTGAAAAATCTGTGGAGTTAAACGGAGCCATATTAGCAGAGGATGCTTACATTTTATTTTCAACATACGGTTTTCCAATCGAACTGATGGTTGAGCTTGCTAAAGAAAAACAGATTCCTATAGATATTGATGGATTTAATGAAAAAATGAGGCAACATCAAGAACTTTCTCGCACAGCATCGGCTGGGATGTTTAAGGGTGGTCTTGCTAATCACAATGAAAAAACAATTAAATTACACACAGCTCATCATTTATTACTGTCGGCTCTTCAGGAAGTTTTTGGTAAGGAGGTTAAACAGCGTGGAAGTAATATTACCGAAGAACGATTAAGGATAGATTTTTCTTTTAGTAGAAAGATAACGAATGAAGAGCTGAAGAAAATCGAAGAAATAGTAAATAATCGAATAAAAGAAGATTTGCCAGTTATTCGTAAAGAAATGCCCCTTATTGAAGCCGAATCTATTGGAGCAGAAATGGAATTTGGGGCAAAGTATCCAGAAGTTGTATCAATTTATTTTATTGAAGACAAAAAAGGCAATGCTATTTCAAAAGAATTTTGTGGTGGCCCGCATGTAAACCATACTGGAGAACTTGGTATTTTCAATGTCGTGAAAGAAGAAGCGGTTTCAGCTGGGGTAAGAAGAATCAAAGCAACACTGAAGGATATCTAACTTCCGCCGCCTCGTTTGCTTCTGTATAGTATAATAAGTCTAATTAGTATGTTTTGGAACAAAAAACAACCTCCACTTTTTCTTGTTTGTGATGTAGGAAGCTCCTCAGTTGGTCTGGCATTGGTTCAAAAGAAAAATGAAAAACAAAATATTATTTTTGCAAACCGTATACCGGTCTCAATTCAAGATTCCTTTGATCAAGAGAAGTTAGAATCTCATACGGTGTTGTTTTTTGAGGAAGCTATAAAAAATTTACAGGACACTCTCAGTTTTTCTCTTGGTAGGTGGAAAGGTGAACGCATTGAACGAGCCATCCTAGTCTTTTCTTCTCCTTGGTATGTATCAAAAACTCACACAACTATTATTGAAAAAGAAAAACCTTTTTTACTTGATAGCGAGGCGATTGGGGAACTTCTCCAAGATGAGGAAAAGAAATTTGAAAAAGAAGTAATTTTTGGAAGCAAACCAAATCTAAAAGGCAGAGATATTCACATGATTGAACGTGAACTAATGAAGACAAAATTAAATGGTTATGAAACCCAGAAGCCGGTCTTAAAGTATGCTAAATACGCAGAACTTTCTTTGTATATGAGCCTTGTACCACATGCATTGGTGGAGAAAATGAAGAATCTTCTTCACGACCGACTTCATATCTATTCATTTAAAATGTCGACATTTCCTTTTGTTTCTTTTATGGCAATGCGGAAACTTTTCCCCAATGACTCTGAATATATCCTTGTCGATATTGCTGGAGAGGTAACAGATATTTCCATTGTCAGAGAAGATGTTCTTGTGTCATCGGAATCTTTTCCTTTCGGCCGCAATGAGATTTTAAGAGATGTATCAACAAAACTTGGTCTTCCTATGGAACTGGCGATATCATCCCTTTCTCTTTGGAGTAAGGGAGCGTTAGATTCCGAATTTAACACCCAAATCAATGTATTATTGGATAATAAGTTAAATGAATGGATGAATTCTTTTAGAAAAACTTTAATGGCTATGGATAAAAGGAAGCCAGCCATTCTAAAAATTTTTGTAAGTGTCGATGAAGATGTGGGGCAAATATTCTTTAACAAACTAAAAGATGATATGTTATCTAATCCACACCAGATATTCTTACTTTCAAACGAGATCCTTAACAGATTTGTATCATATGAAAAACATATACTTCATGATCCATTTTTATCTTTTGAGACTTTGTTCTTAAGATAGTCAAGGCTTGCTTACTTTTTTTGTTTTTTTGTATTACAATGGGGAAATAAAAATAGAAAGGTAAAAGAACATATTTAATGCCAAAAAATATTTTGCAAGACATTGTTCCTCCAGAGAAACGATCTATAAGGAATATCCCTGTTCCAAATAGGAGCCATAAATCCGGTCAAAATTTTTCTGATGTTCGTGTTAAGAAGTCAAAAGGTAAAATTTCTCAAACGACTGATCCAACCAATGGTCCGACTTCTGAAATGAAGGCAAATAAATTTGAAGGCGATGATGTCCAAATATATCAATATAAGAACGAAGATAGCGAGTCAAAATTCAGTTTCTTTTCTTTTGGAAGCAAGAAAGGTATTTTGGTATCTTTTTTTGTTGCAATTTTCATTATTGCCATAGCGATTTCCTCTTTATTTAGTGGAGCAACAGTTACTGTTTTTCCTAAGATGGCAACAGCGTCTGTTATTCCTGAAAAAACTTTTGTAGCAAAAAGAGATCCTACCTCAGGCGAGCTTGGGTTTGAAGTAATGAAGATTACTAAATCAGCGGGTAAGTTAGTCGCGGCAAATGGGGAAGAAGAAGTTGAGAGAAAGGCAAGTGGCACGATTGTTATCTATAACAATTTTGATTCAAATAACCAGCGTTTAATAAAAAATACTCGCTTTGAAAGCCCGGACGGCCTTATTTACAGGGTGAATGAATCGGTTGTAGTTCCTGGTAAAAAAACTGTAAACGGAGAGGTTGTTCCAGGAAGTATTGAAGTTGTAGTTTATGCGGATGAGCCGGGAGAAAAATACAACATAGAAAAGGTAGATTTTACTATTCCTGGATTCAAAGGTGATCCTCGATTTAATCAAATATACGCTCGTTCAAAATCAGATATGACTGGTGGATTTGTTGGGGTAGTTAAAAAAGTCGCTGAGGCAGATGCTTCAAAGGCCAGAGATGAACTTCATATGGAGCTTGAAGCTGATTTGAGAAAAGATGCAGAGTCACAATTACCTGAAGATTTTATCTTTTTTGATGATGGTATTTTCTTTGAATTTTCTTCGTTACCGCAATCTGACGAGTCTGGTTCAACTGTTACTTTAAACGAGGAGGGGACACTTTATGGCATTATGTTTAATAAAAATGACTTCGCTAAGCTAATTTCAGTGGAAATTGCTCCAGATATTGCAAAAAATGAAACATTTATTAATGATCAGAGCACATTTACTTTCGCGATTAAAGATAAAAAAACAATTAACCCCGTTGACCCAGACTCGATTTCCTTTAATCTAAGTGGAACAATTACTTTTGTTTCAGAGTTTAATGAAGATTTATTTAAATCAGACTTAGTCAATCAACCCAAGAAAAATTTAAATTATATTGTGGGCGTTCATCCTGGAATTGAGGAGGCAAAGGTTAAAATCCGTCCGTTTTGGAAAAGAACCCTTCCTAGTAAGGCTGAAGATATAACGATAAAAATAGGAGCAAAATAGCAGGTTTTGAATAAATAATTAAATTCGGTATACTTGAGGATATCTATTGTAAATGGACCTAAAGCCTGAAAATAAAGAAGAAAAGATGGTCGGTATTGTGACCGAAGCGCTTCCAAATATTCTTTTTAAAATATCTCCTGAGAACGGAGGTGAAGAATTTCTAGCCTATCTTGCCGGAAAAATGAGAATGAATAAAATTAGAGTTCTTGTTGGTGATAAGGTTGAAGTCCAACTTGACTCCTATGGCGGAAGGGGAAGAATTATTCGCCGTTTGTAGTATTGTCGTTGACAAAAATCATAAATCTAATAGAATGATCAACTATTGTATTGAGTTAAATAAAGTAATTATTTATGAAAGTTAGGGCATCGGTTAAAAAAATCTGCTCGAAATGTCAGGTGGTCCGTCGAAAGGGCTATGTGTATGTGATATGTAAAGCAAATGCTCGACATAAGCAAAGGCAGGGATAATATATATTATGCGTATACTCGGAATAAATTTACCAGAAGAGAAGAGAATTGAGATTGGCCTTACAGCTGTTTATGGTATTGGTCGATCTATGGCCCACACTATTTTGGACAAAGCAAAGCTTGATTATGGATTAAAACCTAAAGATCTTTCTACTGAGCAGGAAAATGAAATTAGGAAGGTTATTGAGACCATGAAACTTGAAGGAGACCTAAAACGCGAAGTTTCAGGTAATATTAAAAGACTCAAAGACATAAAAGCTTATCGTGGTATTCGTCATGCAAGGTCGCTTCCATCTCGCGGGCAGAGAACTAAAACAAATTCGAGAACTAGGAGGGGAAATGTTAGAAAGACTATGGGAACGGGAAGGAAGATTGCGGAAAAGAAATAAGATGTTATTTAGTCCTTTACAGGGTGATTACAATATGCTATTAATAACCAGTTAGGAATAAAATTGTAAAAGGAGCATAAAACCCAGTTTCCTCGAAGGGATACTTGGTCGCTTCTTTTGTAGTCATATAGTGGTAGAAATATTTTCATAATGGGGAAAAAAAGAATTGTAAAAAAAGGTGGTGAAGAAAACACAACGGAAGAAAGATCTTCCGTTTCGTCCGTTTCAAAAAAGCGGGCAGATGTCGGTGTGCTTTGTGTTCAGTCAACATACAACAATACAAAAGTTGTTCTAACAGATGTTAAAGGAAACACTCTTTGTTGGTCATCTAGCGGATCGCTCGGCTTTCGTGGCGCAAAGAAGGGTACTCCGTTTGCGGCTGCAAAAGTTGGCGAAATTGTTGGCACAAAAGCTCAAGCTATTGGTATTAAAGAAGTATCTGTCATCGTTCGTGGAGTGGGCTCTGGAAGAGAATCAAGTATTCGAGGATTTCTTTCAAAGGGTATGAATTTAACCTCAGTTAAAGATACCACTCCAGTTCCTCATAATGGGCCAAAACCAAAGAAACCAAGACGAGTTTAATTTTATGATTATAGGACCAAAATATAAAATTGCACGAAGATTAGGAGCCCCGGTGTTTGAGAAAACTCAAACACAGAAATATGTTTTGTCTCAAGCCAGAAAAGAGAAAACAGGCAAGAGGTCATTTGCTCGACCAAAGTCAAATTTCGGTATGCAACTTTTGGAAAAGCAAAAAGCACGATATACATATGCCCTTACAGAAAAACAATTTTCTAAGTATGCAAAGACGGCAGTTTCTAGAAAGGATAAAAACGCCATTCCTCATCTATATGAGTCACTCGAACTTAGAGCGGACAACGTTGTTTCTCGAGCAGGTTTTGCCCCAACTAGGCTTGCTGCGCGCCAAATGGTCTCACATGGTCACATTCTAGTGAACAACAAGAGAATCACTATTCCATCAATGCAATTATCTTTAAATGACACTGTTTCTATACGCGCAGCAAGCATGAATAAACCGCTATTCGCCTCTCTTGAAGAAAGATTAAAGACCTACACTCATCCAGCTTGGATAAAATTTGATCCTGATACCAAAGTTGCGACTATTCAGGGTTTGCCAAAATATCAACCCGGCGATTCTTTATTTGATATTAACGCGATTTTGGAATTTTATAGCAGATAATAGAAATTAATAATTTTTTAATATTACTACCATGTTTGATCATTCAATTGTTTTACCATCAAAACCACGAATTGTTTCTGAAGATGCCTTTAGTGGCACATATGAAATTGATGGACTTTATCCTGGTTACGGTCATACGCTAGGCAATTCTCTTCGTAGGATTATTCTTTCTTCGCTTCCAGGTGCGGCAATAACAACTATAAAAGTTGCTGGTGCAAATCATGAATTTTCTGTTCTTTCTGGCGTAAAAGAAGATGTTATTACGGTGATGCTAAATCTAAAGAAAGTAAGAATAAAAATGCTTACTTCAGAGCCACAAACTTTGAAACTTAAGGTAAAGGGTCAAAAAGAAGTAACTGCGGGTGACATAGAAAAGCCCGGTCAAGTTGAAATATTAAATCCAGAACTTGTTATTGCAAATCTCACAGATAAAAATGCTGAATTAGATATTGAAATGATGGTTGAGCATGGAATGGGTTATGTGTCTAAGGAAGTTCTTCAGAAAAACAGAGTCGATATTGGTACCATTGCTCTTGATGCCATATTTACTCCAATCAGACGGGTAAGTTATGAAGTTGAAAATATGCGAGTTGGTGATAGAACTGACTTCAACAGATTAAAGATTTTTATTGAAACTGATGGAACCATAACCTCAAAAGAAGCGCTTGAGACATCCATTCAAATTATGATAAACCAACTTAAAGCCATCATTGGCTTTAAAGAAGAGATTGAAGAAGTTATAACATCCCAGTCAGCATCAGATGCGTCTTCAAAGTCAGAACCAGACCCTGAATTTTTGAAAACTCGTATTGAATCAATCGGCCTTTCTGCACGTACCCAGAATGCACTTTCTAATGCTAATATCCGTACAGTCGGCGGTCTTGCTAGAAAGAAAGAAAGAGATCTTCTAGATGTTGATGGTCTAGGCGCTAAAGGAATTCAAGAGATTAGAGCGGTTCTTGCAACATACGGAATTACTTTAAAGTAAGAATTAATATGAGGCACCATAATGCAAACAGAAAGTTTAATAGAACCCGAGGACAAAGGAAGGCTCTTCTTAAATCTTTAGCTGTGGCCCTTATTCAAAAAGAAAAAATACAAACAACGGGACCAAAAGCCAAGGAACTTCGTCCTCATGTCGAAAAATTAATAACGAATGCAAAAAAGGGAACTTTGTCTGCACATCGAGCTCTGATTGCTTCTGTTGGTGCATCATCTGCTAAAAAACTAATGACAGACATAGGACCTCGATTTAAAGATAGGCGCGGCGGTTATGTTCGTATTGTCAAAATGGGTTTTCGACTGAAAGATAATAGCCCAAAGGCCCAGATTGAATTTGTATAAAGAAAATTTATGAAATATACCATTGATGCAAAAGGGAGATCACTTGGAAGAATCGCAGCCGAAGCGGCGGCGATTCTCATGGGTAAAAATAATCCCTCTTTTCAGAGAAACAAACTTTTTTCAGTTGAAGTTTCTGTAGTAAACGCTTCTCAGATAGCTATTTCTGAAAAGAAGAAGGAGGAAAAGGAGTATCGATTTTACTCCGGTTATCCAGGAGGTCTTAGATTTGAAAAATTAAAAGATGCTTTGGTTAAGAAGGGTAATGCAGAGGTTGTGCGAAGGACTGTGAGCGGGATGCTTCCGAAAAATAAACTTCGAGCAAAAATGATTAAGAATCTAAAAATTACAGAATAGAATATGGAAGAAAAAAGCGCACAAAAAGATTTTATAGAAACGATTGGCAGAAGAAAGACCTCAATAGCTCGAGTGCGTCTTTCTCAGGCTGGGAAGAGTTCATTTATGGTAAATGAAAAGGATTTGCATGAACATTTTCCAACTCAAGAATTACAACTTATTGCCAAAGAAGCTCTTTCTCGCTCAAAGACTGATCAGAAATTTAAAATAACTGTTCGCACTAGGGGTGGAGGGATTACTTCTCAGGCAGGAGCCGTTCGTCATGGTATCGCCCGGGCTCTAGTAAAATATGATGAGACTCTAAGAAAGCCCCTAAAAGAGGCGGGGCATCTAAAGCGCGATGCTCGTATGAAAGAAAGGAGAAAATTCGGTTTGAAAAAAGCAAGAAAGGCACCGCAGTGGAGTAAACGTTAGAAGATTGTCTCTCGGTTATTTTTCTGTTTTTTTATAAACTATACGCATTTTCTTTATGGAAAAAGAACAAAAAGAACAAAAAGAAGAGGATGTTGAATTTGAAGATATAGATGAATCAACAAGCTCTCAATTAACCATCAAGCGTTTGCGCGAAAAATTAAAATTATGCGAAACTGAGCGCCAAAATTACTTGAATAATTGGCAGAAGGATAAAGCTGACTTTATAAATGCCCGAAAAAGAGACGGAGAAGAAAGGGAGCAAACTATTAAATTTGCTACAGAAAATTTAATAAGTCAGGTTCTCCCTGTCGTAGACAACCTAAGTCTTGCCATTAAAAATAGCCATAGATGGGATAATCTTCCAAAAGAGTGGCTTGCTGGAGTTGAATCAGTTTTGACTCAGTTAATAAAAATTTTGAATGAAAATGGGGTTCAAGTAATTAACCCTCTTGGTGATAAATTTGATCCTAGGTATCACGAAGCAGTAGAAACAGTAGAAATAAATAAAAAAGAGGATGACCATGTCATTGTTGGGGTGCACCAGGAAGGCTTCATGATAGATAAAAAGGTAATTCGTCCTGCAAAAGTCAAAGTGGGTGAATACCACGAATAAAGATATTTGACAATAGTAATAGGTCACAAGTATACTACTGTTGTCTCAAAGTTAAAAATATAATTTTATTAGCTTTAATCTAAAACGTTATGTCAAAAATCATCGGAATTGACTTAGGAACAACAAATTCTGCCGTAGCGTTTATGGAGCTCGGCAATCCCAAAATAATTGAAAATGCTGAAGGAGTAAGAACAACCCCTTCTGTTGTTGCCATATCAAAAACAGGAGAACGTCTTGTCGGGTTACTATCAAAAAGACAAGCGGTCACGAATCCTAAAAATACAGTCTATGGAATAAAGCGTTTTATTGGTCATACATTTGATGATCCGGCTGTTCAGAAAGATAAATCATCTGTTCCTTTTGAGATTTTGAAATCTTCTAATGGTGGGGTTGAAGTTAAAATGGGTGACAAGGCATATCGACCTGAAGAGATTTCTGCTATGATTCTCCAAAAATTAAAGACGGACGCTGAAGCCAAACTTGGAGAAAAAATAACTGAAGCAATCATAACTGTTCCAGCATACTTTAATGATGCGCAACGACAGGCAACAAAAGATGCTGGTAAGATTGCCGGACTTGATGTAAAGAGAATCATAAACGAACCTACTGCAGCTGCTCTTGCTTACGGATTTAATAAAAAGAAAAATGAAAAAATCGCCGTTTTTGACTTTGGTGGCGGAACCTTTGATATTTCTATTCTCGAAGTTGGCGATGATGTGGTAGAGGTCAAGTCAACAGACGGTGATAGTCACCTTGGCGGAAAAGATATTGACCAAAAGATTATCAACTGGCTTGCGGATGAATACAAAAAAGAATCTGGTATAGATATTCGTGGTGATGCTTTGGCTCTTCAGAGGCTTGATGAGGCGGCTGAGAAAGCAAAGATAGAACTTTCTACCGCGACAGAAACTGAAGTAAATATTCCATTTATCACTTCTGATGCTAGTGGCCCGAAACATCTACTCATAAAAATGAGTCGAGCAAAGCTTGAAGAAATTTCAAGAGAATTTGTCGACCGCGCTATTGAAATAACTAAGCGTGCGATGGGGGCGTCTCCATTTAAGTTGTCAGAAATAGATGAAGTTGTTCTTGTTGGTGGACAAACTAGGATGCCGGCCATTAGTGATGCGGTGAAGAATTTCTTTGGCAAAGAGCCAAATAAATCAATAAACCCCGACGAAGTAGTTGCTTTAGGCGCTGCGGTTCAGGGAGGAATTATCTCTGGGGATGTTAAAGATATCCTTTTGCTTGATGTTATTCCACTTTCACTTGGTATTGAGACTATGGGGGGTGTTGCTACAAGATTAATTGATAAAAACACAACAATTCCGGCGTCTAAGTCTCAAGTCTTTTCTACTGCGGCCGACAATCAAACATCTGTTGAAATTCATATTGTTCAAGGAGAAAGGCCAATGGCTAGTGACAATAAAAGTTTGGGTCGTTTCATTTTAGATGGAATACCACCGGCACCTCGTGGCTTGCCACAAGTTGAAGTGTCATTTGATATAGATGCAAATGGAATCTTGAGCGTCAAAGCTAAAGACAAGACAAGCGGGAAAGAGCAATCTATACGCATTGAAGCGACTTCAGGGCTTTCACAAGCAGAGATTGAAAAGATGCAAAAAGATGCCGAAGTGCATAGTGAGGAAGATAAAAAGAAGAAAGAGACGGTTGAAACAAGAAACCTTGCTGAGCAACTTGTTTATTCTGCTGAGAAGTCATTAAAAGATTCCGAGGGCAAAATTCCAGAAGATTTGAAAACAACAATCCAGAGCAAGATCAATGCACTAAAAAAAGAAAAAGATGGTAATAATATCGATTCCATAAAGAAATCTTCGGACGAGCTTTCAGCTGAACTTCAGAAAATTGGTCAACATATGAGCGAGCAATCAAATAAACAGCAAGCTTCACAGAGTGATCAGGGAGCAAGCGGAGCTCAAGATCAGGGTAATGTTAAAGATGTTGAGTTTGAAGAAAAGAAAGATAACGAAGAAGGGAGCGAGCCAAATCAAGGAAAAGCTTAACTTTTTGGCCAGTGAATTTATTCTATGGCAAAAGATTATTATCAAATACTCGGAGTTTCAAAGAGCTCCTCAAAAGAAGAAATAAAAAAAGCTTTTCGCAAGCTTGCTCATGAATATCATCCTGATAAAAAGGGCGGTAACGAGTCTAAGTTTAAGGAAGTAAACGAAGCCTATAGTGTTTTATCAGATGATGCGAAACGTTCTCAATATGATAAGTATGGAAGTAATTTTTCTAACGGTGGGGCTTCAGGATTTAATCAAGGTGATTTCTCTGGATTTGATTTCTCTGGATTTACGCAAGGAGGTAATGGAGGGGTAGAGTTTGATATTGGTGATATCTTTGGAGAGTTCTTTGGAGGTGGAAGAAGGGGTGGTCATTCTACACGAGGAAGAGACATTTCGATGGATATTGAGATATCTTTTGAGGAATCTATCTTTGGAATCGAGAAAGAAATACTCTTAAATAAGGTTGCGGAGTGTTCAGTTTGTGGTGGAAATGGTGCAAAAAAGGGTTCTAGTTTTGATACTTGCACTGTATGTAATGGAAAAGGGAAAATTCATGAGGTTAGGAGGTCTATAATTGGCTCGTTCTCGACTACTCGTGTTTGTGATGGTTGTGGCGGTTCGGGTAAAGTTCCAAAGGAAAAGTGTGATACTTGTAAAGGAAGAGGGGTTCTTCAAAGAGAATACGCCGTAAAAGTCCATATACCACCGGGGATTGAATCTGGAGAAATGTTGCGTCTCTCGGGGCAAGGAGAAGCTGTAAGAGGTGGTGTATCGGGGGATCTTTATATCAAGGTTCATGTTCGTAAACATCCAATCTTTAGAAAAGAGGGTAATAATCTTATAACTGAATTAGCGGTTAAACTTTCTGACGCAATACTCGGTGCAACATATTCTCTAAAAACATTAGATGGTGAAATCAATCTAAAAATCCCTGAAGGTATTTCTCATGGTGAAGTTTTACGCATTAAAGGAAAGGGCGTGCCACACAATAATGCAAGGCGGGGTGATATTTTTGTTGTAGTAAAAATTGAGATTCCTAAAAAACCGAGCAGGGAAGTTAAAAAACTTGTAGAAGAGCTTCGTAATAAAGGTGTATAATATCTCATATGGATATTGTTCAAGATGTCGTAGGAACAGTACTTTCTTTTTCTTCTGATGCAATCATTATCGCTGTCCTTGTAGGGATTTTTTCAACATATTCTATTTTCTACGGGAAAGGGAAAACAATTTCTCTTATTTTGGGATTTTATCCAGCTGTATTTATTTTTGGTTTTTTTCCATTTTTTAAAGAAATTTTAAAAGAACAGCCTGAAAATCTCTCTCAAGCTATTATTCAAGTAATAATTTTTTTGTCTGTCTTTATCCCGGTGGTATATATTGTTAATAAATTTATTTCTGACGAATTCTCTTTTTCAAGAATTCGAAGGATTTTTGAAGCTGGAGCTCTTGGGCTGGCTTCCAGTTTTCTCGCCATACTATTTTCTTACAAAGTAGTAAATCTCCAGAAACTTTATAATTTCTCTCCTGCTATAGATTCTCTTTTTTTGGGAAACACATTTTGGTGGCTTATCGCACCGTTTATCATAATTTTCCTAATTAGAAGATAATCTCTCAAATCATCCTATGATCTCAATCTATTTAGGAATATTATCTGGTGTCTTACAGATAATTGGATATGTTGAATACTTTAAAAAAGTATTTGGAGGTAGGATCAGACCAAACGCGGCAAGTTGGGGGATATGGGCCTTCGGTGCCGTCTTGGAATCATCATCATATTTGTTTGTTTCGCGTGACTGGGTAAAGGACATACTTCCAATTACTTGTGCAACCCTTGCTGTAATATTTTTTCTCATCGCCTTTAAAAGAGGTTTTTTTTCGAAACCAACAAAATTCGAACAAATTTTAGTTATTATTGATATTTTAATCTTATTGTTTTGGTTGATTACATCATCTGCCATACTCGCAAATATATTATTCTTATTGTCGGCTATTGTTTCCTTTATTCCGATAATCAGACATGTGTACAATGATCCATTTGCTGAGCATGCACAGCCTTGGTTTTTTTGGACTGCAGCATATGCGGCGATGTGTGTTACAGTAATAATGAGATGGGAGGGCTGGGAAGCATTTTTATATCCATTATTGTTTTTAGTGCTCCATCTAATCATTGCTCTGTTAGCCTTAGATGTCAGAAAGAAATTTTAGAGATTATTGTTTATGAAACAATTTTTTGTAATAAAAAGTAAAATTCATGGATATGGTATAGCTGCAGGAGAAAATATAAAAAGGGGTGAGATTATCACTAGGCTAAAAGGGAAATTGAAATTTAAGATAAATAAATCTATAGAGGATGCTTTAGCAAATCCTGATTGGGTTGGGGTTGATAAAAATATTTGGATAGATCCAGACAAACCTTACAAGTTTCTTAACCACTCTTGTGATGCAAATAGTGGAATACAAGGAAGATTAAAATTAATCGCAGTTAAGGACATAAAAGAAGGAGAGGAAATAACGATTGATTATTCTACAATAGAAGGGGATCAGCGCTGGAAGATGTCTTGTGATTGCGGAGCTGAGAATTGTAGGCATGAAATAAGATCAATACATGATCTTTCAAAAGAAGATTTCGAGCGTTATATGCCATATATTTCAACATATTTTAAAAGAGTTTATCAAAAAAGATTTAAAAATGCATGAGCAAAGAAACTAAAATATTTTTTTGCATATTAATTCTTCTTCTATCTATTTCGATTGCAAATGGTTTCTATTCAATTTTTATTAAAAATGATTTCTCAATATTCCTAACAGAAGAAGAAATTCCAGAATATTCAGATATTCTATTTAATATTTAATTAAAAATGACAGACTTCGTTGTTCAAACAATTGCCGCTTGCGAATGGGACACCACAGATTTTCTTATAATCTCAGGAAATGTATTTGATCCTTTTATATATTATTCTCACATTGTCCCACTGGCCACCTCATTATTAATCGGGTATTTTATTTTTTTTAAAAACTCTAGGTTGTTAATAAATCAAATATTGTTTTTGTTGACAAACTTATTTGCTCTCTGGGTTTTTTTTGATTTGATTCTTTGGGCAACAGACAATCCGCAATTCACTATCTTTTTCTGGTCACTTGTGAATCTTATTGAGCCGTTTATTTATGCAGCAAGCTTATACTTTGTCCAGGTCTTTATATCGGGTAAAGATACCTCAATAAAGAGCAAACTAGCCTTTTTCGCACCTTTGGTGCCAGTAATTATTTTGGCTTTTTCAAATTTAAATTTGATCGGATTTAATTTATCGAATTGTGACAGAGAAGCCATTGAAGGCCCATTAGCTCATTACATATATCTAATTGAAATTTTTTACGTGATATTTATTGCTCTGTACTCTCTGCGTCAATTTATACTCAAGGTGGGAGAAAAAAGGGTTCAAATTGCATTAGTTACCTCTAGCATCCTCTGTTTTTTACTGGCGTTCTCTTGGGGAAACATAGTTGGAAGTTTAACTGACAGCTGGCGTGTTCCACAGTGGGGTCTTTTTGGCATGCCTATATTCATTGCGGTATTGGCATATCTAATTATTAAATATAATGCTTTTGATGTAAAAGTTATTTCAACGCAAATATTTGTAACTGCTTTTTCGATTCTTATTGGTTCACAATATTTTTTGACTCAATCATTTGGAAGCAAGCTCATAACAGTGATTACTTTTATACTTTCAATTATTGTTAGCATCTTCATAATCAAAAGTGTAAAAAGAGAGATAAAGCAAAGAGAACGCATTGAGAAATTAGCTGCAGATTTGGAAAAAGCAAACACTCGTTTAAGAGAGCTTGATCAACTTAAATCGGAATTCTTATCCTTTGCTAGTCATCAACTCAGATCTCCACTTACCGCGATTGATGGTTACGCCTCGATGCTTCTAGAAGGAGACTTTGGAGAGATGTCAGAAAAAGTTAAAGATTCAGTAAGGGTTATTGAAACTTCATCTAAAAGTTTAGTAAAGATTGTAAATGAATTCTTGGACATTTCTCGTATTGAGCAAGGAAGAATGAAATATGAATTAGTTGATTTTGATGTTAAAGAATTAACTAAAGAAGTCGTAAAAGAACTTCGCCCAAATGTTGAGCAAAAGGGCCTTTCTTTCAAATTTGAAGCTGAAGAAAAAGGAAATTATACTGTTAATGCTGATATGGGAAAGATTAAACAGGTTATTGGAAATATTATTGATAATTCTATTAAATACACACCGCAGGGCGGCGTTACGGTTAATGTGAAGAAACGTGATAATAATGTGGTAATTTCTGTCGCTGATACCGGTATAGGAATTGAAAAAGAAGATATCTCAAAGCTCTTTTCTAAATTTAGCCGAGCCAAAGATGCTAATAAAACAAATGTTTCTGGAACAGGTCTTGGTCTTTATGTCGCTAAACAAATGATTGAGGCCCAAAAAGGAAAGGTTTGGGTTGAATCTCAAGGTAAAGGAAAAGGCTCGACATTTTTCATAGAATTACAAGAAAAATAAGCTACTAAATAGGCTTCACCTTTCAAAAAAGCCTTATTTTTTGTATTATGTTAGGAATATTATGAATGAAGAAAAGATACTCCTATCCGGCGTAAAACCTACTGGAAGGCCTCATATAGGCAATTATTTGGGGGCCATGAAGCAATTTGTGGAGTTTCAAGATGATTACGAAAGTTTTGTTTTCATTGCTGACCTACATGCTCTTACTACTCTTCAAAATCCCGAAGAACTCAGTAAAAACATTATGGATGTGGCCTTAGATTATTTAGCTATTGGGCTTAATCCAGATAAAGTTAATTTATATAAACAATCAGACACGCCACAAGTTACCGAACTGGCTTGGATTTTTAATTGTGTTACAACCATGCCATATCTTATGAGGGCGCACGCTTTTAAAGACGCTGAAGCAAGGAATAAAGAAATTAACGTTGGCTTGTTTGATTACCCAATTCTTATGGCAGCCGACATTCTAATTCAGGATTCGGACGTTGTTCCGGTAGGTATTGATCAAAAACAGCATGTCGAGATTGCTCGTGATACCGCTGAAAAATTCAATAGAATTTTTGGAGAAACATTTAAACTTCCGGAACCTTTAATTGTTGAAAATATGAAGATTATACCAGGAACTGACGGACAAAAAATGAGTAAAAATTATAAGAATACAATAGGGCTTTTTGCATCGGATGAAGAAATTAAAAATGCCATAATGGGGATACCAACTGATTCAAAGGGGGTTGATGAGCCTAAAGATCCCGAAACAGATAAAATCTTTGCCCTTCATAAGTTCTTTACCGAGGGGCCAGAATTTGAAGATATTCGTGATAGGTATGAGGGTGGGGCTATCGGATACAAGGAATCGAAAGAAATTTTAATCAGAAACATCACCAACTTTATTGCTCCACTTAGAGAAAGACGTCTGAAGCTCAGCAAGGATACTGACTCAGTCATTGATATTTTGAAAAAAGGAGGAAATAAAGCCAAAAAGAGAGCAGAGCAAAAGATGGAAGATGTCAGGAAAAAAATTGGGGTAATAATTTAAAAATGAAAAGAATATTTATAAAAAATTTAAAAGATTATATAGAAAAAGAAGTTAGTATTTCTGGTTGGGTTCACGTCAGACGTGATCAAGGAAAACTTATTTTTATTGATATTCGTGATATGACGGGTAGGGTTCAGTCAGTTATTTTGCCCAACCACACAGAAGCAATGGATATTGCTAAAGAGGTGAGATCAGAATGGGTTGTTGAAGTTAAGGGGATAATTCACGAACGACCAGAAAAAAATAGAAAGGTGGATGAAGAAAATGGAAATATTGAACTGGAAGTTACTGAACTCGTAATCCTTAATCAAGCGGAAACTCCTATTTTTGACGTTACAAGTGATGGAAAGGAGATTAATGAAGAAGGGAGACTTACATATAGATATTTAGATTTACGAAGACCCAGACTTCAGAAAAATATCCGTATGAGACACTCCGTTGCAAAGGTTGTAAGGGATTCATTAGATAAACAAAACTTCGTTGAAGTTGAAACCCCGTATTTAACCAAATCTACTCCTGAGGGGGCAAGAGACTATATTGTTCCATCCAGGCTTTATCCTGGAAAGTTTTATGCTTTACCGCAATCACCACAACAGTACAAACAACTCTTAATGTCGGGAGGTATTGAAAGATATTTTCAACTCGCTCGTTGTATGAGAGATGAAGATACAAGGGGAGATCGTCAACCGGAATTTACTCAACTTGACCTAGAGATGAGTTTTGTTACAAGGGAAGATGTAATGGAAGTAAATGAAAAACTTTTAATTGATATAGTTTCTACACTTTACCCAGAAAAAAAGATACAGCAAATTCCATTTCCTAAAATTAGCTACAAAGAGGCTATGGAAAAATACGGAAATGATCGTCCAGATATTAGAGAGAATAAGGAAGACCCCAACCTTCTTGCATTTTGTTGGATTATTGATTTTCCTTTCTTTGAAAAGACAAACACTTCCGAAAATGCTCAGACTGAAGGAGATTGGACATTCACTCACAATCCTTTTTCTGCACCAATAAAAGAGCACATGGATTCACTTCTCAATAAGGAAAACATTGGAGATATTATTGCGGCACAATACGATGTCGTTTTAAATGGTTGTGAAATTGGTGGAGGAAGCATAAGAAATCATGATCCAGAAGCACTGCGTACTGTATTTGAAATTATTGGGCACACCAAAGAAAATATAGACAAAAATTTTGGTCATATGCTAAGGGCTCTTGGTTCAGGCACTCCTCCACACGGAGGAATTGCGTGGGGATTTGATCGATTAATAATGCTTCTAGAAAATGAAGTGAATATTCGCGAAGTTATCGCTTTTCCAAAAACCGGAGAAGGCAAGGATTTGATGATGGATTCACCTTCAGAAGTCTCCGATAAGCAACTGAAAGAACTCGGTATTTCAATTAATTCAAAAAAATAATTTTTTTCTAATTTGGAAGATATTCAAAGTTTCAAAATCAAAACAGAAATTTTTGAAGGCCCACTCGAGCTTTTGCTTTCGCTTATTGAAAAGCGAAAATTGTTTATAAATGATATCTCTCTTGCTAAAGTAGCTGATGATTATATTTCTTATGTGCAGACACTTCAATCATTTCCTATTGCTTCAACGGCACATTTTATCCTTATTGCCTCAACCCTTCTTTTGATAAAATCCAAATCTCTCCTTCCGTCAATATCTTTAACAGAAGAAGAAAGTGAGAGCATGGAAGATCTTGAAAGACGTTTGAAACTCTACAAAAGATATAAAGAACTCTCTTTTCATGTAGCATCTTTATTTGGTAAGAAAATAATTTTTCTTAAAAACCCTCAAAAAAACATTCCCATTATTTTTTCACCAGATGAATCAATGAATATTTCAGCTATTCATGAAGCGATAAGGAGAGTAATAGAAAGCTTGCCAAAAAAAGAGCTTTTACCAAAAGTGATGGTTCAAAAAATAGTGAGCCTTGAAGAAATGATTGTTCGTCTGACGGAAAGGATGCAAACAAGCTTAAAAATGAATTTCGGGGAATTCGCAAAAACACAGGGTCAGACTTCAAACTCAGGATCTCGCCACAAAACTAGCAAGGAAGATAAAGTTCACATTATTGTAAGTTTCCTTGCGATGCTTGAGCTGGTAAAACAGGGAATTATTGAGGCATCTCAATCAAATATAAATGAAGATATAGAAATTGAGACGAGCAATTTAGGGGTTCCAAATTATCATTCCTAATAATCTGTGATATAGTCCAACAATTATGGCCAACAACCTTCCTCTAGACTCACAAATAGAA
Source organism: uncultured Candidatus Saccharibacteria bacterium (assembly GCA_964383705.1). Lineage (GTDB taxonomy): Bacteria > Patescibacteriota > Minisyncoccia > Phycocordibacterales > Zambryskibacteraceae > CAYLHJ01. The sequence goes on along the minus strand of CAYLHJ010000008.1, from coordinate 11,559 downwards.
ACAATCCTGTTTTTTAAGGGAGAACCTGTGACATTTAAAAAATTATGTGAATTTTTAGGAGTTAATAATGATGAATTAAAACAAGGATTAGAAATTCTAGAAAATAAGCTAAAGGATAGAGGTTTATCTTTGGTTTTAGGAGAGAAGGATGTTCTTTTGGGAACCTCGCCGGAAAATAGTCAGCTCATCGAGAAAATAATAAAAGAGGAATTAACAAGAGATCTTGGTAAGGCCGGTCTTGAAACTCTTTCTATTGTGCTTTATAAAAATAAGGTCAGCAGGAAAGAAATCGATTATATTAGAGGAGTTAATTCAAGTTTTATACTTCGAAATCTTATGATTAGGGGATTAGTCGAGAGAGAAGATAATGAAAATGGAGAGCGTGGATTTGTCTACAGGCCAACCACTGAACTTTTCGCTTTTATGGGTATTTCTCGCAAAGAAGATTTGCCAGAATATGAATCAATGCAGAAGCAGATTGATGAATTTGATAAGAAATTAGAAGAAGAATCAACAACCGAAAATAGCAATGCCTGAAGAAAAAATAAATTTAAACGACTTGGATAACCGTCGGTTGCTTTATCTTGCGACCATTTTAATCTTTTCTCTTTCAGTCATTTCTCTTATATCGCTTTTTGTCTCTAGAGGCGTCAGACAATATGAATCAGATAATAAAGTTGTAGAGACTAAAAACCCATTTGAGAGCATTGTATTAAATGCAAAATCAGCGCTTGTTTACGATGTTGAAAAAAAGAAAACTCTTTATGAGTATAATTCTCAAGAACCATTAGCGCTTGCATCAGTAACAAAAATTATGACCGCAGTAACAGCACTTGATCTTTTACCGAAATCAAGCGTCATTACAATTGATAGAGAGTTCCTTCAGGAAGAAGGGGACACAGGACTTCAGTGGGGAGAGAAATGGGCACTTAAAGATCTACTCGATTTTAGTTTGCTTGTTTCTTCAAATGATGGAACGGTGGCTATCGCTGCCGCTGCAGGAGCTATGGAATTTGGGAAAACAAATCTTGATTTAGAAAGAAATCAGTTTGTTAAAAAGATGAATGAAAAAGCTAAGTCAATCGGCATGACACATTCAGTATTTTACAATGAAACTGGGTTGGATATTCAAGATGAAATTAATGGCGGTTATGCTTCGGCTGAAGATGTGGCGAAATTGTTTGATTACGCTTTAAGAAAATACCCAGAAATATTTGAAGCTACCCGTTATAAAGAACTTCGTTTACGCTCTTTGAATAATATTAATCACAATGCAACAAATACTAATAGCTTAATTGATACTATACCTGGAATAGTTGGCTCAAAAACCGGATTTACTGATTTGGCTGGAGGAAATCTCGGTATTATTTTTGACCCAGGAATAGGTCGCCCAATTATAATAGTAGTACTTGGTTCAACTTATGATGGACGCTTCTCCGACACTGAACTACTTTCCGAAAAGACGCTTGAGGCAATAGCTTTGAGTGAATAATTATTTGTCTTAAATAATACCGTGGAGGTATAATGTCCTTAATATGATTATTGCCGATATTGTAAAAGCTTTTTTCCCGGCCATCTTAGCTTTCATTATCGGAATTGGCATAACCCCTTCTATTTCTGATTATCTCTACAGCAATAAAATGTGGAAGAAGAAAGCTGGCAAAGTCGACTTAGACGGAAAAGCTACTCCCATATTTAATGAGCTTCATAAGGACAAAGAGATTAATACTCCGAGAATGGGTGGAGTCATTATTTGGATTTCAGCATTCATGACAATTGCGGCCATTTGGTTTGTCTCTCATTTTCTGCCAAGTGATTTGAGTATTAAATTAGATTTCTTAAGCAGAAATCAAACATGGCTCCCTCTTTTTACTCTTATTACAGGTTCACTTTTCGGCCTTATAGATGATTATCTAGAGATTAAAGGCGCAGGTGGCCATATAGCAGGAGGACTGTCGTTGCGAAAACGCCTGTTTATCGTGGCCTTACTGGGGCTTATTGCTGGCTCGTGGTTTTACTTCAAATTAGATATTGCCTCAATAGGCCTACCTGGGGGCCTGGAGTTATTTATGGGCTTTTTGTTCATACCATTTTTTGCCCTGGTAACTATGGCAATTTATTCGGGGGGTATTATTGATGGTTTAGACGGCCTTGCCGGTGGAATATTTGCGACCATATTTAGTGCATATGCTGGTATTGCTTTCTATCAAAATCAAATTGATTTAGCGGCATTTTGTCTTGTAATTGTCGGCGGTATTCTAGCTTTTCTTTGGTTCAATATACCGCCCGCCCGATTTTACATGTCAGAAACTGGGACAATGGGTCTTACTGTCACCTTGGCTGTTGTGGCGTTTATGACAGACAAATTAGGAGATGGATATGGGGTCTTGGTTCTTCCAATAGTTGCAATGCCACTCATCATTACGACTCTCTCAGTAATTATTCAGGTAATATCCAAAAAATTCCGACACGGTAAAAAAATTTTTCTGGTGGCACCTATTCACCACCACTTTGAAGCAAAGGGTTGGCCCGCACATAAAGTAACTATGCGATTCTGGATCATAGGCTTAGTATTTGCAATCTTAGGGGTCATCATTGCACTTGTGGGATAAAATGAGAAAACCCGTTGATAAAATCTTTTTACTATCAATTATCTTACTTATTGTAGGAGGTTTTTTTATTTTTAGTTCAGCCTCACTGGGGCTTCTCTCGAAAGGAGGAGTGAAGTATTCAAATGTTGTCTCCTCTCAACTTTTTGGTGGGATGTTTATTGGGACAATCGCCATGATTTGGTTGTCTCAGGTTAATTATAGATTATGGCGAAGAAACGCATTATGGATTTTTATTGTAGCGATAATCGCTAATTTACTTGTTTTTACTGGAATTGGGTTTGAACACGGGGGCGCAAGTCGATGGATTATGATTTTTGGATATTCATTTCAACCATCTGAGTTACTAAAAATTGCATTCATTATCTACTTCGCTTCGTGGCTATCTGGGATAAAAGATAAAGTTCAAACTGTAAAATACGGACTGCTGCCATTTACAGCCATATTGGGGATTGTGGGTCTATTATTGCTTCTTCAGCCAGACACAGACACCTTTGCCGTAATCATCGCTTCGGGGTTTGCAATGTTTTTGGTTGCAGGAGGCAAATGGAAGCATCTTTTAATGCTCGGCATAGCACTTATTTCAATACTTGTTGTTGTTGCAATGTTTAGACCATATGTAAAAGAACGCTTAACTACTTTTTTAAATCCTGAAAAAAATGGGCAGACATCAAGCTATCAAATCCAACAATCACTTATTGCTGTGGGATCGGGTGGAATCGCAGGAAATGGTTTTGGGCAAAGCATTCAGAAATTCGGCTTACTTCCGGAGCCAATGGGAGATTCCATCTTTGCTGTAGCGGCTGAAGAATTTGGTTTTATCGGTTCAATTTTTATAATTATTCTATTCCTATTTTTTATGTTGAGAGGGCTTAAAATCGCGATTAGGACTGAAGATTCCTTCGGTAGACTATTTGTTGTTGGAACTGTTATACTTATCGTATCTCAGGCGTTTGTAAACATAGGAGCAATGATAGGAATGCTGCCGTTAAGTGGCATTACACTACCATTTGTGAGCCATGGAGGAACGGCCCTTCTTATAACTTTGGCAGAAATGGGAATCATCTTGAATATTTCGCGCCAGAGAAAAAGCTGAAACATAATTATCTATGAAAATATTGCTTACTGGAGGAGGAACGGGCGGGCATTTTTATCCACTCATTGCTGTCTCGCAAGAACTAAATAATATTATTCGAGAAAATAAGCTGGTAGATGTTGAGCTCTACTACATGTCTCCAACCCCATATAACGCTGGGGAGCTTTTTAATAATAATCTTATTTATAAAAAAAATTACGCTGGAAAAATACGCAGATATTTTTCAATTCTTAATTTTTTTGATTTTTTCAAAACTTTATGGGGGATAATTCAATCTACTTGGGAGATTTTTTTGATATACCCAGATGTTGTATTCGGGAAGGGAGGCTATGCTAGTTTTCCAGCACTTTTTGCCGCGAGGATACTTCGTATTCCTGTAATTATTCATGAATCAGACAGCGTTCCAGGAAAAGTTAATCGTTGGGCAGGAAAATTTGCAGAAAGGGTCGCTCTCTCATATCCAGATGCAGCAAAATTTTTCCCAGCTGATAAAATTGCCGTCACCGGTAATCCTATAAGAAAAGATTTATTCTTACCCCTGACTTCAAACTCACACGAGTATCTTCACCTAAAACCAGAAATCAAGACCATTTTTGTAATGGGGGGCTCACTCGGATCACAAAAAATAAATGAAGTTTTAATGGAAGCATTGCCGAGACTCTTAGAAAAATACCAAGTTATTCATCAAACGGGTAAAAATAACATAAAAGAGGTTAGTCAAATCGCAGAAGCAGTTCTTACTAATTCTCCTTATAAAGATCGTTATCGAACCTATGATTACATGGATGACTTAACAATCAGATCAGCAGCCGGTGCCGCTGATATTATTATATCCAGAGCCGGTTCTACAATTTTTGAAATTGCCGCTTGGTCTGTGCCGGCAATAATCATACCAATACAAGATTCTAATGGTGATCATCAGGCAAAAAACGCTTTTGCTTATGCTCGAGGTGGAGCGGGTCAAGTTATACAGGAAGAAAACCTCACTGGAAACATTTTATTTGCAGAGATTGAGCGGATTTTGAATAATCCAGAACTTTGCCAAAGCATGAAGGCGGCAACAAAACAATTTGTCCATCCAGATGCAGCAAAAAAAATTGCTGAAGAATTAATAAAAATTGGTTTGCGTCATGAAAGTCGATAAAACAAAACAAATTGTTGTTCGTATTGCGCCATCTCCAACCGGCAATCTACACATAGGCACGGCGCGCACCGCTTTGTATAATTTCCTATTCGCAAGAAATCAAAAAGGTAAATTTATCGTTAGGATTGAAGATACTGATAAAGAAAGAAGTAAAAAGGAATATGAAGAAAATATAATTAACGGTTTTAAATGGCTCGGTTTTTCTTACGATGAATTTTATCGACAATCAGAAAGAGAGGATATATATAAATCCTACTTAAAGAAAATGATTGATGATGGTTTCGCTTATTTATCCAAAGAAGAAATCACAGAAGAAGGACAGAGGGGGGAAGTCATTCGTTTTAAAAACCCTAAAAAACTAGTGACATTCGAAGACCTTATCAGGGGTTCTGTAACGTTTGATACAACAGAACTTGGTGATTTTGTTATTGCAAGAAGCATGGAAGAGCCTTTGTATCATCTCGCGGTCGTAATAGACGATTTTGAAATGGGGGTGACTCATGTGATAAGAGGGGAAGATCATATCTCTAATACTCCGCGCCAAATTCTCATTGGTGAAGCGATCGGCGCGGAAAGGCCTCTCTACGCCCATATTCCTCTAATATTGGCTCCTGATAGGTCAAAACTCTCTAAGCGCCATGGTGCGGTTTCTCTGCACGAATATAGCGAAAAAGGCTATTTACCAGAAGCTATAGTTAACTACCTTGCTCTTTTGGGTTGGAATCCGGGAACTGATCAGGAAATCTTTACGCTTGATGAATTAATTCAAGCATTTGATATATCTAAAATACAAAAAGGTGGAGCAATTTTTGATGAGGAGAAACTAAAATGGATTAATTCTGAACATAAAAAAAGGCTTGAAAAAGAAGACCTCCAAAAGTTTATGGAAACTTTTAAAATACCAGCCGAACTTTTTCCAACCGAAATAAGATCAAACATCATAAGTACATTGCAAGTTTCTGGTGCTCAATACAGCATTACTTCTGAGCAAATTAATATGATAAATGAAGCAAAAGAACTAAAACCATTTGAGAAAAACCTTTTGCTATGGAAAGACGAGAAAGATTTTGATACCACACTCCGTCACATAGGGTGGGTAAAAAAGGCTGTTTCCGAAATTGATGAACTTTCATGGAACGCAAATAATATAAAAGCAAAGGTTTGGGATTATGCTTCAAAAGAGGGTAGAGGAAACGTCTTGTGGCCGATGAGAGTGGCCCTTTCAGGGAAAGAAAAATCTCCCGATCCTTTTGTCTTAGCTGGTATATTGGGAAAAGATGAAACAATGAAAAGATTGTTAGAAGCGGAAAATAAGTTTAAATGATAAAAAAAGTTTCTTTAATAATTTTATTTATAAGTTTTTTTACGCTTATATCATTCAGGTATTTTAATTTTGCTATAAAAATAGTAAAAGCCCTTTCTGTGGAAGAACTTCAAGAAGAAATCGAACAGAAAAGAAAAGAAAAGGCCGCTTTGGATGCTGAAAATGCGAAATTACAAAGCCAGATTCAAGAAACGGGTAAACAGGCCCAAACACTTCAAACAGCTGTAAAGACTTTAGATACGACTCAAAAAAAATTACAAAGTGATTTAAAGGTTACAGTAAATAAGATTGGCACCGCCGAACTTACAATCGAAAAAACAGCAATTGAAATAGACAAAAAAGAGGATCAAATAAATATAAATAAAGAGGCTATGGCAGAAACTCTACGCTCTTTACAGCGAAATGATGATGAGTCATTTATACAGCAGATGCTTCAATACAAAGACATAAACGAAGTTTGGAACGGAATTGAATCCTTAAAAAGAATCCAAAATGTTGTAAGACAACACACAAATGATTTGATTGAACTTAAGAGTGATCTAGTAGAGAAAAAAAGGGAAAGTGAAATACAGAAAAAAGACCTTACTGGTTTAAAAGAAGAGCTTTCGGATAGAAAAGTGATTGTGGAGCAGAATAAGCAAGCAAAAACAACACTTCTGGTTCAAACAAAAAATAAAGAAGAAGAATACAAAAAACTTTTAGAAAGAAACATAGAGCTTGGAAAAAAATTTGAACAAGAGCTTTTTGACTTTGAATCTCAATTAAAAGCACAGATTGATAAATCAAAATTACCAACGACAAAAACTGGCGCATTAAATTGGCCATTAAATAATGTTCTGATTACTCAAAGCTTTGGTAAGACCTCAGATTCCGGACGACTTTATGTCTCTGGCACCCACAATGGGGTAGATTTCAGAGCAACAGTTGGTACCCCAGTTCTTTCCGTTGGTAGTGGGGTAGTAACCGGCACGGGGAACACAGATGAACAGCGAGGATGTTATTCTTATGGTCGCTGGATTTTAATTAAACACGATAACGGCCTTTCAAGCCTGTATGCCCATTTATCTAATTCAAGAGTCCAAACTGGCCAAACAGTGACCCAAGGACAGGTAATTGGCTACTCTGGCGGACAGCCGGGTGTGCCGGGGTCTGGCTATTCTACTGGACCCCACCTTCATTTGGGTATTTTTGCTACTGAAGGTGTATCTGTTCAAAAATACACCCAAAGTATGTTTTGTAAGCAAGTTAATATTCCTATCGCAAGCATCAATGCATATTTAGACCCACTTGCTTATTTACCGCCACTTATTTAGGCTTTAATTATGAAATCAAAATTATCTCAAAGGGGATTCATCGGAAGTATCATTCTCATTATCTTGGCCTTAGCTGCACTTAAATTTTTCTTTGATTTTAATATTATAGAATTTTTGAAATCACCGAATGTAAGTGAGGTTCTAAATTACATAAAAAAATTCTTCGAGATTCTCTGGACAAAATATATCGCCGGAACATTTTGGTATATTTGGAATAATATTGTAGTAGATATTATCTGGGAAACATTTGTTAATGTGTTTAATATCTTAAAAGGATGGGTAGATAGTCAATCATAGAAATAATATGAAATTTAAACCTAAACTCATCCTCTTTTTTCTCCTTGTGCCAGTATACGTCCCACTATATGCGTTTTTGCATTTCACTTTCAAATGGTGGGAAGGATTATTAGATTAAATTAAAAAAATTAATTCCACCTTCATTTAAATTATCTAGATTTAAAAGTGGTATAATTGCAGTATTCGGTATTTTGTTAATTAATTTATTAAGATGAAAAAACACAATTTAAATCGAGGTTTTGGACCACTTGCGATTATTATTGTAGTCGCCGCCGTTCTTGCGGTTGGTGGCGGAACTTATTACACATCAAAATCAAAAAAAGAAAGAGTGGATTCACAAAATGAATTGAGCACCCAATCTGACAACAAGGCTACAGTCGATGCAAATATAAAAGTTGGGACATTAAGAAGTCTTCTTTCTCTTGGTCAAGATGTTGTTTGTACTTTCTCTGGTTCAGAGGCAACGGGGAATGTTTCAGGGACCATGTTTATTTCAGGAGAAATGATGCGTGGAGATTTCACGGCTGAAGGAACAGAATCGCATATGATTAGACAAGGAAATGATACTTTTGTTTGGTCTGGAAATCAGGGGGCAAAAATGAGTGTTTCTCAGACAGGCGCAAATTCATCACAAGCTCAAGGTTCTGTAAATCTTGATCAGGAGGTCAATTATAAGTGTGAAAATTGGTCAAAAGATACGTCAAAATTCGACGCTCCATCCGATGTGAATTTCATAGATTTAAACACAATGATGAACGGCAAATTGAATCTCCCAGCACAGGTTGATGTAAGTGGGGGAGTAAATGGAGTATTGAGTTACTAGATTGACGCAATTTAATAAAGCTGGCACTATCACTCTAGTTTTTTTGATCTTTTCCAAGTCTTTAAGGGAGGTGCTTTGTGCTTTACGAAGAAATACCCCCAGCGCTGGCCGAGCTAAATGCAAGTAACGAATTGAGTGTTCTAGAAAATGTGCTCAATCGTATCCTCCTTGAGGCTTCATGCTCGGGTTTCTCTCACTTCTGCCCGATTGAAGGGATGAAACGGTCAGGGAGAGTTCTATTTACTCGTGAACACTCCAGAGGAGCAAGATTCTTTAACCCAGTTGATGGTGGTGTAATCGCCAAAGAACTGATGAAGCTTTCGGCTGAAGCAAGATACCACCTTCCACGACCACACCCCAATGCAGAGAAAGGGTGGGAAATTCATCGCGCAATGATTGATGGCCAAGTGGTGGCACTCGTCTTTGCTCAATGGGTGTAAATCTTAGATTTGAGCAAGCCCATCTTCTTGAAAGATGGGCTTTCTTCGTGATGAATTATGATTTATGTATATCTTCATTTATATTTAATGATATCTAACATAAATTAGATGAAATAAAATTAAAGATTATGAAAACAAATACACTACCAATAATTTTAGTTTTAATAATTTTAATTGCCGGTCTATTTTTACTCGTAAGAAACAGGGATGATTCGAACAATAAATTAAGAAATGTAGACACTATGGGTAGTACAATTAATTTACCGATATCTAGTTCAGAAGTTTCTTATTACGGTTCTGTAAATGGCTGGTACGCGAAACCTCAAGCATCTGGCACATATCCAGGCATCGTAGTTATTCATGAGTGGTGGGGTCTAAATGATAATATAAAAAAATCTGCCGAAGAGCTCGCCAAAGATGGCTATAATGTCTTGGCGGTAGATCTATATAACGGAGTAGTCGCAACCACTTCAGCTCAAGCTCGTTTACTTACCACTAATCTAAATAAGGCCGACGCCCTCGATAACCTAAAATCAGCTGTGAAATACCTTCGTGACCAAGGCTCAGGAAAAATTGCATCTCTCGGTTGGTGTTTTGGTGGAGGACAATCTCTTTCTCTCTCCCTCAGTGACGAAGATCTTGATGCAACTGTAATCTATTACGGCCAGCTTGTAACTGATAAGACACAACTTATAAATATTGATGAGCCGGTACTCGGTATTTTTGGAGAAATTGATACCTCAATATCAACAACCACAGTAAGTCAATTTGAAACAGCACTTGGAGAACTAGGGAAACAAAAAGAGATTTATATTTATCCAGGCGTTGGTCACGCATTCGCAAATCCTACAGGAATGAACTATGCGCCAGAAGCAACTCAGGATGCTTGGGAAAAAACGCTTACATTTCTTAATAAATATCTAAAATAAAAACCGTTAAATAATCGTTGCTTTTGTATCATTTTTTAGTAATATCCTAGACGGAATAGCTCCCAAGAAGAACACAAACCACAACTAAGACGAGAGGGTTCTATGTATACGAAAGAGCGGGTTATTCTCGCAACAGACGGATTGAGTCTCAGGGAGTGTTTGGAACTCACACAGACCATTGGAAATTTGGTCTATGCTGTGAAAATCCATGACCTCTATGATCTCAATGGCCCAGAGACTGTAAAGATGCTCCATGAAGCCGGCGCCCAGAAAGTCTGGGTTGACCACAAACTTCATGACATTCCGAAGACAGTACAGTATCGAGCAGATGCAATTATTCGCTCGGGTGCTGACATTTTGACTGTCCACGCCTCTGGTGGAATTGAAATGATGATGGCCGCCTACCAAGGAATAGTGGAGCTGTTTGCTGTTACCGTCCTTACCTCACTCACTGAAGAAGAGACTACTCTTCTTTACGGTCTTCCTCCAAAACCAGCTGTTATTAACCTTGCCAGGATGGCAAAGCTCGCGAGAGTTCACGGCATCGTGTGTTCACCCCAAGAAGTCGGCATTCTACACAAGAGACCAGAATTTCACGAGATTAGATTTGGTCCCAAGTTCATCGTTCCCGGAGTTCGTTCACCTGGAGTAGATGTTGGAGATCAGAAACGCGTAGACACCCCAGCAAATGCAATCAAATCAGGTGCTTCGCATATTGTTGTTGGTCGTCAGCTAACAACATCTCCTAATCCCATGGAAGCTCTAAATAAGCTTGAGGAGGAGATATCACAAGTCTTCAAGGAAGGAGGCGGTTATGAGATTCCGAAGCGCTGATCAGGTAATGGAAGAGCTAGCTCAAATCGGCGCGGTGATAGGCAACAGTCACGTTGTCTACACATCCGGTATGCATGGGAGCACCTATGTGAACAAGGATGCAATCTACCCCCATACACACCTAGTTCGTGAGCTGACGCAGAGCATGGCGCTACCATTTCGCAAGAGATCTATCGAGGTGGTGGTTGGGCCAGAGAAAGGTGGCATCATTTTGAGCCAGGCAGTAGCATTCCAGCTTCAAACCTGGAACATGAGCCACGACATCGATGAGGTTCTATCTGCCTACGCCGAGAAAGACGGGGACAATTTTGTCTTCCGGCGTGGATATGAGAATCTCATAGCTGGCAGACAAATTCTCATTGTTGAGGATATTCTCACGACGGGTGGATCTGTCCTCAAGGTAGTGAAGGCTGTTCGGGAACTCGGCGGTAAAGTCGCTGGAGTAAGCGCCATCTGTAATCGTGGGTCTGTCACCACAAGCGACGTCGGGAATGTCCCCGAACTCCTTTCTCTCGTCGACGTCAAGCTTGATGCATGGGAAGAAAGGGATTGTCCCTTGTGTGCTAGGGGAATCCCCATCAACACCCAAGTTGGCAAAGGGCGTGAATTCCTCGCCACTCGATCAGAACAGAAGAAATCATAGCCACTCAGGAAAGTCATTCGACACCTCGAGTGGCTTTCTTTTTAAGCAAGTTCTAATAAATGCAAAAATTTATTAAGCTCCTCGCCAACAATCTGCCTATGAGAACC
>CAYLHJ010000007.1:0-44827 GCA_964383705.1 uncultured Candidatus Saccharibacteria bacterium | reverse complement strand
TGAAGGAATGATTGATGAAGTTAGATTGTATGACAGGGTTTTGTCGGATACGGAGATACAATCAATTTATAATTCTGAGCAACTGATTCCGTAAGTGTTTTTCTGTTCGAGTATTAGAAGTAGTATAATTGCATAATGAAAAAAACCATTCTTACTATCCTTGTTTTGGGTTCTCTTTTCACGGCACTTATACCCGCTTTTGCCGAAACGGTCTTTCAAAGTGGCGAAAATTATTCTTTTCGAAAAGGAGATAGCACGACCGGTGATCTTTATGCAGTGGGGGGCAATACTACGATTGCCGGCAATGTCTTAGGTGATCTTGTTTCAATTGGGTTCAACGTTTTCTTGGGTGGAAATGTGATATCTGAAGATGCTTTTATTATTGCCGATTCGGCAAATATCATAAGTAATGTAGAAAAAACTCTTAGGGTAATTGCAAGGAAAGTGCTTATATCGGGATCCATCGGGAAAGATGCCGCTTTTGTTGGCTGGAGAGTTGATATTCTCCCTCAATCTATTATTGAAGGAGATTTACTTGCGGCCGGTGGCAATATAGACCTTTTGGGTAGAGTAAGCGGAAATGTGAAAATCGCAGCGGGGAGTGTTTATATTAATGAGACCATTGGTGGTGATGTTTCAATCACAGCAGATAGCGTTAGTCTCGGCCCAAACGCAGTTATTGAAGGCAATCTTTCTTACTCTGCTTCAGAGGAGCTCACAATGGCGGATGGAGCAAAGATTTATGGAACAAATACTTTTTCTCAGATTAATACAAAGACAAAAACTGAGAGAATCTTACCGACAGTCTGGGGGACACTTGTCATTATAAAATTTATTGTTCTCTTGATTTCTGCGCTTGTTGCGCATGGAATTTTACGAAAAATATCTGAGAGGTTTGTGGTGGTTTCAATTAATGAATTCGGATGGAGTATTTTAAGAGGTTTTGTTCTTTTGGTCGCTGTGCCTGTTGCGGTTTTTATCGGCACACTTACCTTTGTTGCCATACCATTCTCACTTTTTGCTTTAGCTCTTTATTGCATTGGTATTATTCTTGCTTTGGTCTATGCACCGATTGTTATTGGAAGTATTGCTTATCGCTTAGTGCATCGAAATGAACAGATTAAAGTTACTTGGAAGACCATTGTGCTTGGAATTGTTATTTCTATAATCTTGGGTTATATACCATATGTTGGGACAGTAATCTGGTATTTAATGGTTGTCTTGGCGCTCGGCGGTATTTATCAAGTTCTTTTCGATAAGTTTTCTGAAGTTCGATAGACGTTTCTAAAAAATTATGGAAAATCCTTTTTTCAGAAGATTATCTACCATTGTTGTGATTGTTGTTGCAACTTTTGTTCTGATATTGATTGTTAGATCTTTGGGTATTGATGATGCGCCCGTTGTTAATGCTCCAATTGTTAATAATTCTGAGGACCAAACGAATGAGGAAAAAGATAATCTAATAAAGGTTTCTTCTCCTCAAAAAAATTCTGTTATTAAGAGCCCTGTAATTATTACCGGAGAAGCTCGTGGATACTGGTTTTTTGAGGCATCGTTTCCAATTGAAGTAAAGGACTCTAATGGGGAAATTATCGGAAGTGGTATTGCTACGGCTCAAGAAGAATGGATGACGGAGGATTTTGTGCCGTTTACTGCAAATATTTCTTTCACGCCTCCACAGACGGCGACCGGTTTTATTGTTCTTAAAAAAGATAATCCATCGGGTGATCCAATTCGTGATGATTCTCTAGTTTTACCGGTTTCATTTTAATCAAAATCGTTCAATACTGTATAATTATCTTATGGAAGCAATTGCAAAATCAGACTTGTTTTTCTTTGTTACCACTATCGCAGTGGTTATTGTTACAATTGTTTTAATTATCGCTTTAATCTACCTTGTTAGAATATTGCGTGATGCTAATCGTTTGTCATCGAGAGCGAGAGAAGAAGGGGAGGCTCTATTGGGAGATATTTCTTCGGCAAGGGAAAAAGTCAAATCTGAAGGTGTTAGATTTTGGGATATAGTCATTGCCTTACTCAAAAAGTCACTAAAAAGAAAAAAGTAAATGAAAAATATGAAAAATAATAAAAAATCTGGAAGCGGATTTATTGTTGGGGTTGGACTTATCGCCGCTCTGGCTGGGGCTTATTTTTTGTATGGAGCAAAGAATGCAAAAAATAATCGAGCCAATGTTAAAGGTTGGATAATAAAAGCAAAGGGGGAATTAGTCGAGAAATTAGAAAAAACGAGACTTGCGACTGAAGATCAGTATAATACTATGGTGGATAAGGTGATGAAAAAATATGAATCTGCCTCTGGCGTTAATAAAAAAGAGTTGGAGGCTCTTCGTAAAGATTTGAAGAAGCACTGGAGATTTTTGAAAGCGGAGATTAATAGGGTGAGGAAATCATAACAATATTTAAAATATGACACATTATGTATGTACTGGTGATTGTAAGCATACAGCGGATGCTCCGGGCGTTTGCCAATCAGACTTTTGTAATAAGAATGGAGAAGAGTTAAAGGTTTGCGGATGCGAGGACGGTTCTCATGAATCTGATGGATCTATGCCCGAATCTTCTCAAGCCGAAGAAACAACAGAATAGTAAAAACCCCGCTTAAGCGGGGTTTTTATAAAGTGTCTTTTATAGATACAAGAGTCGCCGCTCCGATAAGAGTAATCGCCCCCAAAATCCAAAAGAGCATTTGAAAGGGTAGAAAGATTAGAGAAATGGTTGCGATTGTAGGGGCGATGATGAAAGAAAGTGGTCGCGTCATACGAAAAACACTGATAATACCAGAATCGTTTGATTTAACGTGTTTGAAGAAATAACTTTCGGCAGTGACTTCCACAATACTTGCTCCAATACGCGAGATAAATAGCAGGCTCGCCCATAGAGCGAAATTTGGGGTTTTGGGTAAAGAGAAACTTGCAGATAGTATGGCAATAATAAGGAATCCGAAAATTGCCAACTCCTTTTCTCCCATTTTTTTGTCTGCTAGCCAGCCAATTGGAATTTCAAAAATCATAAACGGCAACAGCATGATACTGAAGAGTATGCCAAGTTCTGACCAAGAAAAACCTATAGTTGAAACAAGATAAATTGGTAGATAGATAACCATCCATGCATAAAAAAATTGGAGAATAAATTGAGCAAAAGTGATATGTAAAATATCTCTATCTTTAAAAACTTTGCGTATTGATTCTCCGATGTTTATATGGCTCGGCGGAGAAATTCTTAAGCCACGGAGTTTTTTTGTAACGATAATGGCGAGTGGGATACAAAATAGGGCAGAGAGGAAATAAACGTACCCAAATGTATAATCTTTTAAAATAAAACCGACGATTATCTGAGAGATAATTAGTGTTATATTTGCTATGGTCAAATAGACTCCTCTAATCTCTCCAGTTCCTCCTTCATTTTTTGTTAAAAATTCCAAAAAAATATCTAGACTGTAGAGAATCATTGGTATAGATATGGTGTGGATGATAAACAGCGCTCCGAAAAGATATCCATTTTGAGTAAAAGCTAATGCTAAAACTACTAAAAACTCAACTATAATTGATAGAAGAAGAAATCGATAGATATTTATTCGGGCTATGATTTTTGAAGAAGCTATAAAAAATCCTAGAGTTACGATTGATCCAATCATAAAAATAAGACCAACCGTCTTTTCGCTAAAGTATTCTTCAAGCGAAGGAGACCCTATATAGAGAACAAGGAAGTAGTGAAATGAGAGAAAAAAGTTCGAAAGAAAAAGGTATGACAGCGCCCTGTGTCTTTTTAGATAATGGATGATTCCTTCCATCCACCTAGTATACCAAGAATATTATACGCCGAGGACTACTGGGATAACAATCGGACGTTTGGCGGTCTTTTGATAGAGATACTTTCCTACAGCATCAGTGACATTTGATTTAACAAAATCAAAATCTATTGGATTCATACCGGCGGCGCTACTTTCGATACTTTTTTTGATTAGCATGCGTGTTTGCTGTAAAAGTTCCTGAGATTCTCTTAGATAAACAAAACCGCGTGAGATTATATCTGGAGATTTTCTCAACTTTCCGGTTTTAACATTGAGAGAAGCGATAATTACAAACATACCATCTTCTGCGAGCATCTTTCTGTCTCTCATAACAACATCTTGGACTCCGCCGATAGAAAAACCGTCTACCATCACCGGATAGGATGGAGCTTTTACATCAAGCACCTTTATCTTTTCACCATTGTCATATATTTCGATGATAGATCCATTGTCTGGGACGATAACATTTTCTTTTGGTATCCCACGGCTATAAGCGAGCTCGGCATGCTGGCGAAGCATATAGTGATTTCCATGAAGTGGCATAAAGAAACGATAATTAATATGGTCGTGAATCCACTTTAATTCATCTCTGTTTCCGTGTCCTGAGGCGTGAATATCAGAATCAAGATAAGTTATTATCTTTGCTCCTGATCGATAGAGATTGTCTTTTAGCTTCACTACGGCGTTATAGTTTGTCGGGATAATGGATGATGACAACAGTATGGTGTCAGTCGGTCTTAAGCGAAGGAATTTATGAGTTTTGTTTGCAATACGCATGAGGGCAGCAAATTCTTCTCCTTGAGCACCAGTAACAATCATGACAATTCGGTCTGGCGGATAATTTTCAACATCTTCGATAGCTATAACTGTCTCATCGGTTTCAACAAGTTTTAATTTCCTGATGATTTCAAGGTTTGTCTTCATGCTTCTTCCTTCAACCACCACTTTTTTATTCAATTTTTTGCAAACATTTAGAATGGCAATAATTCTCTCTACCTGTGAGGCAAAGGTCGAGATGATTAGGCGTGAACTAACTTTTTTTATTATTTCCTCTATATTTTTGATAACCACCTGTTCAGATAGTGAGAATCCTGGTTTTTCAATACTGGTTGAATCCATAGTAAGAAGAAGCACTTTCATGTCCTTGAATCTCTTGTATTGCTCGTGCTCTTCTTCTGTTGGTACTCCAGCGATGTTGTCTACTCTAACGTCCTCGATAAAAACTATATTTCCTGGTGGAGTCTTTATGATAAGGCCCATTGAATCTGGAATGGTGTGAGAAATCGGAAAAGTCGTTACCTTAAGGTTCTCGGATATGGTTATCGTCTCATCTCCATCAATGACTCGAATATCCAATTTTGGCATTTGTGGAAATTCTTCTTGGCGTTTCATAATCATGATCGCGCCAAATTGTCTTGTGTAAAGTGGGGGATTACCAATTTGATCCATGATGTATGGGATACCACCGATATGGTCCAAGTGACCATGGGTTATAAATACACCCCTGATTCTTTCTTTGCGTTCTTCCAGATATTTTGCATTTGGCAAAATATAATCGATGCCGGGAGTATCCTCTTCTCGGAATTGAAAACCGGCGTCAATCACAATAATGTCGCCCTTGTATTCAATGGCAGTCATATTCTTGCCGATTTCCTCAACCCCACCTAAAGGTATGATGCGGATATTGTCTCCAGATTCCGGTATTTCAATTTTTTCGTCGGATCGATCTTCGCGTCTTGGGCCCATATTTCTTCTAGGCATCATTCTTGGACGCTTTGAAAAACTTGCCACTCTTCTGCGAGGACCTTGTCTGTGATGACTATTCCCGCCACCAATTCTATTCTGTCCAGTCCTTTCCTCTGCTGGTCTTTCCTCTGTTTTCTTTTGTTCGTTCATATCTATATTCCTAATAATTTTAATCTGTAAAAATTTTCCAAACTTTATTTTTTTCAATAAACCATTTATTAATATCAAGAAATCTATCTCCGGATACAGTAAGTTGTCCGATACTAACACCTTCCACCTTTTTCGGAATTACATACAAAAAGCTCGGTGAGTAAAGGAAAACAACTGGCGCATCGGCTTTTATCTCTTCTTCAAAAAGTTTATAGGCCTCATTTCTCTTATTTATATCGTTTGTTGTTCGCGCTTCTTCCAACAACTTATCTGCCGTGCTATTAACATATAGTGCAATATTTAGTCCAGGGTCATTTCGTTGTGAGGAATGCCAGAAAGGATATAGATCATTGTCTCGTCCGATAATTTCTCCAAAAAGCAACGCATCGTATTTTCTTGGTCTAATTATATTTTGGTTTAGGTCTCCGATCTCAAATATTTCAAGGGAGACATCGGCGCCTATTCTAGTCCAATCGTCCTTTATGAGCTGTGCGGCGGCCTTGAGTTCTGGTGCATCTCCAGTTGCGAAAGAAAATGAGAGTTGAATATTTTCACTTTTTGTTTTTTTCTCATATATACCGTTTTCTTCATTCATTTTCCACCCAGCATCTTCTAGAATTTTTCTTGCCTGTTCGATTTTTAAAGTTGTAGAGGCGTTTTCAGTATTTATTGTCTCTATTTTTGTAGGTGGTATTGGGCCATCAATAACCGTTCCATATCCATGAAGGATTTCATTAACAATCTTTTCTTTATCAACTGATGCGTCTAATGCAAGACGAACTTCTTTATGAGTAAAGATACTTGCTTGGTTTTGGTTGAAGAAAACCGCAAAAATTCTTGGAAGCACGGCTTTCTCAACTCTTTTTCCATATTCTTCGAATAAAGCTATTTTTTCTGAGGAAAGACCACTGGCACTTTCGACATCTCCGCTCTCAAGCGCTTCTGCAAGCTCGGATTGATTAGGATAAAATCTTAATATGATTGAGGTGATATACGGCTCACCTAATGTGTAATTATTAAATGACCTTAATTCGTATTTGTTTGGTATTCCGGCAGAATTTCTTCCGACACTTTTGACTTTATATGGTCCAGATCCTATAGGTAAGACATTATATTCACTGAAGGCAAATTCGTCTGGGGTGGCATTTTTCCAGATATGTTTAGGTAAAATTCCTATAGTTGCATTCTCTATAAATGGGGCATAGGGTTGTTCTAAAATAAATTGAAATTCTCTTTCGTTTATTTTTTCCATCACAACCCCATCCCAGTTTGCTCTGCGTGGGCTCTTAATCGCCGGGTCTTGGGCTTTTTGAATTGTAAATTCAATATCGTCTGTTGTTACTCTGATGCCATCATGGAATCGAGCATTCTCTCTTAATGTGAAGGTGTACGTTTTTCCATCAGGGCTTACTTCATATTTTTCTGCAAGATCGGGGATAAGCTCTCCAGCACTTGTTGCGCGTAGAAGCCCTGAATAAATTAAGGAAGAAGCATCTTTGTCCGCATCGGAAATTGCTAATAATGGATTTACAAATCTAGGGGAACCGACTACTCCCTCAATGAGCTCTCCTCCTTTGTCTGGTATTGATACCAAGAATGTATTGTTTACTTTCAAAAGCATAACAAGAGCACTTCCAATAAAAATTATCACGAAGCCCCAAAACATAAATTTTTCAGTTGGCGAGAAAGAACGCATTGCTTTTTTCAATGTGTTTGCTTTGGGAATTTCAAAGCGCTTTTCAAAAAGTGTCGTAAGTCGCGTGTTCACGATATGGATTATGAAAGACTTTAATTATTTTCCTTAAAAAAGATTAACGTTTTTAGCAATCAGAAACTATATATGAAATATTATTGAAGTATGAGCGCGATGAATGCAGAAACAGCAAAGAGGATTCCTACTATAACTGTTAGTCTGAAGATGGTTTTTTCAGCACCGCGTCTTTCATATTGAGTCGTGTTGAAAGAGTCGCCACCGAATGCGCCACCGAGTCCCGCCTCGGACCTCTGCAAGAGGATTCCTCCCATAAGGAGGACGGCAAGGATAATCTGGATATAAGGTAATACTACAGAAATACTCATTGGAAAATAGTATACTGAAAATACAAAGAATTGCAAACGGCCTTATTGTGAGCTTTTCATGATATTGACAAATACTTTATAAATGCTATAATTGTGCAAGATTGGTTTTTTGGCATTCCACGACAACTTTGGGAGGAAATATGTCAGGTCAGGATCTTCGTTACCCGGCAACCATTCAAGGTCTGAATGACCTGACTATCGAACTCGCGAAGGTCTGGGTTCCTCTCAAGGGTCTGCCCGGCTACGAGTTTGGTTCCATCGAAGTGGGCCGGATGGAGAACTTCAAGAAGCATGCCTCGAGGCTCGCCTCGATCGAGCATAATGGGGGAATCGCCCCTCTCTCCGATATCAAGACGACGATTGGCCACGGTGTCAATCTTCTCAAAGATGTCGAGGAGGGGTTCGATGACTTCATCGTTTGTTCCATGCCAGAGCTGAAAGAGAGGGTGCGACTTCTCATCCGGACTCCAGAAGTGTGGAATCAGTGCGGGAACGGAATCCTGGAGTCTCTGGAGAAATTCGAGACTCTGTCCGAGGGAGAGTCCTCCGTAAAGGAAGTCGCGGAGGCATTCCGCATCGTCGCAACTTTCGTTGCCGATGCGGAGAAGATGAGGACGGTTCTCGAAGACGAGAAGAAGAAGGAGAAGGAGAAGGCCGTTCGGGTAAAGCGTGGCGAAATGCTTCTCCAGAATCTCTCGGCCCTCTAGTGGCCTCATAAGTTTGCCGTGTTCTGGGCCCCAAACGTAGCTAATGCGTTTGGGGCCTTTTTCTATCTATTGACATATAAATTATATATGATATACTGTTAAGAGATGTTTTTTCACTTCTTCAGTTTCAGGTCTTCCACCTTTTGGTAAGGGGGCTTTATGCGTCCCAGTATCGAGAAGTTCGTGGTCCAACTCTTCGGCATCTTCGTCGCCATCCAGAACTGCCTGTCGCGGCGGATGTCGGAGCTCAAGCCCCTGGAAATCCTCGGCTTCAGTCTCGATCCGTGGTCCGAGTACCTCGCGGACGCCGAGAAGAACCGGGGGGCCATGATCAACCAGTGGAGCTCCACGCACTTCAGGCATGAGATCCGCGTGGCGACCACGCGTCTCAAGGAGCTCATGGAGTTCAATCCCCACAAGCTTCTCACTTCTGAGTGGCTTCGGGTTGAGCTCAATCGCCGGATCGAGCTCGTGAGCGATGAAATCCTCATGCGGCATCTCAATGCCAAGCATCGGGAACTTCGTCTCATCATGCGCGACCTTTCGACCGGAGAGCTCATGGCTCAGATGGTCGCCTTCGCGCATGAGATCGAGGCGGTCGGCGAGATGGTCGCCAACAAGCCCGCCGATCTCAGCATCGTCCGTCAGCCGAAGAGCGACAAGCGCGCCAAGTCGTCGAAGAGGGCGACGAGGATCAAGGCTGACGAGGATCGGCGTGAGCGGATGAGGGGTGGCAGTCGCAAGAAGAAGGCGTCCTGAACCTCGCGGTTCGGACAAGACAAGAGCCAACTACGAAAGTGGTTGGCTCTTTTTCATTATTGACGAGAACTTGTCTGTCAATATAATGTAAGCCTGTTCAATACATTATTAGTGGCTTTAATATTCTTTTCTATATGAAGAAAACTGCAAAAACAAATAAGAAAATATTTCCGCTTCAGCCTATCGGTGACAAAGTCATTGTGAAAGAAGATAAGCCAGAAAATAGTGGAAAGACTAATTCTGGTATTTACATTCCAGAGACGGTAAAGGAAGACCGTGGCTCTAAGAGAGGTTTAGTTGTTGCTGTAGGGGATGGGAAAGTTGATGATGGGAAAGTAATTCCCATGAAGGTAAAAGTGGGAGATAGGATTATTTTTGGTTGGGGTGATCAGGTTTCTTTTGAAGGTGAAGATTATTTTGTAATTCGCGAAAGCGAAATCTCTGCGATTATTAGATAGATTTAAATAATTTTTATGGCAAAACAAATTCTTTTTGGTGAAGAAGCAAAGAAGGCGCTCAAGCGTGGTGTGGACACTGTCGCTGAAGCTGTAAAAATAACCATCGGCCCTCGAGGTAAAAACGTCGTTCTTGATAAAGGGTATGGAAGTCCAACCATAACAAACGATGGGGTAACGATTGCTAAGGAGATTTCTCTTAAAGACAAGTTTGAAAATATGGGGGCTGAGATTATTAAAGAAGTTGCGACAAAGACAAATGATGTTGCTGGCGATGGTACAACAACTTCTGTGGTTCTTGCTCAGGCCATGATTGATGGTGGATTTAAGAAAACAACCATGGGCGCAAATGCTATGGGTATCCGTATTGGCATGGAAACGGCAGTTAAGGATGCGGTAGTAGAGCTTCGCAAGCTTGCAAAAGAAATAAAGACTGATGCTGAGGTAAAGCAGGTGGCGACAATTTCAGCAGAATCGGAAGAGATTGGATCAATTATTGCAAACACTATTAAGAAGGTTGGTAAGGACGGAGTGGTTACTGTTGAAGAATCACAATCTTTTGGAGTGGAATCTGAAGTAGTAGAAGGTCTTCAGTTTGATAAGGGTTATGTCTCTCCATATATGATAACGAATGCGGAGAGAATGGAAGCAGAATATCGTGATGCTCCAATCTTAATTACCGATAAAAAAATATCAGGAATCAAAGAAATCTTGCCACTATTAGAAAAACTTGCCCAATCGGGTAAAAAAGAATTGGTCATTATTGCTGATGATGTTGAAGGTGAGGCACTTACTACATTTGTCTTGAATAAGCTTAGGGGGGGATTCAATGTTCTTGCTGTCAAAGCCCCAGGTTATGGTGATAGAAAAAAAGATATGCTCGTCGATCTCGCAACGGTTGTTGGCGGGAAAGTTATAAGCGAGGAGCTTGGTCTCAAACTTGAGACTGCGGAGATTTCTGATCTTGGAAAAGTAAATAAAATAATTTCTACCAAAGATAATACAATTATTATTGGTGGAAAGGGTAAACGAGGTGATATCGAATCACGAGTGGCCCAACTTCGAAAACAAAAAGAGATGACTGAGTCAAAATTCGATATTGAGAAACTTGAGGAACGCATTGCAAAGCTTTCTGGCGGGGTAGCTGTAATTCGTGTCGGAGCAGCCACAGAAACGGAAATGAAATATCTAAAATTAAAAATTGAAGATGCGGTAAATGCGACCAAAGCCGCCATTGAAGAGGGAATTGTGGCTGGTGGAGGAACAGCGTTGGTTAAGGTCGCAAAAAAACTTTCTTCAAAACATGCAGAGGAGGGAATGAATTTAACTCAGGGCGAGCACGCTGTCGGTTATCATGTTGTCGTAAGTGCACTCAGAGAACCTTTAAAGCAAATTGCAATAAATAGCGGTAGAGAAGATGGAAGTGTGATCGTAGACAAAGTGGCAAATGGTGGAGCAAACTCAGGATACGATGCACTAGAGGATTTATTTGTTGATGATATGTTTAAGGCAGGAATTATTGACCCAGTTAAGGTAACTCGCTCAGCTCTCCAAAACGCTGTTTCAGCTGCATCAATTCTTTTAACAACTGAAGTGGCAGTTACTGAAGAGCCAAAGGATGAAAAGCAAGGAGGTGGAATGCCTCAGGGAATGGGAGGAATGGATTACTAAGATGTGTATAAAAAAGAAGAAAGACCTCCACGCAATGCATGGAGGTCTTTTCCTCGATTCTCAGGGTTTCTGCGATGATGTGTAAACCCTGAAGATGATGACGCCGATGGCGATCACGAGTAAGAGGGTGGGGAGCCAACTTTTTTCCAGTCGCTCAGACCCTTTCTCGAGGTCGATTTTCACTATTTACCTCCTTCTTATGTCACTGACTCAGCTTCTTTCGAGGCCGTTATCTCAGGTCAGTGGTAAGGGCGAGGATTGAAATAACCAAGAGAATGATGACGGCAGTAATACCCAAAAATGCCGCCAACTTGAGGATTCCTTTTTCAAGCTTGTCTGGCTCAGGTGGGGCACTCATATGATTCGCCTATGTCGTAGGGGGTTTTAGGACTCAAACGAGCAATTCTTAGACAATTATACATTAAAATTAGCAAAAGTCAAAAAGATAATTTATTTAAGTATGGTATAATATTGAATATTATTATTAGAATCTAGCAGATAAATTATGCCGTTTATTACAATTATTTTAATCATCGTAGCTTTGCTTGCTTTGTGGGTTATATTCTCTTATAACCGCTTTATCCGTTTTATTACTCGGGCTAAAGAAGCGTGGGCAGACATTGATGTTCAACTGAAACGAAGATACGATCTTATTCCTAATTTGGTAAACACAGTAAAAGGGTATGCAACGCACGAATCAAGCGCCTTTGAAAATGTAACCAAAGCTCGCTCTATGGCAATGGGGGCTCAAAGTGTTGATGATAAGGGTAAAGCGGAAAATATGCTTGCAGGTGCGCTCAAGTCTATATTTGCGATTGCAGAAGCTTATCCGGATTTGAAAGCAAATCAAAATTTCCTTGAACTCCAAAAAGAGCTTTCTGATACTGAAGATAAGATCCAATCAGCTCGTCGTTTTTATAACGCCAATGTTCGCGATCTAAATATCGGCATTGAATCTTTTCCGGGGAATATAATTGCTGGGGTTTTTCACTTCGGCAAAATGGATTTTTTTGAACTTAATGAAACTTCCCCAGAAAGGAATTCTGTTGAAGTTAAATTTTAATTAAAGATAGATTAAATATATGGAACCACAAATGCAAAATGTTTCTGCAAGCTCAGTCCCTTCTGCCACTTATGCTGGTTTTGGACTTCGTTTTTTAGCTTTTATTATTGACGCCATCATTCTAGGCGCAGTTGTCTCTATTCTCAGTTTTTTAATGGGATTACCTACCGATGATCCTGGACGAGGGGGCTTAAGCTTTGTTATTGGTTGGCTTTATTATTCTTTTATGGAGAGCTCTGAAAAACAGGGTACAGTCGGTAAGTTGGTTGTTCATATTAAAGCAACTGACATCTCCGGCAACCGCTTATCTTTTTGGCATGCTACCGGAAGGCACTTCGGTAAGATTCTATCTTCTATAATTTTAGGAATTGGTTTTCTTATGGTTATTTGGACGGAGAAAAAACAAGGATTGCACGATATTATAGCCAAAACTCTCGTAGTAAAAAGATAAATATATTTTAGGTCCAAAGTTTGGTTCTTATAAATATGTCTCAAAATATATATTCACATTATGATTCCAATATAAGGAAGACTTGGTTTTTTATGACCATGTTTCTGATTGTAGTCATGGGTATTGGTTGGTTTTTCTCTTATCTTTATAATGATTCGACTATTCTTATATTTGCGGTTATCTTCTCGATTCTTATGAATGTAATTTCTTATTGGTATTCCGATAAGATTGTTCTCTCAGTTCACAAAGCAAAACCAGCAACAAGACAAGAATACTTTGATCTTTATACCGTTACAGAAAATCTATCAATTACTGCTGGGCTTCCTATGCCAAAGGTTTATGTTATATCTGATTCTTCGCCCAATGCTTTTGCTACTGGACGAGATAAAGAACACGCTGTTGTCTGTGTGACCACAGGACTTCTCTCAATCCTTGATCGTAGTGAGCTTGAAGGTGTGATTGCTCATGAGCTTTCTCATATTGGTAATCGCGATATTTTACTCTCAACTGTCGTCGTAGTTATGGTTGGCTTTATCGCCTTGCTTTCAGATTTTTTCTTGCGATCGGCTCACTTTGGTGGAGGAAGAAATAGCGAGGGGAGGGGCGGACAACTTCAAGGGATTCTTTTTATTGTCGGTATTATTCTTGCGATTCTCGCTCCGATTGCGGCAACTCTTATCCAACTTGCCATATCTAGGAAAAGAGAATTCCTAGCTGATGCCTCAGGAGCATTACTTACTCGTTACCCTGAAGGTCTTGCAAATGCATTGCGTAAGATTAGTGCGAGCGCCACTCCAATGAAGACAGCAAATAATGCAACGGCACATTTGTTTATTGCTAATCCATTTGGCGGAAAGGTTGGTTTAAAGAAATTATTTATGACTCATCCGCCAGTAGAAGATCGGGTAAAGGCGCTTCTAGGTTGATATATAATAAATATATGAGTGAAGCGTCTTTAGGTATAGAAAAAATAAAAGATAAGGAATTGCATCGGGTTGCAACTACCGCAATAATTTATAATTCTGAAAGGAAGTTTCTTATTACTAAGAGGTCTGTGCACAAAAAACATTTCCCCGGGAAATGGACAGTGCCTGGTGGGGGTCTTTCTACGGATGATTACACCTCTTTGCCTCGGACACACATTGGCGATAATCAATGGTACTACTCTCTTACCAACGCTCTTATAAGAGAGGTTAAAGAAGAAGTTGGACTTGAGATAGGCAAACCAGAGTATCTTCTTGATCTAACTTTCATAAAAGGTGATGGCGTTCCGGTTCTTGTTTTGAGTTACTTTGCACCTTATTTGTCAGGAGAAGTGGTGCTTGATGAAGACGCAACAGAGTTTAAATGGATTACGGCAGATGAAGCAAGAGATTATGATTTGATTGAGGGTATTGATCATGAGATTGAGATGGTTGATGGAATATTAAAACAGAGAAAATAAAATGTCTGATTTGCAAGATAAAGAAAAACTATTAAAAAGAATTTCTGAATTAGAGTCTCAAGTCCATGATTTAGAGAAAGACTTAATTCATGATAATTTAACTCAACTTAAGACCAGGGCTTTCTTTGAGGAAGAGGCGAATGTCTACTTGGACGCCATTGGTGCGGTAAATGAAGGAAAGCGTAAAGAGTGGTTCGGATTTAAAAATTTAAGCTTTCTTTTTTTTGATATCGATTATTTTAAAAAAATAAATGATACCTACGGCCATCAAGTGGGTGATATAGTTTTGCGTGATGTTGCGAGTTGTATTGCAGAAAGTCTCCGTGAGGGGGACACTGCTTCGCGTTGGGGCGGAGAAGAAATGGTGGTTTCTCTTTTGGGTGCCAATGAAAAAGATGCGCTAAATAAGGCCGAAGAGATTAGAAAATCTATTTCAAATCTGACATTTGATTCAGCTCCAGATCTTTCTGTATCAGTAAGTATCGGCGTTGCGTCAGCAGAAAAAGGCGTAAGTCTTGAAGATCTTATTAAGCGGGCAGATAAAGCGCTTTACAAAGCAAAAGAAAGTGGAAGGAATAGGGTAGTAGCTTTTTCTCAATTATAAAAAAATATTTTAGCGATGAATACAACCGGCCCAACAACAAGGTCGGCGCTTTCCTTCTTTTAGACCAGCGCACGTTCTCTTGATTCGACGCTCTCTTGTTTCCATTTTCTTAGCAGATTCAACCCAGCAAATCCACTCATTGCGTGCGAGAGGTGTAATGTCTTTCCATGCTATTTCAGATACTGGGGAGGAAGTGAGAGCTTTTTGCAAATCTCTTGGTAATTTATGCAACATAATATTATTTTAAATCATTTCAAGAGTTAAGAATAAATGTGTTGGTCGTTGCCACATTCATTAAAATTCTAGATTTAGACCAATATTAAAAATTATTTTTGAAGAAGTGCCTTGAGGCTGTCTAATACCATCGTCCAATTTTTTTCGGAATGTTCGCGCTCGGTTTCAGTTGCGATATTGTCTTGGGTAATTGTAAGTTTTGTATTTTTTCCCTCTGGAGTAAGTTCATAAGCAACCGTGTTGTAATTTTCTGGTTTATCTGGCTTGCCGCCCATTGAACTCCAGTAAGTTGAAACAATGCGTTTTTCATTTTCTATTTCCAATATCTTTCCTTTATCTTCGTATGTTTTGCCCTGCCAAATGCCTTTATAGGTGATGGAGTTTCCTACTTTCCAGTCGGTTAAAACTTCAGTGCCAAAAAGATATCGCTTTATTAAATCAGGATTGGTCAATGCCTCCCAAACTTTGTCAGTGGAAGCATGTATAACTGTTGAAACTTTTGCAATAAAATCTTTATTCATTTGGGTCATCATATCAATTTTCCAATAGTGGGACGTTCCTATCCTTCTACTTCCACGCTAAAACCGCCGTATGCCATACGTTTCATATCAAATGGCATAGAAAAATCCTTTTCATCCTTATATTTTTCGTTCATCTCATCCATGACTTTTTTGTTGACTTCGTCACGATGCTCTTTGGATTTATACACAAGAAAAGAAAACCAGACGGTCTCGTCCGCATTTGCTTTTGCCATTTCGGTAAAGGCAAGTGGCTTCATGCCACCCATCTCTTTTGGTTCAAGATCATCACCCCTACATTCGTAATATTCAAGGGCACCGTGCTTCATCCACATATCGCGACCCTCGGTGGCCATTTTTGTGTATTCTTCTACTTTGTCTTTAGGAACTACGAGCACAAAACCGTCTACATATTTTGCCATAGTATTTTTATATTAATGATTAATATCGGCGCTTTTATTTTAACAAATCTTCTAATTCCGATTTCCAATCTTGGCGGAGGGTGAGGGATTCGAACCCTCGGTGGTATTACCCACACACGCTTTCCAAGCGTGCGCACTAGACCGCTATGCGAACCCTCCATCATTCAATGGAGAAAATACTACCTTTTTTTTGAACCAAACAAAAACCCGTCGTCTGGAACTTAGACGACGGGCAGGTCTTGATGATTAATTGAAGATTGTAGAATGCCTGTGTTCTTCGCAAGCCTTTCTGTAGGCGATCTCGGCTTCAGCAATTGAGCGAACCAGTCCTAACCCCATTTCCTGTACGCTTGTCTCGAGGGTGAGAGTTGATTCGGAGATTTGCTGGTCCAGTATACCTGCTTCATGCTGGTCAATGAGTTCTTCTTCGAGAAGGACTCTTACCAACATGAATCCAACGCGTTTGGAGGAGAATGTCGTACCATGAGAGCCGTCGGGGAAGACTACATTCGCGTGCTTGCCACAAAGTTTGCACAGACTCAAATGAGCAGATTTGCTTATCGAGGGCATCTGTTCCTCCAATTGGTTTTGGTTGTGCAATCTATGCAAGTTTTAGCAAAATCAAAAAGTTTGTCAAATATATGTTTATTAATGAAATAAAGTGACATTTGCTCCGTCTATGAGAGAATAAGAATAATAATTTTAAAAATAATATATGAAATATTTTTCAATTGTTTTGGTATTGCTTGTGCTTGTTGTCGGGGCCGTGTATTTTCTTGATAAAAATTCTGATACCAAGAATTTAGAAATTGATAACAATCAAAGACTTGGCGATGATGTGAGCAAAGATCAATTAAATATAAAAATTAAAGCGGATGTTTTTTCTGGGAAACTTGAGGAAGTAAATACTGGCTGTTTTGCAGACGGGGAGTGTTTTGTGGTTGTTTCAGGTAAACACATCACTGCTCTTATGGGCTGGAGTAGAGATACGGTTGGGAAAATTCTTGGAGTGGATGGTTTTGGTGATTTGGAAAATTATATCGGAAAAGAGGTTGAGGTATATGCTCAAGACAAAGGTGATGGCACTTACACTCTCTATGGTAGCGAAGGTTTTTATATCAAACTGAAGTAGACTTCTCTTTGAGAGTTAATATTTGGTTTGCGGTAATCTTCTGAAAGTAATAGGATTATTGTATGAATATAAAAGAACATACTACCCCAGACCAGCTTGAACGATATAGCTTTCTTTGGTCAGAGATCCGTCTTATTATTGCTTCAGTCGCCTTGTTTATTGGAGGAATACCGCCGATAGTTTTATTAAACCCCCTTTACACTCTTCGTGGTCTGGTCTCTTTATTGCTTACTCTTTCTTGGATTGTTTCTGGCTTAGCTTCTGCATACTTGATCTATAGATGGAATAAGGGTGGAAAGATGTTATTTGGTGGAAAGAAGCCATTAGATTTATACACCTTCTTTATTATGGTTATCTCTGGTCTCAATTTAGGCCTCGCTGGGTTATTGGGAAATAATATTGGCATGTCTATTTTTTCAAATCGCCTAATCTTTACTCTCACTGGGATTGTCTATCTTTTTTCTTTATTTCATTTAAATAAACGTTTTAAAGAAAATAATAAAAAGATTTTTTCTGTCTAGTCTTTCTCTTTGTGGTTTTCTCTGTTTGTTATACTAAACATATGAAAGAAGAAAACACTTCCAAGATCGATGATAGAGCAAAAAAACTTTCTCCAGAAGCGATTCATGTTATGCGTGAAAAAGGAACAGAGCCACCTTTTTCAGGCAAATATGTTTACACAAAAGATAAAGGTATGTATCGATGTGCTTCTTGTGGCACGGAATTATTTTCTTCTGATTCTAAATTTGATTCGGGGACTGGTTGGCCGTCTTTTGATTCAGCGATAGATAATAATATTAAATTTAATATAGATCTTGATAATGGAATGGAAAGAACAGAAGTTGTTTGCGCTAAGTGCGGTGCGCATTTAGGACACGTATTTAATGATGGTCCGACAAAGACTGGAAAGAGATATTGCATTAACTCTGTTTGTTTAGACTTTGATAAAAATTATAAGAATTGACTTTGAAAATGTTTTCTGGTATGATGTCCGACGTGTAGGTATCTCCCAGCGTTTCAACGAATGGTGCCGAACGGTTTCCGTCGTTTTTAGAAAAAGCAAGAGAGTTCTCGTCGACTTACATTTTAAAAGCTAGAAGACGAGGGAATTTAGAATGGCAATGAAATTGTATGTTGGTGGTATTCCGTATTCAACTACGGAAAATGATCTCCGAGATGCCTTCGCGCAAGCAGGAGCAGTTGAGTCAGTAGCAATCATTATTGATCGTATGACTGGCCGATCGAAGGGATTCGGATTTGTCGAAATGGCAGATGCGGATGGCGCTTCAAAGGCTATCGAGATGTGGAATGGTAATGACTTTCAAGGACGAAAGCTTACTGTAAACGAAGCTCGACCAATGCAACCACGCAACAGAGAATAATTTTCTCTTGTGTTTATACAAAAACCACCCCCAAAAAGGGTGGTTTTTGTATTTTGAGTAATTTATTACTTTTTTGTATTCTTGGCCTGAATTATCGTCTGAATTATAAACATCCCAATCTCCTTTTTTTATTTTTTGTGTCAGGATTTTTATCTATATAGCCACCATTTGGAGTTGTTCTTTACAGTTGGTTTTTTTTATTTTGTGACGATAAAGAAAACTGTTATCCACAGAGGAAAGAGTGGAGTTTTTTCTTACAATAAGAAGACTGATTTAATATTTTTTGTTCATTTTTTATCTTTTTTTGAAAAAAATGCACAGAAACTATAATTTTTTGCGAAAATAACTTAAAAAAAGATAAATTTAGAGAAAGTTTTAACAAAATAGTTCTTACGACAATAAACGCTTATGAATCTGACTATCACCAAGCGAGACGGCACAAAAGAATCTTTCAATGCCGATAAAATAAACAAGTCTATTGAGCGTGCATGTGCCGGACTCTCTGATCCGATTGCAAAAGTTACTCAAATTGCTACTGAAACTCGCCTAACTCTTTATGATGGCATTACTACTGAGGAGATGGATCTTGCAACCATTAATGCCGCTGTTCAAAATATCAAAGACGACATTGAATATGACAGAGTTGCAACAAGACTTCTACTTAAAACTATTTATAAAAAAGTTGTTGATGAATATAACAATGATTTCAGACTTCTTGAAAAGAAACATCGAGAACAATTTATTGTTTTTATTGAAAACGGAGTAAAAAATGGAAGACTCGATCCGCGAATGAAAGAAAAATATGACCTTAAAGCACTTTCACTTGCGCTTGATATTTCTCGCGACGAACTTTTTGTTTACGCGGGGCTTTCAAGTCTTCTTGATCGTTACGCCATGAAAGATACAGAACAGAATGCAGTTGAAACTCCACAATATTTTTTTATGCGTGTTGCCATGGGTCTTGCATTTAATGAAAAGAATCCGACTGAGTGGGCGAAAAATTTTTATGACAAGATGTCACGCATGGAATACCTTGCCGGTGGATCTGCAAACCTTGGTGCAGGCACGACTCGTCCAGCACTTTCAAATTGTTTTCTTTTGGAGATTCATGATGATATGGAGCACATTGCCAAATCTGTTTCCGATGTAATGCTTCTTTCAAAAGCGTCTGGTGGTATTGGCGCTTCAGTAACAAAATTACGAGCAGCGGGATCACCTCTTCATAAAAGTGGCGGAGCTTCTACTGGACCAACACCTTTTGCAAAAATCATTGATACCGCTATTCGCGCTATACAACGAGGTGGAAAGAAAAAGGGGGCTCTCTGTTTTTATATGGAGAATTGGCACTTGGACTTCATAGAATTTATTGATTGGAAACATAATGCTGGCGATGACTATATGCGCATGAGGACGGCAAATACAGCGGCCTATATCTCAGATGAATTTATGAATCGTGTTGAAAAAAACGATATGTGGTATCTATTTGATCCATATGATACCCCTGATTTAAATGAGCTTTTTGGGGCCGCTTTTTCAAAGCGCTATGCTGAATATATAGAGTTGGCGGAAAAAGGAGATATCCGCACTTTCAAAAAAATTCCAGCTCAGGAGTTGTTTAGAAAGATGCTTATTGCTTTGCAAACAACATCACATCCTTGGATTACTTGGAAAGATCCAATCAATCTTCGCGCTTTAAATAGCAATACAGGCACTATTCATATGTCTAATCTGTGTACAGAGATTTGTCTTCCTCAAGATAGAGAAAATATTGCAGTTTGTAATCTGGCTTCTATTAATCTTGCTGCTCATGTTTCAAATAAAGAGGTGGGTTGGCAGAAACTTGAAGAAACTGTCAGAGCTGCAGTTAGATTTCTCGACAATTTAATTGATATAAATAAGTTGCCACTCCCAGAAGCGACAAAATCTGATCAGGAGAATCGAGCAATTGGTCTCGGGGTTATGGGCCTTGCTGATGTTTTTGAAAAACTTGGTCTTGCCTATGATAGCGAACATGCCTACAACTTTACCGACAGAATATTTGAATTCATAAGTTACATGGCAATTGATGAGAGCACTAAACTTGCAGAAGAGCGCGGAAGCTATAAACATTTTTCTGGATCAAATTGGTCAAAGGGGATGGTTCCTATCGACACATTAGAATTACTTGAGGCAGACAGGAATGTGAAACTGACGGTTGACAAGACTAGCCATCATAAAGGGCTTGATTGGGATATTCTTCGCAACAAAGTGAAAAAAGGAATTCGAAATGCGACTCTGATGGCCGTCGCCCCAAATGCTAACATTGGTCTTGTTGCTGGAACAGTTCCTGGAATGGATGCTCGTTTCTCTCAAGTCTTTTCACGAAATAAGATTTCTGGAAAATATCTAGATATTAATCACAATCTTGTTAAGGATTTGAAGAATATGGGAATTTGGGAAGATGTAAGAGAATCAATCATTGAAAGACAAGGAGACATTTCTGACATAGCAGGTATTCCGCAACACGTTAAAGACATATATAAAACTTCTTTTACCACATCTCCTTATGCCTATGTGGAAGTTGCGGCGCGTGCTCAGAAGTGGGTTGATCAGGCAATATCAAGGAATATGTATTTAGAGACTCGTGATATCGATGAGACTATGCAGATTTACACCACCGCTTGGAAAAAGGGAGTAAAGACAACTTACTATCTTCATATGAAGCCTCGTCATACAGCAGAACAATCTACAACTCGAGTTAACAAAGCAGAAGCAATGGGAAAGAAGGGTTTTGGGGCCATATCAGGACTTAAGAATTCACCTGATTTTCAGAGCAAGGTGATGGAGCCGGTGAAATCTGGTGTAGTTGTACCTGTTTCTGTTAAAGAACCAGAACTTGTCGCCAGACCTTCCCAAAAAGAAGATGATGTCAGGAGGCCTTCTCCGTCTGATCCGCAGGAGAGATTGGTCTGTGACAGCTGTCAATAATTTTATCCATTTTTAATCTAAGAATAAAAACAATATGCTCATAGGAAAGGCAACTCCGGATGATATGAATCTTCATCCAATCAGATATCAGTGGGCATACGACTTGTATCAACAAGCGGTTCGTAATACGTGGTTTCCTCATGAAATTGCGCTTAAAGAAGACCTTCAAGATTGGGAAAAGATGACGGAGGATGAGCGACATGCTGTTAAATTTCTTATGGCATTTTTTAATCCTGCAGAGCTTATTGTCAATCGTTCAATTGCTCTTGGCATTTATCCATATTTGAAATCTCCAGAGTGTCATCTCTATCTTGCTAAGCAAATGTGGGAAGAGGCAAATCATTGTGTGGCCTTTGAATATGTTCTAGAGACTTTTCCCTTTAATCGGGAAAAGATATTCGATCTCCATCTTGATGTTCCTTCAATGAAAGCTAAAGAGGATTATATTAATCGCTATATGAAACGGATGACTGAAAATACGCTTGATATTGAGTCTGTAGATGGTAAAAAAGATTTTATCCGAAATCTCGTTGCAACCAATATCGTTATGGAGGGCATTTGGTTTTATAGTGGTTTTATGGTTGCGCTTTCTTTTAGACAAAGGAATCAGCTTCGCAATTTTGGTTCTATGATTAATTGGGTATTACGCGATGAAAGTTTACACCTAAAGTTTGGTATGAACTTGGTTCATAATATTTTAGAGGAAAATCCAGAACTTCTTACAGAAGATTTCGCAAAAGAGATTCAAAATATAGTTATTGAAGGTGTTGATCTGGAGACTGGATATAATAAAGATTTATTCCCAAATGGTATTTTAGGCCTCAATTCTGATTATGTTAATCAATACGTTCAATATGTTGCAGACCGTCGCCTTGAAGAACTTGGATTACCTAAATACTATAATGCGACGAATCCAGCCAAATGGATGAGTGCTGCAACCGATGTCTATGAACTAGTTAATTTCTTTGAAGCCCAAAATACCAGCTATGAAGTGGATGTTCGAGCTCACAATAAAGAGGACAAGGGCGACAAGCAAACTCCCGCTACTGAATAGTTAGGGCATTTTCGTAGTAATGGGATATATTTGCTACAATAAAACTAATTATTCCTAATAATAACTGCATGGCAGAAAAAAAAGTGAGAGTTGCAATAAATGGAGCAGGGCGCATAGGTCGAGCATTTTTGAAAATTGCTCTAAAAAGGCCAGAATTGGAATTGGTTGCGATAAATGATCTTGGGGATGCCCATAATATTGCTTATCTTCTAAAATACGATTCGGTCTATGGTATGAGTCCGTTTTCTGTTTCAGTCCGCGGAGATAGCAAAGCGATTATTGTAGATGATAAAGAGATACTTTTTGTTAGTGAGAAAGAGCCAAGCTCTCTGCCTTGGAAAAATTTGGATATCGATGTTGTGGTTGAATCCACAGGTCTTTTCACGAGTTTTGAAAAATCGAAAGCCCATTTAGATGCTGGTGCAAAAAGAGTGGTTGTCACCGCACCTATGAAAGATGAGCCGGTTGCTGGGGTTTCTGGGGCAACAGTTCTTATGGGTGTTAATGACAATGAACTTTCTTCATGTACGATCAGCTCAAATGCATCTTGCACAACGAATGCCTCAAGTCCGCTAATCGCCATTTTAGATGAGACTATTGGGATTGATAAAGCGATTTTGAACACTGTTCATGGCTACACAGCTACACAATCACTTGTTGATGGTCCATCAAAGAAAGGTTTTCGAGAAGGTAGAGCAGCTGCTCATAATATTGTTCCGTCATCAACTGGCGCTGCAATTGCGGTTACGCAAGCCTTCACTAAACTTAAGGGATTGTTTGACGGTGTTTCGATGCGTGTGCCTGTAATTGCTGGCTCAATTGTTGATGTTACTTTTATTTCAAAGCGAGATACTACGAAGGAGGAAGTGAATGACATTTTAAAAAAGGCGGCAAATGAAGATCGTTGGAAAAAGATTTTTGCTGTTACCGAAGAAGAATTAGTTTCTAGCGACATCTTGGGAAGCCCTTATGGCTCCATTGCAGATCTCCAGTTTACAAGAGTAGTAGGAGGTAATTTGGTAAAAGTTTTGGCTTGGTACGACAATGAGATGGGGTACACTTATACACTTGTTGACCATGTAATTAAAGCGGGAAGTTTAATATAATAACTCTTATGAAGATTTACATTGGGACGGACCACGCTGGTCTTGCTCAAAAAGAAAAAATCATCTCATATCTTCAAGGAAGCGGATACGAAGTTATTGATCAAGGTGCTCATGAATATGACGAGGGGGACGATTATCCTGACTTCGTTATTCCTGTCGCTCGAGAAGTGTCTCGTAATCCCCAGTTGGTTAGAGGGATAATTCTTGGTGGTTCGGGGCAAGGCGAAGCCATTGTTGCCAATAGATTTCCGCATGTTCGCGCAGCTGTTTTTTACGGAAATGCTTATTCTTTAACCAATAATGTTTCAAATCTTGAATTAAGTCGTGAGCATAATGACTCCAATATCTTAGCTATCGGCTCTCGTTTTGTTTCTGATGATGATGCATTGGCAGCAGTTCGCCAGTGGTTAGATACTCCATTTTCTGGCGGGGAACGTCACAAGCGAAGAATAAATAAAATAGAAAGGGCGCATGAATGATATTATTCCCGCAATAATTCCTAAAAGTTTTTATGATTTGAATGAAAAGTTGTCTCTTGTTTCGGGGTTAGTGTCGATTGTCCAAATTGATATTTTAGATGGCAAGTTTACAAGTGGAAAATCTTGGCCTTACATTAATAATCTTGATCCTGATTTTGTAAAAATTATTCGGGAAGAAGAAGCTTTCCCATTTAGTGAAGATTTGGAATTTGAAGTTGATTTAATGATAGAGCGCCCTGAAATTCACATTCAGGAGTGGATAACTGCTGGAGCAAAGAGAATTATTCCTCACATAGAGGCTTTTTCTAATGAAAATAAGGCTCTAGAATTTGTAAATGATTTTAATAATCAATTTGGGGGAGACGGTTCTTTTTTAGTGACTGAGCTTGGTATGGCAATAGGCATCGATACGCCGAATGAAACACTTGAAGCAATCATTCCTCATATTGATTTTATTCAATGCATGGGAATTGGGACAATCGGCGCTCAAGGGCTACCTTTTGACGATAGGGTTTTAAATAAGATAGAGAATCTAAAATCAAAATATCCAGATGCCATTATAAGTGTTGATGGTGGGGTAAATAAAGATTCTGCCAAGAAGCTTCTTAATGCTGGAACTGACCGCTTTGTTGTTGGATCGGCTATATTTAATAGCTCTGATATTCTTGCTACAATAGAGGAACTAGAAAACCTTTAACCAATAGGGCAAGCTCACAGATCAAGAAAATGGAAAATCTTACTGATAGTAAAATTCACGAGCTTGAAAATCAGGCCAATGCCATTCGTCAATCTATTATTGAAATGCTTGTCGAGGCTAAAAGTGGTCATACCGCCGGACCGTTAGGTATGGCCGATATTTTTACTGTTCTCTATTTTAATGCACTAAAACACAATCCAAAAGATCCCGCTTGGGCAGAGCGGGATAGGGTAGTACTCTCAAATGGTCATATTTGCCCTGTCCTTTATGCCACTATGGCTCATTCAGGGTATTTTCCTATTGAAGAATTAAAAACTCTACGCAAGTTTGGTTCGATATTACAAGGTCATCCTCACAGAGATTTTTTACCATCGCTTGAGACAAGTTCGGGTCCATTAGGCTCTGGTCTTTCTCAGGCGGTTGGTATGGCTATTGCAGACAGGATGGATCATGGTAAATCATCATCACGCACTATTTATTGCATGATGAGTGATGGTGAATTAAACGCCGGCAATTCTTGGGAGGGGGCAATGCTTGCTGGTAAAGAAAGACTCCAGAATATTATTGCAATAATTGATCGCAATAATATTCAAATAGACGGTTTTACGGAAGACATTATGCCGCTTGAACCACTTGCTGATAAATGGCAGTCGTGGAACTGGCATGTTCAACAGATAAACGGTCACGATATTTCTGAAATAAATAATGCGATATTTGAAGCTAAGGCAGTATTCGAGAAACCTTCTGTTATCATTGCACACACAATTCCGGGGAAAGGAGTTAAAGAGTTTGAAAATAAATTTGAATGGCATGGTAAACCGCCGAACAAAGAAGAAGCGGAAATGGCTTTAAAACAATTACGCTCTCTCGGTGGGCAGATTACCGGCGGATTCCATAATGACTGATATGAACAATCTCAATCCAAAATTATATGATGCTGATGTTGAGCAAGTACCAATTCGTAAAGGTTTTGGTGAAGGTCTCTTGATTGCCGGTGAAGAAAATCCGAACATTGTTGGCCTCTGCGCTGATTTGACTGAATCAACGCAGATGCATTTGTTTAAAAATAAATTTCCTGAACGATTTGTTGAGATTGGTGTGGCAGAACAAAACTTGGCAACAGTTGCCTCTGGAATGTCTGCAATGGGTAAAATTCCTTTCATAACTTCCTACGCCATGTTTTCTCCTGGTAGAAATTGGGAGCAGATTAGAACAACGATTGCTTACAATAATCGGCCAGTTAAAATTGCTGGTAGTCACGCTGGTATTTCCGTAGGACCAGACGGTGGGACACATCAAGCCATTGAAGATATTGCTATTATGCGGGTAATTCCTCGAATGATCGTTATTTCTCCTTGTGACGCTATTGAGGCAAAAAAAGCAACAATTGCCGCCGCAAGGGCAAATAATCCTGTTTATATTCGTCTTGCTAGAGAAAAGACTCCAATTATGACAACAGAAGGAACCCCATTTAATATAGGCAAGGCCCAGATATTTTTTGATGGCGATAATCCTCAAGTGGGAATTATTGCCACAGGAGCTCTTCTTTATAAAGCGCTTAAAGTTGCTCAAAAATTAACTGCAGAAGGTATTGGGGTAAGGGTTCTAAACTTGGCGACAATAAAACCACTTGATGAGGAGGCGATTGTTCTTCTTGCCAAAGAAACAGGCGCGATTGTAACCGTTGAAGAGCATCAAATTAGGGGTGGGATGGGATCTGCTGTATCAGAATGTCTTGCAAAATTATACCCGGTCCCACAAGAGTTTGTCGGGGTAAATGATGAATTTGGTCAATCGGGAACGCCCGATGAGCTTGTTGAACATTACGGAATGGGAGAAAGTCACATTGAATTGTCTGCAAAGAAGGCTATCTCAAGAAAATCTAATTGAGAATTTCTGGTTTATAGTTTTCTGGTGCTTCTTTTAAATAAATCTCTAGGCTTCTGCGATCAAGCAGGCCTTTCTGTGCTCCTATGCACTGAACCACTGACATTGAATTTATGGGTGCCCAAGTAAGGGCATCTGGAATGCTTAGACCGAGCGCTAAAGATGATGTAAAGGTTGATGCGAATGCATCTCCTGCGCCTGTTCTGTCGTAAGGAGGCTTTGAATCTGGATAGGGTTTTATGAACCACGTCTCTTCGCCGTTATGTGCATATGCGCCTCTTGGCCCATCAGTGATTACAATAATTTTTGGTCCAAGGTCAGCCATTTTCTTTAACAGATCTTTTATTGTTATTTCTTGATTAATATTGAGAATTCTTTTTGCTTCCTCAACATTACAGAAGAATACTTCCGTTTTTTTATAAAGCTTGGCAAGCTTTTCAACCCCGAGTTTCATCTGAAATGTTCCAGGCTGGAAAGCTAGTTTTGTATTAGGGTGATTTTCAAGGTAGATGTTTATCTCTTCGTGATATGGAAGTGAGTTTTCTGCCAATGATGAAAGGTAGAGCCATTTTGGTTCGTCAATATTTGGAAATTTATAATTATATTCTTGGTGTTTCACTAATATTGTTCGTTCGTCCTCATACCACAAAACATAGTGGTAATTTGTCTGCATATCATTATGTATTTGAACATATTCAGTTGATACACTATCTCTCTTCAGACTTTCTAAACAATCTTTACCGTTTTGATCATTGCCAAGATTTGAAATCAAAGCAGAACTCAATCCTAGGCGGGAAGCGGAAACCGCAGCATTTGGGCTATTACCAACTGCCTTTACAATTTCTACAAATTCGTATGGCACCTTATCTCCAAATGCCATGCTTAATCTGCATTGTTCCCGATTTACATCGCAGTTTACACTTGCTTCTTTCAGGCGAATAAAAGCGTCAATTACAATATCGCCTATTGCCACAAAATCATAAGATTTACCCATGGAAATATTCTAACATGTCTTTGCTCTCATGTTACAATTATCTTCATGAAAACTCTTCAAGAATGTATTAAAGACGCTGAGCAAAAAAAGATTGCTATTGGCCATTTTAATATTTCTAATATAGAAGGATTTTGGGCAGTTGTCCGTGCAGCACGCGAGCTCTCACTTCCAGTTATAATCGGTGTTTCTGAAGGAGAGAGGGATTTTATAGGAGTAAAACAAATTCGCGCCTTAGTTACTTCCGTAAATGATTTGTCTGAACAGCCAGTGTTTTTGAATGCCGATCATACTTATTCATTTGAACGAGTAAAAGAGGCGGTTGATGCTGGATTCGATTCTGTAATTGTTGATGGCGCCAAACTTTCTATCGAGGATAATCTTAAATTAACTAAGGAGTGTGTGAAGTATGCTAAAGAGAAAAATCCGAATATCTTAGTTGAGGGAGAACTTGGTTACATTGGTCAATCATCTAAACTTCTCGATACTTTACCTGATGGGGTTGGCATTTCTCCAGACGAGCTTACTGCGCCAGAGGATGCAAAATCATTTGTGGAGCAAACCGGTATTGATTTACTTGCCCCTGCCGTTGGTAATATCCACGGAATGCTTAAGTCTGGAGGGGATCCACGTCTTGATATAGAAAGGATTAGAGGTATTCGTTTGTCAGCCAGCGTTCCTCTTGTTCTT
Source organism: uncultured Candidatus Saccharibacteria bacterium (assembly GCA_964383705.1). Classification (GTDB taxonomy): domain Bacteria; phylum Patescibacteriota; class Minisyncoccia; order Phycocordibacterales; family Zambryskibacteraceae; genus CAYLHJ01. The sequence continues at coordinate 16,328 of CAYLHJ010000007.1, read as the reverse complement.
CATGGTGGATCAGGAAATTCTGATGAAGATTTTAAAAACGCGATTTCTGCTGGAATATCAATAATTCACATTAATACCGAATTACGTGTTGCTTATAGAGATGCACTCAAGAAAACTCTTCAAGAAGATTTAGATGAAATTGCTCCTTATAAAATAATGAAATCATCGTTAATTGCTATGCAAAAAGTGGTAGAGACAAAACTTCGTCTCTTTAGTGGAATTTAAAGTATGGAAGAAAAAATTAGAGATATCATATCTGGTGAAGTTGCAAGTGATGAAGCGACACTTGCCACATATAGCCACGATGCGAGTCTTTGCGAAGTCCGTCCCAAACTCATCGCTTTTCCAAAGAATTCTGATGATATTAAAAAAATGGTTCGCTTTGTTTCCGAACACAAATCTGAAGATAAAAATCTCTCTATAACTGTGCGTTCCGCCGGCACCTGTATGGCGGGGGGGTCACTAAACGAATCAATAATTGTTGATGTAATGCGCCACCTTCATGGTGTCAAGGATATTAAGAATGGTATTGCCACAGTTTTTCCTGGAACATTTTATCGAGATTTTGAAAAGGAGACCTTAAAGAAAAATCTGATCTTGCCATGTTTTACTGCTTCAAAAAATCTTTGTGCAATCGGGGGGATGATAGGTAATAATGCTGGTGGAGAAAAAACTTTACGCTATGGCAAGATGGAAAATTTTATTGAGTCATTAAAGGTAATTTTGTCTGATGGTAATGAATATGAGATTAAAGCTCTTTCAAAAAGTGAATTAGACAAAAAAATATCTCAAAATGATTTTGAGGGTAATCTGTATAGATCTGTTCTGGATATTGTCACCCAAAATAAGAAAATTTTAGAGGATGCGAAACCTAAAGTATCAAAAAATTCAGCTGGGTATTATTTATGGAATATTTGGGATGGAGAGACCTTTGATTTAACAAAATTAATAGTTGGATCACAAGGGACGTTAGGGATTGTAACAGAAGCAAAACTTCGTCTAGTGCCTATTAAAACTAAGTCAAAACTGTTCGTTATCTTTTTATCTGACCTAAAACGTCTAAGCGAACTGGTAAATTCTATTTTAGAGTTTAGTCCTGAAAGTCTTGAGTCTTATGATGACAGCACACTTAAACTTGCAATTCGATTCTTGCCAGAGATGTTGCGTTCGATGAAAGTCAAAAGTTTTCTAAAACTTATTTTAAGTTTTATTCCTGAAGTATTAATGATTTTTACTGGAGGCATTCCAAAACTTATACTCCTGGTTGAATTTTCTGGCGATAGTGATCAGGAGATTGATTTTAAAATGCAAGGACTTCAAAAAAAGGTCGAAAAATTTAATTTGAAAACTCATATTGCAAAAACCACCGAAGAATCAGAAAAATACTGGACTATCAGAAGGGAGAGTTTTAATTTGCTTCGTAAGCATGTCCATGGCAAACGTACGGCCCCATTTGTTGATGATGTTGTGGTTGATCCAAAATATTTACCTGAATTTTTGCCTAAAATGAGAGAGATACTTGATGATTATAAATTGGTGTATACCATTGCTGGTCACGCCGGAAATGGCAATTTTCATATCATCCCACTTATGGATATGAGAGATCCAAAAAATCTAGATGCAATTATCGAAGTATCTAATGATGTTTATGATCTCGTGGCGAAATATCACGGATCAATTACAGCAGAACATAATGATGGCGTTATCCGTACCCCGTATCTCTATAAGATGTATTCTCCTAAAATTATCAATCTTTTTGAGAGGGTAAAAAATATTTTTGACCCGCTCTGCATTTTTAATCCCGGTAAAAAAGTTGGTGGGTCACTGGGGTATCTCAAAAACCATATAGCAATTCGATAGAAGAAAAGAGCCGATTTTAATGGTGGGATTGATTTTTTCACAGCCATATATATAATGGTTTGACTATGATTGAGCTTGAGGTAAAGAATAGAGATACAAAAGGGGATTTGGCCGATTTGCGCGAATCTGGTTTTTTGCCGGCTGTTTTTTATGGTAAAAAAGCTGATTCAACTCCGATTTCAATACTTAAAACGGATTTTCTAAAAGTTTGGAAAAAAGCAGGAGAGTCGACAGTGGTGACTTTAAAAAGAGCAGAAGGAGATGTAGATGCTCTAATCCACGATGTTGACTTTGATCCTGTAACTGGCAATCCTCGCCATGCAGATTTTTATGTGTTTGAAAAAGGTCATAAGCTCGAGGTTTCTGTTCCACTTGAGTTCATTGGCGTTGCTCTCGGAGTAAAAGATCATGGCGGAATGCTCGTGAAAGTTCTGCACGAACTTAAAATTAAAGCATTGCCGGCCAATCTTCCGCACCAAATAGAGGTGGATATTTCTGCACTTGATGCTATAGGAAGTCAGCTTTTTGCCCGTGATATAAAACTGCCAAGCGGAGTTGATCTTGCTGAAAATGGTGATGAAGTAGTGGCTCTTGTATCAGAACCAAAAGAAGAGGAAGTGGAAGAAGCTCCTCCAGTTGATTTATCAGCAATTGAAGTAGAGAAGAAAGGAAAAGAAAAGAACGCAAGTGAAGAAGGTGAAGTGGCGGCAGAAGGAGAAGCAAAATAAAATAAGTAAGAGAGAAGACGCGAAAGCGTCTTCTCTCTTAATAGTATGTTTTTAAATGAGAAGCCGCGATTTTATGATGTTAAAATGGTATGATAAATCTCTAATATCTATGAAGATATCTTTGTGGTCTTTCTCATATTCAGCCATTTTGATTGCTTTGTGTGCGGTGGTTTTTTTGACCCCAATATTTTTTGTTGAGGCCCTAACGGAAGAGGAGATTGTTATTCAAGAGCAAAAGCTTCGCAACGAGTATGATGAGCTACAGGAGGAAATTGCCAAATGGCAGGGGATTTTAGATGATACAAGGAAAAAAGCTAATTCTATTCAAGGAGACATCAGTGTTTTAAATGCAAAGATAAAGGAAGCTGAATTAACTATTAAAGCAAAGAATATTGCTATATCTCAAATTTCTAGCGAAATAAATAATAAAAATAAAAAAATAAACGAACTTGAAAATCGAATTGAAAAGGGCAAGGAATCAATTTCTCAGCTCATGCGAAAAACAAATGAGCTAGATTCTTATTCTTTAGTTGAGGTTATTTTAGCTCAGAAAGACATATCGGAATTTTTCAAAGATATTGATTTTTTTACTTCTATTAAGAAATCAATGAAAGAACACTTTGCTGTTGTTCGAGAAGCAAAAGCAAATACTGAAGAAGAGAAAGAGCAATTAGATATTCGTAAAAACCAGGAAGCTGACGCTAAATATGTTGTTGAAACAAGAAAAAAAACAATTGCCCAAAGTGAGGCAGAAAAAAAGAAGCTTCTTGCTGTGACTAAAACTGAAGAGCAAAGTTATCAGATGGTACTTTCCGAGCGACAAAAGCGCGCGGCACAAATACGAGCTGCTCTTTTTCGTTTGCGCGACAGCGAAGGGATAGCGTTCGGTCAAGCACTTGAGTACGCGACATTTGCCGGACAAAAGACTGGAATCAGGCCGGCACTTATTCTTGCAATCCTTACGCAGGAATCAGATTTGGGAAAGAATCAGGGTTCATGTCTTCTTACTGATTTAGTAACAGGGAATGGTGTTGGTAAAAATACCGGTACTCCCTTTGATCAGATTATGAAAGCCCCTCGTGACACGGTACCGTTTGGATCTATAACAAGTCGATTAAATCGCGATTGGCAAATGACACCAGTTTCTTGTCCACCCGGACAAAAATATTATGTGGGACGTGGTTTTGGAGGGGGGATGGGCCCAGCGCAGTTTATTCCATCTACTTGGGAATTATTTAAATCAAGGATTGCTTCTGCAGTTGGTGTCAAACCAGATGAAGCTGATCCGTGGGATCCGCAACATTCTTTTGTGGCTACTTCGATTTACCTTTCAGACCTCGGTGCTGTGAATGGTAGTTTTACAGCTGAACGTAATGCCGCCTGTCGTTACTATTCGGGAGAGGCTTGTAGGCCAGGAAGGGTCCCATCTAATGTATTTTATGGCGATCAGGTTATGGCCAAAGTTGAGGAGATACAGAACAATATAGACTTCTTGAAGGATATCTAGCACTTGACATCAATTATGAATATGCTATAATTGACAAGGCTAAGCTTGAACTCTAAGCCTCTGGCCCGTGGCGGCATGACCCGCCAGCGAACTGATGCGGTTTTGTAAAACCTGCATGACCCCCCGCCCACAGGACATCGTGTGCGGGGGTTTCTCATATAATTTGCCATTATTTAAGAGTTTTGATATAGTCATTGCGCTATGAAAAAGGAAATTCATCCTACATATTTTGAAAAAGCCCATGTTACATGCGCATGTGGTAATAAATTTACTCTCGGATCAACAAAAGAGAAAATCGAGGTGGAAATTTGCAGTGCCTGCCATCCTTTTTATACCGGAAACGATAAGGTTGTTGACTCAGCTGGCCGCGTTGAAAAATTCAAATCAAAGCAAGCAAAAGCCAAGACTACAAAGAAAAATTAACAAAAAAGCCTCCAGACAAGATACTCAAGTCTAAGAGGCTTTTTTGTTTGGAGTGTACAATAATATTAAGTAATAAAATATGGATTTAGAGATTTTTAAAAATAACCAAAAGACTAAGTTTTTTGCAGAGCAATATGAAAAGCTTCTTAAAGAAGAAGAAGATATTTTAGATATGTTAAAAAAAGATTCTTCACTTGTTGATTTAGTAGAAGGTGAGATAAAAAATATTGCTCTGCAAAAGGAAACGCTAAAGAGTCAGATGGAAGAGATTATAAAAGAAGAAGAAAAAGAGGAAGAATTTCCCAACGAAGTTCTTTTAGAAGTTCGGGCCGGTGTTGGTGGGGAAGAGGCGGCACTTTTTGCTGAGACTTTAGCGCTTATGTATAGGAGATATGCTGAAAAGATGAATTGGGCTGTTTCAGTCATTGATGAATCAAAAAGCGCTTTAGGTGGCTACAAAGAAGCTTCATTTGAGATTAGAGGTCAGGGCGTTTATGAGGCACTTAGGTTTGAGACTGGGGTTCATCGAATACAACGCATTCCGGAAACTGAGAAATCGGGCCGAGTTCATACTTCTACTGCATCAGTTGCAATTCTTCCCATTCGTAAAAAAATAAAGATTGAAATTAACCCGAGTGAACTTCAGATTGAATTTTCACGTTCTGGAGGGGCTGGCGGGCAAAATGTAAATAAAGTTGAATCGGCAGTTCGTATTGTTCACATTCCGACAGGTATTGATGTTAGATCAACCTCGCAAAGGAGTCAGGGAGCAAATCGCGAGAAGGCTCTTGCGATTTTGACAGCGAAACTGTCTGCCCTAAAGGAGGAAGAGGAAAGTAAGAAATTTTCAAAGGACAGAAAAAACCAAATTGGTACCGCAGATAGGTCAGAAAAGATTCGAACCTACAATATACTTCAAGACAGAATTACTGACCACCGCATAAAAGAATCTTGGCATAATATTGAAACGATTCTTGCTGGTAATCTGGACCCAATTATTGGCACTTTGCGTGATAAGAGCGCAGAAACTAATCTTTAAAATAGCTATTGCCTAAAGTTTATTACTTTGTTAGTATTTCCCTCACGTATTTGTTTTTTCATTATGTTAACACAAGAAAAACAAGCAGAGACAAAACTATCCGGCCTTTTTAAGGCGGGAGCTCATTTTGGCGTAATTCGATCTCGCCGACACCCTTCAGTTAAATCCTATCTTTTTGGTGTGAAGAATAAGATTGAGATTTTTGATCTAGAAAAGACCTATCAAGCACTTGAATTGGCAAAGACCTTTATTAGGAATCAGGTTGCTAATGGAGGGACAATTCTCTTTGTTGGTGGCAAGAATGAGGCACGACAAGCTATTCAGGAGGGGGCAGTAAAGATAGGTGCACCATATGTTGCTGGTCGTTGGCTTGGTGGAACAATGACAAATTTTACTGAGATTAAAAAGCGCATTGGTAAGCTTGAAGACTTAACTAATCAGAAAGAAAAAGGAGAGCTTGGAAAATATACAAAAAAAGAACGCCTACTCATTGATAGGGAAATTGAGCGACTTCAGAAGTCTTTCTCTGGGCTTGTTCCAATGAAGATGTTGCCAAAAGCGCTTTTTGTTATAGATCCGAAGCGCGAACATATTGCTGTGGCTGAAGCAAATAATCTTAATATTCCGGTTGTTGCTCTGGCAAGTTCTGATTGTAATATTCGCGAAATTGAATATCCGATTCCGGGCAATGACGCTTCTGTTGCGAGTATTCAGTTTTTTGTTGAAGAAATCGTTTCTGCAATTGCTGACGGTAAAAAAGATTTAGTAGATGGACAAAAAAAGGGAGAAAAAAGCGATTAACCACAATTTCAATTCGGGTGCGTTTTAGTTATTTTAGTATATTTACATGATTACAACGGAACAAGTTAAAATGCTTCGTGATAGAACAGGCCTTTCTATTATGCAATGTCATAAGGCCCTTGAAGAATCCAATGGTGATATTGAGAAAGCTGTGATTATTCTTCAAAAAAGAAGCGGAGAGGTTGCCCAAAAGAAATCCGATCGAACTCTTGGTGCGGGAACAATTGCTTCCTATATTCACGGTGCGGGATCTGTTGGGGCAATTGTAGAACTTTCTTGCGAAACAGACTTTGTATCCAAGAATGAGGAGTTTAAGGCACTTGCTTATGACCTTGCTATGCAGGTGGCCGCGAGTGACCCACAATTTCTTAAAGTTGAAGATGTCAGCGAAGAGGCGCGAAAAACTGCTTTAGAAGTTTTTGCTAAAGAAGCAGAGGGAAAACCAGAAGACTTGAAACAGAAGATTCTTGATGGCAAATTGTTAGCATATTTTGGTGAAAGGAGTTTATACGAACAGGAATTTATCAAAAATCCTGAGATGAAAGTAAAGGATCTTATTACTGGTGCTATACAGAAGTTTGGAGAGAGGATTGAGATTAGGCGCTTTGTAAGATTCTCTATTCAGGGGTAGAATAGTTATATGTTACTTAATTTAGCATTTGCGGTTTCCTTTTTGGGTATCCTTAGCTTGCTTTCCTTTAAGGCATTTGAGCAACAGAGAAGGAGTAAGACTTTCTTTAGTAATTTTCTATCTCGTTTTGATGGGTTGGTCAAGAGACATTCCTTTTCTCTACAAAATCAATTCATTGTTTTATCTGAAAAATTAATTCTTTTTTTGAAAGTTGAACTTCCTCGTCAAACAAAATATTTTTTCTTTCTGCTTAGAAAGAATTTACGAGAACGATACGCGCCGATCGCCTTGAATGTTAGAGGCAACCGCATCTTGAGGCAATCAGTAAATGTCTCTCCATTTTTGAGAGATATTTCTAAACACAAAGAAAATAGTATTACGGGCAGGATTGATGACGTTATGGTAGAGTAGTTTGCGTTCGGGGCTCTTTGGGTGAAATTGAAATTTAATTGCCACCTTAGCTCAGTTGGTAGAGCAACAGTTTTGTAAACTGTGGGTCCCCGGTTCAAGCCCGGGAGGTGGCTCAGAGAAAAACCTATAGTGAAAGATTTAATATCAAATCCGATGGATTACAGACATTCTCCATACTTTCATGTCGCCAGAGCGTCCGATTTAAGTGGAAAAGATAGGGTTATATACCGTATTCTTGAAATTCTGCCAGGTTTTTTGGCTTGGTTCACAATTATTGGGACCATAATCATATCTTTTTTTGTACCAGTCTTTGCGGCCTATTTTATTATAGCTTTCGACCTTTATTGGCTTTTTAAAAATGCATATCTTGCGATACACCTCCGTTATAATTGGAAACGCATCCAACATAATCTTAGAATTGATTGGGCTCAAATGCTTTCAACGCTAAAATATGAAGACATTGTTCATTTAGTAATTCTCCCATATCACAATGAAACTCTTGAGGTTGTAGAGCAAAGCGTGAAAGCGTTATTTGAAACTGAATGTGACAAGAGCAAAATGTTTGTGGTATTGGCGGCAGAGGAAGATGCTGGGCAGAATGCACAGACCATAGCGAGACAAATTAAGAATCAATATGGAACTTTGTTTGGCTCCTTTCTAATAACCACTCATCCAAAGGGTATCCCTGGCGAGATGCCAGGAAAGGGCTCAAATATATCTTATGCTGCAGAGGAAGCCAGGATTAATATTTTAGATAAATTAAAAATACCTTATTCCTCAGTAGTAGTTTCGGCTTTTGATGTTGATACTGTTGCTTATAAACAATATTTTCTCTGTCTTACTTGGCATTTTCTAACTGCTCCTGACCCACATAAGGTTTCTTTTCAGCCGGTTCCATTTTACAACAATAATATCTGGCAGGTTCCAGCTCTTTCACGGGTGGTTGCAGCTTCAAGTACTTTTTGGCAGATGATACAGCAAGAGAGGCCAGAGAAATTATCTACATTTTCTTCTCACTCTGTCTCCTTTCAGTCACTTTATGAAATCGGGTATTGGCAAAAGAATATGGTTTCTGAGGATTCTCGTATCTTTTGGAATCTATTTTTGGCCCGTAATGGTGATTATAGTGTCATCCCAATTTCGTATCCTGTTTCTATGGATGCAAATCTTGCTCCATCTTTTTTTGAAACCTCAAAAAACATTTACAAACAACATCGAAGATGGTCTTGGGGGGTAGAAAATATTCCATATGTTATGTTTGGTTTTATAAAAAATAAAGCGATACCTCTTCGTACAAAAATACGAATTTCATTCATTCAACTTGAGGGTTTTTGGTCTCTGGCAACTAATCCAATTATGATCTTTCTTTTGGGTTGGCTTCCGGTTCTTTTGGGGGGTAATCAATTTAATGCGACCATCCTTTCATATAATCTACCTTATGTGACACGTAATCTTATGATTATTTCAATGTTTGGTCTTGTATTAACTGCTATTATTTTTCTTTCATTTTTACCACCGGCCCCTAGTCGGAGAAGCTCTTTTTCAAAGTTATATATGGCGTTTCAGTGGATTCTTGTTCCTTTTACGATTATAGTATTTGGAGCGATACCTGGACTTGATGCCCAAACAAGACTTTTATTGGGGCGCTACCTTGGTTTTTGGGTCACTCCAAAGCATAGAAAGCAATATGAAACCATTATCAATAAAAAAACGTAGGATATATTTGGGAGGATTTGTTCTCTTGTTCTTAATTTCTATCCCTTTGCTTATCTTGTATTCTGCAGGTTATCGGCTAAATAGCGCTCTTGATTTGATTCGTACTGGCGGTATGTATGTCTTTGTTCCTTATTCTGGGGTGGAGGTTAGTATTGGAAAATCTGTTGTAAAAGAGACGCGTGTATTTTCAAAAAATGTTTTTGTGCAAAATCTCAGGCCGGGAAGTTACGATGTTAAGGTAGAGAAAGCCGGTTATCAATCATGGTATAAACAAATGCGAGTTTTTCCGCAAACAGTTACTGAAGCTCATCCCTTTCTTATTGCAGAAAAACCAGTTCTTGTTGAAATATTACCAATAATTACTCAAACTAACTCAGCGAGCTCATCATCAATAAAAATTAACTCATCTTTAATTAAAGAATCGAATCCAGAATATGATGCCGTAAAGAAACTTTTTATGGCTACGACAACCAAATTTGTTACGACCTCAATTAGTAACATTAAATATAAAAATAAACTTCAGATTCAAAATAATGTCTCAGGACTTAACATTCAGTGGGTAGGCGATATTGATTCTGCGCCCTATTTTTTCTGTGTTAATGAGTTGTGTAAAAACCAGATATTTTTAGGAACCAATTCATCAGTAAAGTATTTCGATCTTTTTCCAGGCCGAGACGATATTATTATATTAGCCCTAAAGGAAGGAATTTTTGTTTCAGAGATTACTGATTCAATGCCTAGAAATACACAAACTATTGTTAAAGGGACTAATTTAGATTTTCGTGTTTCAGATGACGGCGTCGTGTACATTGAAGATAAAGAAAAATTCTATTCCATATCCTTTTAGCAACAGACCATAAATTTACTTGGTATACTTAAACTATAAATCTAAGGAGTATGCAATCTAGTAAATTTCCGGAAAAATTCTTGTGGGGATCTGCAACCGCCGCATATCAGGTTGAAGGTGGAATAAATAATAATGATTGGGCAGAGTCATCTCGCAGAGGCATACTTCCTGATGCTGGTATGGCCACCGACCATTACCACAGATATGAGGAAGATTTTGATATCGCCAAATCTTTGGGCCAAAATGCTCACCGTCTTTCAATTGAGTGGTCGAGAATTGAGCCTCAGGAGGGTGTTTTTAACCAAGAAGAGATAAATCATTATAGAAAAGTTCTTCGGGCCCTTCATGCTCGCGATCTGGAACCATTTGTGACTCTTTGGCATTTCACGCTTCCAAGCTGGTTTGCTAATAAAGGAGGCTTTGAAAATAAAGAAGCTCCAGATATATTTGCCCGTTACTGTACTTTTGTATTTCAAAATCTTAAAGAAGAATCAAAATTCTGGATAACCATAAATGAGCCACTAATTTGGTTATCTGGGGGGTATTTAAAGGGTAAGTGGCCACCATTTAAAAAAACACTTTCCTCTTTTTGAAGGTTTTTAATAATTTAATCAAATCTCACAGACTTGCTTATAAAGGGATTAAATTATTAGACAATACTGCTCAAGTTGGGATTGCAAAACATAATATGTTTTTTGATTCAGATTTATTTCCTTGGAATCAAATATTGTCGAATCTGGCTAGATGGTTCTGGAATCACTTATTCTTAAGAAGGATTAGTAATAGTCAGGATTTTATTGGGCTCAATTATTACATCCATAAGCGGTTTGGTCATGGACCCAAATATGAAAAAACTGAAATGGGCTGGGACATCTTTCCAGAAGGATTTCGTAGTGTTCTACTTGAATTAAAACAGTACAATAAGCCAATTTATGTTACTGAAAATGGGATTGCTGATGAATTTGATCAAAGTAGAAAAATGTTTATCCGAGAGCATATCCGCGCTTTAAAGCTCGCCATTGATGAGAAAGTTGATGTTAGGGGTTATTTTTATTGGTCACTTTTGGATAATTTTGAATGGTCCTTTGGTTTTGAAAAGAGATTTGGGCTTGTGGAAATAGATTATAAAAATCTTAAACGGAATATTCGCCCATCAGCACTGTTCTATAAGGAAATAGCTGAAAAAAATAGCGTATAATTATTAAACAATGTCGTCAGATGTTATAGCAGTATTATTTTTTGCGGTTTTCGGGCAAATCCTATCTGCTTTCATTGTCTTGATAGATAAGTATATTGTTACCTCGAAGGACGTTTCTCGTCCAAGCGTATACGCCTTCTATGTTGGCATTATATCTGGAATAGTTGTTGTTTTGTTGCCGTTTGGTGTTATACATGTGCCAAGCCCCTTTATAATTGGCTTCTCTCTTCTTATCGGCTTTTCGTTTATAGGTTCTATTCTTCTGCTTTATAGTGCTTTAAAAATTGCGAGTGCTACAGATGTTGTCCCATGGCTGGCTGCAATTTCAACGATTACCACATTTGTTTTGGGTTTTGTAATACTTAAAGAGTCTCTTCCAGAATCATTCCCGTCGGCACTTTTCCTTTTCGTCGTTGGTATGCTCCTTGTCGGGCATTTTCGCTTTAATGCGAAATCATTTTCAATGATAGTTTTTTCCGGACTTCTTTTCGGTTTTTCAGCTGTTCTGTTAAAGATTTTATTCAATCACACATCTTTTGCTGATGGATTTTTTTGGTCACGAATGGGCAATGTTATCGGAGCAGTAGCTCTACTAGCGTGGCCAGCTTGCAGACAGGGAGTATTTGGTGGTTCTAAATCAGTAACTAAAAAGACAACATCTCTTATATTATTAAACAGAGTTCTTGGGGGTATAGCTTTCCTTTCTACTTTGTATGCGATTAGAATTGGTAGCGTCTCTATTGTTAATTCATTAAATTCCCTTCAATTTCTCTTTGTTTTTGTGTTCATATTTTTACTTAGAAATAAAATGAAGGAGCAATTTGATCATGAATTTCGACCAGGGCATGTTGCTCATAAAATTTTAGCAATGGTTTTTATTGCTAGTGGTTTTTTTGTTCTATTTCTATGATTAATTGGAAGTTTTTTTTAAAATTTATTTTGTTCTTAATTTTTGTCTCTGTTTTTGGTTTTTTTGTCCTGTCCAGGAAAGAAACTCCCCAAGAAATCACATACGGAGTTTCTTTTAGCAAGTTTCACTCAGACGAGCTTAATCTTCCTTGGAAAGAGGTCTATATTTCGCTCTTGGATGATCTCGGAGTGCGAAATTTTCGTTTATCTGCCCATTGGCCAATGGTTGAGTTCGAAAGAGATATCTTTAATTTTAGCGAGTTAGATTTTCAGCTTAATGAGGCAAGAAAGAGAAAAGCAAAAGTTATATTTGCTATTGGAAGGAGACTGCCCGGATGGCCAGAATGTCACGAACCCGCCTGGGTCAAACAATTATCTCAGGAAGAAAAGCAGTTAGAAATACTCTCTTATATTGAGGCTGTTATTAATAGATATAAGGATTATGAAAATATCATATATTGGCAGGTTGAGAATGAGCCATTTTTGAGTGTTTTTGCCAAAGAACATTGTGGAAAGTTGGATAAAAAATTTCTAAGAAAAGAGATTGCTCTTGTAAAGGATCTTGATCCAAATCGTAAAGTGCTTGTTACTGATAGTGGAAATTTAGGCCTCTGGTATAACGCTTGGAGATATGGGGATGCTTTCGGTACCAGTGTCTATATCTATCTTTGGAATCCTTCGGTTGGGCAGGTAAGGACCATTTATTTGCCATCATTCTATAAAGTTAAGAGCAATTTAATGAGGATTTTATTCGGCCAAAAGGAGAACATGCTTATTGAACTTTCACTTGAGCCGTGGCTTTTGCAACCAATAGTAAATACTCCTATTGAGGAACAAATTAAAAGAATGGATGAGGATAAATTTCTAGAAATTGTCTCATTTGCCAAAGATACTGGTTTTAGTAGTCAATATCTTTGGGGGGCAGAATGGTGGTATTGGATGAAGAAGAATGGATATGGTAATTATTGGAATATTGCGGATGAAATTTTTAATCAAAAGAAAGATTTTGAATGAGTCTACCTCTTATATATAATAAGCTCTATGGAAGAAAAAAGGGCTTTTGGCCACCTTCACCCGATTACTCATATTATCCAAACAACAAACAGCATCTTTCAAGAGCTTGGGTTTGAAGCGGTAGAAGGTCCTGAGATAGAAACTGAATATTATAATTTTGATGCCTTAAACATTCCAGCCCATCACCCCGCTCGAGATATGTGGGACACTTTTTGGTTGAAACCGATAAAGGACAGGAATCTCTTGCGCACTCATACTTCGCCAGTTCAGGTGCGGTATGCGGAAACTCATAAACCACCAATTAGAATTATTGTTCCAGGAAAAGTTTTTCGACACGAGGCAACTGATGCAACTCATGAAGCACAGTTTTATCAGCTTGAAGGTCTTATGATAGAGGAGAATGTTTCTCTGGCAAATTTAAAATATGTAATTGAATATTATTTTGAAAAATTATTCGGAGCTAAGACATCAACACGATTAAGGCCAAGTTTTTTTCCTTTTGTTGAGCCGGGAGTTGAGATAGATATGTCTTGTTTCAAGTGTGGGGGTAAGGGGTGTTCGACTTGCAAACACACTGGTTGGATTGAAGTTATGGGCGCGGGGATGGTCCATCCATATGTCTTGCAATCTATGGGGGTACATCCGCGTAAGTTTAAGGGTTTTGCATTTGGTGTTGGTATAGACAGATTGGCGCTTCTTAAATATGGAATTGACGATGTCAGACTTCTTCACCAAGGCGATCTCCGTGTCGTAAATCAATTCTAAAAATGAGAATATCATATAACTGGCTTCAAGATTATTTTAAAGATCCTCTCCCCACACCAGAAGAGATTGGTGAAATTTTCACGATGCATTCTTTTGAAGTGGAGTCTATTAATGGTCGTGGAGAAGACACAGTATTTGACATTAAGGTTATGCCAGATCGAGCACACGACTGTCTGTCTCATCAAGGGATCGCACGGGAGCTATCTGTTTTGACTAATCTCGCTGTCGTGTCAGAGAAATTTGGTGAAAAAAAATTATTATTGCCGGAATCGAACACATTTAGTGCTGAATTTGAAGAAGGTAATCTTGTTCGTCGTTTCAGTGCCATTGTTATAAATAATATTGAAGTTAAAGAAAGTCCCGAATGGATAAAAAATAAACTTACTTCTATTGGCCAGCGTCCGATAAATAATGTTGTCGATGCTACAAATATTGTTATGTTTGAAATTGGTCAACCAATGCATGCATACGATCTTTCAAAGTTGTCTGGAGATGGTATTTATAAAATTCTTATACGAAAGGGCGTTGATGGGGAATCTTTTGTCTCCTTGGATAACAAGGAGTATAAGGTTGGCTCAGAAAATTTACTTATTACTGATGGTAATAACGAGGGTAGATCTATTTTGGGTATTGCTGGCGTAAAGGGGGGTATTGCTACAGAGATTGATAAAAATACAAAAAATATTTTACTTGAATCAGCAAACTTTGATCCAATTAGTATAAGAAAAACGGCAAAAGCTCTCGGGCTTAGAACTGATGCTTCAATCAGATTTGAGAATGAAATTACACCAGAATTAACAACTGAGGCTTTAAAATTTGCGTCTGATCTCATTTTAAAAATAGCGGGTGGAGATAAAACGGTTATTGAAGGTTTATTTGATTGGTATCCTAAAAAAAGAAAACCATATAAGATTGGTGTTTCAGTAAAAGAGATTAATGATACTTTGGGTTTAAATCTATCTGAGGGTGATATTGGAAAAATTCTTGAAAAAGCAAATTTTGTATTTGAAATATCAGATCCAAAAGAAAAAATTATTGATACAGCCAAATCTCTTTTGGGCGTCCCATATAAATATGGGGCAAGCATAAGTTATGATGCTCCAGATGCTTTTGATTGTTCTTCTTTTGTGTCTTATGTATTTTCCCAATCGGGGGTTCAAATTCCTCGAATGACAATTGATCAGTATGTATTTGGAGATGAAATCGATGAGTCTGAACTTATGCCGGGCGATATAATTTTTTCCCAAAATGACAATACGGGAGAAGAAAAAGAAATAAAAATTTTAAGTACTGGTGAAAATGTTAAACAGAAAGTTCGTCACACCAAGACAAAAGAATTTTTCTCTGGCCAGGAGGTATCACAGGGAATTGACCACAATGGTTTGTATTTGGGTGATGGTAAGGTTATTCATGCCTCTGGTATGTGGCACAAAGGGGAGGTTGTGATTGAAGATTTATCAATTACTCCCGCTTTTAAAAACATTCGTGGATACAGGAGAATGATTTTTTCAGGAGAGAGCCGTTTTATAGTGACTATTCCTTCTAAAAGGCTTGACCTTATGTCTTCGCGCAGTTTTCTAGTTTCTGGCAATCGCGAAGATCTAATTGAAGAAATTGGCAGAATCTATGGGTACTCCAATATTGCCTCAAAAGCTATTAATAAAGATAAGGTAGCAATCTCGAATAAATTTTTCTATTACTCTCAAGTTGTTCGTGGAATTCTCGCAGAACTTGGTTTTTCAGAAGTATATACTTATACCTTCGAGAGAGAAGGAGAAATCGAATTAGAAAATCCTCTCGCTAAAGACAGGGCATTTTTAAGAAATAATTTAAGAAAATCAGTAGGTAAGGCGCTTGAAGATAATGTGGTAAATGCTGAATTGTTTGGTTTGGAAAGTGTTAAAATCTTCGAAATAGGGAAGGTTTTTAGAGATGGCGGAGAATATTCCATCCTTGCTTTGGGGGTAAAAAATGCGCACGGTTATAAGAAAAATAAGGAATCAGATTATATTAATGAAGCCTTGGATCTGCTTTCTAAAAAATTAAATTTTAATTTTTCTCAAGCCAAACAAGATGAGAATATATACGAGATAGATTTTGGTGGTCTGATTTCTAAGCTCAATGAACCAAAAGAGGCAATTATCTTTGAATCAAACAAAACGCTGAGATATAAACCTTTTTCTCCCTATCCATTTGTTCTTCGCGATATTGCCGTGTTTGTTCCTAAAGATATAAAAAACGAAGAGCTCTTAAAGGTAATCATAAACAAAGGTACGGATTTATTAACCTCGTTTCGTCTTTTCGATGTATTTACTAAAGAATTTCCAGATGGTGAAAAAACATCTTATGCCTATCGATTAGTATTTCAATCCTATGAGAAGACTCTCACCGATGAAGAAGTAAATGCTATTATGAATCAAATTAATGAATCAATTAATAATTTAGGTTGGCAGGTCAGATGAAACATCAAGTCCCGTAT
>CAYLHJ010000006.1:0-50218 GCA_964383705.1 uncultured Candidatus Saccharibacteria bacterium | reverse complement strand
GGATATAAATACCCGCTCTGACTCCTTGTAGGCATATGGTTTCAGGTCTATTTCACCGCCCTTACCGGGCTACTTTTCACCTTTCCCTCACGGTACTAGTTCACTATCGGTCTCTAAAAGTATTTAGCCTTACCGGTTAGTTCCGGCAGATTCCCTCGAGCCATTCGTGTCTCGAGGTACTCAAGAACAGTAGTAAAAGAGATGTTTGATTTTCACTTACGGGGCTATTACCCTCTTGGGCAGCGCTTTCCAGCGCATTCAGTTAATGAAACATTTTGTAACTCTTCTCGCTTTTAAAAAAGCGACACTACTGCCTTACAACCCCCAGCAACACTTCCACAGGACAAATAATTATCCGGTGAAAGTGGTGCTAAGTTTGGGCTTCTTCCCTTTCGCTCGCCGCTACTCAGGAGATGTTTCTGACTTACGTCAGATTGTTTTCTTTTCCTCCAGGTACTGAAATGTTTTACTTCCCTGGGTGCGCGTGCAGGCGTCTAGTCCTGCACATCCCGTCGAAACGGGATGGGTTTCCCCATTCGGAAATCTCCGGATCAAAGGTTGCTAGGCACCTCCCCGAAGCTTATCGCAGCCAAACTACGTCCTTCATCGCCTTTTAGAGCCAAGGCATCCACCATACGCCCTTACATTCCCTATTAGGAAATGTAAAAACCGCCTTATTCATTTTTATTTGCAAATCACAAATAAAAATGAAATTTTTTCTACACATTACTTTCGCATAAGTAATGCACAAAAAAATTTGCTTTGTTCTGTTCTATGAAATCAATCATAAGAACATTTATCATTGTCTTTGCAAAAATCATACAATCAAATCTTTGCAAATGTTTTTTGACCCTATCTCTACCACCGAAGACCCCTCTGTTGGTACAGAAGAAACGGTGATATGACAGGAATTAAATTGTCAAAGTACTTCTGTCTGTTTCCTCATTACCTAGCGGATTTTTGGTTTAAGAAAAACCGCCTTTTTCAAAGCGGTTTTTCTTCTAACACGAAATTTTCGGGTTATGGATTCCGCTTTTTTAGAGGTTTGAAGATTTTTAACATACAGATAGGGATATAGTATAAACAAACAGAAAATAAAGTCAAATAACGAAAACACCCGATATTAATCGGGTGTTTTCAACACTAATGCCTCAATAAGAGATTATTTTCTATCATTCATCTCATCACGCATTTTCGCAATGAAATCTGATGCGGCACCCTGACCCCCAAGACCAAATGAAAGACCGATAGCCAAGGAAAGGGCAATAATAAAGCCAGTAAATAGAGTCTGAAAGAATGGAGCGGCGATACCAAGCTGGGAAAGTGCAATCAGAAACGCAAAAATCCAAATTGACCATCGCGCAACAGCGCCCAACATACCAGCAGATCTTATGTCAGCGGCTCGGGCTGAAGCGATAACGGCTTTCTGAACCGCATCACCCAAAACACCAGCAACAAGTAAAACAAGTACTGCAACAATCACTTTGGGGAGGTATTGAAGAACTACACCTTGAAGAAATTGATTTACTTCTGCAAGGCCCAATACATCGAAAGCGGCAATAAGAAACACGAGAATAATAAACCACTTAATCAGTCCACCGACAAATGCTCCTGTATTAAGATTCAAGCCACCTCGGTGCATCATTTCATCTGCCCCGGTCTTTTTAAGAGCCTCATCTACACGAATAGACTTAAAAAGCTGTTGAATGCCACGACCAACAACTGTTCCGACAACCCAACCTAAAACAAAAATGATAACTGCAACAACAATGTTTGGTAGATAGTTTACGATCCCTATCCACAAACCCGCAAAAGAACTTTGAAGCGCTGTGCTCCAGGTATTGATAATCATAAATACTTTACCCGCCGAAGCGGAACGTGTGCAGAGTTACTGCGACACAATTATTGATAATTCTGACCTTTTAACTTATTGGCAAAAGTGCTCTCTTCCCATTATATCATTTCGTCGTTCCTTTATTTAGGGCCGTTTTTTGTTTATGTGGATAATAATAAACCCGATTTTGCCAATTAAACGCCAAGCTTATTTAATATCTTTTCATGCGGACTATCCAAAATATCTCTGATGAGTTTGTCGTAAAGGCCAAGCCGATATTGAAAATCTGGAGTTTCAAAAACAGCATATCTAATATCTTTCCCTATTTCTGACTCTATTGTTTTAATTGTTGAGTCTATAACCCCTTTCTTTAAATGATCCCCCACCACCAAAAGGTCTACCCTGCTTTCGGGATCCTGAATGAAGACGCCAGATGTAATTACAAGTTTCAAGTTCCCCCCGCGGTTTAGCTTTCTTGATATATCCTTAGGACTTAAGTGGTTTACATTTATAAGGAAACTCTGAAGCGGAGCGAGGTATTCAAAATTACTATTAAGTAACCACCCATTTACACGAACCTTTTTCTGAGTAATCTTTGACTTTTTTTTATTATAAATCGTCTTAGAAAAGACTTTGCGCTTCACAAGGCGCATTTTTGCTAAAAGATTAATCTCTTTTCTAACCTTTGATTCGGATTCTTTTGTTCGGTCCGCTATATCTGAAATACCAAAAGGCGTATTGGGATTAAACAAAAACTGCTTAATAATCTTTACCTTTG
Organism: uncultured Candidatus Saccharibacteria bacterium; assembly: GCA_964383705.1. Taxonomy (GTDB): domain Bacteria; phylum Patescibacteriota; class Minisyncoccia; order Phycocordibacterales; family Zambryskibacteraceae; genus CAYLHJ01. The sequence goes on along the minus strand of CAYLHJ010000006.1, from coordinate 47,606 downwards.
CAGCATTACCGAATAACTTAGTCAGTGTTTCCATGATTTTCTTTATCCCCATATTCTACCATTGAAAAATGAGCTTGGGGAGAATATTGACAATATCAAACTATTATTCTATCAATAGCATGGACTCTGACCATTTTACTGGAGAATATATGACCCCGTATGCCATGGCATTAATCCACGGAGAAGATATCCTCTTGTGGAGGAAAGTTAGGTGGCTAGTTGAAAACTTGCCGGACATTAACTTCGGAGAAAAAACTAGCGGAGAGACTATCGTCCTTTCCTGTCACATGCTTGCCCGTGCAATTGGAGAAATTTTCAATCTGCACGTTGTAGATAGTTGTATAGTTCATGGTCATGAACACAGCTGGCTTATTACCCAACACGGCAATATTCTCGATGTCTACCCCATCGCTACAATTGGTGGGCCCATTATCATAGACGGCAGTAGTTTTTTTGCTAGAAGCATATACAACGGGCAGAAGAAGATAGAAGAGTGGAGTGAACTGTTCGAAGAAGAGTGGTTTAAGAGGTCTGTACAAGAAATTGAGAGAGAGTTGAGAAAACTCCAACTCTTGATGCAATAGCTAGCACTAACCTGACGCCATCCGTTGCAATATAACTGGTGGCGTCTTCCTTATACAAAAAATCCCCATACGGGGATTTTTTGATTATTTCTTAATATAAGAATTATTTGAATGTAACCTTACCTCCAGCTTCTTCAATCTTTTTCTTCAAATCCTCCGCTTCCTCTTTCTTCATATCTGTCTTTAGCATTGCCGGAGCAGCATCTACTAAATCTTTCGCTTCCTTAAGACCAAGGCCCAAAACTTCTTTTACTACCTTAATAACTGCGATTTTTGTTGCACCACCATCGGTGAGCTCAACATTCATAGTGTCTTTTGCCTCTTCAGCAGAAGCGCCAGACGCAGGAGCGGCAGCGACAGCTGTTGCAGATACGCCAAACTTACTCTCAAACACTTTTACAAGCTCATTCAAATCAAGCACTGACATTTTCTCAATTTCTTCAACAATTGATTTGAATTTTGCTGGAACTTCAACTTTTGTTTCTTCTGACATAGTTAGTGAATAAATAATAATTTAAGATTTTTTCTCTGCAATCTTACTCAAACCAATAACAAATCTCTGAATTGGCGAATTGATAATGTTGACGAACTTGCCATGAAGAACAGGTAGCGCAGGAATCATCGCGATGTCCATCATATCCACCTGACTCATAAACTTTCCTTCAAACATACCTCCGACAATCTTTAAACCTTCTGGGTTTTTCTTTTGGAATCCATAAACTTCTCGAGCTGGCGCTATCAAATCATCACTCCAAGCCAAAGCAAGTTCACCAGGAAGCTCTGGAGTCTCTCCAGAAAACTTAACTTCATCTAATGCTCGACGGATTAGAGATTTTTTTGCAACAAGATACGATACACCGGCATTGCGAAGACCTCTTCGCATCTCATTTACTCCCATGACATTTAAACCGTGGAAATTCACAAATACAAGAGATTTTGCACCCTGCAAAGCTCCTTTAAGCTTTGCTACAATTTCTTTCTTTTTTTCTTTTGATATTGCCATAAAATTTGGACAAAAAAATACGACCTTTATAAGGCCGCAAGAGTTGCGACCGCTCAGATGAGCGGTTTGCCTCGGTAGGACCTCTGTCGCCTTTTAGGCAACTGCCTACTGTCTTTGGCCTTATGCAAAATAGTTTATATATTTAGAAAAATAAGTCAAATACTACATGTTATTTAACTTTCAATGGGTTCACCTGAATATTCCAGTAAAAAACTTTTTCAACCTATTCCAAAGACTTGGGGGTTTCTCCACTTCAAAGAAATTGGCGGCCGAAGCAGTAAGATTTTCACTTGAAATATCTATTGAATTTTCTTTATTAAGAATCTCCTTGGGATTAGTTTTTGTTTGCTCTGCATTTATTCTTGGGGTTTTGTCTATTATTGCCACTTGCCCAAGATTTTCCCCCTGTTTTTGATCACTGCTTATGTAACGGACATTAAGTGGGTTAAACACGTAGATCAAATTTGTTGGATTAACATTAAGATTCGATACTTCCGGCGGAACACTAATTAAGCTTGTCGCCTTTACAATAGTATTTTCTGGAAAAACAAAAGATTTATCAGACGATTCAATCTTCCAAAAAGATAAATTAACATCTTCTTTTCCTTTATTTTCTATTTGAATTACTCCAGAAGATAGAGCCTTGAAAACCAAATTTGGCTCAATAACTTTGACATTAACTCTAGCTGTTGCCTTGTCAGAACCACGAGAAACATCGAGAACCGCAACATAATCTCCAGGGTAAGGATAATTGTAAGTTACCTTTTGACCAGCCCCCGTTGAGCCATCTCCAAAAGACCACCTATAAATAATTTTTCTAGCCAATGGAGTTGCCGCTCTTACGTCCGCCATAAATTCAACGGGATTACCAATCGCCGTAAGTTGATCTTTTCCTATTGAAACTATTAACGCGGGGGTTGCTGAATTATTGACCTTCTTTTCTGGTGATACAGAAGTTGATAAAGATTTGTTGGAAGATCCTAAAGAATTACTTTCTTCCGCTACCGGTTCCTGCGATTCTTGAGAATTGCCAGTATCACTATTTTTAACACCGGGGGTCGGAAATGCGGGGGTCCAACTGGAGTTTAAATTTTGGAGTGAATTGCCATCTTCAGTTGCCCCCATACCTGAATCGTAAGAGACTGTATCCTTATCTGATAAAGTCTCATCTCGCAAAACCAAAGTCTCTCCTGTATTTGAAAGGCTAAAAGAGCTATCAAAAAGATTACCAGAAAAAGATGGGAATTCCGAAATAAAAGCGGCTGAATCATTTGCAATTATTGCAAATTCCCCTGCTCCAATGACAGCATTTCCACTTATTAAATTAAGGCCGTGGTTAGAATTAGCTTCAAATAATTTCCACAAAGAAAAGTCGATTTGATTTGAGCCAGAGTTCTCTACTTCAATCCACTCATTAGTGTCTGCTCCGGATAAGTCATACATAATTTCTGAAAAAACCATTGAAGCACGGAGTCCTACTGGCAAAACAATAAAGGTTACCAAAAACATTATTTTAATTGAGTATTTCATAAATTTATACAAAAAATCCTCAGCAGATGCTAAGGATTTTTTGTTAATTCGCTCCGACTACTTCAACTTCAGCATAAGTATTCAATGTCGGCTCCCTGTTTGTATCTAAAAGCCTTGTAAAGTAAAGAAAAGCAAAGCTTGCGGCCAAAATTGCAATGAAACCAAACAGAAACTTAAAAAAAGTTTGATCAAAATACTTGCTCATATACCAACATTATACAATGAAAAAATAATCCGGAAACCACAACCCCCCTCAATATAAATTACAGATTTTCTAGCTTTAGGACCGTAACTGTAGGAAAAGACTTCTCCTGCCTTTCAATATAAGCCATTACTTCTTTAGAAAATGGTATGTCAGGATTTAAAGCAATACCAGCGTTAATTTTTTCCTTTGCTCCCTTGATATTTCCGACATATAAATCGGCGAGAGCGTCCATTGCGTAAGTGAGCGGATTTTGTGGAGAAATATTATATGAATCTTTTATAATTTCCCTCGCCTCCGCAATCCTGTTTTTGCCTAATACAGTTTCCATAAGCAAGATATGGGCTAAATTCATACGCGCCCGATAATAATCTGGCACTTCTTCAAGATAGGCTCGGTAGCGATCTTCATATAATGACAAGCGAGAAAGGGCGATATCGGCCATTGCTTTATTAAAGTTTGGAGAAGCCATTAATTCAAGTACGCCTTTAATAAATGAATTGGAAGAAAGGCGCAAAGATTCAAAATCAGAAATACGAGAAAGTGAATCTTTTACATATTTTTCTTGGATTTTGTTATCGCTTGTCGTAAATGTTTTAAATAATGAAAATTGACGGCCGTATTCATCGAGAAATAAATACTTCAAACCAAAAACTGAAATCAAGGCGAGTAGAATAGCAAAAGATTTATTAACCCAAACATTAATTTTGCTTTCTGTATTAATTTCTTTAACTTCTGAAACCATTTCTTTCTCAAGATATAAGGCATAACCACCAAAAAGCGTGAGTAAGGCGAAAGTCCCCGGAGTATCAAAACCAGTCTGCAATTGGAGAATATGAGCAAAAGGCAAAATCGAAAGAATAATTGCTTCAAAGTTTGAAATTAAATCCTTTTTAAAAGCACACCGGATAACAAAAAGGAAATAAGCGATAACCAAAATAATAGCTAGAAAACCTAAAACACCAACATCAACCAAGGTATCTATAAAAATATTATGCGCTTTATCAAACCAAACCTCACCAAAGTTTTTGTCCAAATATAGGCGATTATCGAAATGATTTTCAAAGACATAATTGAAATTTTCTGACCCCCATCCAAGAATTGGTCTCTCCTTCCACGCTTGAAATCCGCTATCCCAAACAATAATACGAGCTTCGCTTGAAGATTGAATATATTTTTCTTGTACAAAACTTCCTGAAGTAAAAAGGAGTGCAATGCCTGTAAACATTCCCGCCACCCACAAAATGCTCCATCCAGAAAAAAAATATTTTCTAATTTGCTTATTGGAAATCCGCTTAATACCCGACCATCCAATTAAAAATAAAATTACGGCCCAAGCTGTTACACTTGATGCCCTAGCACTTCCTATTAATAACAGTGGATTAGAGAAGACTTCGGACAAAGCGCCTTTCCAAAATATTCCTATATTAAAAATAATCGGAGAAAAGATTATAAATAATAAAGATGTGGCGAGAACCCAAAATCTTTTAGATTTTTTATCAAATCTGAATAATTCTATAAGTCCCGATATAAACGCCAAAACAAGATAGACACCAGCAAAAGTGCTGTTCCCAAATGTAAAGCCTCCAATACCAAGATTTGTCCAAAGGAATCTGCTAGTTAAACCAAAACCTTCTGCACCTAAAATGGTAAAAAGACCAAATATCCCACCAGATATTGCAATCGAACGACGTATAAGTGGCCAATCTTCTTTAGAAAGAAATTCACTTAATAGGTAGGCTAAAAGCCCAACACTTGCAAGAAATAAAACCCCGCTGGAGCGAACAATGTCAGATTGCAAAGAACGCCCCGAGAAAACACCCAGAAATGCTGAAATAAAATATAGGGCAATAGTTATTGTTATAAAAATAAGAAGCCACCTTCGTTTTATATTAAATTCGTGTTTTTTATAAAAGACTTGATAGGCACCGTATAAGGCAAGGAGAAATACAAAAATAATGATAGAGAAATACTTACTATTTATGGCACCATAAAAAAGATGCCTAGAAGTTGCAAATGGCAATATGGCCATAAATATTGAGGTAATAATGCCTATCCCGCTATATTGCATAATCACTATGCTATCAAAAAACGGGCAAAACAAAAACCACCTCTTTCGAAGTGGTTTTTGTTTAGACTTTTTCTGTCTCTAAACTAGACCAAAAGGTTAGTTGATTGAAACTGAATCTGTCTTGTAATCCTCGAGGTCAAAGTCATAGACATTCTGCGTTGAAGCGTCAGTTGTTGCCCATGTGATTGCCTTAAGAAGTACTCGGAATAGACCAGCATCACCTGCATTGTCGTTCGTTCGAGTAGCTGTCAATGTGAACTCTGATGTTTCACCATCTGCAAGTTCAACACCGTTAGTTATACCTGAATCAGTTGCACCATCAGATGTACTGAATGTAACAACTGTTGATAGATTTGCAGTAGTTGCTGTTCCAGCACCATCTACAAGGTAACGAACACCAGCTGAAGTGAGAGTTGTGTCTGGGATAGTAGCTGCTGTTGTTGCTGTAGCAGAATCTGACAAGTATATTGAACCGTCAAAAGCTTCTACCTTGTACTTGATAACAAATGTACCAGTACCATCAAACGCATTTACACCACCATCTACAACTGATTCGCTAGCTGAAACAAATGTAACCATGATACCGACATCGTAGAAAGCCATTTCATCACCGAGAGCTGTACCAGTGGCATCAGCGTCAGCAATAGAATCACCTTCTTGATCATCAGCGTCGATAGCGTCAACTTCTGAAGCGCGGAGTTCGGCCTTCAAAGTGTCTCCATCAACAAACTCAGAAGCCTGAGTATCATTGACATCTGCTGACACTACGAATTCAAGCGTATCACCTTCGTCAATCGTGATATCAAGATCGTCGAAAGTAACAGTAGCTGCTGAACCTGCTGAAGTTGAAACTGCTTCTTGGTAATCTGTTCCATTAACTGTCAAAACAAGGTTGTTTACAACGAAATCAACATCGTCAGTAACAGTAGGTTGTGACACAGTAAGAAGAACTGGGATATCGTTCAAAACGATATCTGAACCCTCAGCTTCGATTTCGAATGTTAAGAGCTCAACTCCTTCTGTTTCATCTGTATCGTCAACATTCACAACTTGTGAATCTGGACTGTCATTTGACAATGAAACTTTCATTTCAACGTTAGTTGCATCAGCGAATGTTCCGAAGTCAAATGCTGTTTCATCCAATGCTGGATCTTCAGAAATAACTGCTCCTGAAGCATCTTCAAATCGAACATTAGTTACATCAACATCCCAATCATCTGAATCATGATCTGAAGAGTCAATGCTATTTACTGCTGTAACAGAAACTACGAATTCTGATGTATCACCAGCGCGAACGATTGCATTATCAAGAGAAATTGTTTTCTCCCATTCATCAATAGAATCGCTTGTTGAGTTATCTGATTCTGTTCCTGACGTATCATCAGCAGAGAAATCATTTACATCTGCTTCTCCAACCATTTCACCATCAAGCCAAATTTGGACTGAGTCAGCGTAATCATTGAAGTCTTCTGAAGAACCAGTATCTTGGTTTTCAAACCAAACCTTCATAGAAGTGAACTCGAGGTCAGAACCATTATCAGCTTCTACTTCAAAGCTCATAACAGATACCTCATCTTCTCCTTCTCCAACATCTTCGTTGTTAAACTCAGATTGAAGTGAATAGTTATCAACTGATCCTGCATCACCTTCAAGAACTGGACTTGGTGTGCCAGGTGTTCCTGGTGTTGGTGTTCCTGGTGTGCCACCCATAGCATTTACTTTTGCTCGAGTGATTGGACCAAAGTAACCAGCTGCTGGTGAAATACCATTAGCCGCTTGGTAAGCTGACAATGCTGCTTGTGTCTGAGAACCGAAGTAACCAGTTGCACCAGCTGGGATTGAATATCCCTTTGACATTAACCAGCTCTGTAGCGCAGAAACATCTGAGCCAGAAGAACCTAGAGTCAAATCAGCGTTGAATTGGTATCCAGCAGATGAAGACCCTCCTCCAAGCGCAGCGAGCTGTGCTTGTAATTGAGCGATCATAGCTGAGAGCTCAGCAACAGTAGCTGCTTGAGCCGGAGCCGCAGCAACACCTGAGAGAGTCAAAACCATCGCAACCGCAACAAAACCTGTAAGTAATCTTTTCATAATTTAAATTCAATGTACCTATTTGCGAAAATTACTAATAATGTGTTCGCAAATACATACGGTTGTACTCCAGAGAGTTTCCTCTCCAGAGGGTTTAATAACTAATAAATTCCTAATAATATTTCTCAACTTTTCAACCCCCCATCCCAATTTTGCCTTTACCGAAGTAAAAGCAAATCGACTCGGGACGAGAAGAGAGTTGGTAATCTAAAACTGATTTTCTGTCTTAAACAAGAATGGAGGAAAAAAGGGGTTCAGAAAATTTTTGTATTCGCTATTCAATTATCAAAGATCAGGAAACTAAAGTCTTAGTAATCAGACGGATTATAATTCCATCTATTACAATATATAGGTTTAACCCTATATATAGTCATTATTATAACCTTAGGCTCCATATCCGCAAAAAACCGTGTGGATAACTCATGAAATAACTAGCGTAACTAGCTCCATGAGCAGGTTGCATATTAACAAAATTGACGAAAAAGTCAATAAACAATGGGTTTTATGAGGTTAAGCGAAGCTGTATCGTGTCCAACGCCTTTCACCTTGTTTCATTAATATACCGCTATCCACCAGAGAAGCGAGCTCTCTTTGAAGAGTTTTTTCACTACAATCATCAATAATCATAGCCACATCCTTTATCATTATTTCTTTCTTCTTTTTTATGAGGTTGATTATAGCGCTCTGTCTCTTGTTCTTTTTGACGGCAACCGGACTAAAGACCTTTAATTTGGGCTTTAAATCTTCCTCGGAATTATTGTTAATCTCTTCATCTTTCCTATCAAAATCCAAAGAATCTTTAAGGACAATATTTTTGTCTTTTATATTATTGCCTGATGACGAATCTTTGGTACCAAAAGCACCCTCATAATCTTCTGTGCCATTATCAATATCAGCAACCTTAAAAAATCCCTCCTTTGCTCCAAAAATATTACGGCCCAAAGATATGCCCTCTGTGCGAATTTTCTCTAAAACGCCATTAAACTCTTGGCGAATAATGGAAATATTCATAGGTGACAAGAGGCCGGCAAAAGACGCCACTTCCAAAAGAGACATTATTTCTAAAATCATTTCCGACAATTTGTTTTTTACCACTTCCCCGCTCTGAGCATCAGATTTTCTAGACAATGTATTGAGTAGATCTGTACTTAATTTCCTTAAAGACCATTTAAGTGGTTCTTGATCATCAAAAAAATTTGTCAGCATATATATAGCAGCCGAAATCTTTTTTATCTTTTGAAATACGAAAGTAAAATTTTTGTCTTTATTAAAATAAGGACTTAATACAAAATCGCTATTATTTAGGGGTTTATTTGATGAATCATGAACTTCAATTTGATTTGATTTGTCCTTGTTTGATTCCATAGAAATGTTATGACTTTTAATCTGTCACTGATTAAATTATTTGTCTTTTTATTGTCCTTTTAATTTTATCGTGTCCTTTAATAATTGTCAAGTTGTCCTTAAGATCCAAACTTCTGAAAAAGGCTTTTGAATCTAGGCCAAAATTGTCCTTATCTTAGAGCTGTGGATAAGTCAGTATGTGTTTTTTATGTTTAAAAAACTAGGTTTTTGAGGAAAAGACTTTAATGCTTTGTGGTATTATTTGTGAATAATAATCACAACAATGGGTAGAAAGAAAAAAGGGAAAGAAAATGGGATTACTGATGCAATAAGAAATCCGCTATCAAATCTACAGGATGAAACAGTTCGGGCTGTTTTAGGAGTAATTTTCTTTGTTATTGGCACATTTCTAATACTTTCAACCTTTGATAAAGGTGGTGTTGTTGGGAATAAGATTTTCACCCTGTTTTTCCTCTTGTTTGGCTACGGATATTATGTTCTTTGTCTTTTCTTTTTTATGCTCTGTGTCTCATTTTTCCAAAATTTGAAGAGAAACTTTGCTTTAATACAAACCATTGGCTCTGTGTTATTTTTCCTTTCTGCACTTGGAATTATCGCAGTGCTTCTCGAAGGGGGTGGAGGGTTAATCGGAAATATAATATCTAGACCCCTAATAAATTTCTTTGATGTTTATGCCACAAGCATAATACTTGTCGCCCTACTTGTTATTTCATTCCTAATCACTTTTGATACCACTCTTAGATTCAACTTCTTATCCAAAATAAGTGGTTTATTTTCATACTTTAGGAAAGACAGTAATGCGAGCACATTAGAAGACTCCCCTGTAATTATTCAAAGCATCCAACCAAACAAAGAAGAGGTTGCTAGAGAAGAAGCCGACGAAGTAGATCAAAATACTGAAAACAGAAATCCTATATCCAAAATGCTTGATTTGAAAAAAGACAAAGATCCCCTTCAAGATTTCATATCAACAAAACAGAAAAGTATTTCATTAAAACCATTTACTCCCCCACCAATGTCTCTTCTAGAAAAAGATAGAGGTAAACCGGGGGTTGGAGATATAAAAGCAAACTCAAACATTATTAAAAGAACTCTTCAGAATTTTGGAATTGCGGTTGAGATGGACGAGATATCAATAGGACCATCTATAACTCGTTACGCGCTTAAACCGGCTGAGGGGGTGAAACTTTCCAGAATTTTAGGTCTACAGAATAATCTTGAACTAGCATTGGCAGCACACCCAGTTCGAATCGAAGCACCCATACCGGGCAAATCACTGGTCGGTATTGAAATACCAAACAGCACAAAAACTACTGTCGGACTCGGTAGCTTGCTATCAGAACCCGAGTTTCAAGAATCAGACAAAGCCCTACTTTTTTCACTCGGAAAAGGTATCTCTGGTAAATCTTACTTTGCAAACATTGCAAAAATGCCCCACTTACTCATAGCTGGAGCAACTGGGTCAGGTAAGTCTGTAACTATACACACCATCATTTCTTCCCTTCTTTTCCGCAACCCACCAGAAACGCTTAAACTAATGATGATTGACCCTAAAAGAGTAGAGCTTACTCTTTACAACAATATCCCTCACCTATTAACACCGGTTATTACAGAAGCCAAGAAAGCCATCCTCGCCCTCAAATGGGCGGCAAAGGAAATGGACAGAAGATATGATGTGCTTGAAGAATCTTCTGTAAGAGATATTGAGTCTTACCATAAAAATATTCTTGAACCAGAATTAAAAAAATATAAAGAAAAGAGTGGAGAAACAGAAGAAATGCCAGAAACTATGCCATACATTGTGATCATCATAGATGAATTGGCTGACATTATGCAGGCATATCCAAGAGAGCTCGAATCTGCAATTGTTAGACTAGCTCAGATGAGTCGCGCCGTCGGAATACATCTTATTCTTTCGACACAAAGACCGTCGGTTAATGTTATTACTGGTCTCATCAAGGCAAATATCCCCTCTCGTATTGCATTACAAGTTGCTTCTCAAATTGATTCCCGTACAATTCTAGATAGTGCAGGCGCAGAAAAACTTCTTGGCGCAGGAGACATGCTTTATATGTCAGGCGAGATGTCAAAACCTCAGCGCATACAATCAGCATTTATTACTGAAAGTGAAGTTAAACGCCTTGTTAAATATTTGGTAGATAACTATGAAAGTGACCTGCCAAGTGAGATTGATTTTTCACAAGAGACCGCTGGTAGACAGGCAATATTTGATGCAAGTTTGGATGATGAAGATGGAGACGATTTGTATGAGGATGCGCGCGAAGTAGTTATTAACGCGGGCAAAGCCTCAACTTCTTATCTTCAGAGAAAACTTGGTGTTGGATACGCTCGGGCAGCCAGATTGATGGATATGCTTGAGGAGAGGGGGGTTGTCGGCCCAGGATCGGGTTCAAAACCGAGAGATGTGCTTATAAAATCAGAAGGAGAAACAAGTGGTACAGAAACCGATTTAAACAATGAAAACTGAAGCAAGAAAAACAGTTCTAGTCACGCTAACCTTCCTCGCAATCTTTGGAATTTTAAGTTATTCCCTTTTTCAAGCAAAAAACCTCATAACCGGACCTGTTATAAATATTGAGGAACCTCGTGATGGCGCAACACTTACTTACGATGTCTTCGACATTAAAGGTGATGCAAAAAACATTTCTTCAATAAAATTAAATGACTCCCCTATCTTCGTCAATGAAGAAGGAAAATTCTCTGAAAAGATTGTTGCATCGCCTGGATACTCAGTAATGAAACTTGAAGTAGAAGATCGCTTTGGTAAGAAAAAAACAAAATATTTACACTTAGTATTACCGAAGAATGCAGTAATTGGGGCAAATCCAAAAACAGAACCTCAAACCGGAACAGAAGTTAGTCTAAAAACGAACAATCAAACCATATGAAGAAACAGAAAATAAATGGAGAATCACCAAGACGAAATATAGACGATACTATAAAACAAATAAAAACGAAGTTTGGAGAAGATTCTATAATGAAGCTTGGCGAGAAGCCGAAGGTTGATATAAATGCAATACCGACAGGCTCAATCGGGCTTGATTCGGCTCTTGGTGTTGGCGGCCTACCAAGAGGAAGAATTGTTGAAATATTTGGGCCTGAATCATCTGGTAAAACAACCCTTTCACTCCATGTCATAGCAGAAGCCCAAAAGATAGATGGGATTTGTGCCTTTATTGATGCCGAGCACGCCATGGATCCTGAATATGCGAAACGACTTGGGGTAAAGATTGACGAACTCCTCATCTCTCAGCCAGATACTGGAGAACAAGCGCTTGAAATAGTAGAAAGTTTGGTACGATCAGGAAAAATGGATGTTATTGTCATCGACTCAGTTGCCGCCCTAACTCCAAAAGATGAAATCGAAGGAGACATGGGTGCATACCATGTAGGAAAACAGGCTCGACTGATGTCTCAAGCCTTGCGCAAACTGACTGCCATTGTTGCTAAATCAAAGACAATTGTTATTTTCATTAATCAAATAAGAATGCAAATTGGGGTAATGTTTGGAAATCCAGAAACCACGCCGGGGGGTAAAGCATTAAAATTTTATACTTCAGTACGCCTTGATATAAGGAGAATTGCTCAAATAAAAAAGGGGGAAGAAATTATGGGCGGCCGGGTTAGAGTAAAAGTAGTAAAAAACAAAGTCGCAGCGCCATTTAAACAAACTGAATTTGATTTAATGTATAACGAAGGCATATCACGAGAAGGCGAGATTATAGCTCTCGGCGAAAAATATGGCATTATGCAAAAATCAGGTTCATCATATGCTTATGGTGAAACAAAACTTGGTCGTGGATATGATGCTACTCGACAATTTCTCAAAGAAAACAAAAAAATTGCCGATTCAATTTTAAAAGATATCAAACTTAAATTAAAAGATATTTAGCTTACTGAGAATTCTTAATTTCGTCGGCGATTTCTTTTGCCAACATCATCCGTCCATTTTCGCTATTTAAATCTAAATACTTATCAATTTTGGTTGCTATTATCGGAGCACTCATCTCATTTACACCTTCAAGCATCTCCACTGTAACACCATTGGGGGTAAAAATTTCTTCTTGAATTATCGTGGAATCTTCACTATTTAGTCTAATAGCAAGAAGCTCACAAAAATATCCTGACATTGATTGAAACGGAGCTTCTTTTTTCCTATCCGAATCATCTGGTATATTTTCGTATGGCGCACTCTCCATGCTTTTCATTAGAAATATAATATCTTTTTCCTTAGTAAAGACCAAGCAATAAGACAATAGACATTTAGCAAACTTCTGCTAGAATCTAGCTCTATTACGAGAGAAAATCACCACAATGCTTGAATATAACGAAATTGTTGAGAGAAAATATATAATACTTGACGGAGAACCTTATGAAGTTATCAATTCTCATGTATTCCGCAAGCAACAGAGAAAACCGGTAAACGCTACGAAATTAAGAAACCTAATTACTGGCAAAGTGACAGAGCGGTCATTTCATGTATCAGAAAAGGTTGAGGAAGCAGATATAGAAAGTAAAGAAATAAAATATCTATACAATAATCGAGGTGAATGGTGGTTCTGCAAACCAGACAATCCAAGTGAAAGGTTTAAATTAAGTGAAGATTTTATTGGAGAACAAGGCCAATTCCTAAAAAAAGATTCCATAATTGACGCTATGGTCTTTAATGATGAAATTATTGGCGTTAAACTCCCTATCAAGGTGGATCTTAAAGTAACTGAAGCAAATCCGGCAGTAAAGGGAGATACTGCAAAAGGTGGGAATAAGCAAGTCACCCTTGAAACTGGAGCAGTTCTTCAAGTCCCAATGTTCGTAAAAGAAGGAGATGTAATAAGAATCAATACAGAAACAAAAGAATACGTAGACAGACTTGGTAGCAATTTTTAATTTTTAGAGGTTACTCGCCAAATTCTTCTTCCTTATGTTGAGAAACCACTACATCATAAATTTTACCTAAAATACCGCCAACTATTCCCCAAAATAAAATTATAAATAAAATTTCAGTTTTAACTGAGGCGGTAGTAATATTGAATTCAAATATATATTGAATTAGAAAGATTGGAGAAAATATTGGAATAAAAAAAGGATCAGCAAAACACCCCAATTCAGTCGGACAAATAATCTTTAGAAAAAAAATTAAAGGAGCAAAGAGTATCCCAAATAACACACCCTCCGCCCATAGAGGTAATCGCTTCATATTTGAAAACACGCCTACAGGCAATTATTAAATACTACCGCGAAACAAACGGCAGAAGCCCAAGGAATCTGGCGCGCTTTACTGCAATTGAAATTTTTCTCTGACTTTTAGCAGAAATACCAGACTTTCTCCTAGAGAGGATTCTGGCGTGCGGAGTCAGGAACTTCTTCAAAAGTCCTGTATCCTTATAATCTACGTGTTGAATTTGTTCTATTTGATCTGATTTCATAATCTAAATAAGAAATTATTAAAACGGTATGTCGTCTGGATTGATCTCATCTTCTGGATACTCAATGGTATCAAGAGCGTCTTTTTCTTGCGGAGCAACTGATTGACTAGAAGCAGGAGAACTTTGATTGGAAGATCCATCTCGTTTCGGACCGAACTGAACCCGATCAGCCACAACTTCTGTTCGATATTTTTTTACACCATCCTGTCCATCCCAGCTACGAGTCTGCATACGACCTTCAACCAATACTGAACTACCTTTTCTAAGATATTGAGAAACGGTTTCAGCCTGCCTTCCGAATACAACAATGTTATGGAAATCCACACTTTCTTGTTTCGCCCCATTCTTATCCTTCCAAACTCTATTTGTGGCAAGAGAAAAACTCGCAACCTGAACCCCAGACGGCAGTGCTTTAACTTCTGGGTCGCGAGTGAGATTTCCAATAAGCAATGCTTTGTTTAAGTACATGGTGTTCTAATTGTATTACGGAGCTATTAACTCATCAATCTTTTTATCAAGATACTCTCCAGAAACAGACTCTTCCTTCTTTACAACCTCAAGTGATTCATCTTCTTCTGGTAAATCAAGAGGGGCTTGAATTGTTGATTCACGCACAGTCTTTATTAAGATAAACCGCAAAATACTTCCAAGACCGTCAAGAAATGATTTTATCTTAATTGCACCTTCAGGATTTGATTCGAACTTTACCCAACCAAAATAAGCGTTTTCATAATGCTCATTCTTTGCACCAATATGCTTAGTAATTTCGTAAGCAAGAGCACGAAGCGTAGGACTCCCTTCGGCTATAATTGTTGCCGAAGCGTCTTGTATCGCTTTTTTTATAATAGAAACTTCATCAGGAACTTTTTCTTCTGGAATGGAAGGGAGCAATAGATAGCCCACTTCATAGATTCGAAGATTGTCAGATCCCGACTCGATATCAACTGAGTCAGTCATATATGGACATTCCTTAACTATTAAATTCCCTCAAAGGGGAATAAAACATTACCATATAAGCAATTCGGTCGCAAGAACAATGTTTATATAGAAATTTGAAACACCCGAAGGGCGTTTTGGACAAGTGCCTTTTTTACAAAAGAAGCTTCTTCTCCCCTAATAAGGGCGATTTCTTCAGCAACTCTGGAAACATAGACTGGTTCATTGCGTTTCCCCCTTAATGGTTTTGGTGCTACATAAGGAGCATCCGTTTCAGAAAGAAGAGATGAAAGTGCAATATATTTAATAACTTCATCATAATTACGAGCAAAAGTAATAACCCCAGTAAACGAAATGGTGAAATTGATATCAAGAAGACGCCTAGCTATATCCATATCCCCCGCAAAAAAATGCATATTACCCCTTAATCCGTCTCCATACTCCCGAGCATAATTTTCAAGAATATCTAACACGTCCCCATAAGCATCGCGACAATGAATCATTAGTGGTTTATTATTTTCAATAGCAAAATTAATTTGCTGTTCAAAAAGTTTTTTTTGCCTTCTTTTTTCTCCAACGGCCTCCCCTTCTAAATTAAAATAATCCAAACCGCATTCACCCATCGCAACTGTTTTGGGATTATTTACAAGTATTTGAAATTCTTTTTCATTAAAAATTGCTTTCTCATCATCTCTAGGGTGAATACCTACACATGCAAAAATATTTTTATTTTCTTTCGCAAGTGTCACTACTTTATGAGAGCTCTCGATGTCTGTGCCAACACTTATTGCTAATGTATTAGCCTCAACAAGACGATTAATTACTTCCGTTCGATCTTCGTCATACAATTCGCTTTCAATATGACAATGAATATCAAAAAACTCTGGCATATTAATCCTTGCGAGCAAATAAGGGTTTTTCTGGAGGTTTATTTGATTTTATGAGCTCTTTTATCTTTGAAGAAGCCTCAGGGAGAATTGGGATTAACATATTAGCAATAATATCTAGCTGAATAACTAAATCTGATATTATCCTCCTACCAGCCACAATATCTTTTTTGACCAACTTAAATGGAAGTTCTGTTTGGATTATAAGATCCAAGGCGGATATTTGTTTCCAAATTAAATCAGTGGCTTTATTAATCTGGAAATTATTTAAAAAATCTGAATACTCTGAAAAAAGTGGCGCCTCATAAATTTGAACAGGGCCTTCTAAATTATCACTAGCCATCCTCATAATCCTACTTACTAAATTACCCAGACCATTAGCTAAGTTGGCATTATAAGCTTCTTTAAATCGCTCTGGCGTATAATCTGAATCTTCAAAGGTTGAAAGTTCTCTTGCCACAAAATACCTAAATGCATCAGCACCGTACTCTTTAACAATCTCATATGGGTCAGCCACATTTCCCAAACTCTTACTCATCTTCTGGCCTCCCATATTAATAAAACCGTCAATAACTATTGTGTTTGTTGGAGGGAGGCCGGCAGAGATAAGCATCGCCTGCCACATAGCAGATTGCTGACGAAGATTGTCTTTGCCAGCATATTGAACTGGAGTCCCTTCAACCCAAAATTTATTAAAGGTCTCCATATCTTCTGGCCAACCTAAAGTAGAAACATAGTTAACCAAAGCATCAAACCATACATACATAACATGACTTTCATCATCTGGGACTGGCACACCCCAAGGCATTTTTTCTTTAAGACGAGAAATGCTGAAATCTTCAAGACCCCGTTCAACAAATTTTTTTATCTCATTAAAACGAAAATCTGGTATGACTAAATGTTCATTTTCTTTATATAAGGATAGTAATTTGTCCTGATATTTGGAAAATTTAAAAAAATAATTCTCCTCGTCAATAAGCTCTAATTCTTGGTTTGGATGTATTTGGCACCTGCCATCAACGAGCTCTGATTCTGTCTTTTCAAGTTCACACCCGACACAATACTTTATTGTATATTTTGCTTTATAGATATCACCATTATTGGCACATTTCTTCCAAAACTCCTGAGCAGATTTTTTATGGTGCAGATCAGTGGTACGAATAAAATGAATATCTCTATCTAAATTAAGAAGTGTTATTAGCCCTTTGAACTTTTGAGCGCAATCATCAACATATTCTTGGGGGTCTTTGCCTTCCTCAATCGCCCTACGATAGACCTTCGTTCCATGTTCATCTGTTCCAGTATTAAAAAACACATCATAACCCTGTAATTTTTTCCACCGAGCAATGATGTCTGCACGAACAATTTCCATAGCAAAACCAATATGAGGATTTGCATTCACATATGGAAGAGTTGTGGTTATGTAAAATGAATTCTTATTATTTTGTTCCTTAGACTTCGACATAGAAGATAGTTATCTGTTCTCCCGGCAATACGCCATTCTGCAATTAGTTAACCTTCTATATTACCCTCTTGCATTTTGCGTCGCTCAACATCATTCAAAAGCTCCATTAAAACGGCCGCTAATGGCACGGAAAGCAGAATACCCAAAAAGCCAGCGAGCTTGGCGCCAATTACCAAGGCCACAATTGATATAATCGGTGGAACTCCAACAACCTTCTTAACCACAAGAGGATAGATTAGCTGACTTTCAAACTGCTGAATAATAACAAAAAGACCAATAACAAGTATTGCAAGTGTTAACCCCCCATCAAGGAAAGCTATGAGAACAGCGGGAATTGCAGCGAGAAAAGCGCCGAAAAGCGGAATAAGCTCAAATAACCCAGCAAAAAAGCCGAGAAGTAGTGCGCTTCTAACCCCAATAAGAGTAAGACCAAGAAACGTCATAACTGCAACTATAATGACAAGCAATAGTTGACCTTGCATCCAAAGACCTATTTTTATTTTTGACCGACTCCATAAATCAATAACATATTTTTCATGTTGTATTGGTGTAACAATCTTCAAAAATTTTCCCACACCATCCTCTTGAACCGCCAAATAAAAAGACAAGATGACGATAAGAAAGAAGCTCAAAACTCCACCGAATATAACGTCAATCGCCCCAATAAAACCGCTTGAAATATTGGTCAATGCATTGTTAACTCCATAAATTATAGCTTGGAGTGAAAAGCCCTCAGAAAAACCCTGCAGAAAATTACCAGAATTTGTTGGAATTGTATCTACGACATTACTTTGGGCAATACTTTTTGTATATTCGGGAAAGGTTTTTAAAAAATCTGATGATTCTTGAACGAGAGGGAGTAAAAAGAAATAAAAAGAAGTAAAAAGGATAGCAGCCGCAACAATATATATAAATAAGACAGAGATAATTCTCGGAATCTTTCTTTGAACAAACCACTTAGTTCCTGGTTCAATAGCTGAAGCAATGACAATTGCTGATAGAATTACAAGGACAACATCCCGAACATAATAAAGGAAGTAAAAGAAAATTAGGACGAGGACCGCTCTTACAATAGTACCAGTACTTAATGCAAATATATTACCCCCTTCCAAGCTTTTCATAAAACAATGATATCACCGTTATCTATATTTTTAAAATCGAACGAAGAGAACCGGCACCATTCAAATTACCAATAATCGCCAGATTTAATCCATCATTTTTGAATATCTCCTGCGCCAATTTCTGAACTTCTCTTGCGGTAACTTTTCTTATTTTTAGCTCAACATCTTTTGGTGATTCAATAACCTTTTTTAATACAGCGCGGTCACCTACATATTCAGCAACACTGTCAGATGACTCTAGATCCATAACAAAAGAACCGAGTAATGATTCTTTTGCCTTTGAAAGCTCGATATCTGAGACTAAAACTGATTTCAGTTTTTTGAATTCATCCAAAATAGCATCAACAACCTCTGGGACTCTTTTGGTATCTACCCCTGTGTTTACTGATAAATAACCGTGATCAGTAAAACTATCAGCGCTTGCTCTTACATAATAACCAACACCCATCTCTTCTCTAAGTCTCTGGAACAATCTAGAGCTCATTCCTTGACCAAGAATTGCACACAATACCTCAAGAATTGGGACTTTTGGATGAAATATCGAAAATGTCCTAACGCCCAACATAAGATGCGCCTGATCAGTTTTCTTAAATTTTATCTTAATCTGAGGAGATTTTTGAACTTCCTTGATTTTAACTTTTCCCTTTTTTTTACCTTGTGAAATAGAGGAGAATGATTTTTCAACAAGAGAAATAATTTTTTTTGAATTAATACGGCCCGCTACAACAATTGTTGTGGCTTCCGCAACATAGTGCTCTTTTCTATAAGAGATGAAATCTTCTCTGGTTGCTTTTTTGATAACATCTTTGTCGCCGATAATACCCCAACCTGCGGGCTGATCCCCATATAAAAGGGCTGAAAAAACATCTCGAACATAGCGTTGAGGCAAATCTTCATACATATTCATCTCCTCGATAATGACACCCCTCTCTTTTTGAAGCTCTGTATCAGGAAATGTAGGATTTAAGTAAAGATCAGCGAGAACCTCAATCATCTTTTCCGCATGCTTAGGGTGGGCTTTTCCATAATAGCCAGTGTACTCAAAAGAGGTGAAGGCATTATTTTGAGCGCCTATGCTATCGAATTCGTGGCTAATATCAATAGATTTCGGTCTTTTTATCGTACCCTTAAAACACATATGTTCCAAGAAGTGAGATAAACCACTTTGCTCCTTGGTCTCATATTTAGAACCAGTTCCAACCATAACAAGAACCGTGGTTGTTAAACTATCTTTCATCGGCACAGTAATAATCCGCAAACCGGATTTGAGTTTCTTTTCCTCTATCTTCATATAATTAAGAAGAGTCTAGCACTCTAATAAAAAGTTTCAAAATAAAGTCTAAGAGACTAGATCTTTTATGATTTCCTCAATCTTAATTCTTTTTTGCTCACCAGAATCCCTATCTCGTATAGTAACCGTATCGTTTTCAAGGGTTTCGAAATCAATCGTAATACAATGTGGAGTTCCTATCTCATCTTGCCTTCGATATCGTTTACCTATGTTGCCATTATCATCAAAAACAACATTCGGAATATTTTCCTTTATAAGCAAGAAAACCTGTTGAGCCTTAGAAACAAGATCTGGTTTATTTTTTAGGAGCGGAAAAACCGCAACACGAACAGGTGCTATCTGTGGAGATAATTTGAGATATGTTCGCGGTTCATCTCCCAGATTGTCTACTGATAACGAATCTGAAAGAATCGCGAGAATAGTCCTGTCAACGCCGAAGGTTGGCTCAATAACATGAGGAATAAGTCTTTCTTTAGTCTCTTCATCATAATATTCAAGAGAAACTCCCGATACGCTCTGGTGATTACGTAAATCAAAATCAGCCCGATATGCCAAACCGTAAAGTTCTTTTCTACCAAAAGGAAAGTCATATTCAAAATCAATAGTTCTCCTTGAATAGTGCGCCCTGTCCTCCGCTGAAACCTCGAGCTCATGTACCTTTTCCTGAGAAAGGCCTATGACCTTCATCCACTCAAGCATCAAAATTCTCCAATTTTCAAAATATTTTTCCCATTCACTTTCTTTAACAAAATATTCTATCTCCATTTGTTCGAATTCTCTGGCACGAAAAAGAAAGTCCCTTGGGGCAATTTCATTTCTGAAAGCTTTACCAATCTGGCCTAAACCAAATGGAAGTTTTGGGTGAAAAGAATCAACAACGTTTTTAAAATTAACAAACATCCCTTGGGCAGTTTCTGGGCGAAGATATGATATCGATGTCTCATCATTTATCACACCAACATGAGTTTGAAACATCATATTAAACTGCCTTACTCCACCAAGCTCTCCCCCACACTCAGCGCATTTTTTTTCGTTCTCCAAAATATCTGCCCGAAATCGCTTCTTGCACTTTGCACATTCAACAAGCGGGTCAGAAAATCCACTCACATGGCCACTTGCTTTCCAAACATCACTCTTCATCAGGATTGCAGCATCCATTCCGTACATATCTGATCTTTCCTCTATAAATATTCTCCACCAAAGATTCTGAACATTTCTTTTAAGCGCCACACCTAATGGTCCATAATCCCATGTGCCGGCAAGACCGCCATATATATCTGAACCGGGATAGATAAAACCACGACGCTTCGCTAAAGCAACAATTGCTTCAAGCTTATTTTCCTTAGAATCATTCTCCGACATAGTATTGCTTTAACAAATTATTTAATAACAACATCATCACCATTATCAAAATCAGGATCAGTAATAAATTTAGTAGTTAGTGCAGGTATCACCACCTCAAGATCTTGCCCAGTAAATGAATCTTTTCCAATCAACATGCTTTCCTCGAGGACAACCGGCGAAGTGCCAACCTGACTCAAGCTAGGTAAAAAAGAGATCTGAAATACCATCTGGCGAAGAGGATTGGTAAATCCAGCTCCCGAGCGTAAGTCACCGACCAACCAAATCACTTCATTGGTCTGCTCATCAAAATCAAAGTTTTCGCCTTGAGGAGAACTCAAATTAGTCCACTTTACATTTGGCGGTAATTTAGCGACAACTTTTGCATTAGTTATAGAATTTAAAGAGTTAGTAAGACTCCATATAACCGTGTAAGTGGTTTCGCTATCGGCTCTAGGGGGAATAGGACCACTATTCTCAAAAGAACCCAGTGAGCGAACCAATCGAGCTGCAACATTTACTGTTGATCCAATCTTTACTGACAAATCCTTGCTTACAGATATGTTTTCTGATTTACCATTATCAGCAACCTGTCTACCAGATACTGTAATTTTCATATTAATTTCCTGATTTGAAACTCCGCCGGCAAAAGAACCTAGTGGTGAAAAACTGAAATTAACCAGGCTATCATCACCTGGATTTAAGGTGTTAAGTTCCGGAGTTGTTTTCCTGTCCCATTCAATGGTGTTATCTATCGAACGGTAAAACCCGCCACCAGATGCTCGAACGGAGGTCTTATCAAGAGCATTCCCAGAAAATTCAACTTCCACTTTAGCGTCTAAAAGTTGATTCGACAGGTTGTTTGTCCAGACAATATTTGTTTGAATTTTTTCTCCCGGTTTTGCTATATATTGTGAAGCGCTATTGCCAGCAAGAGCAACATCTAAAGTTAGGAATGGTTTTTGAATACTTACTGTAGGTGAGATTAGAGAGAAAATGGCGCCAAGCTCACGTTCATTTTTTTCACTAGCTAAACCTGTGAAAAAGTGAAATGTTCTCTCTTCCTGACTTTGGCCTTGAAGAATGCCTTTTATGCGCAAAGTAATATTTCCACCACTTGGAAGATCTTTTAACTCCCAAAGTGAATTATCGGACGTCGGTTTTGGATTCGCGCTTTGAAATGCAAAACCAAACGGATATTCGACGCGAAGTAGAAGATTCCTAATCGTATCAGCACTATTTGATACAATCTTAACGACAAATTCAACCGGTTCATTTGAGTTCACTTCACTTGGATTCTCTACAGTCACCAAAATCGGAGAAGACTTGATAGATATCTCGTAATTCTTATCCTTAAAAAAGACTGCGCTTGAACCCTTTATCCTATACTCCAAAGTCATTTTTATTGTCTTTATGCTGTCTTTTTCACCAAACAAGACTGACTTTACAGTCTTTTTAACTTCGCTGTTTGAAGAAATATCACCAAAAGACTCGCTGTGTCTAGTAAGTTCTGTATCAAAATCATCCTTTGTTCTTGTCCCCGGCGGATATTCAAGTAACAAATTTACCCCTTCAAGGTCGGCTCTATTATTATTTTGAACAACAATCTCAAGTGAAAGCTCCTCTCCGCCACCAATTGAGGTTGGCCCCATAACCAAAATATCTATATTGTCACCAGAAACAAAGTTAGAGCCACCAAAAAAAAGATATGATGCAACCCCTAGAGCAAGAATAAAAAAAACAATTGAACCAAGGAGTATCTTCTTGAAAAAAGAATTTTGAGCTCGCTCTTTCTCAGTTCGATCCTTCTCTAACAAAACCGCAATGTCATCCTTTTCGTGGGACCATTCTGGAGGTACGTTTAATTCATTGCTAGTCATTTTTGACCTATCATCTTTATATTCTGGGTGTTCTTTTCTTGAATAGAGACCTCTTTCCATCTCACCAATGCGGTCTAAGTCTTTATTAATCATAGGAAAAATTATACCGTATTTTGATTAAGAATCAGAGCTGTGAAGCTCCCAGCGCGTGGTTTATATCAAGAAGGATAATTTTTTGCAATTTGTTAGCTTTGTTAGTATTTTCATCAGAAAATGACTGTAATGGCAAAAAAGAGCGGTACTCCTCACGAATATTCATATAGCCAAGAAGAGAGAGGAGTTCTAGAATCGTAATAGATTCTATAGCAAGAAGCTCTGCGTCTGAATATCTCCTTAAAGATAAGTGGAAAAAAAGATTTTCAAGCAACAAAAATATTTCCTCATGCTTTTCTTCCCCCTTAACAAGACGCCTAACAAGTGAAAGAATTCGCACCCAGAGAAGTTGTTTTTGTTTGTCTCCTTGGATTTTTCTATAGGAGTTGAAATACGGTTTTACACTAGTGACTTTCCACGCATGTCTCCCACGAACAAATGAGAATAAAGATCGAGAAAAATCTTCCAAACCGTTTGATAATTTCGAACCCACCTTTCTTACACTTTTAGCTGTCGCGACAATAAGACCTAAATCTCTAGTAACAATAAAAAAGAATTTATCAGCCTCTCCAGAAGGGACGCTTTTAAGAACGAGGCCATCTGTAGTGTAAATATGGTGAGCCATATTAATAAATAATTTCAAACCAACTTTCTCCTTTCAATAATTCAGAGTCTAAAGTTAAATGTTCAATGCCACATGTCTCTTCTATTTCTTTTCTAAATTCTTCGATATTTAATCTGCCCCACTCATTAAGCTTTATAGTTAGAGAAATACGATCTGAAGGAGAAAGGCCTTTTTGTTTTCGCATATCTTGTATTGCGCGAATAAGCTCTCTCATTTCCCCTTCCTTATGAAGCTCATCGTCGATATTGATATCCAATAGAACTAAATCTGCGCAATTTACATCAAAATATATTGCCTTTACATTTACTTCATCAGAAATTAACTCAAGAATTTGTTTTTTTCCTCTCAAAAGGTCGTTTTTTATTGTAAGAGAACGAAGCGGTTGACGAATCTTTATACCAGCTTTTGCCCTTGCTTCTAGACCGAGACTGACAATTTTCCTAACTTCATCCATCTGCCTTAATTCTCCTTCCCTTTGCCCTTTATCCGTTTGGGGATCCGGCCAATCTTCTGCATGAACACTAACCTTAATCTGACCTTTTGTTACTGTTTGATAAACATCTTCTGCAATAAATGGAGAAAATGGCGCTAAAAGTTTTGAAAGTTCTTGGATGACAAATCTTAGAGTTTGGGTGGCATACTTTTTATCATCATCAATAACATCATACTTGAGCCTTTCTCGTGAGCGCCTTACATACCATTGAGAAAAATCTCCTATAAATTCTCGGATGGCTCGGGCCGCTTCAAGAATTTTATAATCATCAAGAGATAATGTAACTTGATCAGTTAATGAATCCAGATATGAAAGTATCCACTTATCCAAAACATGTGGGCTCTCTGGTCTAGAGTTTGCAATATCACTATCCGCATACATTTCATAAAATCTAACAACATTCAAAAATAAATTGAAAACTTTCTTTACTACATCATCAACCGTTCTCTCATCAAAGTTTTTTGATTCTCCGGGCTGGTTAACTGTATACATCCAATAACGCAAAACATCTACTCCGTATTTATCAATCATTTCCCAAGGATTTACCGTATTGCCTTTTGACTTGGACATTTTTTGACCGTCTTTGTCGAGGATATGACCGAGACAAATAACATTTTTAAACGCCCTACCTTTATTTAGTAAAACACCGATTGCGTGAAGTGTATAAAACCAACCACGAGTTTGATCAACTGCTTCGGATATAAAATCTGCTGGGTATCCTTTTGTATCAATCCATTCTTTGTTTTCAAATGGATAATGATGCTGTGCAAAGGGCATCGCGCCTGAGTCAAACCAAACATCCATAACTTCAGGAATTCTTTTCATTGACTTCCCTGATCTAGACTGAAAAGTTATTGAGTCAATATGAGGTCTATGAAGATCTAGTTCGAATGATTCATTGTGTGGTAAAGAAATAAAAACTAAATCACGAACTTCGGCATTTGCCATAAATTCCTTGTCATCGGGGCGATTCTTGATTGATTCTTCGATTGTCCAAGAATTGGCAACGGCCGAGAGAAGCCAGAGAGGAACTTCATGCCCGACAATGAGTATATTTTTACCCTCAAATTTATTGTCTATTTCATATATAAACTCCCCCAACCTCCTCTTCACATCACTAAAACTCTCTCCGTTTGGATACGACTTTACAAAACGCTCTTTAGCATCAGAAAAAATTTTCCACGTATCTCCCCTTGGATGATTGTTAAGATCACCAAAATTGACTTCTCGCAATCTTTTATCAAAAATAATTTTTTCAGAAGAAAATCCAAGAGCCTCAGCGACAATTTCGGCAGTTTCTTTGGTACGCACGAAATCCGAAGCAAAGATAATATCAATTTTTTTTGATTTCAAACTTTCTGCGACTTTTTTTATTTCTATTTTCCCATCTTCCGTAACATGATGAGGATTATCTGGTAAAGAACTGAGTAAATTAGCAACATTGTGATCTGAAAGGCCGTGGCGCATGATGGTAAAAGAATTTTTTACCCCAATTTTTTTCTTAAGTTCGCCAACTGAGCCGATAAACTCTGTCTCACTACCGTCTTCAGAAACCCAAATAGGAAGAGGTGTCCCCCAATATCGCTCTCTAGAAATAGCCCAATCTTTAACATCACGGAGCCATTCTCCAAATCTCCCATCTTTTATATGAGAAGGCTCCCAATTTATCTCTTGATTTTGAGAAAGTAGTTCGTCGCGAAGGGAAGACATCTTTATATACCAAGAATCACGAGCATAGTAAATTAAAGGAGTTCCGCATCGCCAGCAGAAAGGGTATGTGTGAGCATATTTTTCTTTTTTAAATAATAAACCGCGACTGTGTAAATCTTTGAGAATTGAAATTTCAACTTCTTCATCCTTAACAAATTTTCCTGTTAAGGAATCCATTCCGGACAAAAACTTTCCATCCAAACCGACCAAATGCCACTTAGGTAGACCAATTTTTGTTCCTAACTCAAAGTCATCTTGGCCATACATAACAGCTGTGTGGACTATACCCGTCCCATCTTCCGTAGTGACAAAATTAGCTCCATAAATAGTAAAAGCTTTAGAGATTTTATCTCTTTCTTTTTCACTTATATTATTTCCAAGATATGGAAAAAGTGCCTCATACTTACGACCTACAAGATCTCTCCCATTTACTTCCTCGATAATTTTCCCATCAGGAATAACAAATTGTTGTCGCAACTTGGCAAGCCAAATCTTTTTGCCTTCAAATTCAACTTTTACATATGAAACATCTTCTCCAACTGCTAGAGCAACATTACCAGGAAGAGTCCACGGTGTAGTAGTCCAAGCAAGAAAATATTCATCAGCATCCACTGCTTTAAATTGCACGTAAAGAGAGAGGTCTTTGACTTCCTGATATCCTTGAGCAAGCTCGTGACTTGATAGCGCAGTGCCACATCTTGGACACCACGGCACTACTTTATAATCTTTGTATATGAGATTTCTTTTACTAATCTCGCTTACAATATTCCAAATTGATTCGATATAATTTGCTTCATAAGTGACGTATGGACGATCTAAATCAATCCAGTATCCGATGCGACGAGTAAAATCTTTCCATTCGTCTACATATGTCCAAACACTTTTTTTGCATTCTTCATTAAATTTCTCAATACCATACTCCTCTATCTCCCCTTTTGATTTAAGACCCAAACGTTTTTCAACTTCAAGCTCAACAGGAAGCCCATGAGTATCCCAGCCAGCTTTACGTAGAACACGAAACCCTCGCATTGTTTTATAGCGCGGGATAACATCCTTAAAAGCTCTTGCTTCAAGATGATGAATGCCAGGCCTGCCGTTGGCGGTTGGCGGACCTTCATAAAAAATAAAGTCTCCTTTTGGGGCATCTTTTTCAAGAGTTTTTTCAAAGACCTTATTTTCCGTCCAAAATTTAAGGATGCGCTCTTCTGTTTCGGCAATAGAACTTTTATTTGCCAGAGGTTCTTTATTCTGAGCCATAATAAAGAAATCCTATCACTTTTAAAATGTTTTGGAAAAGAAAAAGCCCCACCAATTGCTTGGTGGGGCTTCCGTTCAGCTTGTTCCGGACATGTCCGGAAGGTTCGTCAACCGGAGTCGGGCTCCGTGCCCTGGGACGCGATCGTCTGCCGGTCCCGAGGCGCCCGCAAGCTGCGGGCGCCGGCGTACTTGTTGCCGGTGTCATCGTCGACGCTGAGGTCGCCTCCGGTCGTCTTGTCCACGTAGACCGGACTGGCCTCGATGCCGTCTTCGGTCATGCCGGAGTCGGGCTTCTCCATGTAGTTCGCGATCTCCGCGATGGTCGTGGCCTGCGCCAGAGTACTCGAGCCCGGCGAGACGCCGAGCACCTCCCCGGCCTTGGGCCAGTTGATCTGGTTCTCGACGAAGTCGCTGGCGCTGTTCTGGCCGACCAGGAGCTGGTCGGTGATGGCGTTGCCGCCGAGGTCGTTCTGGTTCTGCACCTGGAAGATCTGGCAATAATCGACCAACGGGGTCGCACTCAGGACGGGCGGGCTCAGGTTGTTGAGCACGACCATCGCGAGGGCGACCGAAAGCAGGGTCGCGAAACGCCGCATGAGTCCTCTCTTTGCTGAAGGTTATGAATGTACAACGGGGACATCGAAAATGCGATGAAGCGCCCGACAGAAAAACTACTGCACCTACTATTGTACACCAATCAGGTGTTTTGTCAACTACATTCTTTCTGGAGCCGAAATACCCAATAAATATAAGCCCTTTTTGATTATATTGGCCGTCGCCAACGTAACATAAATCCTAATTTTAGAAACTTCTTTATTTTCCTCATCAACGATTAGATTATTGCCATAAAAAGTATTGAAAGTTGAAGCAAGAGAAATAAGATACGAGCTTATTTTATGTGGAGCAAATTCTTCATTAGCACTTGCTACCACTTCAGAGAATTGACTGAGAATTTTAATTACAGGAAGTGCT
Source organism: uncultured Candidatus Saccharibacteria bacterium (assembly GCA_964383705.1). GTDB lineage: Bacteria > Patescibacteriota > Minisyncoccia > Phycocordibacterales > Zambryskibacteraceae > CAYLHJ01. The sequence continues at coordinate 19,242 of CAYLHJ010000006.1, read as the reverse complement.
GAATCATCAATCCTATCAAAATCAATACCAGAAACTTTCTCATTAAATAAATCTTCATATTTTGAAATAAGAGAGTGGGCTCGCGCATGAGTGTATTGAAGATACGGCCCAGAATCACCTTCAAATGAAAGTGAGGTTTCAAAATCAAAAATAATATCCTTACCGGGAGACTGTCTTAGGATAGAATATTTAATCGCACCCACAGCAACCTCTTCGGCTAATTTCTCTTTATCTTCTATTCCTCGATCACTTGCATCTATCTTTTCGCGAACCTTTTCTTTCGCCTCATTAATAAGAGATTCAGCTGTTATAACTTCTCCTGTTCTTGATGACATTTTGCCAGTAGGTAAACGAAGCATACCGTGTGAAATATGTTTTGTTTTATCTGCCAATTCAGGAAAGATTTCTCCCATAGCAGATAAAAGTACTTTAAAATAATCATTTATTTCATTGCCTGTAATAACGATAGAAGTGTCGTATGGATAAGTATCATATTTAATCTTGGCAAGGCCGAGCTCTTTTGCCTCATAGGTCGGTAACCCTTCATTGTTTATAAATACACGAGTATGGAGTGATGGATCACGGATTTCCCCTCTGTATACAATCGCACCATCGCTTTTTTCAAAAACTTTTAAATTTTCATGGACGAGGGCTTTGCCAAATTCTCCAGTAGTACTCTCGAAAAAATAAAAATCAAATTTCGTTCCCAAAATCTTGTACATCTCGTCAAAATATTTTAAAGAAATATCTCGCCCTTCGTTATAAAGTTGATTTACCGCCTCATCAGTTTTCTCGTATATTTTCTTATTTATTTCTTTAACATTGTCTTTATAAGACTCATCCTCTTTAGATAATCTCGAACTCTCTGCATAAGCAATTGCCATTTCCCTAATTCCCCCCTTCCAATGCTTGTAATCTCCTTCTTTCTGATACAGTTTATAAGCTATGGCTTGAGCAACATGCATGCCAACATCACCCTGATAACAAGCCCTTCTGACTTCAGCCCCATTAGCCTCAATAACCCTAGATATTGATTCTCCTATAGCATTAGACATAAGATGCCCAATATGAAACTCCTTAAACGGATTTGGATCTGTGTACTCTAAGACAATTTTTTTCTTATCCAGAGAATTATTATTTCCTACAAGATTTTTCTGAGAAAAAATACTCCTGAGACTGTCCTCAAAAAATTTCTTTGAGAGAAAGAAGTTGATAAACCCAGGACCAGCAATAGAGATTGACTCAACCCCGTCAATTCTTTTCTCACTTAATTTTTCAACAATATTTTTAGCGATAATATCAGGACTTTCTTTTAACTTCTTTGATAAAATTAAAGCAACGTTAGAAGAATAGTCTCCATGAGAAATATCTGCCGGATGCTCAATAACAAAATCAGTCTCTGGCAATTTGAGCTCTTTGAGAGAAGTCACTATGGATTCATAGATATTGTCCTTAACCATGTTTGTAAAGAATACCAAATGAAAACTTATTTTGCATGAGATTGCGAAGAACAATCCTTGTGATAGTATCAGCTCGGAAATACGTCCTTTTACACCAACAAGGAACGTGCTATGCCCGCCAATTACAAGCCGTACTCGGAGCGCGTACCAGATACCCAGTATCGAGACACGCTCAATTACATGATGAAAGAAGGTAATTCAGTCAGAACACAGAATATGTTTCAGACTACCGCAAGGCATGCCTGCCTCACAACACCAAATATGGTTTTCAAGTTTGAGAACGGATTCCCCATTATTCCAGACCGTGACATCAGCGGATTCTGGCGACGGCCGATCGCTGAACTCATCGCCTTTATCAACGGGGCCCGAACCATTGCCGAGCTCAAAGAGTTTGGCGGGAAAGAGTGGGCCTCCTGGTGGAAACGCTGGGTAACTGAAGAAAAGTGCGCAAATTTTGGTCTCCCGCCAGGTGACTTAGGTGATGCATCCTATGGTCCCGGCTTTGCCCGATTCCCAATGCCTGATGGTGGAACCTTCAACCAGATTGAAAATCTGGTGAAACAAATTCGGAAGTACCCATTTCTCTCTACCCACAAAGTGAGCCCGTGGATCCCGTTCTGGACTCTTCAGCATGAAGATCTTCGGCGCAAAGTCGTTGTTGCTCCATGCCATGGAGATATTCAAGTAACGATTTTGGAAGGCAAGCTCACCTTGCGAATGGACCAGCGTTCGGCTGATGTCCCAATCGGAGTGCCTTCTAACATCTTGCAGTGGGCGGCATTCACACTTATGCTTGCTCAGGTCACTGGATACGAACCGTATATGTATATCCACTCGCTTCACGATGCTCAGATATACGAGAACCAATTTGATCGCATGAAAGAACTTGTCGGACGCGAACCTCTCCGATTCCCCACCGTTCGGATCAATGATCCGACAATTACTGACATCTTCGCGTTTCGCACTGAACATTTTGAACTCTCGGACTACAACCCCCACCCCGCCATGCAGGATATCCCCGTCACGGAGTAACCATGCTAAAGATCATCGCTGCCATGTCCGCAAACAAGATCATCGGCAGAAATGGAGATCTTCCTTGGAAACTCCCGGAAGATCTTAAGTGGTTCAAGCTTCAAACCAAGGGAATAGCGGTTGTCATGGGGCATGAAACTTTCAAGGGTATCGTCCGCCGTATTGGCAGGCCACTATCCGATAGAGAAAACATCGTGCTCACGCGACAAATTGAACCCATCAAGGCGGCCGTAACAACCGCCCACTCTTGGGATGAAATACTCGGGCGATCTCGCAATGAGGACATTTTCGTCATCGGCGGGACTGAAGTCTACAGGTTCGCACTCCCTCATGCAGACGAACTCTGGCTTACTAGAGTTCATGCTGTAGAGTATGGAGACGCAGTCTTTCCAGAAATCGAATGGAAGGATTGGAACCTTGTATTCTCTTTGGATCGTTTTCGAGACGAGAGAAACAACAGAGATTTCACGTGGGAGAAGTACTGCCGAAAGGTCAAACACGTAGAGCCGGCAAACGCTCGAAGTCCAGCATACAGGAAAGAGCTTGAGAGAATTCGGGATGAAGATTACTGCCCGTTCTGCCTCGAAAACCTTCCAAGGAATCACACGAAGCCGATTCTCCGTGAGTTTGACCACTGGGTTGTCACAGAAAGTATGTATCCCTACCCAGGCACCAAAGTCCACCTCATAGCAATTCTTCGCAGGCATGCAGAGTTGCCAGAGAATCTCTCACCATTTGAGATGGGAGAGCTCCGAGATGTTCTCGTTTGGATTCGGGAACAATTTCAGGTGGAGGGCGGTGGACTTCTCATGCGGTTTGGTGAGCCAATTCGCTCCGGTGCGTCAGTTCGACACATCCATGTGCAAATCGGCGTCCCAAACATTGGTGCAGAGCCCATAAAGTTCTTCTCGGGATACTCCAACATCCCACAGATTCCAAAGGCCGACCCTTCATAGGGTCGGCCTGTTTTTTTACATTACCCTTATTAAAGCAACCCCCGATTCTTTTAAAATTCTTTGAGCATCAAGAAGAGAATAGCCATCTCGATAATAAACTTTTTCTATTCCCGCCTGTGCAATGAGCATTGCACAAGTCGGACAAGGAAAAGTAGTTATGTAAAGCGAAGTTCCTTTTGTTGCTATGCCCCTATTTGCAGCTTCAGAAATTATTGAAGCTTCACCGTGCTGGGATACAACAACATCAACAATACGAGAATCACCTGCATCAAAATTAGCTCTGGGGTCGCCATCAATGTATTGGGAATGCTCTGTGGGAAAATGTTTATTGAAACCAATCAAAATCGGCTTTTTATTTTTTATTAAAACAGAACCAACGTGTCGCCACCAGTCAGAGCTCTTTTGGGACTCTTTCTCGGCAATCTCAATCATCTCCTTATCAAAATAATCCTCGGAAATAACTTCATCTTCTTTTGGTGGAGTCTTAGTTATTGCATTCATCTTATTCCAACGTAAAAACGTATCGTCAAAGGAAACCTTCTTGTTTTTTAGATATTTCTCAGAGACCTCTCTCATTACATCATCGTCAGAAACAACCACATCATCAGTATTTGAAATATTTTTTATGTTATCTTTTTCTAAAATCTTTATCTCTCGGGCAAGATTAAGAGATCGAGCTTGAATGAGAACAAGATCTGGATCTAGTGCCCTTATATCACGTTCTAAAATAGGAAACTCATTTATTAGACTTCTTCCTAGAACGAAGAGAGTGTCTGGCTTTTGCTTTTGACAAAATTCTAGGTGTCCTTTGTGTAGAACCGGAAGATAAAGGATTGCTAATTTCATTAGTATTATTTATACCTTTAAGGAATTCATTAATAAGGTCTGTGACTCTCCGACCCAATTGTTCCGCGCCCCCCGTCATCATTCGTCTCACCTTTGCAGTAGTCGTAGTTGATGACTGAGAGGGAAGAACTTTTATTTCACCGCAATATTTCAATAGGCTCAAACGATCCTTTTCTTTAAAATCTTCTGTTGTTTGGGACATTATGAGCACGTCTGGTTTGACTAACTTGATCAAATCATACATATGCTCATCATGATTCCTTACAGTAAGAATATCAATAGCTCTCATACCAGAAAGAATCTCGAGTCGGTCGCTTAGCGTGTCAAAAGGTCTTCCTGGACCCTTGCGCTTCCTTGTTAACTCATCACTATCAACACCTACAATAAGAATATCACCCTCCCCCTTTGCATTTTCAAGATATCGTTTGTGCCCCGTATGGAAAAGATCGTATACTCCTTGAGTAAGAACTACCCGATACCCTGCATCTTTAAGAATTTTTACTACTCCACTAAGAACCGTTTTATCTGCAACATATCTATCCTCGAAACGGAGACTGCCACTCACTATATTTTTCACCAATTGAGATTTTTCTGAAGACTTCATGAATATAGATTAGTAATAGCATACATACGACAAACTACAAAATCCCATATACCAAAAAGGCCCGCTTGCGGTGCCTTTCTGGCCTTTCCAGCTTGTTCATTAAAAGAAGGAGGAAAACTTCTTTTTATTATTTTTGTCTTCGATTAAGATGCTCATAACATCTTAAATACAGAAGAACTAATTATGTATTTTTTAAAGATTCCCCTTCGTTAAGACCAAGCCTCGGTTAAATTCTCTTACTACTATTGAAATAGTCAATAAGTAAATTGGAATAAGATGGTGGAAATACTGTTAAATACCTGTGTAATACTAACAATTTATGTGAATATTAAAATTGGAACACAAAAATGAATTATCTCAATATCTAAATAGAGGCCCTATTACTCTTTCACATCAACTCCCATTGAGCGAGCCGAGCCGGCAATAATATTAATCGCAGCATCTACATCATTAGCATTTAAATCTGGCATTTTTCTTTCAGCAATCTCCTTAAGTTGAGATTTAGAAATCTTACCGACTTTATTTGCAACATTCTTACCAGAACCTTTTTCTTGCCCAATAGCTTTAAGTATCAGACTTGAGGCTGGAGGAGTCTTCAAAATAAAAGTGAAAGTTCTATCTTCATAAACAGAAATTTCTGCAGGAATAGTTTCCCCCATCATTTCACGAGTAGCATCGTTGAACTGCTTCATGAATTCTCCAATATTAATACCTGCCTGACCCAAAACTGGGCCCACTTGTGGAGTTGGCACGGCTTTCCCTGCTGGGAGAACTACCTTTAATTTTTTAGTTATCTTTTTGGCCATATAGTGTAAAACAGACTACTTTATATCTTCTTAATTTGCAAGAAATCAAGCTCAACTGGAGTTTCACGACCAAACATAGAAACAAGCACTTTAACCTTGCCTCGCGCCTCATCAACCTCCTTAACCTTTCCCTCCAAATCCTTAAATGGGCCGTCAATAATCATGACCGCATCATCAACCCCAAAATCAACAGCATGCATAACTTTTCCAGCATTCATCCTAGCAAAAAGATTATCAACCTCTTTTTTATCAATAGGCACAGGATAAACTCCGGAACCAACAAAACCAGTAACCCTAGGAGTATTCCTGACAACATACCAAGAATCATCAGTCACCATCATGTCAACTAGAATATAACCTGGATATATCTTCTCTTCCTCCTCTACACGTTTACCACCTTTTATCTTTATTTTCTTTTCGGTTGGGACAATAACATTAAAGATTTTATCCTCCATACCAAGAGACTCAATGCGTTGCTTGAGATTTCTCATAACCGCATTTTCATATCCTGCATAAGTATGGATAACATACCAATTTCTACCTTCTTGAATTTTTTGCTTGGACATATAGTTAAGAAAAGAACAAAATATTTATTAAGATACGATAAGCTTCAAGATTTCGGAAAACAAAGCATCAAGTAGACCTAGATATATAGAAACTGAAAGCGACAATACGATAACAATCATAGTAAAGGCTGTGGCCTGTCTACGGGTCGGCCATGAGACATGTTTCAACTCACCTTTCGTATCTCGAATATATTCAACAATTTTCATATCTTTGATATTAAAAAACGCCCGCAGGCGTACTTAGCCAGATAATATACCCCTTTTAAAGACTTGTCAAAACTAAAAGACACCCCCTATAGCTAGGGGGTGTCTTTTTATTCCTTGCTAACGAATCTCGTAAGTAATTGTAACGCTTGAAGTAATCTTATTTTCTCCGGTTGGAAGACTAGGCACCGGTTGAGAAACAGCATCGGCTCCACCCATACCGAGCTCTGCCTTATAAAATGGAATTGGGTAATTACCATTTTCGGAGAAATTAACAATGCGAACAAGACGAACGCCAAGATCTTTTGCTAACACTTCGGCTTTCGCCTTAGCTTCATCTATCGCCTGCTTTCGGGCCTGGCGTTCAAGTTCTTCTGGTTCATCGACACTGTAAGAAAGACCGCTGACATTCGATGCCCCAGCTGAGGTTGCAGCATCTATAACTTTTCCAGCATCATCCACATTTCGAACTTTTACAGAAATGGTCTGACTAACTTCATAGCCAACAATTGTCTGCCGAGATGGCGGACAACTAAACTGCGTGCAAATGGAATTACTATATTCATACTTCGGGTATGCGCTGTAATCCACGGTCCTTACATCCTTATCTTCAATTCCAAGATCTTTTATTGCCTTTAAGGCTTTATCCATTTTTTCTGTCACTTTTGTCTGAGCTTCTTTATTTGTTTTTCCGACCTCAACAACACTGAATGTGAAATTGGCAACATCTGGAGGAGAAAAAACTTCGCTGTCACCACTCACTGTTATAACATTCTGTGGCACGCCTTCACCGCCTATATACTGGTTGGCTTTTAGAGCATTTATTGTTAAAACAACTAAAAAAACTGACAGGATGACAAACAAAGGCGGAACATACTTTTGAATTTTTTCCATATAAATTAATTATCTATTATCGCTTATTTGTGACGAATTATAACATCTTTTCTTACTTAATATTGTTTATATTTAAATCGAATAAAATAAAAAATTATAAAAGAAAAGCTTAGCCAAAACACCCCCAGAGCAAAACCGGCCAAAACATCACTTATCCAATGAACTCCAAGATAAACTCTGCTAAGTCCAGTCAAGAACACAGCCCCAAATGCAACCAACGCCAGAAGAAAATTAAGAGTTCTACTTTTAATGTTATGATCTAAAGTAAAGAGAATAGTAAGAAAAAAAATTGCGGCAATTGTCGCATGACCACTGGGGAAACTACTCCCAGAAACAATGACATCACCCAACGGCCTCTCAATAGCAAAAAATTTTTTTGAGATAAAAACAGATGAAAGACCTCCGAAGATAGAAAATAGAAATAGGTATGCATTTTCTTTTCTACTAATAAATATCAAAAAGAAAAATAAGATAACAACTAAAATAGATAAAACTATAGGGTCAAAAACATTACTTACACCAATCATTAAATTAGTCAAAGTTGTACTCTCTAAAAATGAACGATTTTCATAAGCCCAAACATCAAAAGGAATCGGGCTATAGGAAGTAAAAACAATAAAAGAAAGGAAGATAAATGTCGAAATAGAAATCAAGTTTAAAATAAAGAGTCGATAGTGTGTACTTAAGAATTCCATCCTATTTATAATATATGGTTAGTAATAGATTTTTCTATACTAATCTTCAAACACTCTTTCCTTAATATCTTCCTCCTTGTCTGAATCAATGTCTTTACTGTCGTCAGATCTATCTTTATCAGAATCATCTCTATTGAATTGATTTTCTTCAAAAACAGGATCTTCTATTTCTGAATTAAAGATTTCTCTAACATTGCCAATGTAGCTTTCCGTATCAACTATAATCTCATTGATAATCCTTGATTTCTCTTCACTCTCTTCATCTGATATATCATCACTAAGTGACTCTAGGAAAAGTTTTTGTGCAAAAAGCAATCTCGCTTCAAATCGTAAACTTTTAGGATCTGACTTTATTTCTTTTCTCAAATGAGTTAACTCTTTATGAAGTGAAGTGATTTTTTCTCGATATGATTGACGAGTCTTATTCATTTCCTCTGGAGAAGAGGTCGCAACAAAATCAGCCTTCTTTAATACTAAACCCGCTTCAACAGAAGGCTGGCTCATATCACCTTTGAATTCCGAGGATTTCTTGCTCAATCCCTCTGAAGCTGCCGGCTCTTCATTTGCCAAAAAAGTTGCCTGAGACAAGTCTTCATCTTTTTTTTCAAGGGACTCAGCATTTTCATTCGCTGTTAGTACTTGCAAATCAACAGCTCTCTTATGCTCCTCTCTGATCTTAGAAGAGATATTTGGTTTTTGAGATATTATCTCAGCTTCATTGAGCCTGCGCTCGGCCAATTCAACTTGCCATTCGGCTTTTTCATAATCTGATACCGAAAACCAGCCCCGAACTTCTTCATTTACCCCCGTCTTCAAGAAATATAGCGGGCTTCCAGGAAGAGCTTTTTCAGCCAAGACACTTGTTGTCCCAGTCAAAAATAAAATAGCTACAACAACAGAGCTCATAGCGTGTCTATGAAAAAACATTAGCCACTGAGAAAAGAATGGGGATGGAATTTGTTTTTGTGTTTGAATCGATGCATCATCAAAATTAGAAATGAGAACATTTCTAATACGCTCCTTGTCTAGCTTAGACATGGAAACAGTCTTCGATATTTTTGAAATTAAATCTTCAATGTTTTTCATGACTCAATATTTTTTTAAGTTTTTTTATAGCCCTGTGGAGTCTGACGGAAACAACATTCTCAGACTCTCCCAAAAACTTCGAAATTTCACCAATTGAGAGTCCGTCTATGTGTCGCAAGACGACGACTTCCTTATCTTCCTTGCTCAAAGAAGAAAGTGACCTAACTACAAGAGAAAACTCAGCGTCTTTCTCAATGTCTACCGAAGCGTCTTTCGGATCAAAACCTTCATCAATTAAACTATCGAGCGAAGAGCTTTTTGATTTTCGATAATAATCTATAATGAGATGATTCATGACTTGGTAAAGAAATGGTTTAAAGTTTCTAACTTCATTACCTTGAGCTAAATGTTGCCAGGTCTTTGAGAATCCGTCTTGAACCATATCCAAGGCCGCTTCATAATTCGAGATCCTGAAGTAGCAATGCCGGAAAAGCTGATCGGCTAGCTCATCATATGCCTTTAAAAAACTCTCTTGTTGTTTATGATCTTTCATAGAAGACGGTCTCCGCTCCCTATCATTACACTAAGAAATCGTCCACCGCGCAAATATACCGGCAGGCAAACTCCTGTCCGTTCTTGATTCCCTAATAGATAGTTCCCCTGAATGTACAGAACCACCAAAACGAAAGGTGCAATCCTTAAGGCAGTTTTCATAACCAATAGCAGAATAACCAGATGAATAGCCGCTCATTAATATAAAAAGTGGATTTTCAGATAAAACATCATAGCAATTTGAGAGCAATTCTGATAAATTATCTTCGATTTTCCATAATTCTCCATTTGGGCCGTGCCCATATGCTGGCGGATCCATAATTATGGCATCGTACTTATTACCCCTACGAACTTCCCTTTTAACAAAAGAGAGAGCATCGTCTAATATGAAGCGAACAGGTTTATCAGAAAAACCCGACAATTGAACATTTGTTTTTGCCCAATTTAGTGATACTTTTGATCCATCTACATGACAAACTTCTGCGCCGGATGAAAGCGCCGCAAGAGTTGCTCCACCAGTGTAACCAAACAGATTGAGAACCGAAATATTGCGATTTGAATCAGTAATTGTCTTCTTTATCCACTTCCAATTCTCTTCTTGCTCTGGAAAAACACCAACATGTTTAAATGAAGATAATTTAAGCGAAAAACTGAGGTCGCCGAATCTTATCTTCCAGTCATCAGGAATGTTTTTCCTTCCAACCCAATTTTTTTCGAAGCTTGCCTGAGATTTTTGCCAATCACTCCCAAATTTTTTATCCCAAAGAACTTGAGGGTCTGGTCTGGAAACAATAATCTTGCCAAATCTCTCAAGTTTATAACCCGAACCACTATCTAAAAGTTCGTAATCCTCCGACGGAGCAGTTGCAAGGACTTCATATTTATTCATTTCCATATCAGAATATCTGGGATTATCTAAAAAAGAAAGCAGCCCGAACGCATAAAAAAACGCGTTCGGGCTACAAGGCCTAATCATCCATCCTTAGGAGACAAGGAAAACATGTGCGGGAAGACCCTTGACCGATGCTTCCGAGGAAGTCTTCCACGAAAATCGGTCTTGCCTGTGACATCGCCTTCGATGTCAGTAACGCAATCCTTCACGGCTGTCACATCCCCCGTGATGTAGGTCATGTCACCAGTGACCTGGCTGACATCTCCACGACAGCCAGTAACGTTCCCGTAGACTCCACTGAAGTTTCCACGCAATCCTCTGAAATCTCCCCAGACTCCTGCATGAAGCTCAAAACATCTGGGGCCGACATTGATTCGTGTACCCCTTGAGACAAGGACTGTCCCATTGTGAGAGTTCTCTGACTTCTCGCTTCTGCCACGCTTGGCATGACCGTTGGTTCCCCCATTCGGGCTCGTATGGGAATTGATACAATCACCACTGAGCCCCACCGTATTGCTTCGGCCATTCCTCTGATTCATGGAACATCTCCTTTTGGATTAAAAGAACTTGAAAAAACTTCAAATTACAATTTACACCCGAAGGAATAAAAGTCAAAATCCAAAAGCAATAAAAAATGAACCAACAATGATAATGCAAGAAGCGATAATTTTTCTTTTTAGATTATTTTCATGAAAAAGCTCGCCAGCAATAATAGTCGTAAAAAATGATGATGATCTCTTCACCCCCGACACAAGCGCGACGGGAACAAGCTGAATAGCGAACATTTGAAAAAATGTAGAGATCATCGATAAAATTGATACAGAGAAAAGACCTATCCCACCATCACGAAAACCCTGCCTTATCCCCTTAAGACCAAAGCCAAATATCCCTGAAATTGGAATAAAAAGGAGAGCAATGAAAAAATGAACGAAAAGAAAATAGATAGGAAGTGCTGTTGAGAAAGTATGCAGTATTGCCCTGTCAAAGATTGAGCCAATTGAATAAAAAATAATCGCCAAGAAAATAAAATAGATATATTTGGAACGAATAGTTGTACGGAGAGGATCGAGTAATTTTTGATGAGGATGGCTACTTAAAATATATGAGCCAATAATCATAAAGCCAATTCCAACAATACCTAGAAAATGGAGTTTCTCGCCAAGCACAAGAAAAGCAATGACAGCCGTTACTCCAGGACTAAGCGATAATAAGGGCGAAACAGTGCTCAACTCAAGATGACGAACTCCTTTTGCTGAAAGCAAAAAAGCTAAAGCAGAAAAAAGTGAAGCCGTAAGCGTAAAAAGAATAATTATTCCAGTAACCTCCTGCCAGTCAATAAAAAATATAAACGGAAGAGAGAGAAAAAAGTTCAGAACTGCATGAGCTGAAGAAAAATCCATAGCATGAACTTTTTTTAAAACCTGCTTCTCTATTATTGATGATGCCGAAAGAAAGATGGCGCTCAGGAGCGCGAGCAAAAACCATTGCATAATTTATATATAATACAGGAAATTACTCCTTAGAGAGATTCAGTTTTTTCAACCAACAAACCACCCTCATATTTTAGCGTCACCACCTTTTCTACGGTTGGCATTGTAGCAAATGGCTCATTTGGCATCCTAGTAAGAGTAACTATTGTAATGTCATCTCTTCCTATACTAATTGATTTAATACGAATTCTGTCACCCAGGAACACTGAATTGGTTGCGTGGGTATTGCCTGAATCGGTCACAACGGCCGCTACATGGTAAAAAAGACCGCTACCCCCCGGCTCATCACGAAGAATTACAACCGCATCCTTATAATTATCACCATCTATGTCAGCATAAGCTGGTCCATCAAGAACTTTGGTTTCTCCTAAAGCAGAACCACCCCCCACAAGCGCTGTTTTTGCTTCACCATTTTGAAGTTTTATTTTTCTTTCATCAATGGTGTACTCCTGGTTTTTGATATCAGGCAATATTTCAAAGGAAAGGTCTCCATTATCTTTTGAATTTTCTAAGAGGACCTTATTTTGACTACCATCATCAATACCGACACGACCAGGCCACCAGATAAAGACCGCGATAATAATAAAAACTATAATGCCTCCGACAACTATTTTATTTTTATCCATAAGCCCTCGTGAAAATAATAAGTGTGATTATAACAAATTAAATACCCTTAAAACCACTAGTAAACCTTATCTTCCATATTTAACGGCCGACCTTGTGTTACCCTAAATTTAAGTCTACCAATGACTTGATTACGAGTGTTATTAACATTGACCCTCCATTTCCCGGGGAATAAATTTTCTTTAAATGAATACCCACGGTAACCTCCATCACTTCCTCCAACTATAGGGAATTTAATAGTGCTTATGGTAACCCATGCGTCCTCTTTTTTATCGTAATACTGCCATTCGTGGACAATCTCTGTATTTAAATCAGTCGGCGCAAATACTGAACTAAAGGCATAAATAGGATTGCCAGGAAACACATGAATCGGTTTATAGAGTCGAAATAAATCTAATAATTTTCTCTCTTCTCCTCTTAGGACATATCCATTCTGCGTGCGAATTACTGAGTGATAAATACCACCATCCTTAAGTGATAGTGGAATTGGCGGCAAAATATTTGAAAAATAAAAAATATTTATAAGAATAAAGAATGAGCCTGTCCCCCACATGATTATCTTTAAGTTTTCATATACTAATTTGGGGATAAATATAATAAAAAGACGAATAAGTAAATAAATTAAGGTAACGCTTATTATTCCACTTAAAATGAAAATCCATTCGTTCATTTTTTTAGTAAGAACTGGTACATAGAATATAGAGAAAGAAAATAAAGCAATGAAAAACACAATTAATTGATAGCTAAATTTTCTATAAAATTCTCTTGATAACTCCCCCATTATTAAAATAGTGAAAAGTATCAAAAGAAATGGCCAGCTTGTGAGAAGCGAGGCGCTACGTGTGTAAAAGACAATAAAGCCACTGAAGAGTCCGCCGAAAACAAACTGAATTACAACTGGAATAAATGGACTTAATTTATCTAAAACTTTACCCTCAATAATTGAAGACCTATGAAGGTTAAAAATTATGATGCTTATTAAAGAAATAAATAAATAAGAAAACAGGACGATATTTTCAAAAAGAAGATCTATCCTTTGCAAGGTTAAATTATCTACGACAAACCCCAAGATAAGAGATGTCGAAGAAATATGTCTTTCATATTTATTAAATAAAATTCTTATTCGAGAGAAAATTTTTATCTCCATAATAAAAATTACACTATTCTTTATCCTCGCTTAAAAGCCCCAAAACATACTCAAATCTATAATTCTGATTTCGATTAAATACCTTAAATATTCTCAAATCGAAACTTTTATCACCAAGAGTCCTCAAAGTAACCCTCAGTACGGCTTGTGGTTCATGACCAGAAAGAGGCTGGCTTTCTGCTTTCTTGAGCTCTTCTCCTCTTAGTAGACGCTTAGCATTTTCTTTAATATCACTTACCTTATATTCTCTCGTCATATTTGCCTCAATGTCACCCACATCGTCTTTTCGTGACATGGAATATGTCCCCGTTAAAACATTAGCAATGTCTTCTTCACTTTCAAATTTCGTATCAACTAAATATCTTCTGAGTTCTTCTATGTCAATATCCGCAGACTCATACCGACCGCCATAAGCATCACCTTCTGGGGGCATTATTGGATCTTCAAAATTATTCATAATGAAAGTATAACAATTTAAATAATAGAATATATAAAATGACGAACCTTTAGGTCCGTCATTTTATAACCCCACCTATTATCTAAGTAAGGAATTATTTCTTATAAAAGAAGTAAAGAGCAAGTGGTGCCGCCCAGTTTGCCCACCTCTCAACGAAATCCCAAATTGGATCTCCAACAAGGGGACGAACAAGTGCTGTTAAGAAGCCCCAAAATGCCATCCAAAGCAAAAGTGGACGCATCGGCTTTACAAGAACAGAAATGGCAAGCAAAACATCTACAATCCCCACAAGCATAATAAAAGTCGCCGCCATTGAAGCATCGAGGCCCAAAAGCTTTTGTGCCCATCCAATCCACGCCTCTTTACCCTGAAGAGCGAAAACCCCATGCCCAAAAAATTCTCCAGCAACACCAATTCTTAAAATCCATTCTATTTTCTTTTCATTTGTCATAAATAAAAATAGTAAAATAAAAATTGATAATAATTAAATTATATCAGCCATTATCAAAAAATTATCCACTTAAAAACAGAAAACCCGCAACTATTCTAGTTGCGGGTTCCCCTTAGGCGTAGCCGGCCGTTGTTGCTAGGCGGGCCGGGCGGCGGTGGGCTTCATGGTGCGGATCCGGCGGACGTTCGGCGAATTCATGCAGGGGGCGACCGTCTTCGGCATAGATACCTCGCTTGAGGGGTGCCTCTTGTGAAGAAAACCTGGCGACTCAGAGGCATAGTGCACCAGGGTACTACTACGAACAGTATAGCCCGATTAAATAACTTGTCTAATTCTTTTTACACAGAGTTTCTGGCATGATAGCGCCGGCAATTAGCAAGAAACTCGTTTTCCGGAAGCGAGAGGGGGTTTAATCGTCTCCCCCTCTGGCAAAGCTTGAAGGAGATTTATCCAACACCTACGATTACCAGTATCTCTCAATTCCTTGCGAAAAGCGCCCCTCAACCTCATGACTTCATGTCGAAGCTCTCTTTGGTTCATTGCCATGACATCTCTATCAATACGCACAAATCCTCCTTTGTGATTTTCCAATGAAAATAATAGCAAATTTTATGAACCCTAATCTTATATGTAATAATTTATAAAGATTGTCTTGAGGCACGAATTGGGTGGAGATTCGCAGCCACTACAACTCCTGCAGCAATAATGGCAAGATTTTTTATTATGTATTGACCCTCAAGTGTTGGGACCAAGAAAGATTGCCATGTTTCAGATGGTAAGAAAATGAGAGGACCAAATGTAGTCACCATGTGAATAAAAAGAAGTGGAATGACAATACGCTCCATCCCTCGAATCAAAAACAAAATACCAATCAAGCACTCAAATAATCCGAAGATAATAATAAAAGTGCCAAAACTCATAAATGGAATCGTACTTTCAAAAAGACGCTCGACAACCCCGCTCGCAGGACTCAATCCAATAACTTTGAGTAAGCCGAACCAGAAGAAAACAACAAAAAGAGCGATTCTTGCGATGGGAATTGAAATTTTTTTAAAAAATTGAATAAGTTTTATATCAATTGTTTCTATAGACATATATTAATTATATCAAAAACATATAAAGTAAGATTTTAATTATGAGATATTTTCTTCCTTTCAATATAGTCAACGACTATTAAGATAGACATCCAAACAAAAATAACTGCGTAAACAAAAATCATTCCAGTGCCACCAGTAGCAATAGAAAGCGTAGTATCCCCAGAAATAAAGACAAGCGCCCCCACCAAGCTATACCAAAATATTGATGAAACTAGTGAATATTTCATAAAAACCCTAAAAGGGATTCCTATGATACCGGCGGCAGTATCAGTAATAGTTCCAATGCTTGGCAACCAATAACTGAAAAAAATTGCTTTTGGTCCCTGTTTTTCTAAACGTTTTTTAGATTGTTCCACGGCTTCGCTCATACCAAATTTCACCAATAATCTATACCAACCGTACTTGCCTAAAAAATAGTTGAGAATATGGGCAATAAGCAAACCTATGGTAGATATGAAAACAGCCAAAGTTGCTTCAAGCGCTGAGTCAGCAACAATCACTCCTAAAAATATTATAAATACTCCGGGGAAATAGCTCCCTACCAGAAGTACCCCCTCAAGAAAAGAGCCAAGGAGTAGTACGGGTATTCCATATTTATTAAACCACTCACTAACTATTACAGTTAAAACCTCTGTCGAGGGAAAATTGAATAAGCGCCAAATCAAAAAAAGTGATGTATATAGAACAAAAAGCAAAAGTGGTAAAGAAATAAGTCGGAGATAATATTTCACTATAAAATTATATCAGCTTAAAATTCATATATTTTTACAAATTACAGTTACAAATATTTGAATCTTTTTTGGATAAAATGAAAGAGCACACGGATGTGTGCTCTTGAACTGCGAAAAGGTTACTCCCAACTATCCGTGGTTCCATTGTAGCTGAGCCTCACGATGTGCTGGTAGAGGAGGCGGTCAGGACACTTCCCACAATAGACAAACACTTCCTTGTATTCGTTTCCCTTGTGAGAATGACCTACATGATACTTCTCCTCTTTGCGCTTCTTCCAGCTACGGCAAGAAGGGCACCGAAAAAAACGGCGAATCAAAGTCCCGATGAGGACTAGGGATAGAACCAAGACCGTGATCACCAAGATAGCCCACCCTGTTGAAAACAGCCAGCGCGACATATTCCCCCCAATGAGAGCTTCGAAGGTGAATTGGGCTAGAAACTATTCTAAAATAATTATGTCAGATATATATTATTTGTCAATAAAAATGAGCCGACCAACAATAATTTATTAACAAAACTGCAAATTACTGCTGAGAATTAATTTCTTGCCTAATCTCCATCCAAAGTCTTCCAGTGTGATTAAATCCATCACCATCTTCTCCGTCATCCCAAAAACCATCACCAGGCGGGTAAGTAACAATATGTTTAACTATTTTGAGTTCGCCTGAATCAATTAAAGCCTGTCTTACATCTTCGTGCTGCTGCGCTTTTAATCTCATAAGATTCTTCATAACCTCAAGTTTGTATTCTTCGCTTTTAAATTCAGGAATTTGAAGAGATTTATATTTTGAAGAGACTTCCCAAGCTTTTACTGGACTGTGTGCGTTCCTAATCTCTTCTATAATTTTTGAATCCGTATATCTTTGACATTGATATGCATGTTCAATGGTTGGATATACCACACCATCAATCTCAATAGCATGCGCTGTGTACGGAGAGAGATAGATATAGAATTTTTCTAACGGATACATGCAAAAAATTATATCAGTTTAATCTGGGTCCCTGGGTGTATGAGTTTAGAACTTGGTTGTAAAAGAAAAGCCTCGCGATGTATTGCGAGGCTTTTAAGTATTATGTTTCTTTGCTGCTTGTGAAAGCCATCTGGAGAGATACCACCCTCCATAGAGCGCAATCGCAACACCAATCCATTAGGTGAAGGAAAGGTGTTCACCGAGCAGAAGACTCGCTCCAAGAATAACCGCTGGAGTTTCTCCTTGAGCAAGAATACTTGCTTCGGTTGTTGGAAGATTCTCAAAGGCAATCAGGTTAGAAAGCCAGTAAAGAAACCCTCCAACAAATGCGAACCCAAGCACAGTAAGTAATACTTTTGGTTCGCCGATTGCATTCCACGAAGTGTGCGTACTGAAAATAAGTCCGAGCGTACCCATTCCCATACTTCCCCAGAAACATTTCTGAAGAAAGCGTGCCTTTGCTCTACTGAACCACTCATAGAGAACACCGTTCATGATTGTTCCGAAGAGTGTCCAGAGAAATCCTTCCCAATGGAAGTGCCCACCCCATCTGGCAATCACTACACCGCCAAGAACTAACATGAATCCAATTACTGAAGCTCTTGAAACATGCCTGCCCAAGAAAGCCCCAATAAAAAAATTCACTAGTGGGGTCGCGGTGATAATAATGATTGTCGGACCAGCGCCCCAGAGACGAATGCCCTGGAAAAGTCCCAGAGTTGCAAAGGGTACAGTGAGAGCGATGAGATAGGTATACTTGTCTACCCTTCCGATGACTCCACGAAGTCCGATGAGCGCCATAAGGGCCGTCAGAAAACCTCGAAAGACCATCAACTGTCCTGGAGTAAATTCATCCAGAACATTTACGAAAGGGAGGGCAAGTCCCGCTGTCAGCCATATGCCGAGAATCCCAAGGAGACCCAGCAGTGTTTTGTTTTGCACTGCGGAACCTCCTAGAATGTAAGTGAAAAGATCGTTGTCTGTTTATTAAATTACACAAAAAAACAATATTGTCAATTCGTCAGAAATTGGGTCCCTACCAGTCGGTTATTCTGGAAATATTATCTGACGGGATGTATTTAGATGAGGTGAAAGAGAAGGTGGAATATATTGGTACTTTTTGTTTGTCCTATTAATATAATGCATACTTGACTTTCCACAAAAAGATGATATTATCAGCTTAGTGAGTTCTCTCTCAATCTTGAAAGGACCAGAAAATGGCGAGAGTCTATCAGGCCGAGGCGCCACGGTATGGCGCCATGGGATCTTTGGGCAATGCATCATACATGCTCATTGCTCAATATCAGTTTCCAGACGAATACGATTCGGATCTGGATCAGATGATGGGGTGGGATCATGATCGCATCATGCAACACCAGTTTGAACACGGACGGCGCTGTTTCAAGGAACACGGAGTTCAGGGTGAACTCGGTCTTGATTCCTGGGCCAAGCTGGCACCACCCGAGAAGGTTCTGGCTTTCCTGAAAGACATCCTGAAAGCAGACGCGACAGTGAACTGGACTGGATGGCGGATACTTGGAACGTTAAATCGTAGCAATGGATACCCCGTCTGGACTCTTGCGCTTTTCGCAAAGCACCCCAAGAGTCAGACTGAGGTCTTCAATACCAACAATGCGCCGAACCTGATCCGGGATTCTCGCTACGCTTCTCGTCGTTAAAACTCTGAGAGCGCTGCATGAAAGTGTGGCGCTCTTTTTTCTTGCTTCTAAAAATCTGGGT
>CAYLHJ010000005.1:0-51963 GCA_964383705.1 uncultured Candidatus Saccharibacteria bacterium | reverse complement strand
CTTGAAAGAACTTCTTCATGTGAGGTTGAACTCCTGGATCTGTTTACGAAGGCTGCTTATCTCGTCGTCAGGACGAGGGTCCTCAACCTTCTTAGGGTTCTCTACGACCGGCTTCTTCGAGGAAGCCTTACTACCCTTCGGGCGATGCTCTACGATCTGGCACTTCAAGACGCGAAACTCGTACGGTCCGTACTGCCCGTTCTGACTAGAGGTGATCATGTCGCCGTCGACGCTCTTCACCTTCATCCAGATGGAGATCTCAGGCTCTCGACCTCCACTACCTCGGATGAACTGGTACTTCACCTCGTCACCCTTCTTGACGTCGAACACCTGAGGCTGCTTGTTCATAGGCACAAGAACCAACCCTTCTCCGTGTCGGATCAGCTCTTGAGCTTCTTCCCAGCCTCCGAGCAAGCGAACTTCGCCTTTTATGATGGAACCCGCACCCTCGTAGTTGAGGATCCTCTCAGACTCCACGCTAAGTAGTCGAGCCTTCATCGGACGTCCTCCTTACCGGACACGGCCAACGCGTACAGCGCGTCGACGTCGAAGTGCGGCCCGAAGACCGCCTTACCTCGGTACTGGAACTTCTCTCGAACCTCGTGCTCCTCCCAGGCCATGACAGCCTTGAAGGCGGTCTGGACCACCTCGGAACGGGTCATGTGTGGAGACAGGAACCACTTGCGTCCTCTCTGCGTCTTCACGTCACCGGTCGCGGAGCAAGCAACTTGAGCTTCAACTTGAAGGTACGGCCGCTCTCCGTCCATGCGGGTAAGGAACGTCACACCGGGATAGTTCACGTCGTTCAGCACAGCAAAGTTCATCTCTTCCACTTCCCTTCTGGACACGTAGAAACCTTCATCTGAGTTTTAAGCGGTAAGAAGCACTTGCACGTCTTGCAGCGCTTCAGCTTCGCGTCGAAGCTCGGGCACGTAGCGCATACGGCCTTCCTAGCTGCGGCGATCTTTCGGTCTACGAAGAGGCTCATCGAAGTTCAAACTCCTCGACCTGACGCTTCAAGCTGCCGTTTACGTCTTCCGGCTTGGAAGGCTCCTCACGAAGCTTGTCCTCGACCAACTCAAGGAGGCTCACCTCGCCGTTGATCCGGACGTTGTAGACGTTCTCCCTGTGGTCAAGATGAGGAACCACCTGAACGTCGGTCGCGCGAAGCACGACCTCTGTGCCGTCGTCCATCTCAAGACGGATGCGTCGCACTCCGTTGAAGACAGACTTCGTAGGTTCTTCTTGGAAGCGACTGATGAACGCCATCAGAGGATGCCTCCGTCTCGGTATGTATGCTCTTCCAGCCTCTCCGTCTCGGAGATCTCGATCTTGGCGATGCGACAGGTGGGCAGAAGAGTGCCGTCGTCGGCCTTCAAGATGTGACGCTTCGAGTGCGACATGTAGTGTTCGAGAAGTTCCCGACCATCATCTCCGTAAACTTCGCTTCGGAACGAATCAAGGGTTCCTCTACGAGAGATCGCATGAGTTTGACCGTCGTCCATGTGAACGGTAGCGACCGCATCTTTAACGTTGAAGCTTTTGGTGACTTTCTTACCCAGGAAGATCCGTGCGATGAGTTCTTTGAACCACTTCATGATCTGATCCTCCCAGGCTTGACGGTCACGGTCAAGTACCAAAACGGGTTCATATGAACCAACTTTGGGTACATTCAATGTGGTGGAGCCGGGGAGAGTTGAACTCCCGTCCGATCTTGGTTCCAGAGAGGGTCTACAAGCTTAGGCCGTTTCAAGTCCGGCTCAGACCTTAGGGACGCTCCGGCTTGCGCCTTTGCTTCCTCCACCAACCGGTTTTCTTCTTGAGGTCCGGCAACCCCATTTTCCTCTTTTTACCCGGCTGAACACCCGGTTTACCTGGCTTTGTTTACAAGGCGCTCAGGTAGCCCCGTCGTGGTTCTTAGGCCGCGAGTTGGAGGCTCAACACGCCCTTGCGAGCGCGGAAAGCATCCAAGCTGACAACTTTGGAGTTGGCAGGTTGTGTGGTCGATTTTTACCCGGCCTTCGACCAACCGGGGCTTGCTCTTCTCTTTCACGTAAGACCGTCGAAACCCGTCGGCCCCATGTAGAAGCTACCCGGCTAAACCGGTGCGGTCAAGGAGAAACTTCCCATACGGTGATGTCTCGGGTCTCTTCGAGGAAGAGCGCGGCCGTGTTCTCCCACGGGACGCGAAAGAGTCCTGAGTTGATCTTGGGCATGTGGATCGGACGATCGTAAGGAAGCTTCCGGATGGCGACCTTAGTCGCCTCGATGATCTTGCTCGGAGAGTCTACGCGATCTCCGTAGTCCTTCGACGTGAACAGGCCGATTATCCGGTACCCGTTCTCCTCCGAGCTGATGAAGATGTCTCCCGGCTTGACCCCGTACTTGCATCTAGCCTTGTACTCTCCGTACGCCTTGGGGAAGCGTCGGGCGAACTCAGCAGCAACTCCAGAGCCCCACCGCCCCACGCAGTTACACGCGTGGAGCAGGTAGGAGCCCTTCGGAGCGTCGAACAAGTTTCCTGTACGATACCTCACGCGGAGCGAAGCCTCGCGCGGATCTCAGAGAACTTCTCGTCGACCAGGAGCTTCCCGTCGCGGAAGATCTCTACGAGCTGGTCTCCCTTGACGTCGTCAGACAGGCTGAAGCCGTCTAGGTGCTTGAACGAGTTCCCGTCCTTAAGAACCACCACTCGGCCCTTCTGAGACTTCTTCGTCCCGTCGTCCGTCTTGGGATCCTTGAAGATCTGAACCTCTTGACCGTCGATCACGCACAAGGTCGACTTCAGCGCGTAGCCAAGCGTGTCGCGAGTGTTGTACTGGTACGTGTACGAGCCGATGCCGAACACCACGTTGATAGAGGCGAAGCCTTTCTCCTTGAGGCGGCCTACGATCTCCTTGGCGCGGTGCAGGGTGATAGCGTCTCCGTAGATCAGGCCGATGTGAGAGTCCAGCAGGCGGTACCCCTTCGGAGATAGCGTTCCGCCGAAGATGTCCCACAGAGCTTCGATAGCGCCCTTGTGCTCCAAGCTTCCGACTGGAGCGTCAGGATCACCGCAGACGATCTTGACCGGATCTCCGGAGTCAGGTCGAACTACTACTCGGTCTCCCAAAGGTCCGCCAGAGCGTGCCAGGATGTCCTGCTTCAGGGCAGGGATGACGCGACCGATGACGTCCCAGAAGTCGTAGCCGTCAGACACGATAGACACGAAGCCGGAGGGGTGAACTCGGCTGATCATGTTTCGGTAGTAGTCCATGTCGTCGCCGTACGCGCACTGGATAGAGTGCTCGGTGGCCGGGATCGAGGTGCCCACCAGCTCCTTGGTAACGTCCGCACCGTACAGCTGCTCGGCAGCTTGGATCGCGGGGACCGTGTCGGTGCCTGCGAAGGACAGCAGGTGTCCCATGCCGCTCGACACCGCAGAGTCTAACGAACTCATGCCGCGCATCGAAAAGTCGTGTCCCTGGAACTGCACGAAGTCCGTACTGCCCACGGTCTCCATCGCAGCTTCGTCGAGCAGACGACGGTACTCCCTAGCGATCGTGGCCGAGGTAGAAGCCTGCCACATCTCACAGCTCGCAATAGTCTCTACGTAGTTGGTGAGCCAGAAGAAGCGAGGATGCGTGTTCTGGATCGTCATGACCGGCGTGCGGATAGGTACCACCGACCCCTCGGGAAGAGACCGGACCGAGAGAGGTAGGTACCCTAGGTCGTGAAGCTCCTCGATGTGCTTGGTGTAGGGGTTGGGATCGCCCAGCGTATGCTTCACGACGCGAGCGTAGTCGGAGACGATCTCCTCTTTCGGCTTGGCGAAGAACTCGCGGGCGAAGAAGTCGGTGATCTTCTTGAGCATGGCCTGGGGTCCAAAGTGGACCGCTTCGAGCACGTTCTTGATACGGCTCGCTCGGGGAGTCCAGGTTGAGTAGACCGTCTCGGTGCCGTGTGGGTACATGGCCCTGTGGGACAGCTTGTAGAAGTCGGCTAGTAACATCGGGTTTAGGTTTCTCATCTTAATCTCCTAAGATCAGAGTTGTTGTGACCAGGTGCGCGGGCCGACTTCTCCGTCGGCCGTGAACACGCGTTTGATACCCGTCTCGAAGAGGGTTCTCGTTCCTCGGGAAAAGATACCGTGAGTGACGAAGAGCACCACGCTCCTCGCACCTTTGGCCAGCAGGTCTCTGGCCAGAAGCTTGAACGTCATCCCGCCGTCGCAGATGTCGTCGACGATCAGGACGTTGCGATCCTTGGGGTCTCCTACGAGCTGGTAGCTCAGGATGTTTCCGGTAGACTGGTCTCGAACTTTCTCACCGTGGATCACCGGTCGGTCGAGTTCGTAGGTGTTAGAGTACTTCTCTAGGGCGCCCGCGTCGGGGTAGCAGACCATGTCGATCTCGCAGTCCGCGAGGGCCTGCTTGATCTGAGCCTTGGGGTACTGAGGGCGGGAGTTGTTGATCAGGTGCAGCGCCATGCTGCTGTGTGGGTCGTGGATCACTACCTCGTAGAACCGCAGCGAGTTGAGCAGTCGCGCGAAGGTGGTCAGGGCGAACGTGGCGTTGTTGCTTAGAGCTTTGTCTTGTCGTCCGTACGGTAGGTACGTAAGGCGCAGGGTGGCGGCGATCCCGTGCGCGTCAAGCAGGTCCTTGAGCTGAGCGACGTGAAGGAACTCACCCTCGCTCTCGAACTTCCACACGACGTGTGCGTAGTTCGTCCTGGTCAAGATCTCTTCGGGAAGCTTCCACACCTGAGACGTGCGGTCTGGGAATAAGGTAACCGGCAACGGTTGGCCGTTCAGCGTGATCATGTCGTCCTCCTCGGAACTATCCTTCCGACTCAGCTACCGCCAATCAGGCGGCTTCCACACCAGCATACCGCACTTGCGGTACGAAGCGCAACATCGAGCTAAGTTACGGGATCCCTTTGGTAAGGGCTGCTACCCGTATCGCGATCTGCTCCTTGTTCAAGGCGTCCGCGTCTTGAAGGATCTGGTGAGCCTCAAAACGTACGTCGTCTGAGACGTGAGGCGTCTTGGTAGAGTCCGTGAGGGCCTCCAAGAACGCCTTGATGTTCTTCTTCAACTTCTCTTCTGCAGACATCAGTAGTCCTCCACCGGAACAGCTTCGGTTAAAAGTTCGACACGGACCTTCAGCAAGAAAGGCTTCTTACAGCTCAGGCAGTTCTTCAGCTTGAAGTAGGGCGTCGTGAAGTCGTCTAGCGAGAAGATCTGCATGCTGTTCTGCAGCACGTTACAGTTCGGGCACGTAGGGTACTCGATCTTGTTGAAAGGGATCAAGTGTCCCACCTGTCTCGTTCCGCGTCAGGAACATTGCTCAGGTCCTCGTAACCGCCCAGGAAGCACATAGCGTCTCTGCAAAGGTCCATCCCGTGAAGTTGGTTCCCGTGCAACTCCTGAGGCTCGTCCGGAAACTCGTCGCAGATGATCTCAGAGATCCGACGCCAGGAGTGCATCCTCTGTCCGCATCGCAGCTCTTCGACTCGTTTAGCCTTCAGGATGTTCATCAGGCGTGCTCTTCGAAGCTATCGTTCGGGCTCTCGGTGTTGTCTCGCACCAGACAAGCTACCGCCTGCTCGACGCTCTTCACGGTAGCCTCAGACGGGATGATGATCATCAAGTTCTCGGTCTCACCGAAGTTCTCGATGAAGCACCCCTTCTCGTCCCGGTGTACGTCGCCTTCCTGACGCCACTCCGTCCGACCTATGATCGGCGTTCCTGCGTAAGGCGTGAACGTGTAGACGGGCTTCCCTCTGGCCACGGCGTACCCGATCTCGAAGGCGGTTCCCGGGTCCATGTGAACGCCTCGGAACGGTTCTATGTTCGCGATGACGGCGTCTGCCTCGTCGATCATCTTGACGTTCTTCTGATAGATCTCGGTGGCGATCTGGTAGTAAGACTTACCTACCACGTCTACGTCGTTGTCGATCGGGATCAGCGCTTCTATCCCGTGGCTGGCGAGAAGCTGCTTCACCTTGTCAGCGTTCGCTTGCGCGTCAGGCCGGAACACGTCCGGCCCTGCTACGTATACCTTCATACGACCCTCTCATACTTCTGAGCGAATACGTCTGGCTTGCAAGGATAAAACTCACCCTTAAGTCCCTTGATCACCCAGTCTCCTCTGGAGACGTGCATGTCTCCTTCAAGAGTGTGGATCTTCAGCTGTGGGTCTTCGTCTCGACCGACACCGTAAAGATAGGTTCCTGCTGAGATTCCTGGACTCACTTCGGCAGACCAAGCTAGAGCCGCAGAGACGTCTCCCGTGTACTCAAACGCTTCGATCTCGATAGGCTTGGTTTTAAACCTCATCCTCGACTCCGTCGCCGAGCTACGCGCTGACCTTTGCGCTTAGCGCGGTTCTTAGCCTTGCGCTTGCGTTGTTCTGGGGTCAGCTGGCGAGGTCCCAACGCTCGAACCATGTCGTAGGCGGCCTTGTAAGGCTTCGCTACCACGTCCTGGAACAGGTTGTTCCCGACTTGGGTCTCAGTTTCTTTACCGTACGGACTCGTGCTGCTTACGAACTCTGCGCTCATGTGACCTCCCAGATCTTACTGTTACGTACCCTCTCAAGGAGTCCTACGGACTCGATGTGATACTCATTTACTACCGAAGGTTTTCCGTTGTCCGAGGACGTCGACTCATCAGTCTTCAGAACGTCGGCGTTGAAAAGAAGCTGCATGAAACGTTGGTCGGGATGAGTCTCTACCAGAGACTCCAGCAGTTCTAAGATTCGGCGGTTCGCGTTCTGACGGGTCATCGGTTCTCCTCGTCGTAGAGCTTGCTCAGAGCGTCCGCTACCTCATCGGCGCGACCCACCTTAACCAGCTCGACGAGAACGTCCATCTCGTGATCCTGGTCCGACATCTCACGGTAGTTCCGTGCGATCTCGGAGGCGGTCAGCTTACCTTTCTGGATCTCTACGCAGAGCAAGCACATCCGAGCTTGAATCTATAAGGCTAGGCCGGCAGTGTCAACGCTTCTTTCGCCAATCCTTGTAGTAGAGCTTCAGGTAGTGAACGTCTACGCTGCTCCGATAAACGACCACGTACTTGACCCTAGGAAACATCTTCTGACACTCCTTGCGCCCACGCTCGTCCGCGTGACGCTCTGCCCGCAGCGCTATGCGCCTTAGCACGTACTTCGGCGTGGCTAGAGAGTAGAAACGCTTGAACAGTCCATCGCGATGATCTAGGTAGTGGGACAGCTCGTGAAAGAACGTCGAGATCACCACCCTAGCCGGGTGATTGGGATTGAGCATGATCGTGTGTGTCGCCGGGTCGTAGAACCCTGACGCCGACTTTATGTTAGTCCGGCGCAGGCGAAGGCCATGCTCGTGCGCGACCTTTCGAAGCTTGGTGATCAAGCGGTGATGGGGCGTGTCAGATCTGTCGTTCGACAAGGCCGATCATCGCTTTCATGACGTCGATGGTCATCTCAACGTCTCCTCGCGCGGTGTGAGCTTCTCGCTCCTTGACACCTAAATGCTTCACGTATGACCCTAGGCTTCCGGTAACGGTTTCCGGGATCAATCCAGCCACGATCAAGAAGCGACCGGTCGAGCCTGTGTCAAGCGTTCTGTAGCTGATGAAGTTCTCAGCCTCCTTCTTGCTCAGGATGTTGTCGTACAGCTTGTTCATGTCGAACGCTACGTTATGACCTAGCGGGATCAGCTTGTTCTTCCCGCCGTCCGAGTGCTTCTTGATCAGCTCGCGGAACAGCTCTCCCGCCTTCCCCGGAGAGATAGCTCTCTCCTCGTGCTTTACCAGGTCGATCTTGTTGATCTTCAGCGCTTCGGCGGTCACGTGGTAGACGTGGTTGTCCGGCTTGACCGCGAGGTCTAGCTCGTCGATGATCTCAAGCTTCTCGTCCAGGATGGCTAGGTAGGCGGTCAGAAGTGACACGTCTCCTCCCAACCCTCCGGTTTCTGTGTCTACGGCGATATATGTTGCTTTGCTCATGGACTCTCCTTTATTGGTGACGTACAGATCTTGTCTCTAACGATGATGAAGCTGATCTGCATCCCGTGTCGCCGGATCTCTACGACTACGGTAGTGCCGATCTTCCCGCGTATCTCGTCGCGGTTCAGTATCTGATCGCCTCTCATGAGGCCTGCTCGGGAGGCCGGGTACCCGTCGTGAACCTCGTCTACCACCGTGATCGTGCCCTCGCCGTTCGGGTCCGAGACCCAGCTCTGGGTGATGCCGATGCCTCCGAAGTAGCTATCGCAGTCGTCCGACGCGTGCGGAGCCTTCTGAAGGATGCCGTCCTCGTCCAGGTCAGGAGCGTCCGGGTTCGTGTCCTGCTTCTTCGGAGGAGGTATGATGTCTACCTCTAACACCTCAGGCAGCTGCCCCTGTCCAGGAGTTTGCTCAGGCTGCGGCGATCCTGTAGGACCTCTCTGGCCTTCTCCCTTACCGCCTAACGCGATGACTCCTACGACCATCAACGTCCACGCGGTATGGATCAACAGCGATACGACTAAACTCTTACGGAAGTTCACCGATGGCCTCGATCTTCTTGAAGGGAAGCTGCGCTTCCGTCATCTTCTGCGCGTACTCAACGAAGTCTTTCTCAACCTCGTCAACAAACTCTTTCGGAAGGTCCGCCTTCCAGGTCCG
This sequence comes from uncultured Candidatus Saccharibacteria bacterium, assembly GCA_964383705.1. Classification (GTDB taxonomy): domain Bacteria; phylum Patescibacteriota; class Minisyncoccia; order Phycocordibacterales; family Zambryskibacteraceae; genus CAYLHJ01. The sequence goes on along the minus strand of CAYLHJ010000005.1, from coordinate 43,335 downwards.
AGTCCAGAACTCTAAGCACTCAAGGTACCGTCCGGCACCCTGCATGGTGCTGAGCAACGCTAGACGTTTCACGCTGTTAACTCGGCTGTTCATGCTTCTACCCTCAGTACGATCATGTTCTTTCCAACCGCCTGACGAGCGCAGTCGCTCGTACCGCGTCCACCCTTGAACGCAACCACGAAGCAGTCAGGTCCGGCCGCGTTGAGCATCTGGCCGTTCCTCACGGGACCAGCAGCCTTCCCGTGTTTGGTCCAGTCAGCCTCGAACACGCGAAGCTCTACGCCAGTAGTCTCCGCCCACTCGCGGGCGACCCTGTCGGCGCCGGTGGGGCAGTCGCCTACGAAGAGTGTAGTGGGGCTAAGACCGTCCAGGACGTCGTAGATCATCGCCTCATCTTCGTAGTCTCGGCCGCCGGTTACGACGATCTTCATAGCGCTTCTCCCACGTTCTTTAGGTACACGCTTACGACCTCTTCGAGGGTTGCAGGGCGGTACTGACCCGACCACGGGGCGCCGGGAGCGTCAACTCCTACGTTCAGCTGAGGAGTTCCAGCGGGCGTGCGCCGGAACAGCCACTTCTCATGAACGTGCCCGCACAGGAGAGGGATCCCGTCATCCTTCAAGCGCTCTCGGAAGTGTCGAGGCATTCCGTCCTGGTGCGTGTCAGTAGCGTCGGTGTACGGCAGGTGAAACATCCGGAAGTTAGCGACTCCGGGGACCTTCAGCTCTCCCTCAAGCTCCACGGACTCGAAGCCGTAGCTCAGGTACAGGCTGGTCCACTTCTCTCGAAGCTCAGGCTTCCGCCCCTTAGAGTGGGCGGGATGCGGGAAGTCATGGTTACCTAGGATAAGGCGCTTGCGACCATTTAGCCGGGGTACGATCTGCTCGACGGCGCGAGCGGCCATCGCGAAGTCGCCTAGGATCAGTACGACGTCTTCCGGAGCTACCGCACTGTTCCAAGCTTTGATCAGAGCCTCGTTCATCTCGGCAGCGTTCGCGAATGGACGGCTGCAGTACTTGATCACGTTCTCGTGCCAGAAGTGAAGGTCTGAGGTGATGAAGGTCTTGCTCATCAGGCCACCTGCACTCGATACACCGAGTTATTCGTCTTTACGAGCCACGAGTTGGGGCCTTCTTTCTTGACGCCGCGAACCCAGGAGGTCCTCATGGTCCACCCGCCGTCCAAGACCAGTCCTGAGCGAGGAGTTCCGTCGTCATCCTCACCCCTCATGAGACCAGCTCGCCCGTAGTAAGACTCTCCCTCCAGGATGCCGCTGTCGCGAACCCTCCCAGGGAGAGCGCGCAGCTTGGTGATCTTCATGCGCTCGCCTTTGTTGTCTTCTAAAAACTTCCTAAACGCGTTCATAGCTCCTCAGCTGCTTCAACCGACCGTGTGCCTTTCGCAGCGTCTCGACGGCTTTCAGGTGCTCTTCAGGGTTGTTAAGAACTCGGTTCAGACCGCTGGGGTGCGGAATGAAGAAGTGATCCCACGTCGCAATCTGTGGGTAGTACATCGTCCTCGTCTCCACAAGCGCTGAGCGAGCCAGCGCGCCCAAGCATACGATCACGGGCGCTCCTATCAGCTCTTTGATCCAGCCGCCCTGCTTCAGCTTGCCCTTCGTCGACAATTTCCGAGACCCTACCGCTTGGAACGTGTTCTGGATCTTCACGTCGCTGAGCGGGATCCCCGCTTCCGTAAGCCACTGCTCCAGCAGGGTCCAGCTGCGCGTCCCCTTCATGGGGTTGAGCACGTTGATCTTCTTCTTGGGGTTCTGAGCCATTATCAGGAGCTTCATCGTAGATCCTCAAAGATTCGTCGACGACGGTCAAAGCGCCTTCGACGATGCCGTCGATCCAGTGGTCGTCGGACCGGTGGTTCTGGATGAAGAACCGACCAACCCAACCTTCCAGGTTGGCCATGCTGGTGAACCTGCGAACAGACGGGTTTCCTCCGTCGGTGTAGATCAGGATCACTCCCTCAAGCCGCAGGGGGTACGTCTGTCGGGTCATCGTCGTGCCTCGTTCTGTCTTCGATAGAGTAGGTAGTCTTGAACCAGATCAGGGACTGGATCACGTGCTTCTCAAGCTCATCGCGAGAGGCTCCTGGGAAGCCGCAGTGAAGGTGCTCGTAGAACTCGGCCACCTGCTCCTTGAAGAAGTCCACGCGCATCATACCGTTGAAGTCCTTGTTGAACTTGACGGAGTACCCTGCCTGGGTGATGTCGTGGAGCAGCGTGACTATAAATAGTCCTACCTTGCGCATGGTTACTTCCGGATCTTCACCTTGTTGTCAAGCTTGGAACCGTCCTCGAAATCTTCGAAGTCCTCACAGTACTCCTCCTCAGGAGCGTCGCCGTGGGAGACCTCTCCAGACTCGGGGATCTCGAACTCCCTGCGAAGGTTGGCCAGGACTCCTTCGAGCGGCTTCTTCATGCAGTAGTGCTCGCGGATGACGTCCTTGAGCTGATCGATGTTGAAGTTGTTCGTGAGGGTCGCGATCTTGGTGGCCAGCTCGTGGTCGTTCTTCAGCTTCAGCTGACAGTAGTGGTTACGAGCTTCGAAGCCAGGCAAGCCAACTTCTCGGCGAACCGCGAAGCGTCCAGGACGCCGGATCCGCTTAGGGATCTCGTTGATGAAGTTCGTGGTGGCTATAAACATGGCGTTAGCCTTCTGGATCTCGCCATCAAGGACGTGAAGGAATGGGCCTTCCCCGTGAGTCTTGATCATCTGGTCCAGCTCCTCGAAGATGACCAGGACCGGAGTCTGCGGCTGAAGCTTGTCCAGGACTCGGAAGATCTCTTTGAGCGCGGAAGGAGGAGGGTTGAACAGCACGACCCCCTTCTCGGCCATCATCTTCATGGCTACGCGGTTCACGATGCACGTCTTACCGCCGCCGGGGACTCCGTACAGAAGGATGTTCATCTTCCGCAGGAGGCCAACCTCGTTGAACCGGGTGAGGCACTCGTCGGTGAAGAAGTACTCCAGGTCTGCGAGCACATCATCGTACGCCGTGCCGGGGAGGTCTACAAGCTCGTCGTGCGTGGTCTTCGACTCGGCGAACGCGATGGACTCGTCTCGCGGATCATACTTCACCGTGTAGATGCCTGGCGGTAGGTGCGCGGCCGTCTTAGCTTCCGGGATCGGCTGATACTGATGGGCGATCTTCAGGTATGTAGCGTACTCAGTCATCTTGTGAACTCCTAAGGTAGTAGGCTATGGCACTTGACAGGCGACGTCAAGCTAATCTTTCTCGCGTTCGTACTCGCCGAACATCATCAAAATCCAGGACGCTAGCACCAGAAGTGCGGCAGTGCCTAGATGCTTAAGACTGTCTCCGAACATGTCTCGGATGATGCTTCCTGCGCCGGTGGCCAGGATGACCCCGATCACCCGCGAGAAGGACGCCCACACCGCTCGTCGCAAGGCGCTGCGCTGGATCATCCGTCACCTCGGATCGCGCGAAGGCGCGCCGGCATGCGGATGACCTGAGATTTGGGCGTCTGGATGGACGCTAGCGCAAGATCCCTAGAGGTGGTAGGAAGCAAGTGAAACTCGCCTGTGTCAGACTCGCGGACGATGTAGTAGCGTCCTTGCTCGAAAGCTTCTACTTGCTGATTCTTAGCTTCGTCGTAGGTCACTTTCGGAACCTCGCGAAGTGCTGCATCAGCTCTTCTTGCATGGCTGCTTTCAGGTTGATCAGATGCTCCGCCGCCTCTGCTTCTCCCACGAAGTCCGTGTACTTCCAACTCTTCTGAAGGAGTCCTGCTTCTCCGAGCTTGACCCACATAGGCTTAAGCTCGGCAAGGATCTGCTTCGAGGTCAAGTTGGGATAACCCTTCTCCCGAAGGTGGGTCATCATCATCTGACGGATCTTCTCCTTGTCAGTGCTCATAGGGTGGGAGGGGTCGCTCCACCGAACAGGTACTCCAGCACGTCAGCAACCTTGGCTTCTGCGCACAGAGACTGCTCCGTCAAGGAGTCGTCCGGGTTATCGCGCTGACACTGGGCCAGGAAGTAGCGCTTAAGGTCTGAGATCTCAAGCTCGTGGTGTACGGTAACGTCTCCGCTCACGTCGTACCGGCCGCCGCACGCGCTCAAAAGTAGAAGGGGGAGAAGGAATAACAACCTCATATAAGGCTCCTTAACCAGAAGGTACAGCACCTGAGCGTTGCCGTCAAGCTTGATCTGCGCATCGCAATCTGGTACTTTAAGGAGATGAGAACCTGGGCACTGCTCGTCATGCTTGCAGTCTCGGCAGCCTACGCGTCTAAGGAGCCCGTAGTTCAGAAGCTCCTCCGAGATAACACCTACAAGGTCAGTACAGGCACCGCCTTCTCCGTGCGCTGGAACGGCAAGTCGTACCTCGTGACCAACTGGCACGTGTGCAGGAGCTTCTCAGAGACTGACGCCGCTAACGAGGCGTCCGGAACCACCGTTAAGGCTCAGGTCCTGAAGGCTGTCCCCACGGAAGACCTGTGCATCCTTACGTCTCCCTCGTTCGGAGGGTTAGAGGTGGGAGCCTCCGTAGTTGTCGGAGCGGACGTATACACGGCGGGGTACCCATCTGGACATAAAAACATTCAGGTCGTCTCTGGTCAGACGACCCAGCTCGTATCCTTTTGGATAGACTTCTTCCAGTTCGATAGAAGCTGCCCCGCCGGCTTTCGACAAGGTATCTCCACCGAGAGAGGTCAGCCTGTCAGAACATGCGAGCTTTATATGACTACTATGGACACTACGCTTAAAGGCGATCATGGCAGCTCCGGAAGTCCTGTGGTGGACGGAAACGGAAAGCTAGTAGGCGTAGTGAACGAGCGCGTGGTCCAGGGTGACAAGGTGCTCTTAAGCTACCTTCCTGTAGAGAACCTGATACGTGTTCTGAAACTACTTGAGCCCTAAACTTTTAAGGGCTGCTCGGCGCTGGTTGCGTGAGGTCTTCTCCAGGAAGAATACCCCGTCAAGATGGTCCAGCTCGTGCTGGACACACACTGCTTCTAGGTCTTCACAGACAACCGTAAACTCTGCTCCGGTGCGATCATAAGCCTTTACGGTTACGGTCTGAAACCTAGGAACCTGCACCACCACACCAGGCGCGCTCAGACAGCCCTCGTTCAGCTGGACCCCTCCGCTGCGCTCGATGATGGTAGGATTTATGAACTCCCAAATCTTCTGCTTGGCGTCGAGCATCACGAAGACTCGTATGGAGTGACCAACCTGGTTGGCCGCAAGACCAATACCCTTCTCCGCTTTCATGTGCGCGGCCATCTCATCTAGGATGTGGAACAGGTCCGCGTCGCTCATCGTGCCGAACTTGAACTCTGGACACGGAGTCGTAAGGATCGGGTCAGGATACTTAACGGTACGCATTCGAGAACGCCTCCTGATAGTTGATCATCAACTCTATGCCGGGGAGTTCTTTCACGTAGACGGGGAACCCTTTGTACTCCGTCACCATAGCCTCGTTGCCTACCGAAGCTTCTTTAAGATAATCAGGAGATCGCTTCGCTTGGTTGCACAGCTCACGGTACTCTGAAGGTCCTAGCAAGAGGCCGGCCGGACGCTTTCCGCCGCTCTCCTGTTGGTAAGTCTCGATCATGACCTCGATCGTGAAGTTCAGATTAGGTATCATGCTACTTCCGGTTCTGAGCGTTTAGGTACTTCTCGGGCGTGGTCAGGTTGAAGAACACGTCGGCCATCGCAGTCCCGTAACCTTCATGATGTCCTACGTGGTAGGACGCTAGGGTCGCGTTGAACCCGACCAAGAAGCCGATCACCAGTCCTATCAACAGCGCTAACTTCATCGTAGCTTCCTCTTCGCGATCTTGTCTGCTTCCTTCTTGAGGTCGGAAGCGCTGATGCTCACCTCTACGCCTGCGTCCGTGACCTTACGAGCCTCGAACTCCAGTGCGTCTTTCTTCGCTCGGCTCACCCAGTCGTACGCCGACACGGGACTCATGAACCTAGACGTCGCCTTGAAGCCGTCCTGGTTCGTCACGACTACGACGTACCGGAGTGCGGACGTCACAGCAGACTTGACAGGGGTTGTGCGAGGACGCGGCCGACGGCCTCGTCCATGCGGGTTAAAACCTTGTGCGCGGAGATCGCCTCTCGGGTCGCGTTAGGCGGAAGCTTCGCAGACTCCGTCTCCTCTACGGACTTCAAGATCTCGTGGAGGGTGATCTCTGAGGCGTCTCGGCTCAGCACGTACCCGCCGCCCGGGCCTCGAACGCTCTTGACCACTCCGCCTAAGCGCAGCTGTCGAAACAGCTGCTCAAGGTAGAACAGCGGCAGGTCCTGCCTGGCGGCGATGTCTGCGAGCTTCACCGCCTTGCCGTTAGAGTTCGCGATGAGGTCTACCAGCCCTTGCAGGGCGTAGCGACCTCGGGTTGTGATCTTCATAGTCCCTCTCCTGTCGTTTGGATCATCACATAGTGAAGCTTCATGGTCAACTGTCTTTCTTGATCAGGGTAACCGTCGCCGCCTTGCGCTCCGTGGGGGACTTCGGCACCGAGAACTCTCGCTCACGCGTGAAGCGGTAGAACGTGTAGACGCCTGACATGCTGAGCAGGTTCCAGATGGTCACGCTCGCCTCCCACATCACGCGCGGGATGATCCTGAGGACCTTGAAGAGGCTCGGCTGCGTCATCCAGAACTCAGGGCGCTGGTTCGGCAGGAGCTGAAGTGCGTCAAGGGTCTTACGCTCTACCCACAGTCTGTCTTCGAGGAAGGCGTCCACGGCCTTGGTGATCTCCGCCGCCTTGAACCGCATGTGCATCTTGCCAGCCGTGTGGAAGGCGTGGAGGATGCCCATGCACTCGACCTTGGTGATGGCCGGGTTCTGCGTGGTCAAGTTGGGGTACTTCGGAAGGATCCACCTGTCGAGCGCGAGGATCAGGTCCTCAGGCGCGTACAGCATGGACTCGTTCTGCATGATGAGGTGGGCAGCTGGTATCATGAACATCTCTTTCTCCTAACCGTAGTTAACCTGTTCTGCGGTGGTGCTCCGCAGGGCGTCTCTCTTCCGGTCGTAGATCCCGACCGTCGTGTTGATGCTCGCGTGTCCGACCAGGTCGGCCACCGCGCGAGGCGAAACGTCCTTCTCCAAGAGGTGCGAGATCACGGTGGCGCGGCAAGAGTGCGGGCTGACCCTTCGGTCAACTCCGGCACGCACGGCGCAGGCGCGCACCATCCGGTACACGGTGCTAGGGCTCACCGGACGCTCGTTAGGAGCGCTCGCGGCGCTCTGAAGAAGGTAGTCGCCGTCCTGAAGCTCTCTTCCGGAGAACCGGGCGTACCGCTGAAGGTACGCCTCAAGCTCGACCAGCACGGAAGACGTAAGGCGAACGAGGCGAACCTTGTCGCCCTTTCCTAAGACTTGAAGGTACCGAGAGCCTCTGTACTCCTTCACCGACCCTAGGCGGAGGTTCACCAGCTCAGCGCGGCGAAGTCCCAGGTTGAACAGTAAGACCAGGGCGAGCCTGTTCGTGCTCCCTCGGAAGGTGGTCACGTCCGGCTGAGAGAGAACCTGCCCAACCTCATGATCTTCGAAGGCTTGCGTGTGCTCTCTCGCCTCCGCGCGAGGAACCTTCAGGTTCGCCGCAGGGTTCGTCGGGATCGCCCCCTCCGACGCCAGGAAGGCCAGGAAGCTCTTGACCGCCGAGAACTTGCGCACCACCGTAGCAGGCGACACGCTCGCGATGAGCGCGTCTCGGTACCGGGCGAGGGTAGAGAAAGTCAGCGGGTCAGCTCCTGCGGAGAACGTCGCGTAGTCTCGCAGGTCCCGCTCGTAGGCCTCGCGGGTGTTCGCGGAGGTGAAGCTCCGGAGGAACTGGTCGACTCGGTCAAGCTGTGGGTACGGCACGACGTTCATGGTCTTATGATCCCTAAGTTGAGCCTTCGCGTCAAGATCTTTTTGAAGCTTCCAGCTTCGGCGGGACGGTGTCCCTGTTAGAGCGATGAGCCTTCAAGATCTCGCGAGCCTCGTAGATGCGAACGGTAGTCTGCCCGTGACCTTCGAGGACCTCTTCGGCCTTAGCCTTGGCTTCTTTCAGCGTCTTACACTGAAACTCGAAGCCAGGGTCTACGTAGCGAGACGACCAGCCTGTGACCAGGTAGGTCTTAGGCATCGACTCCACCCTTCGAGCACGACGAGCAGACCGGCACCTCGCGGACGATCTCGAACCCTTCGCTCTTGATCACGAACGACTTCTTGCCCCGCGTGATGACGTTCTCGTACGAGCGGCGCCGGACCTCCGTGACGCGCTTCGACTGACCTTCTCCGGGGCTCGACTGCTTTCCACAGGCTTTGCACTTGTACATGGGTTCTCCTTCTCGTAGGCGTCTAGTTCTCTCTGAAGCCGGTCCGCTTGGGCGGTGAAGATCTGTCGCATCGACTCGTGCTTCGAGTCGCTGGCGGCATCTTGGCTCTTACGGATCAGCAGTTTCGTAAAGTTGACGTCCATAGTCAGACTATGAATCATCATCCGGTCGCTGTCCAGCTATTTCTTGTAGCGAAGGATGGCCGTGGTGTGGCCCTTCGAGCGCAGGAAGCTGACCGTGGCATTTACCACGCACAGGGTACGCACCAAGGCGTCGTCCCCCGCGATGCGGCCGAGGGAGTCCTGGTCCATGCGGATCCGGGTGAACTCGCCTACGGCGTCCGACTGGATAAGGTTTAGGTCCTGGAAGTTGATCTGTCGCTCCTCGTCGCGGAGGGCCAGCTCGTCCTTCACCAAGTTCTCGATCCGGGTGACCACGCTCTCCATGCGAAGGTCGTACGCGTCACCCACCAAAGCTCTGATCTTGTCGCGCAGGTTTCTCATGACCTGATCCTAGCTTCTCCGACGGACGGTGTCAACTTTATCGTTCAAAAGGTTGATGCGGACTTCTTTAACGTTCTTCATGTCCATGGCTCCGAAGCGCAGGTAGTCGACGCCTCCGTCGACCATGGCAGAGTTGTGGCACTCGCAGGTGTGGTAGTGGTGGCGGTTCAAGCTGTACAGCGCGGTGTTACAAGAAAGACACAGGATACCGCCTACTGTGGCATGCTTCTTGATCTCAGCAAGTTCCATGCCAGACACGAGGGCCGTACGCATCCCGAGGGTCTCGGCCGTCACCGACAGCAGCATGAAGCGCTTGTGCTTCTTAGCGCGGTTCGGCTTGGCCGCGCGGTACACGGCGACCACGCGATCGTTGCCTACGTTCATATAGTTGACGAACTTCAGTCCGCCCTCGAACCGCTTAGCTACGGCGTCATGGTCGAACCCGTACCAGTCAACCTTCTTGACTACTATCGCGCTTCTCTTCTTCGAGGATCTCTTTGACCTGCGGGGCATACTTCTGGGTCACCTTTCTGCTCTGCGGCCCTAGGTAGGCCGCGTGGATCACGATAGCCGTAGCCCACCACATCGCCGACGGGAACATGGTGTTCAGCAGCCCGGCCCAGTACGAGACCAGGGTGATGGGCACGATGCTTCCTAGGAACATCATCATGCTCTTGAGGAGTAGCATGCGCAGCTCCTTCTTGGCGTCGTTCCAGAGGACTTCAAGTCGCTTGCGGCGCTCAGGGCTGATCTCTTTGAAGGTCATTGTCCGTAGTCTCCGTGGTCTGTCTCGTGCGATCCCGCTACGAAGCCGCAGAGGGTACACTCTAGCTTGTTGGTCTCAGGGTGCGTGCTCCATCGGTGCGGACTGCAGTTTCGACGGCGGGTCGAGGTAGACCGGATCGCGTTCCCGATGAACACGAACACGAGAGCGAATGCTGCCACGAGGATCAGTCCTAGTAGGGCGTCCGCCTGCTCGTTCATACGGTTCCGCCTCGGAACACGCTGCCCTTCTTCTTGGTGTCGGTGAAGATCGAGTACAGCACCTTCGACTCCGTGCGTCGGAAGGCCACCACGAACGCCTGGTCTAGGGCGGTGAGGCGCTCCTCCCAGAACTCAACCATCTGCATGTCGAGCGTGTCGTGCAGGAGGAGGTTACTCTCAACCATGGCCACGTTACCCTTCTGATACTCAACCTCGTAAATCGGTACTGGAGTGTTCAACTTCGACCTCTCACTAGCTTCTCGTACTCGTCTCGTACGGTTCTGAAGTAGAAGTCGTCCCCGTCAAGGGTCCGACCGTCTACGGTTGCTACCTTCACCACCTCTGCGTAGGTACCGCAGAGGAAAACGCAGTCCGCCGTATACAGGTCGGCCTTCGTGATGTTCTTCTCTACCACCATGGGAACCTTGCGGTGCTTGACCAGCATGGTCGCTCGGTCCTGCAGGATCTCCGCGATCGTACGTCGGGTGATGCCTGGCAGGATGCTTCCCGCGTTGGGAGGCGTCATGACGACGTCACCCTTCACCACGAAGAAGTTCGCCACCGTTGCTTCGATGACGTGTCCGTTGTTGTCCAGTAGGAAGGCGTCATGCGCTCCAGTCTGGTCGAGCAGGTCCTGGACCATGGTGAGCGCCGCGTAGTTGGCCGGAGTCTTCGCCTGCATGTTGTTCTGAGGGTACCCACGAACCACGTTAGAGATGACGGTCTTGATGCCGGCGTCCGAGGCACGATGAAGCTTAGGCACGGGGAAGCAGTAGATGTCGAGCTTGAGGTCCTTGGTCTTCTCGACCCGAACCCCCTCTGCGTCGCCAGGCATGTACGCGATAGGGCGCAGGTACAGGTCGACGTTTCCGTTCTCTCGGACGAGCTGCTCGCACGCGTCTTCGATAGCTTCGCTCGTGTAAGGAAGGTTCACTCCCAAGATCTTCGCAGACTCTCGCAGGCGCTGCACGTGCTCTCGCAGCTTGAACACCTTGCAGGTGCCGTCCTCCTGCACGTAGGCGCGTATGCCCTCCCACACGGCAGGTCCTCCGTAGTGCAGCGGGTACGACAGCGAGTCGAGCGGAGCCTTGCCGTCGATGATGGCTCCGTCGGACCAGGTCTTCACTGAAGTCTCCGAAGATGGAACGGCAGCTCCTTCTCGCGGCCGTTCGCGTAGGCGTCGCGAGCCCACCACGCGTAGAGACGCTTCAGCTTGTCGTCGATGGGGCGCCACAGCTCTGCGGCGGCCCTCGGCCCGCGCCGACTAAGGATCTCCCATTTCTGATCTTCCAGCCGCGCTATCTCTTTCTTGAAGTTTACGACGTCTGCCATAGGTGGTAGCATCACACGCTGGACGCTGCACGGTCAAGGAAAATCTACCCGTGTACTTTTCGCGGGGCGTTACTAACCTCTCATGTGCGTAGCGTCTACACGGAAGTTTAGCTACGGAAGTCAGCCTGAAACGAGAGGGGCGGAACGCCAAATACACCTCGGCCGAGGAGGGGTCCTCAGTTACAAAGTCGCCTGTTGGGGCTCAGTACCTGTATCGGTACCCTGAGGTTATACGAAAACTTCCCAAAAAGCAAGAGGCCCCTGCAAGGGGCGTACCGTTGCGTTTTCTGTGAGGTTCTGGTACTTTTCTTGCTATGAGGTACGTTCACCGAGACGACTGCAAGTGCGGACGCAGCCAGCTCCCCCTGGTAAAGGGGGACGCTTGGTGGGTCAACGCGCCTGAGTACGGGAACTGCTTCTGGACGTACCTCCGTTACAACGATCGCGCGCATACCCTGTCGGAGATCGCACGCCTTATGAAGCTGTCCATCTCTGCGATCACGTCCATCGAGCGCAAAGCCATCGCTAAGGTTCGAAAGCACGTAGACCTCCTCGAACAGCCGGAAGAGTAAAAACTTAGGAACCGGGGTTACAATCTCCGGTATGTCTGAGAAGGACTTCAAGTTTTACGTACCCCTCGAACTCGTCAAGTCTGAGAAAGACGGCGAGGATGAATGGCAGATCCAAGGGATCGCCTCCACTCCCGACGAGGACCTGCAAGGAGAGACCGTCGACCAGGACGGGCTCGACATCAGCCTGCTCAAGGCAGGCCGAGGCTTGTTCAACTTCGACCATCAGAAGGGGCCGGAGAACGTGCTCGGCCAGGTTGAAGGGGCAGACTTCATCGATCAGGACGGCAAGAAGTGCTTGATGGTCAAAGGGTACCTGTTCAAGCATCAAGACCGCGCTAAAGCTATGTACAACATCATGAAATCCGTGAAGAAGGGAACGGCTCCTCGGGTTCAGATGAGCATAGAAGGCAAGATCCTTCAGCGTGACTTCGTGAACAACAAGGCCATTAAGAAGGCTCGGATCGACAAGGTAGCCCTTACCTTAGACCCTGTTAACCCCTACACCTACGCAGACCTGTGCAAGTCGCTCGCCGCCCCCGAGGCGGTCGAGCCTGTCAGCGATACTGTAGAGGTGAAGAAGGCCGACCTCCAGGTCCTGATCGATTTCGTAGCTAAGGCGTTGTCCGCTGGAGCCGGCGCGACTAAACCCCCCGAAGCTCGCTCGTCCGGAGAGGCCATGACCCGCGAGTCCCTCGACTGCTCGCCGAAAGCGGTCACCCATCAGGGCAAGCGAAAAAAAGACAAAAAGGGTGTGGTAAGATCCTTGATGAAGAGCTTGCAAGAAATGTACCCTTCGCACGATCCGATGGAGATCGCGGAGATGGTCATCGAAAGTTTGGCCGACAAGGTCGAAGAGTAACTAAGGAGACGCACAGTGGCAGACCAGAAAGATCTCAAGAAGTCGGTTGAGGAAACCGTGAACCAGATCCTAGCCTCCGAGCAGCAAGCTGCGAACGGCGGCGCGACCCAGCAGATCGCAGACCCTACTGCTCCTGCGGTCGAGCAGACCAACAAGGCTATGCCTGCGTCGTCCGCCGCTAACGGCGGCGAGGACAAGATTCGTTCTGGCTCTCCGCTGAGCGAGGAGCAGAAGGCCGAAGAAGCTAAGAAGGCTAAGGATGCTGAAGACAGCAAGCGCAAGGAAGACGAGGCGAAGAAAGCTGCCGCCGATTCTGACGACGATGACGAGGAAGACGAGAAGGACTCTGACAAGTCGAAGAAGAACAAGATGAAGAAGTCCCTCGAAGAGCTGAAGGACGTCCTCGACGACGAGGAGCTTGAGCTGGTGAAGACGTGGCGCGAAGAGTGCGAGAAGGAGGCGGAAGTTGCGAAGTCGCAAGCCGCTGCTCCCGCCCGCGAAGTCGTCGCGCAGGTTCAGGTGAACCCGCTAGCCGGGATCGAAGAAGTTTTGCGGAAGGCCGTGTCGGAAGGCACTGCTGACCTCAGAAAAGCATTAGATGAGAAAGACACGCTCATCAAAGGCTTGAGTGAAAAGATCGAGAAGATGGCTTCCCAGCCCGCTTACGACAGGCGTTCTATCTCCAACCTGGAGACCCTTGAGAAGTCCGGCGCTTCGGCGTCCGGGGAGCTGACCAAGTCCCAGGTCCTGGACAAGATGCTTGAACTTCAAGCTGCAGGAAAAGGCGTGACTTCTCATCACATCGCGGAGTTCGAGGCGACTAAAAACATCTCGGATCCGACGGTGCGTGGGATCGTGTTTCGTGAACTGAAAGTCAACTAACTAAGGAGATGACGAAATGTCTCAACTAGGTGCTTATAACTTCGTCAACTTCGGTGAAGGAACGGGATCCGTTTCTGCACGCGAGGTCGATGAACTGAACAAGGCGCTCTCCGCCGGAGCCGGTTATTCCGGCGCTCCTACCTCCCTGTCGGGCGGTGGAGTTCTCCAGGTAGAGAGCCTCGATGCGTCGCTGAAATCGGTGACGTACGAGATGAAGCAAATCAAACTTTGGCCCCAGATGCCGAAGGACCAAGCCTACAACACGATTGAAGAGTACAATCGTGTCGACGCCTACGGCGATCAAGGTAAAGGGTTCATCGCTGAAGGTGCTCTTCCCCGATCTGAAGACTCTCATTACAGTCGTCAGATCCAACGCGTTCGCTTCATCGGCGTGACCCGCGAGCTGACCCACGTTTACACGTTGGTACGCAACGCGCACGGCGATGCTATCGCTCGCGAGATCCGTAACGGCACGATGCGCATCCTTGAGATCGTCGAACGTAACTTGTTCGACGGCCACGGCATGTACTCGAACGCCGGCTTGTTCGACGGCGCCGACGCCGCCCTGCTCCCCGAGTCCGACCTGGCTTGGGATGGCTTGGACAAGCAGATCCGCAAGGGTAACAGCGACGCTTCGGCTAAAGCCTCGGCCTTCACCGGCTACGGCGTTGAAGAAGACGTCATCAAGGACATGCGCGGCCTCGTGCTCGACGAAGACGCCCTCGAAGACGGCGCTCGCGTCGTAAGCGAGAACTTCGGCATGGCCTCTCTGTGGATGGGCGACACCAAGTCTCACAGCGACTTGGCTCGTCAGTTCTACCCCAAAGAGCGCGTTAACCCGATGGGTGTCGCTAACGGACGGGCCGGCTTCGTGCTGCAGTCGTTCGTAGCTTCGGCCGGCGAGTTCGCTCTCCAGTCGAACGTGTTCCTCCGCCCTAAACGCGGCGCGCCAGCCCCTCTGGCTGACGCTCCTGCGGCTCCTGTGATCAGCGCTGCTACTCGCAACGCCGGTCCGATCGCGAACTCCAAGTTCGCAGCCGCTGACGCTGGTTCCTACAGCTACCGCGCCTCCGCTATCAACGCGGCCGGCGAAGGTGCTCTGGGCGCTGCCGTCACCAGCTCGGCTCCTGTGGCTGCGACTGACTCGGTGAGCGTGGTTATCGCCGCGACCGCCGGTGCTATCGCGTACGCCGTGTACCGCGCTCCTGTGGGCACCGTGTTGAACCACGAGTTCATCGGCCTCGTAGCTCCGGCCTCGGTCGGCGCTGGCGTGACTCTGACGGACTTGAACCATCGCCTCCCCGGCTTGGCTCAGAGCTACCTCCTGTCCATGGACAGCGAAGTGCTCCGCTTCAAGCAGCTGGCCCCTCTGATGAAGATGGACCTGGCGATCGTTGCGACGGCTTACCGCTGGATGCAACTCCTGTACGGGACTCCGATTCTCTACGCTCCGCGTAAGAACTACCTGTACATGAACACGGGTCGCGCAGCTTAAGTTCTTGCATAGATCATGATTAAGACTGAACCCTGGGAGCGCTGCTCCTGGGGTTTTTCTTTTTGTGCTATACTGAGGTGCGAAGGATCCCGCTGGAAATGATCACTGAATTCAAGACGGATACCCTCGGACTAGCGCCCTACCTAGAGATGAATGGTCTCAGGTACCTGCGGTCCGAGCTGACGCTCGGCAAGCACGACAAGCCCGTCGTCGTATTTGTGTTCGAGGATAAGCTCGGAGTCGGTAAGGATCTGGAGCTGGACTTCATGCGCTCGAACGAGAAGAAGTACCGGGACCTGACGTTCTTCTTCCGGAACGAGATCGAGAAGCTCAAGCGCAAGGTCGAGCACCTGAACCTTCAGGAGTCGAAGCGCGCTGATAACCGGTTCAACGTCGAAGAATAGAAAGGTAACTTATGTCGAGCCCACGTCCAACCCAAGGTTTAAGAACTACCGCTCGTAGTCCTGGTTCCATCCAGAACGAGCAGCATCACGACGATTCGGCCGCCCAGCGAAGCGGTAACGGCGTGATCGCCTCCATCGAGCGGATTATCGCCACGTCGACCACCAAGACCGCGATCCAAGACAACCAGCCTCTCTGGGTGTGTAACACCGCAGCAGCTACTGCGTTCGTCTTCGTAGGCAAGGACAACGACTGTCCGGCAGGCACGCCAGACATCACTAACGGCATGGCCATCCCGCCGAACACGGGCTTGTTGATGTTCCCTGGGAAGTCTGACGATGACGCTCAGTCGATCGTCGTTAAGACCAGCGCCGCTACCGTCCAGGTCGTCGTACTGAAGAACTAACCTAAGTCTACGAAGGTACTGTCGTGGACAACATACCGAAGAACCAGATCAAGTCTCGAAACACCATCGAGCAGCGTGAGCACGAGGACAAGGCCGCCGCCAGGCGAGTCCTGCTGGTCGACGACGAAGGTGTACCGTACGACGAGTCGTATCCCCTACCTACGTCCGCCGTCCTAGACGTTGAGTCTCTAGAAGTAACCGTCAACCTAGACGCGTTTACCAAAGATCCTCCGGACAACGCCATAGCGGTAGGCACTGAAGACGGAACTAAGACCGGTATCAAGCACGCCCACCGCGTCGACGACGAGTTAGACCTTCGGGTCGGTATCAGCGATGGCGCTAACAAGGCCGAGGTCTCAGACGGCAACCTGCACGTCAAGGACGAAGGACTCCCTGAGTCTCTAGGCCAGAAGGCCGCAGCAGAGTCCACGTCGGTGGTGCTCGCCTTGGACCAACCCCCCGTTCCGGTAGAGGTTCAAGGCTCCGTCCAGATCGATGAGCCTGTGACCGTGGAGGGGTCGGTATCCATCTCCGGTCCTGTGACCCTCGCGGAGCCGGTCACCGTCGAGGGCAGCGTATCGATCACTGGACCTGTGCAGATAGAAGAGCCTGTCACAGTAGAAGGTTCTGTTTCGGTAATAGGCCCAGTCCAAGTTGATGAACCTGTTCGGATTTCTGGTACTATTGACGGAACACCGGGCGGGACTGAGTTCCCGTTCGTCAACAATAGAAAGAACCAAATTTTAGAAGCTCACGATAGAATAGAGGCTATCACTCGGGTGGATCTTGGTACTTGCAACGAACGGATCACGCAGATAGACTATACAAGTCTGACGATCGGTACAGGTCCTGGATTTACTGCGAGAAAGAGCGTGAGCTACGTACTGTCAGGGACTAAGTACGTAATCTCCGGAACGCAGTGGTCCCTAGTTTAAGGAACCGTCTAATGATTTTCAACGTCTCAGGTAGCAAGCAGATTGACATTCAACCGGGCGACTGGGTGGACTTGGACTCTAGCTTCGTTACCGCTGACCCTCAGTGGGGTTTCAGCTTCCAGGTGATCGACATCGACGTCGAAGATAACATCTGGTGTAACTTGTGGAACGGCGTCGAACACGAGCAAGCTACGGTAAGTCCAAGCATCATCTTGGACAACTTCCGTAAAGTTCCGTTCGAGGAGTAAGCGATGTTGGTCAGGATCTCGACTGGAGCAGAAGTTGAAGTTGACCCAGGTGACCTGATCCTTGCGGTTCCAGGATACCTACCTTCTTTCACAGAGGGTAGGTACCTAACCGTAGAGAAGGTGGAGAACGGGCACATCTACGTTCGCTTCTTGCAGGAAGAGAAGTACTTCGACTCCGAGAACATCGAGCGAACTAAGACCCTGTTTGATGAGCTGTCTACAGTTCATCCGAGCATCATAAAAGAGGTACTGTAACGTGAAAGCCGTTGCGCTAGGTCTTCAGACTTCGGTAGGAACTTCTTACGATCAGACGCGGACGACCTTAGTCGGACGAGCGTCGCAGAAGACTCTCTCAAGCAAGCTTGCTGTAGGCACGCCGCTGGTGTCCTTCGCGGACGTGACTACGAACGCAGCGCTCACACCTTTGCACATCGAGGTTACGGCCAACGGTAGAGCGTTCATAGTTAACGCTCCGGCCGCCGGGTTAGGTACGATCGCTCTCTACAACTTCGACATGAACACAGGCGCCTGGACCTACGTGGGCAAGCTGGCGTACACGGTTCCTAACTCGCCCGCGACCACGCATACCGTACGCTCGGTGAAGGCTATGGACACCGGAACCACGGGGTGGAAGATCTTCGTGGGAACCGTAGGATCTCAGCCTCAGAACGGCGGATTGTTCATGCTCAACAACGTCGCTCTGGCAGACTTCGTACCGGTAGGTTTCGCTACGCTACCGGTCGCTTCCGCTGGTGGACAGAAAGCTGTCTACTTCCTTCAGGAGACGGGTGGCACCAACAACCTGACCACCATGCAGGGCATGGACATCGACCTTGTTGGAACCAGAGTCTACGTAGGAAACCGCACGACCGCGACGTTTCAGGTTTACGTGTTCGACTGGTCTCTCACCATCACCACGGTGCTAGCCGGCGGCATCACAGCAGACGCTTACGTGAGTCAAACAGGAGCGTTGCCTGGTATTACTGGCACGATCCTACTTTTGAACAACTTCACGATTCATACTCCTATTACGGGACCTAACGCAGGGTTCGTGTCGCTGTTCGTGCCGACCAGCACCAACCTTCACTCTGGCAGGGTGTCAGACCTGACGTCTGGAGCCGTAACTTGGCCGACCCTTCAGCAGGTGAACGTGCTCGACGTTCCCAACACGAACACCGGCATCACTCCGCTGACCGCGCACTACTCTGACACTCTGGACCGAGCCGTCTTGCAGGCCACCTCGCGGTTCTTCATCAAGCCGTTCGTGAACAACTCGTACGACCTGGTACTGGGCAACTCCGGCAACACGCAGTTCCGCACGGGCATCCCCGTAGCGTTCCAGGAGCTAGGCTCGGTAGCTCTTGCCGGCACGATGACCCGCAACGGGTGGCTGTTCACCACGTGCAGTACCGTAGGTCAGATCGGCGTTCAGGCGTTCGACATGCGGTCGGCGGACGTTTACGACGCGTCCTACGTCGTGTCGAAGGTGGTCGACACCCCGAACGCCTCGTACCACACGCTCCGCTTCACGTCTCCCGTCCGCTCGTTCGCACGAATATACTACCGTACGTCAGGCTTCGGATCCCTGTCTGGTGGCTGGACGGCCGTGCCTCTCGACGGGGACATGTCGGCGATCGTTCCTGGTCAGCAGATCCAGTTCAAGCTCATGCCACGGTTTGAGCGCGACGGATCGACCATCCCTTTACAGTTCTACGAAGGCTTCTTGGTTTACACCTCAAACAACGAGGTGTCGGACAACTGGGAGTACTCACATGATGATTCGTCTACGGGCAACCCGTCAAGGGTTACTTTCCGTCTGAAGAGCACGTATTCCAGCGTGGTTCCTACGATCTACTTCCGAGCGTACGACCTTACCAACACGTTGGTTGCTAACCATAACACGTCGGCGAACCCCGGGTTCTTCGAGTACTCTACGAACGGCGGAGTGAGCTGGCTTCCGCTCGGTACCGTACCAAACACGGTCGGTACCCTGCTTCGCTATACGTTCAGCGTCCCACCTGGTGTCGACGTGCGTCCTAGCGTGAGAGAGTCGTAATGGACTTCCTAGTAGAGAACAACGTACTGCAAGGTACGGCCACACCCGACACGCCTATCGTCGCAGACCCGATCTACGACGTTCGAGGGGTGTTCTCTATCAACGCATCGAACCAGCTGAGCGGAAGCTTGTGGGTTGCTAAAAACGGGCAGGTCTACACGTCGAGCATCGGTCCGGCAAGCTATACGGTCTACGACAAGACCGGCGCAACGATAGGCATCACGGAGTCTAGCATTGCGGCAGACGTGAACGGTCTGTTTCACACGACACCCGTGTCTGCGCTGGCGATCCAAGACCTAACCCACTACGTCGTGAAGGTGACCATCACCGCAGATGGTCAGAACCGCACGTCATACATAGGCATCACCCTGGGAGAGTAAAAGGTGTCAGCTCGGCGAATCAGATCAACAGTGAGCGGTCCGTGGGTTCAGCCTTTGAAGCTGGCTACCACGAATAACCTTGTGATCGCCCCGAGCGCCGCATACAACCAGGTCGTATATCGTCAGGATCGTAAGCCTCCGGTCTACGAGACCGTTGTGGCCGCCAAGTGGGACTCCGCAGATTGTAACGGCATCCACCTGAAGGCGTTCCTTTGGAAGAACCGGCACCAGCTGATCCATGGAGCAGACTGCGTGTTCGACATCTTCGTAGTCAGCGAGAGCAACGTGTGGACCGAGACGCTGCTCGCGTCCGTGTCAGGAGTTCAGCAAGCTGACGGATCGTTTACCGCAGACGTTTCAGAAGTTACGCTAGGTCTAGGCGACTGCCTCGACGGAAAACGTGTCCTTGCCGTATCGTCCAGGATCCGTAGGTTCCACAAGCAGTACCGACAGAAGGTGTTTTTCAACGGCCTAGGCATATATAACAGCTACCTTGACGCTCGACGAAACATCGAGTGGCTCACCCTCACGAAGAAGGACGAGTAGCATGTCGGTAACTTCTCAGAGCCGCCAGCGGCTAAGACAGACTATGCAGAGCTTGGAGATGGCAGACGAGATCCTTGATCTGCTGGAGGCAGCTGCGGCCAACTCTCAGAACTTTGCTCAGTCTTTCCTGGTAGGAGATTGGATCTCTAGCGACAGTGGAGATACGTATTCTCTCACTGTGGTTCATAACCTGAACACGCTTCGTCCCGAGATCAGCGTGTACGACTCTAGCGCTCCCGCGCAGAAGGTGGACCTTCACTCAGTTCTGATCGTGAACTCAAACACCGTCACGATCAAGGTCAGTCAACAGAGTTCCGACGCGAGGTTCGCCGGACAGATAGTAGTGGACGTATAAGGAGCAAGCATGGCACACGACATAAAAGGCGACTTACGAGTTAGACGAACAGCGGTAGTAGATCGACGCTCCGACGAGGGTATGTCGTCGGAGACGTTATCAGGAGCCCGCGTAGTAGTTCGTCACGACTACAAGTATCTAAATCTCGATCCAAACGGTGCTAACCGCAACGTTGATCTTCCTGACGCCACAACACTTCCGCTGGGGTGGGAGATCTTGGTGCGTCATTCTGGATCTGCGAACAGCTTGGTCGTCAGAGATGGTGCCGTCTCTCCAGGCACGCTTAAGACCATCGCGGTACCTGTTGCCACGTCTGAGTCTAGGTTCTACTCGTTCCTATTGGTGGATAATGGAACAGCAGCAGGATCATGGCAAATCGTAGAGCTGGGAGATCCTTCTCGGTCTACTGTTACTTTCTTGTCGGGAACCTGGTCGGCGCCGTCAGGTGGTTACCGAATTTTGAGCGGCACGGAGGCTTCGGGCCTGCTTGCCGCCAACCATGGTAAAGGAACTAATCCTATCGTCGTAGTTCAAGAAGACGTGGGAGGAAGCATCCACGAGCATGTTACCGTGGATAGGCTTCGCATTAACTCAAGCGGAGACATAGAGCTTCGCATCACTGATGGTGCGGAGTTCGGAGGCCGAGTCATAATCCAGTAACCATATGTCAAGTAGAGTCTATGGTGACATAGTCGTCTCGCGCAACGCGAACGTATCGAACCTCCGTTATGGGGCTACTTCGGTAGCCACCTCTGCTTCGACGTCAACACTGGACGTGGCCAGTTCGTCGGTCTTCGTGCTGACGGGCTCCACCGCAGGCTTTAGTATAAACCTAGGGAACGCGACCACGCGTCTCGCAGGTCAGTTCTACCATCTGATCAACGAATCTTCGGTCGATGTGACCGTGCGGCTCAACGACTCCTCAATCCTCCTCGTCCTTGAAGCCAAGTACTCCGTGCTCCTGTTCTTGGAGAACGCGTCTACGTCTAACGGTACGTGGCGATACACGCTCCTGTACAGCTCGTCCACAGACTCGACCATGTTCGGAGCTGGTACCGACGGAGATGTGTCTCTCTCGTCTGGAACCACCACCCTTACCCGCACGATGTACTACAACAACCTGACCCTATCAGGAACTGCACGTCTAAACACTGCAGGCTTCAAGATTCATGTCAGGCAGACTTTGAGCCTTGCTGGAACTTCTCGGATCTCGAACGACGGCGCCAGCGGCAACAACGCCAGCGGCAACACACCAGGCTCTGCTCCAGCTGCTACGGCGGGGATAGAAGTTGGAGAGGGTGCGGCAGGTGGAGCTGGAGCAGCTCAGAACGCGAACGCTCCTGCAGTTCCAACAATAGTAGGATACGGTAACAACGGCGGGGCTGGGGGAGCCGGCGGCCAGAACGGCGGAGGAACCGCAGGAGGTACCTCTACGGCGGGAGGCGCGGTAACCTACCGTCCTGAGCACGTCCTCCGCGAGAACCACCTGTACGCTCAAGGCCTCTTCAAGCAGGGCGGAAACGGCGGAGCCGGAGGCTCGGGAGGGTCGAACTCTTTGCTTGCTACCGCAGCAGCAGGAGGCTCAGGTGGGTCTGGCGGAGGGGTCGTACACGTGTTCGCACGCACCATCCTGAATAGCAGCTCTGTAGGGTTCACTGCAAACGGTGGTAACGGAGGAAACGGCGGGGTAGGGGTGTCGGGCAACTCTGGAGGCGGGGGTGGAGGTGGTGGGGGTGGGGGTGGAAGCCTTTACATCATCGGTTTGGACGTCACCCTCGGCGTCGTTAGCGTAGCCGGAGGATCTGCCGGGACAGGAGGAGCGCCAGCCGGAACGGGTACAGCGGGCGCCGCTGGAGCGGCCGGAAGTACTGGGCACTACGCGTCATACTCGGCCACAACCAGGCAATGGACTACAGCATGATACGAGACATCGTAGATTTTGAGGGTAACGTGATCGGAAGCCTATCTTTACCGGACGGGACTCCCGAAGAGGTGTGGCAGGAGCAGCTTACCAGCTACGCGACGGCCTCAATGACAGACGAGCAAGCGTGGGCCGCGCTTAGGAAGAAGCGAGACCGACTCATCCGAGCCACAGAGTGGGTTCGCTGCAGACACCAAGACCAGCAGAGCCTTAATGTGACTCCGACCTTAACCGACGAGGAGTATCACGAGTGGCAAGCATACTGGCAGGCCCTCCGGGACCTGCCCGAGCAGACTCAGGATCCGCACAACCCCTCGTTTCCAGTACAACCTTCGCTAGGTAGTCCTTGAGTAAAAATCTCAAGTAGTCTAACTTGATGCAAAGGGTAAGTCGTAGTGCTATACTTGGGTAACGGACGATCTTAGGTCCGGAACCCTCCAGATGTGAGCTTCATGGCAACTAGAGATGATGAGATCTTAAGTATCCTTACCCGAATGGTCGACGAGCAGCGCGAGCATCGTGCAGAGACATCACGATCGTTCTCAGACCTGGACAAGAAGGTAGACCTTCACATTCAGAAGACAGAGTACGAGTTGGCGCACATACATCAGCAGGACGAGCGTCAGAACGAACTTCTCGATCAGCACATAGCCGGCGTAAATACCCTTCGAAAGATTCATGAAGCTCACGTGGAAGATAATGAGAAGCGCTTCGCTAAGGTTGAAGAGCCTCAGCGGGCGATAAAGCTGCTGACGCGAGCGATCTTATGGGCAGGCGGTATAGGAACTGCAGCCACAGGTATCCTTGAGTTCGTTAAGTGGCTAAAAGGAGTTTAAGATGCTGCTGACTTTAGTCGCCCTCAACGAAGATGCTACTCTGAATAACTGGCAGGTAACCGGTAACGCTCGCGTAGTTCGCGGCTCCGACGCGAAGCTGATCCTGCAACTGGTCCAGGTTGACCGGAAGATCCGATACATCCCAGACGCCGCCGCCGACATCACCGTCGACCTTCTGAAGACGGACGGTACCACCCTATCTAAGACCGCTTCGTTCCCATTCGCGGACGATCGCTCGATTATACAGATCGAGCTGACCGACACCGAGACGGCAGACATCATCAGCCAGAACCTTATCGTGACCGTTGACGAGAGCGGCTCTATCTCCATCGCCGTCCTTCAGGGCGGCCTCCAGATGGTTCCTACCAGTCAAGCTGGGTGCTAGATGAACCTATCAGAGAAGATCCCCGGATGCCGGTACTTCACCTGGAAGGACGCTCTCTGGCTCCGAGAGGAGAACCGTGCGGTCTCCGACGAGGAGCTAACAGAAGAGGTTAAGGCAAGCCTGATCCGAACGTTCCAGTGGCTCGACAAGGTGCGCGAGTGGGTAGGGCTTCCTATCATAGTAACGATCGCCCTTCGAACCATGAGCTATCACCTTGCGCTGTATAAGCGGATAAACGAGCAGCGGAAGGCTAAAGGTCTTCCCGAGCTTAAGGTTCCGATGAGTTCTTACCATCTTGTAGGAAGAGCGGTAGACTTCGTCGTGAAGGGGATGACGTGTGATGAATTCAAAGCGAAGGTCCGCAAAGAAGGGAAGCTCGAAGAGTGGAAGCTCAGGATGGAGCGAAACGGGGACGGTGCGGAATGGATACATCTCGACGACAAAGAACCCGGCCCTAGCGGACGCGAATTTAATCCCTGAAGGTGGTAAGATGTCTTTGATCCCGTACGAAAACTTCACCGAGTGGGAGAGGGACATGAACCGTCTCCGAGAGCATCCTAAGGATGTTCACCTGTTGAACCACGTCCGCAACCGGGTCAACATCTCGTCCGTAGAGATCCAAGCGCAGGTTCAAGAGTACCTGCTAGACTCTCAGTTCGAGAAGAACCCTGTAGCGTCTGGTCAAGATCTTGCTCGAAGAACTGGTAAGATGCTCTGGATCAGACACTCCGAAGATCCATGGTTTCACACCTAAGAGGTTTTGATGACTGTTCCGTTTAGTGCTTCCTCAAGTCAGCCGTTCAGTCGCACAGAGCCCATGCTCACGGTCGCGCAGCTCAAGCAGCGCTACCTGTTCGGTATTGACCTCACGGACAAGCAGGGGAACAAGCTTCCTGACGAGGTTATCCAGCACCAGATCAACGCGTCCGTGTCGTACCTAGAGCACGCTCTGGACATCGTGATCACTCCCGTGGTGATCCAAGGCGAGCAGTACGACTATCGCGCCGTCGACTACGTTAATTTCAACTTCATCCAGCTCAAGAAGCGTCCAGCCATCGAGGTCACAGAGATCAAGGCTCAGTTTCCTAATCGCACGGACCTGGTGAAGTACCCTGAGCAGTGGTACGTCCTGGAGAAGGAAGCGTCGCAGGTTCAGCTGTCTCCCGTCGAAGGAAGCTTCAGCGGCTTGATCGTGACGCAAGGCGGCTCGTACGTCCCTCTGATCTACGGAACTCGCGACTACTGGCCTCACTTGTTCAGCATCACGTACAAGGCGGGGTTCTGCGAGGATCAGATCCCGATCATCATCAACGAGATGATCGGACTTCAGGCAGCCATCAAGATCTTCGAGATCCTGGGAGACATCCTTTACGGTCCAGGTCAGACGAGCAACAACGTGTCTATCGATGGGGCTAGCGTCAGCCAAGGGCTTGCTGCCTCCGGGATCTACAGCGTCTACGGAGCCCGCATCGACGGGTACCGTAAATCTTTGAAGGACTACATGGACGTTGTTCGTAAGTTTTACAGCGGCTTCGCGTCGGTGGTAGGCTAAGGAAGTGTATGAAAGATCCTAAGCGGTTTGCTCAAGATACGCTTGCCAAAGGGGCGTCGAAGAAGAGGTCTGAAACGATTACCATGCCTAAGGACGAGCTTGTTCGAGAACACAAGAAGCTCGTACATGTATTGCGAAGCCCCTCTCATAAAGATGATAAGCGAGAAGCGGACGAGCAAGCGAAAGAGCTTAAGGAGTACACGAGCAAGGCTGACGTGTCTACGCGCTCTACCGCAGACAAGAAACTTGCTGACAAGGTTATCTCTCATAATCGTAGGAAGTTGCACTCCTTTGCTCGTTCCAGGATGAAGAAGTCTATCGATTTCAAGAACACGCTCGTAGCGGTAGACTCTAAAGACCAGCAGATGGCGGAGCAGCTAGCCAGCAAGACTCTCATAGACTACATCCAGAATAACCTGGGAGTTCTGAAGTCAGGACCTGGCGCATCAGCCAAGATCCCGTTTCCGACGGGTATGTTAACGATGAGCGAGCGCGAAGCAGGCTTGTACCACGGGCATTTTCAGGATCGTGACGGGCAGATCATCGAGAAGTTTGATTCTCAGACTGTAGCGATCATCGCGAAGAACCTTCAGCTGAAGAGCCTTGTTCCAGAGCCGCAGGAGGTTGCTCCTCCTTCAGCTCCCGCTGCTCCACAAGCTGACGAGATCGCCATGGCCGCTCACAACCGCATCGACGAGCTTCAGCGTCAAGTCCTCGACCAGGTGCGCGGCAAGAGCATCAGGATCAAGTACGGCGACTTCGAGCTAGAGATCAAGAAGTCCGTGCAAGCTTTCGTACAAGGCTTCCGGACCGGAGCCCTTCCAGACAAGGAGTCCGTCAGGAAGGCTCTTACGTCCTGGCGCAAGAAGCAGGCAGAGTACATGCACCTTCCTAACGACCAAGCAGCTGCTCGCGAGCTGTCCGAGAACTGGGAGCAGCACCAAGACTCTTTCTGTCAGTTCGTGGACGCACTCTCTAGAGGCGAAGATGAGCAAGGTTAGCATCCTCGTAAAGAACCAGATCCTTGAGAAAGCGTTGGACGGATACCGTCCTACTTTTCGGTACGGCGAACGCCTGCAGATGTACAACAACTTGTACAAGGTGGTCGGCTTTCAGGACAAGGGTTTCACGATCTTAGAGGACGAGAAGAACGGAAAGATCGCCTTTCCGACGAACAAGCTTCGCATGCTCATGAAAAATGGTACTTGCGGAAGCTTAGGCGTAGTGAACACGCTGTCTTTAAGCCAAGCCTCTGCTCCTATCGAGAAGGCTGTGAACATTGGAGGACCGTCTAACAAGGTCGGAGTCACCTCCAGGGCGGCTAACGCTGCCTATGCTAAACCGTCAGGATCTGGTGCCGGAGGTAGCGCGGGACAACCGCGCGGCGAGCCTGTTGGGACTGTGCGCAACGGATCAGATGGAGACACTTACAAGAAAATCTCTGCGAACCCGTCTGTGTGGGTTCGCGTGAAGACGGGATCTGTACATCATGAGGCGGGCGGCGAAGAGCAGGATCCGATGTCTATCTCACACGAAGCTCGTCAACAATTTCATGGGATGATGTCTAAGATCGAGTCCAAGGTTCACCCTCAAGACCGCGAGAAGATCCACCAGAAGGCGCAGGAGTGGGTTAAGGAGAACGCCAAGTTCAAGCACATGCAGGCCGCTCACAACGTGAACGAGGTCGATGATAAAGGCGCGAAAATGCCGAAGAAGGGCCTTCCTTCTGCTACCATGAGCGGCGTGTTCTCACAAGGCGACAAAGCTCGTAAGGTTCGTCAGGAACTTATTGAGATGGTTAAAGAATCTCATCGTAAGTTAAAAGGAGGCTCCGGTGCCAAGTAGCAACCTGAAGGATAAGATCCGGGAGAAGGTCCGTCAGAAGCTTCGTGAGCGGTCGCAGAAGCGTCGCAAACAAGTTGAAGGACGTGTTAACATCGAAGGTGTTACGACTCCTAAGCGTAAGAAACCAAAGGAGAAGACTCATGCAGAGTCTAAGAAGCCCGCACCTGCGAGCGTCTCGATCGGAGCCCACGGAGGTCGTTACGTCCAGGAAGCGTCTGGGCACAAGCGATACTTGAAGGATGGTTCCATCGCTGGTCGTAAGAAGATCGCGAAGTCGGTAGAAGACATGGTGCGAGAGATCGCGCTGGAAGATCAGAAGCGAGAGTTCGTAACTAAGTTCAAGAGGAGAAAGTCACATGAGTCAGCAATCTAACCAACCGCAGAACGCAGCTCCGGCCCCCGTAGTAGAAGCTCCCAAGCCGAAGCTCGCAGAAGGTCTGTTCAAGCCGTACACCTTAGGCTCTACTCTTGAGCAAGGACCAACCGGCAACCAGATGTCGAACATGCGCCAGTCTCCCATGGACTACGAGAAGACCTATCAGGGCGCGACCAAGAATCAAGCCGTCTCCGCAGAAGAGCTGGCCAAGCTCGGAAGCGAGCCCGTGAAGAAGTCTGTGGCCGTGTCGAAGGCTCCGACCGACGAGCAGCTGGCCGCAGTTCCTGCGGATCAGCGCGAGCATGTTCTCGCCGAGCTTGACCGTCGTGAGGACGAAGCGCGTAAGAGCAACAACACGCAAGAGGTCGACCGCGTGCAGAAGGCTAAGGATCGCGCCAAGAAGTGTTGGGGTCCTCAGATGGATCGCAAACAACCTAAAGCGTCTGACCTCAAGTAAGGTCCGTACCCTGCGAGGTACGCATGGCTAAGCGTTTAACCGACGGCATTGATGCAGAACGTCTGAACCAGGAAGTGAAGGACCTCGGGGTCCGGATCAAGGTCTGGCGCTCTACCGTGTGCCCTAACATGAAGAGCTTGGAGTCGTTCGACCACGACGTCAACTGCACCGTGTGTAACAACAACATGGTGGACTTTGGTTGCTTCGAGTCTGTGGGGATGATCCAACAGCAGGATCTCATAGAGCAGTTCAAGGTCACCGGCGTGTTTAGCATGGACGAGTCGGCGATGACCTTCCTGTCGGAGGTCACCCTTCACATCTTCGCGAAGGTTCAGATCTTAGACTTCACCGAGGACTTCTTCGAGCTGGTTCAGCGCCAGGAGGCGCCTGCCACTACCGATCGTCTCAAGTACGCCGCGTGCAAAGTTCTTGGGCTGTTCACGGTAGAGAACAACGTGCGCACCGAGTATTACGAAGGTGTCGACTTCGAGATCGACGTCAACGGGGACGTCAAGTGGATCGGTACTCGCAAGCCTGACGACCGTCAGATCTACACGATCTACTACAAGCATCACCCAGTGTTCCGGGCGGTCAAGGCGCTGCATCGCAACCGCTGGAGCCAGTTCAACCGCCGCTCTGATCAGCTTGACCCGACGATCCCTAAGAAGACCGTAGGCGATCGTACGTACGTGAAGCTTCCCGATTCTTGGATCCTCAAGCGAGACTACCTGATCGAGCGCAGAGACATCCAACAAGCTCTCCTGCCTGACAACAAGTTCTACGATCCTAACGAGTAGGTGACCCGTGCGCCTCAAGCTTCAGTTCAGCGACGTCCAGTTCGGAGACGTGGTGGACGGCCTTAAGAGTCGCTTCAAGGCGGCGGTGAGCGCTACCATGGAGGACGCGCAGCAGCAGGCTCTTGAGATCGCAGCTCAGAAGCTGAAAGGCGGCCTGGCGAAGTGGAACCAGGGGTTTCGCTTCCATAAGGTCAGCGACGAATTCTACGTCATTTCCATCGACGGCAAGCTAGCCAACTGGATGGAGGACGGCATTGAGCCGGGAGAGGTCTCCCGCTCCATCATGCAGGGTAACCGGGCGGAGGCTAACAAGGGAGAAGGTAAGAACTACGTTGACGTGCCGATCGCCAAGGATGCTGACGCGATGGGAAACATCTCCCTCGGCAAGAAGGGCGGACCCAAGGTGAATGTGAAGGCGTTCGCGAACGCTGACCAGATGATGAAACACATCACCACCTCCGACTGGAAGAAGGGTGGCACCAAGAAGAAGCAGGTCATGGCCAGTCGCGTGAAGGACATCATCAAGAACGTCGAGCCTACGGGCGGAGGCAAGGCTTCCTACTTAACCATCCGACGCGTAACGGAGAACAGCCAGTGGCCTAAGAGTCCGTTTCAGGGTGCGAAGGTGCTGGACGACCTGGGTACGCACATCGAGCAGAATTTTGTTAAGATACTGGAGAGGTTCCTCTAATGGGTGCGCCGCTTACCGAATTTGTTCTTGAGACTGTGATCCGCGATGGACTGGGAGACCTGCGCGCCAATCCTACGAAGATCGACGACATCTTCTCTCGCTTCCTAGAAGCTCAGTTCCTGAACCAATACGGCCAGGCTAAGATCGACCAGATCAAGCAGTACATCACCGGTCAGACTAAGCAGATCAAGATCGTTCACGCATGGAGTCAGGTACCTACCCACGTGCCGTGCTTCAGCATCCAGCTCCTCAGCTCCGACGAGGAGGAGGGTCTTCAGAACCTAGGGAACGAGTTCCCGGAGCAGGAGACCCCTAAGGAGCCGACGGTGTACGTCGCGGTCGCTACCCCGACCGCGTACGACCTGGTGTCTGGTAAGCTGTCCTTCGACTCCTCGACGGACCTCAGTACCGTGTGCGCCGGCATGCTCTTTGTGGACGCCGACGACGTAAGCTTCCCCATCAGCGCGCCCATGAGTAACCTGTCCGGCAACAAGTACGTGACGTTACCTCGCGACGGGAACACCCCCAACCTCACGGCTCCGGGCAAGATCGTAAGCTCGATCGACTTCACCCGTCACGACTTCAAGCTCGTCCGCCTCCGTGAGAGGATCGCTCTGGGGGTTCACGCTTCGAACGACGTACACTTGACTAAGTTCCTCTACTACATACTCCAGTGGATCTTGAAGTCTCGGCAGGAGTCTCTGATCAACCGAGGGATCACGCTGGACCGGGGTACCGGACAGATGATGGACCGGGACGACTCTTTTGAAGGCGAGAACGTCTACAGTCGGATCATGCAGGTGACGTGCATCAGCAACTTCACCTGGAACCAGGCTACCGTACAGGTGTTCGATTGCTTCGATCTCACCCTCAAGACCAACACGCCGTCGCCTAACAGCACGGCCGCCGCCCCGTACAACCCCGACGAGAGTTAACGGAAAGCCAACCGTGGTATCATGGGCCTAGCGATGAGAGAAAAAAGCAAGAGAAATGATCTACAATCTGAGGATAGAGAGTTACCTGAGTTAGTGGCACAGGAGCCTCGCGTCATGAGTTTTGATGTCTATTTCAGCAAGCTGGTGGCGACAGGAAGAGTCCAGTCGCACCACAAGGCTCCGATGAGGAGCTACGCTGAACAGCGCGGCGTGACAGAAGCTACCGATCAACGTTTCGAAGAGATCTTCAGATCTTACTAGTAGAGGAGCTTTAGATGGCAATCAATCAGACGTTCGCAGGCGCAAACATCCTTAAGCCTGGCGCGTACTCCCAGACGACCGTAAACCTTGCCGGCGGCTTCCCTCTGGCCGCCTCTGGCATCGTAGCCCTGATCGGTGAAGCGCTCGGCGGCGCTCCTGGCGCGGCTGCGGGAGAAGGCGTGCAGACCTTCACCAGCGAAGACATCGCGGCCCTGGTCGCTAAGTACAAGTCTGGTCCAATCGTGGATGCTGCTCGCGTCTTGATCGCTCCCGGTCGAGACGCTCGCGTCCCCAACGGCGCGAGCTTGATTCGGGTTTGGAAGACGAACAACTCTACTGCATCTTCTACGACCCTAGCGAATGCCGCGCCCGTCACTTTGATGACCTTGACCTCTCGGAACTTCGGTGACGACGAGAATCTGATCAGCGTAGACGTCGACCCGGGCGTAGTGAGCGCTAACGCGCGCATCATCATCCTGCAGAAGGGCGACGTGATCGAGACCTTGAGCGAGAACCCGTACGATGCGCTGCTGACTATTCAGTACGTAGGTGCAGGTTCGGCCGCGACCTTGGCCATCTCGGCTACCACGTTGAGCACTACCGTAACGGGCGCCGCTCCGGACAACCTGAGCATCGCACTTGCGGGCAAGACTATCAAGCAGCTGTGCGATCTCATCGATGCCCATGCGGCGTACACCTGTACGACCGTCTACAAGCTGGCCACCTCTAAATCGGCCGCAGACCTAGACCCGATCACCACTCCTGCTGACATCATGACCGCTCCTGTGACCCTGCGCGGTCAGCAGAAGGAGATCCTGGACATCATCAACGGCGAGTCCTCCCTGGTGTCTGCGGTGCGCGCAACCGGCGTAGAAGGAACCATCGCTTCTCTGGCATCCAAGAAGTTTTTGACGGGAGGCACGCGTGGCTCCTCGACGAACACCTTGTTCCAGAACGGCTTCGATGCTTTACTTGCATCGCGAATCAACACGGTTATTCCTCTGGTCTCCCGAGATGCTTCGGCATTGGTACCTATCGGTGAGACTGATCCAGCCTCTACCTTTACCGTAGATGCCGTGAACACTCAGGCTCTCGCGCACTGCATCCTAGCGTCCAACACCAAGAACCGCAGCGAGCGTAACTGTTACGTGTCGAAGAAGGACTCGTTCGCCAACACCCGCGCAGCGTCGTTGACGTTGAATCATCAGCGCGCTTCGATGCTGTTCCAGGACGTAGAGATCTTGGACGCGACGGGCAACCTGACCTTCAAAGACCCGTGGGCAGCGGCATGCATCGTGGGCGGCATCCAAGCCGGCACCCCGGTCGGCACTCCTGCGACGTTCAAGCTGATCAACGCGAACGGCATCCGCCACCAAGATTACAACCAGAAGACTCAGATCGATCTGGCAATCGCCGACGGTCTGACCCCTCTGGAGACGGTGGACAGCGGAGGCATCCGCGTGGTCGTACACAACGCGACCTACAGCAAGGATGCCAACTTCGTCTACAACCGTCCGTCTGTCCTGGCAGCTGCGGACACCGTAGCCTTCAACTTGCGAGCTAACCTCGAAGGTATCTTTGTCGGCGAGAAGGCTCGTACCGGCAGCGCTGAGGCTATCAAGAACACCGTGATCTCGGTCATGGCTACGTTCTTGCAGAACGAGATCATCGTCGGAGATGACACCAACGGTGGTCTGGGATGGAAGGATCTTCTGGTCACCATCGTGGGCAGCACTGCTACCGTTGAGATCACCATCACGCCGGTACAAGGTATTGACTTCGTGTTGAACAAGATCACGCTCGACAACATCCGTCAGTCGGCGTAAGGACGAAAGAAACCGTAGTACCATAGGGTACGAAACTGAAGGAGACGAAAGATGGCATTGTCAGAACGTGCAAAGGCAGCACTTGAGATCGCTCTAGCTTCCACCATGGAAGCGCCGAACTCGGTCGCTAAAGAAGTGGCCGACTCGGCCGGACGCCAAGCGGCGGTAGTCGCAGCGATCGGCACGACCACTAACTTGGTAGGCGTAGACGGAACTGGCTCTAACGCAGCTCCCCTAGCCGGCACCGAAGCTCGCTTGGACGCGATCGAGGCGAAGGTCGACGCGCTCATTGCCGCGCTTAAGGCCGCGAGCTTGATGTCCAGCAGCTAAGTTACTTTACAGGGAAATAGAACGTAAACCCCTCCCCTGTATCGTCTGAGGGTTGTAAAGGAGAACCGAGATGAGTCTTACCTCAACTGGCGCACGAGTAGTATTCCGGGTGAATGCGACTAAGGTCGCCTTCGCCAACGCGATCAACTACACCGTCGCCCACGCCCACCAGCCGGTCGACGTCCTCGACCAGCTAACCCCTGCAGAGTACGCAGAGACCGGTTACACGGTCAACTTCACCGCCACGCTCTTCCGCGTGAGCGACCAGTCTGCGATCTCTCTAGGCCTTCGTCCCAAGCTTCAAAACATCCTGACACAGCCTGAGCTGACGGCCGAGCTGATCGACCGTATTACAGGCAAGACCTTGTTCTTGATCGAACGAGTCAAGTGTACTCAGGAAGACTTCAACGTGGACGCGCGAAGCCTCGCGCAGCTCACGCTGTCCTTCGTCGGCATCAAGCAGTCTGACGAGGCCGGCCCGTAACGATCTTCAAGCAGACCCCTGGGCGGTCACCGCGTGGCGTTCGCCGCTCGGGCCTAGGGATACTCCTCAGTGGAAGGGTCACTCAGGTTCTCTGGGTGGCCCTTTCGCGTTTTAAGCTCCTGTGGTAGAATCAAGGGAAGAATAAAATAATAGGAGATCCTCCATGTTTGAAGTTCTTCCCCCCCAGGAACACACATTTACCATCCAGGTTCAAGGAGACCGCTCGAAGCAGACGTTCGAGGGTTCCTTCACCTATTCACGCCCGACGCTCGGGGTGAACATCCAGATCGGCCGCACAAAGGCTCTCATCACCGGCGGTCTGCCGGTGGACGCTGACACGGACGCCGTCGCTGACATGCTAGCGACCCTGCGTCATACGCTGGTCAAGTCGCCTGAATGGTGGGCCAAGTCTGACCACGGAGCAAAGCTTCAAGACTTGAACGTCCTGTTCGAGCTGATGAAGCGCTGTAACGACTTCGAGAAGAGCCGCGACGAGAAGCTAGATGAGCAAGCCAAGCCTGCGTAAGCAGTACCTTCAGCTTGCCTACGATCAGCTCAACCCCAAAGGTAGTAACCTCAAGGCTCTTGAGCAGATCCTGGTGAACTGGTTCTGCTTCAAGTTTCAGACCACTCCTAACGATGAGCGCCTCCTCGCGATGCGTCTAGACGAGCTGCTACTCTTCCGGATGATGCACGAGATCCATGACACTCCGTCGGTCATCGACGAGATCGGACCGCAAGGGGACGAGTACGAAGAATGGCTCAAGAAGGAGATGGGCGACTCCTATAAATCTACCGAGCAGATGGTAGAGTCTCAAGAGAAGCTTGAGGAGGAGGAGAAGGCCATCGCCGAGTCTCTTCCTGACCGGATCGATACCGACTTCAAGTCTCAAGGGGTTTAATTGTGTCTGACATAAGAAAAAACTTAACACTCTCCGCGCAACTCGACGACTCGCAGCTGCGCAAGCAGCTCGACATCCTCAAGAAAGAGATGGGCAAGGCGTTCAATGTGGACGCTGGAAGCTTGAACGATCTTAAGTCCTCCATCAAGGACATCGCGAAGGAGTTCGGAGTTCAGCTTCGGAAGGAGCTGGAAGGCATTCGCGGAGCCCGCAGCAAGGGCGCGCAGATGGCTGCGAAGTCTGACTTGAACATCTCTGAGATAGGTTCGATCCAGGTTAAGGAGATGACGGTCACGAACATGATCGTCAACGCCATGACCGTCAAAGGGTCTGCCGGCGGATCCGGAGGCACCGGCGGAGGCGCTGGAGTCCCACGAGCCAGAGGAGACGAAGGCGGAGGGGGTGGCAGTGAAGGTCCGTCTGATTTCCTCGCAAAGAACAAGACCCTCATCAAGATGGCCGCTGCAGGTCTCGGAACTCAGCAGATGGTCTCTTCGATCATCAACATCCAGCAGACCATGGCGGAGCGCAGCAACCGACTGTCTCGCGACTTTGACGCAGGCCTTGGAGTAGAAGGTATAGCTCGTCAGGCTGGTCGTAACCGCATGGGCATGGCTATGACGGCCGGCATCGGCGGCGGTATCGCTGGCGGAGCGGTTGGAGCTAAGATCGGCGGCGGCATCGGATCCTTTTTCGGACCCGCAGGCACCGCCATCGGCGGCGCGTTAGGCGGTATCGCTGGCGGGATCGGTGGAGGCATGTCAGCCTACATGGGTACGTCGAACGCTGTAGGAGAGCTGAGCAAGGAGCAGGTTCAGCTTCTTTCAGACGCGGAAGGCCGTGCTCGACAGCTGTCACCTTTACGGCAGCAGCTCATGGCGGGTGGAGGCATCTCCGGCGACGTGATGACGGACCAGATGCGCGTAGGCGCTCGGCAGTTCGGAATGAGCGGTGAAGATACCCTTCAGTCCATGATGCAGGCTCGTGAGTCTCTAGGTAACCGAGGAGCGGCCGGAGCGTTCAACCAGATCATGAGCAACCAGCGCTTCCTAGGCATCGGAGCTGGCACGAGTGCTCAGGCTATCGAGACGTTCGCAGGCGCTAGCGGCGAAGGCCGTGCTGCGTCCACGACCAAGCAGGCAGAGATCATCAAGCGCGGTGTAGCCGCAGGTTTAGACGTTAGCAAGTCTGGCCGGTTCCTGCAGACTACGATGCAGTACCTGCAGAACACTACAGGCCTGGGTCGAGTTGACACTGACGCCGCCACAAACCGCATCGCAGGCCTAGCGGCAGGCTTCGGAGGCGGAGAGGTCACTGACATGTCCCTCCAGCAGTCGATGACCCTTGCTCAGCAGCTTCGTAAGGAGTCTGGGTCCATGCAGGGTCTGTCTGGCGCAGGAAACATGCTTGGGGTCGCCGGCATCGGGTCGCAGTTCGGCGGGTTCGACACTGGAACCATGCTTGCCCTATCGAAGATGGAGGCTAACGCCACGGACGACGACATCATGGGCATCCTCTCCCAGAACCAAGGAGGAGCCCAGAAGGGCGACCTCGCAGCTCAGGTCAAGGCGGTACGAGACTTCAAGAACTCTGACATCATGGGCAACTTTGTAGACCAGCTAGCCCCCGGGAACATGGGATCCTTCCTGATGGCCGAGGAGACGGGCGGGTCTACCCAGGACGTGCTGGGCCGCCGCAGAGCCATGGCTGGTCGCCTGACGCCAGAAGCTCTTGCAGGAGCAGGAGAGGCGCTTGAGGGAGCTAAAGCAGGGGTTACTGGATCGTCCGAGTTCCAGCTGGACGTCGCTCAGTTCACGCGCAGCACAGAGTCAGCGGCGCGAGGGCTTGAGACTTTCACCACGATCACCGGTCAGATGGTCACCCAGATGAAAACACTCCTTGACGATCTCACCGCAGCTCAGAAGCGCTTCGACGGAATGGCTCGTCAGTCTGGCTACACGAGCATCAAGAACTAGGTGGTAGATGGCATTCATATCCGACCAGAGACGTAAAACTACTCCGCAGACCACGCCTCAGATCAGGTCTGAGAAGTCGTCTTGCGCCATCGTCATCCACCGCTACGAGAACCCAGACATCGTTAAGCTAGTGAACGCGAACATCACCAACGACAAACAGATGGCGGCTAAGGCAAACGCAGATACAGCGGGCAACCTGAAGCTGAAGCCTACCCTCACGATCAGGCAGGACATCACCCGCTGCGCGGTGACCAACGACAAGTCAGGGGTCGGAGGTAACTTCTCTGTCGTTATCAAGCGCGGCAAGGAGTACCGAAACGGGAAGAACACCGACAAGGACGTTCCGTACCTTCGAAGTATCAACGCTGGTGACTGGATCACCATCTACATGAAGCGTACGGAAGAGATTACCGAAAAGGACCTCCAGTCTTGTACTCCCGAGAGCGGCCTCAAGATGCTCGGCATCATCGAAACAGTCCGCGAGATCGAGGTTGACGACCCCGGTTCTGCGTACCCTCGCCTTGAGTTCTTGATCTCTGGTAGAACCTTCGGCAAGGTGTTCGACAGCAGCATCTTCTTCAACCCGGTGATCAACCAGTCTGCCATGCAGACGGTGCTGGGAGCTGACTTCCTAAAGGACTCCAGCAAGATCGTAAGACCTCTGGCAGACAATACCCCGGATGCGGTAGTGTCTCGCATAGCGAAGTTCTACCTGGCCGGAGCAGGCACCACACGCAGCACGGCCAACGAGAACTGGTATGTTCCCAAGAGCGTGTCTCAGCTGTTCAAAGGAGGCGCGCAGTCGAAGAAGGCTGGTAAGTCTTTCGTAGACCTGTTGGACATGTCTAGGGTCGGCCTTCACCGCTATGTTCGCAACCGCTTCGCTAGCGCTCGAAAGTTGCCTGGAGTAGCACTCATCAAAGCTCTTCCTACGTCGGGAACCGTATGGTCCGTCATGCAGTTCCTACAGAACTCGTCCGTCAACGAGATGTTTACGGAGCTGGTGGTGGACGCGCAGGGCCGTCTTCAACCTGGGCTCACGCTACGGCAGATGCCCTTCTCTAACAAGGCTAATCACGAGACGAACGTGTTCGCTGCCAACCAACGGTACGGCGGCGCGGCCGTGAAGGATGCTGCCGGCTCTGACAAGACGTACTTCGTAGACCTTCCTCAGTTGTCGATCGTCAGCACAGACATCCGTCAGAAGAACATCGGCAAGAGCGACCACGAGCGCATCAACTACGTGATCGTCACCCCTAAGATCCTCGACAGTGCCAGCCTAGACTTCGCCTTCGTGGCAGGGTCTAACCCTCCCTCTGTTCAGCGCTACGGCCTGAAGATCCTCCAGACTCAAACGTCGTACGTGCTCGCCTCTACCCAGAACCAGAGCGACGGAATCAAGAACTATTGCTCTCGGGTCGTGTCGCTGCTCGAAGATTGGTTCTTCCTGACGCACAACCTCTTCAACGGAACCTTGATCATCGACGGCCTGGACAAGTTCGTCGAGGTAGGGTCTAACGTGTACATTACGGACATCAAGCAGCTCTTCCACATCGAGGGGTACACCCACACGTACACGATCTCTCAGACTGGCGTGAGCGAGTACACCACGGAGCTGCGCGTGTCTAGAGGTCAGCGCTTAGACAACAGCAAGGCTACGTTCATCGGAGACTCTAAGGTGGATAACGTTCCGACCACGGTGGTCACCGGCTTCGTAGCTAGAGGGACCAAGTAATGATCAAGCGGCTCCCTGACGGTACCATCGTGAACCAGTACTTCAAGACCACCGACGCTCCGGTGAACGGTGAGGACATCTCCGACCAAGGCATGCGCATGCTGGTCGGGCAGGTTGAGAAGGTTCACTTCGTAGACGATCCTTCCAACGTATCTAAGACCTTCGTCGAGTACGACGTGAGCGTTCGAGACGCTAAGGGTGGACAGAGCGTCTACCGAAACGTCCGCAAGCAGGACATGCTCGGTGGAGGTAACGACTTCGACGAGACCGTGATCGAGCCTAACGAGTTCGCATACTCTGGCAAGCTTGACCCCTCCAACTTCTTCAAGAACAAGAACGGGACCATGGTCCTGATCGACTTCACGGATGGCAGCAAGGATCGACCGGTCATCGTAGGCGTCTTCCAGCACCCTAAGAGGGTTGGAGCGAAGCGCACCGACGGCGTCCGCAAGAAGGGTGAGTTCCGAGGCGTTCAGTGGGAGATCAACAAGGACGGAGAGCTGACCATCACGGTGGTCGGAAACCGAGGACCTGACGGTAAGCTGAAGCGAGAAGGTACGGGACCTACCGTACTCAAGATCGACAAGACCGGCGCGGTCACCCTGAGCGACAACAAGGATCAGACCTTCAAGATGGACCGCGTGTCCAAGACCATATCCTTCTCGAACGGGACTACCATCACGTTCGACGGCGAGAACGACAAGATCTCCATGGAGATGACCGGCGGATCTAAGGTCATCGTCGACGGTGACGCAGACGTGATCACGCTGGAGACCGTTGGAGGGGCGAAGGCGGAGTTAGACGGAGCGTCTGACAAGATCACACTCACGGCCGGCGAGTTGCTCTCAGACAACGCGATCGAGTTCACGACCACGGCCCCTACGGTGAACCTAGGCTCTGCCTCGCCAGCGGAAGCAGCGGCGATAGCTTCTAAGGTCGAGACGCGCCTGACAGCCATCGAGAACGCTCTGGCCACCCTCTCAAGCTTGTTCGCAACACATACCCACCTTGCCGGCGTCGTTCCAGTACCAGACGTTCCTGGTACTCCGTTCGTAGCTGTTCCGAACATAATCGCGTCCGGAACGGTCAAGATCGAACCGTAGCGGCCCTACCTTCCGTGGTATATTGATAGACTAAGAATAAAAGGACAATAACGTGGCAGTCGGCATAGGAAACCTAGGACAAATCGTAGAGGACTTCAAGGACAGCCTCAACCAGGTTTTCGGGGGTGCTGGCAGCACCAACATACCCAAAACTCAGAGGGTTTCTCAGTACTTCCGCGCCGAGTTCGGCGGGTCTAACAAGTTCGACTCCAAGAACTGGCTCGGCAACACCAAGAGCGTCACGGGCAAGTCTGCCAAGCTTCGCTACGGCTTCGCGGTCGTAAGCTCGTCCCAGATCAACACCGGCAAGAACCTGAGTAGCGAGAGCGACCCCACGGTATACTACCTGGACATCCCGCCTCAGCAGATCACCCAGAAGGAGATCTTCTCCACCAACATCTCCGCGACCCGAAAGGGGATCATCGTGGAGTCTGAGGGAGCGGTCTTCAAGGACATCACCATCAAAGGTACCACCGGCGTGTTCCCTGGTGACCGAGGAGGCTTCGAGGGTGCTCAAGCCAACCTCAAGAACTTTACGGCTCCTCCTACCGAGCCTAGCGGCGTCAGCGATGAAGGTCTGTCCAAGAAGTCCAACGTCAAGGTTGTTACCGGCTACCAAGAGTTCCTGATGCTCCGTCAGTTCTTCCTGAAGTATGCGTACGACAAGGTGAAGTCCAACGGGGATCTGTTCATGATCTTCATCAACGAGAAGGACAACCAGGCCCTCCTGGTCGAGCCTCTCGACTTCACCATGGAGCGTAACTCCAAGTCTCCGCTGACCTACCAGTACAACATCTCCCTGAAGTCGATCGGAAGCTTCAACACGCTGTTCACGCGCCCGAGCGAGAGCACCGAGACGGACGTGTTCCAGAAGATCGGTAACGTAGCGGCCAACCTATCTGCCGGCATCAAGCAGGTTCGCTCTGCGATCAATCTGACGTCGAGCGTCCTGCAGAAGACCTCTCAGGCGATCGACACCACGGTCAACGGACCTCTGCAGCAGGTTCAGTTCGCGCTTGAGGACCTGTCGAACGGCATCTCCAACACGTTGTCTCTTCCGACGATCTTGGCCCGGAACTTCACCAGCACTGTGGCCGGCATCCGCGAGGGCGCGGAAGACGTGGCTACGAGCGTAGGGTTCAACAACTCCACGGACTCGAAGGCCGCCGCCGCTACCACCACGCAGCAGAACTCCGTGATCAACCAGGTCAACAACGACTCTCGCGTCGCAATGCCTCGCGAGTTCATGGTTAGTACCCGCGACCGCATGACGAGCTTGACGGAAGACCTTGCGGACTCGTTCAACCTGAGTGACCCCTTGTACAACGAGATCAAGGGTCGCACCGTGACCAACGCGCCGAGCCCTCTCAAGGTCGTGAGCGACGAAGAGTTCCTACTCCTCGGAAACATGCAGAACATGGCTGACTCGCTTAATCAAGTTCTGTCTACGAACGACGCGTTCCAGACTGAGATCGAGCAGACGTACGAAGAGGTCAAGACTGCGTTCGGACCTTCGATGATCGACATCACGCCTCCTGCCACGGTTCGCCAGGCCCGCATACTCCGCAACGACACGCTGGAGCGGATGGCCCAGCGCGAGCTTGGGGACGCCCTTCGGTGGACCGAGTTGGTCATCCTGAACAAGCTGAAGCCTCCCTACCTCGACGACAGCGGCGGGGACGGGGTCAAGAAGTTCGGCGACACCATCCTGGTTCCGGGAGTTTAGACCATGATCTTACGCGGCCCTGTAAACTCGCTGACGAAGAACATGTCCGAGCTGGAGAAGAGCTTGGGGGTCGACCTCAAGATCAACCAGGACGGCGACCTTGAGCTTAACAACCTCAACGACTTCAAGCTGATCGCCGGTACGCAGAACGCGGCGCAGGCGGTATACTTGAAGCTGAGCATCGAGCCAGGTGGCTTGGTCTACCATCCCGAGCTGGGCACGTCGCTTCAGGTCGGCGAGAAGACCAAGAACGCCATCGAGATAAAGGCTCAGATCCTCAAGTCTTTGTCAAAAGATCCAAGGTTTGATAGTGTAGACGCTAAGGTTAACGTTCTCGGCGACGTGATCCTGGTAGACCTTCGGGTCATCCTGGCAAACACGGGCATCGAGGTTCCGCTGCAGTTCGCGGTGGCCGCGTAAGGTGACACATGGGTAAGCTAGTCCTCAAGTCATTCCCTCAGATCGTAGGCGCGCAGGCGGCCAAGCTCGCCGCCGAGACGCCCATCAACGACTTCACGGACGGGTCGGTCGCGCTGACGCTCCTAGAAGCTTCCGCTCAGGAGGACTTCCAGCAGTACGTCCAGATGCTCAACATCATCCGGAACTACAACCTCGACACGACCGAGGGTTCCGACCTTGACCTGAGAGCCTCCGAGTACGGACTCACCAGGCTGACCTCACAGCCTCACACAGGGTTCATCACCATCACCGACGCGAGCTTCACGAAGATCGCGACCAAGATCTACGCAGGCTTACCAGGTCCTACCGCAGGGTCCACGGTCATCTTCGTCGACGACGCGTCAGGCTTCCCTGCGTCCGGCGCCATCTACTTCCGAGGCACCTCTAACTCTGAGGGTCCGATCTCCTACTCCGTAGCTCCGATCGACCACACATCCTACTGGGAGATCCAGCTAGACGTCGGCGTGGTCAACGACCACGGGACCGATGAAGCGGTGGTCCTTGCTCAAGGCGGCGTTCGTACCGTAGAGGCAGGCACCGAGGTAGAGATCCCTGAGAGCGACGTAAGCGACGCCATCAAGTTCGAGCTGAACCAGACCATCCAGATCCTGGACGGCGAGGACACCTTCACGAACGTCTTAGTCACGGCCATGGACCCAGGCGGCTTCCGAGTTCCCGCGAACTCGATCGTGTCCTTCCCGAACATCCCGTTCACTGGAGCTACGGTCACCAACCCGCTACCGTTCGTTAACGGCCGCGACGAGGAGACGGACCAGCAGCTTCGTGACCGGATCCGCAACACCATCCAGTCTCTGTCTCGCGGTACCAGCCTGTCCATCCAGAACGGCATCAAGGGCCTGATCGACGAGAACACCAACTCCAGCATCGTGAGCGCCAACGTGGTGACCCCGGTGAACCTAGCGGACGGTCCCACTCGCGTCTACATCGACAACGGTCGAGGTCTTGAGCCGACCTTCGCCAACATAGGCTTAGAGGTTCTAGCTACCTCCGCCACCGGCGGAGAGCGCTTCTTCCAGCTTCAGAACTTCCCCCTGGTTAAGGCTAGCGTGGTCTCTCAGAACGTAGAGCCCTTCGCGCTGTCCGGAAGCGAGACGATCATCGTCCGCGTAGGGACTAACGAGGAGGCGTTCACGTTCGCTAGTGGGGACTTCGAGACTCCTGGCAAAGCTCAAGCTACCGAGATCTCCGAAGCCATAAACAACCGGTCTACACTTCTGGACGCCCGTACCATCAGCGACGTAGAAGGCCGTAAGGTCATCTTGACTCCTCGCGCCCGCACCAACGAGGAGTTGCAGGTAGATCCCTCCTCGACCGCTCAGCCTATCCTGAACTTCACCGAGCTTGAGGTGGCGACCCTGAAGCTCTACAAAAACGACAGGCTCCTTACCAAGGATGGCGTTACCGCGTCGGTGATCAGCCAGTCTCAACCTTTCAACCTTGCAGCTACCGTGGTCACTACTACGGACGGCGACGTCACTGTTACCCCTAACTCTCGCGTCGTCACCAAAGCGGTGGCTGGCCTGGACGGGTTCATCGACCTGATCAGTCCTGGAGACTACGTCAAGT
Organism: uncultured Candidatus Saccharibacteria bacterium; assembly: GCA_964383705.1. Lineage (GTDB taxonomy): Bacteria > Patescibacteriota > Minisyncoccia > Phycocordibacterales > Zambryskibacteraceae > CAYLHJ01. The sequence goes on along the minus strand of CAYLHJ010000005.1, from coordinate 878 downwards.
TCGTCGGTAACGCAGACTCGTCCTACCGCCGCGTCAGGACCGTGGTGTCCGACACGAAGTTGATCCTTGACTCCGCCTACCCTGTAGGCGGTGGTGGCCTAGGAAACATCGTGATCTGGAACTCCCCTCAGCTGGAGGTCGCCGCCAACGGAGACATCCAGGAGACGGAGGTCGTATCCTTCTCTCCTACCGACTTCGCGAACCCTACACAGGCTCTGGCCGAAGAAGCGTACGCCCGAGTGCTCGCGGAGCTGAACCTATCTGACGTGGAGCTGGCGGTCAACGACACTCGCGTTAAGCTGATCTCCAGGCTGCTCAACAGCGCCGACTCGAAGATGCAGGTCGTGGGCGGCGGTGCCGCTTTGGCCATGGGCTTCTGTACGTCTACTGGACTGACCGGGACCATCACGGTCTCTGGCGGGTCTAAGATCGTGACCGGAAGCGGAACTCAGTTTACCCAAGAGCTTCAAGAGGGTCAGTGGATCAAGGCTAACGTCGACGGTACCGGATCTTGGACCAAGATCGAGTCCATCGAGAGCAACACCATCCTGTACCTGACCGAGGGGTACCGAGGCGATGACGGCACTGGCGTAGCCGCTTCTGCGATCGTGTTCGGAGAGGTGTCTCAGGGTAAGAACAAAGACTACACCCTCAACCGCTCCAACGGTCAGATCGAGCTTAACGACGCTCTGGTAGCAGGTGACTCGCTGACCGCAGGGTCGGTGAACACTCGCGCCTTCGTGGACTCTCTGGCAGAGCCTTTCGACTTCTCAGGCCTGGGCGCCTCGTCGACGCTCGTTGTGTGCGTGGACGGTGGCACAGCCGGTACCGTAACCACCGGCGACGGCTCCGCTCCGTACAACACCTTCATCGACACG
>CAYLHJ010000004.1:36482-65556 GCA_964383705.1 uncultured Candidatus Saccharibacteria bacterium | reverse complement strand
GAGAAAAGAGATGTTGTTGTAGCAGAGGTGGTGGTGGAACGAGTGATGTTGTCAATTGTGCCACCATCAAGGTTTTTGGCCACAAAAGCTGCTGGCACTGCACCCAATATCTTTCTTGGGCTCATTTCACCATCCCAGGATGCAGAACCACCAGAACCACCAACTTCAACACCTAAATAAAGAGTTTGATTAAAATCGACTGAAGTCAGTGCAGTAGAGCTTCCAAGCATAAGACTAAACAGTCCATTTGAGACAGTTGCTCTATCCCCAGCCGCCGTACTCCTATCTTCTGACCATATCGCCGTACCACCAGTGGGAACTGTATAAAGAAAGAAACGCATGTGATAAAGACCATCAGCGACTGCCACATTTGAAGAATTAGTAAGCTTCCCTTGATAATTAATTTGGGTATTGAAAGCGGCCTCTGCTTTGTTTGTAACAAAAGTAATAGCTTGCATCGCAGGAAAAAGACCCGGAAGCGTTGTGGTAATAACAACAATTAACGCAAAAGATATAATTTTTGGGAGAATTTTAAGCATGAGAATTTATTTGTCCGCTACTCATCTTCCTTCTATCAAAAATAATTTTGGATAACAAAATAATCATGAGAACAAGGATAAAAGAAATTATTGATAGAAAATTTTTATCAACAAATCCATATATCCCAAAAGGAGAGTTGTCATTGCCACGAATTGCCAAGATCACGGTAGCGAAAATACTTCCGACGATCTTTTTTAATCCACGATTTTTATAATCAACAATTGAAATGTCCAGATTGTATTTACCAGATTCACCCAAAGCTCCGATGGTCGCAGTGTAAGCAGTCTTATCCGAATTCACGCGCAATAAAAATGAAAAGGTTTTCTGTGGATCTTGTGGGTGTTTCAAGGTAATGAGAATGCTTTTAAGAATTTCTGGCACCTTTTGATAATCCAGCAAAATAGTTAAATTCTGGCTCCCGTTTATTGGAAGAGTGTCACCAGATAGTTCAGATAGAAGATTTATTTTTCTGCCATCTTGTATGAAATCAAAATCAAATATTGATAGTTCTTCAATAAGCGGATGAATGCTTGGAGCTTTTGGTAATTCATCAAAGACATCGCCAGGTAAGATTGGTCCTTCGCCCTCAAGAGGAATCCTTGACCGAGTCAAGACGCCAGATGAATAATTTCCATCAGAATCTTTTGAAAAGATGGCATAGTAATACATAGCGCCTATGTCAACATCACTATCTATAAAATTTTCACCAACTCCTTCATATAAAACTTCTCCATCATTTTCATCTGATGGAAAGAAATTTTTATTACGAACAAGCCTAACTTCTGAAAAGGAGGAATCGATTGGGTTTTCCCATTCAAGCAAAATCGAATCATCCTGGGGGGTTGCAATGAAGTTTGTCGGGTTTGTAACTGAATATGGTAGTGACAATGTATTAAAGCTTTGGATTTGGGAAGTAGCTGATAGACCGCGACCATTTGTTGCTGTAATTGAGAAAAAATACATTGTCCCAGGCAAAAGACCATAAATTGTCGCCGAGTGGTTCAATCCAAAAATTGTTTCTGAAACAGCGCCTATTTCAAAATCTTCTGTAAACCCCCACGAAAGAATGCCTAGTGTTGGCTGTGTTGTATTCCAAGTTATGACTGCATTATTTTTATCCGGGATAACTGCAATATTAAATATCTGAGGAGAAACATAACCACCACTTCCACCGCCACTAGACGATAAAGATAGTGTGGTCGCGGAAGAAGTTGCTGAGCGAGCAGATTGGTTTGATGCAGCATCAAGAGCTGAAACCACGTAGGCATAGGTGGTTGAAGCATTTAACCCGGTATCAGAGTGAGTTGTACCAGAAACGGAGGTAATCAGTGAATTATCACGATAAACATTGTATTGAGTAACTGCAACATTATCTGTTGAAGCGGTCCAAGAGAGATCTATTTGAGATGAGGAGACTGCAGTTGCGGAAAGTCCTGTCGGCACGGAAGGTGCGGTTGTGTCAGCACCAGAAGTAACAGACAAATTTATTTCGAACTGATCTTCGATAGCATAGATATTAGAAAAATGAAATATAAGAATAAGTGTTAGGTAACAAATAATCATTTTTTTAAAGTCTTTTTTCATTTTTCTTAAAGGGCGATAGCCGTTACTGTTGTCGTCGCAGTATATGAACCGGCCGCCTGAGTATTTGATGTTCCTGATTCTGCTCTAAATTTAATTGTTGTAAGAGTCCCACTTGGATGATTTCCAGAAGATTTACTCGAAATTAATTCATTTGTTGTAGATAATGCATTCCAGCAACTATTCGTTGTGTCTAGCGCCCCAGTATTACAAGATGAACCATTGTCTTTATATTCTTGGGAAATATCATTCCCCTCTGGGGTAAAAGCAAATTCTGATGTTGCTGCCCCAACACTGAAGGTGAAATCTGGGTTTATACCCGCCGGAGTATAGTCAGCAAAAGAATTTGCTCCGGAAACAAGAGCTGGAGATGAACTTGCTTTAAGATAAAGCTCGTAACCAGCAACATTATCAGTTGTAACCGTCACAGAAGCTGAGCCATTCGCAGTACCACCAGTAGTACCATCAATTGAAGGAGAAAGAGTCACATCAGATACAGTGGCAATTGCAAGATATACACTCTGCATTTGCTGATATCCCGCTTTTATATCGTAGTTTGTACTTTCTGATTCACCGGTGGCAATTTCACCAAAAGTAGACTCTTGAGCATAATTAGTTGAAGAAGAAAATCCTCCTCCAAAATTAATTGAATCGCTCTGAATTGAATAACTCGTACTAGTCATAACCGCCGCGAAAAGTGGTTGTGTTAAAAAGAAAAAAATAATAGCTATGATATTTTTTTTATATTTCATGATTATCTAAATCTTTCATCAACATCTTTCGTTTAAATAGCACAAGCGCTGTGATAATAATCAAAACCAACAAAATAAAAAAAGTTGGATTGATAACCACGAAAGAGACCTGCTGTTCGTCTATGATGTCTCCGTATCCTCTATTTACTTGCGCCAACGCACTATAACGACCGAAAAGTAGTGGTCCAATTTCTACATCTCTTGTTCGAACAGAATCAGGCAAAGCGAACCATGGAGTCAAAGTCTTCGTCTCCACATTTCGACCAAACATATTCCTTATATGAATAAAACCATAAGGATTAAGATTTACGTCACCGCTATTTTCATATACTAGTCTTAGAGGAATTAATTTACCAAAGAAGACCTTTTTATTATTTTTAATTTCAAGACTTAAAAGCTTTCCTTGAGGATTAATTTCACCAGGAATCGTGACAAATACAAGGGTTGCAATCCGCCCAACCACAATCGCTCCGGTAGACGCCCTTTCTTCACTCCCAAAGTTCATATTTTTTGAAACCGCACTTACAATTACACTTGCGAATCTTCCGCCAGATGGAATGCCTACTGGAATCGAAATAGTAACAGGCACAATGGCACGATCACCATGTTGAAGTGTAAATTTATTGTCTTCAATAAAAATATAATCTTTTAGAGTTCGACTACTTTCTCCTAAACCAAGCAGTTGAACTGTTTCACCTGGATTGGCAGATCCAACAAAATCTTCAAAACTTATTTCAAAATCTTGAGTTAAACCAGTTCTATTCTGTACTGTGAAAAATATTGTCTTGGTTTCACCAGCGGCGACATTTATCTCCATTTTTGCTGGACCAACAATGAAATTTTTTTCGATGGGCACATTTTCTTGATTTTCAATAGTAATAGCTAGAACCATATTTGGAAAAATAACTAACATAAAAACAAGCACGAAGAAAAATTTTATGGTCATCTTCGTATTTTTTTTGATATTGAGATTATTATTTTTCATGTTGATCTTTTGAACTCTTACCTTCTCCATATATTCTTCAAAAAACTTGGTACAAAAAGGATAAATCAATTACCAATTGGGACGAGAACATACAAATATTCGTCGCCCTTTGTTTTTTTAAATACCGGTTTTATAAGACCACTGGAACCGTCTTCTCCTGGCTCTACGACAACTTCGTCAGAGAAAGATTCCTTAATTTTTGCGACCACTTTCTGACGATCCGTTTTTTCTTCAACTGGCATCACAACCATCCCCTGTGATGGTCTTTCTGGAACCAAATCTCCCATTGCAACAATCGGTTCTTGAACAATATCTATCCCAAAAAGTGCAAATATTTTTGTCTTGGAATCAAAAATAAGATTGTTTGCGAAATGATAAAAAGAAACTGCAGTGTTATCAATCGCATTCGCAATACCACTAAAAACATTAGCAGAAATTTTTTCTCCAGCATCTGTAACCGGAGAAATTGTTTGAATAAAATTTTCACTAATTTTTACATACGCAACTTGAGCATTTTGATTTTTTGCAAGCATAAGTTGAAAGCCTATAAATGAAAATAGGATAGCAATAGCTCCTGAAGCAATTTTTGGAAAAATTTCACCGAATAATTTGTGATATGAAATTACATCTATATCATTTGAATTTTTTAATACCTCGAAAGAACCTCGGCCATGACTGTCGGTATCGGTTTTTTGGTTTTTATTACTATTTAAAACAACTTCCTTATGAACACCATTTAAGCTATCTTCCAAAGAAACATTAGGCTGAATCAAGTCACGCTCATATTCAATTGGCAATGTGGTCCTATGTGAATGTTTTTTTGATAAAACACCGTAGGTATTTTTATGAGAAATTAAGGACTCAAGAGATACGTACCAAGACCTACCAATCATTCTGCACTCCAATTTTCCATCTCGGCAAAGTTGCCCAATATAATCATTTACATAGCCACTAATTTTAGCAGCTCGGCTAGACGAGATATATTTTTTACCATCGAAATAAAGATCTCCATTCATCCTATTCATTATAAATTTTACTTCATGATATTGATATAAAATTATGTGGATAAATTACGATTCTTTTAATTTGTTTTTTCCCATAATTTATCCTCAAAATCAGGCTTGAATAAGCCATTAATCGGCAAAAATCAAAAATAATAAAAATTATTTTTATTTAATCAAATGTATATAAAAAATTTTATTGTAAATTAGTAAAAAACTATATTAATTTACTTATAAACATATAAAAGATTGCTAATAATTACATAACTCTATATAATTTTTATAGTAAGTTTATTAAGGTTTATAAATGATGATTTAATATGCCATACAACGAATACATATCTATAAAAGATGCTGCTTATATACTTGGAGTGTCCCCATTAACACTCAGAAATTGGGATAATAATGGTAAATTCCCGGCTTTAAGGCACCCAATGAACAATTATCGTGTATATAAAAGAGAGGATCTACTTAAAATTATCGAGGATATTGAAAGAGGTGGTGATTTTCAAAGTAATGCAAGAAAGAAAATAAAGAAATTAAGCATAAAACATCTAAGCGAGTAATTACTTATAGTCTAATTTTAATAAATTCCAGAATAACCTTATTTTTATATACTATCTCGGATATTCGAGAACCTGTGAAACGTTGATATTTTTAGAAAATTTTTGATAAATTCTTGCTTTTCACTCAAATTATTACTGTTTAAAAATTTTGATGACTACTTTTAAAATAACTATCCCATAATTACCCCCCTACCCCTCTCCTAAAATTAACTCGAGCCATAAAGTCATACATAAAAAATGACTACCCAGATATATCATTATTTAAGACCGTTCTCATCTTTAACCCGCTGAATATGATCAGCGATAAAGTGGCAAATATCTTGCACATTTCCACTAATTTTTATTACTTTGTTATTTTTTATTAGATAGTTCATTAATCTTAATCGTTACAGCAAATTATTTATATAAAATACATATATTTTAAATTTACGATAATTCACACAATAGATGATATTCCTAAGATTATTTTTATAATTTAATTTTTTAAAAAATTAATAAAATTCTGGCACAATAAATGCAGATAATAATTTGGGAAGAATTGCCAGCTCTACTTACTGATAAACTATTAACATTAATAATCAATAATAATTAACAAGAAATGATCTTTATTTATTGAGGCCCAGAATTAAGCTCGACTAATACCAAACACTACAATGTTAGTCTTTATCCAACAACAAAAAATTGTGTAAATTATAAAAAAGCAAATTAGACGATAAATCTTATAAAGTTGCGCAAATTAAAACCTTGCTCAGAACAGAGAAAATTGAATACGAAATACTTAGGTAAGCTCCCCTACCAAGAAACTGAGATGAAATCATTCAAACAAAAACCACCATTACGGTGGTTTTTGTTTGAATGATTTTATTAATATATTATTTTAGTAATTTTTCAAAAATAGATTTTAATACTGTCGGATTAGCAGATCCCTTTGTTTCCTTCATCCCCTGCCCTATAAAAAACTGTAGTGCTGCCTGCTTACCAGCTTTAAAATCCGAAACTACAGATGGGTTTACTTCTATTATTTTTTGAGCGATTGCAATAAGTTCCCCCTCATCACTTTTCTGAAAAAGATCATGCTCTTTGGCAATAATTTCTGGATCTCCGCCGTTTTCATACATCAATCTCAAAATATCTTTTGCCCCACGAGAAGAAACTTCATTGGAAGAAATCATGTCTATTAGACTGGATAAGCCACTGGAAGATAACTTTTCCTCCAAATTAAATCCGGATGATTCGGAAACATTGATATCTGACCTTATCAACCCCATTAAATCCGATGTAATGTAATTAGATGCAACTTGGGCCAAGCTTATACTTGATAGTTTTCCTATAACAGCATCGAAATATTTACCCCAAAAATTGGGGTACCTCACAAACACCTCCGCATCCTCTGGCTTAATCTTTAAATCATCTATATACCGAGCTCTCCTTACCCACGGCAACTCCGGAAGAAATGACTTGAGGTGGTCTGGCTTCAAATCGGGGATTTTTGAAATCCACATCTTTGGTAAATCGGGGTCAGGAAAATAGCGATAATCGTGAGAATCCTCTTTAACTCTTTGAGAAAAGGTGACTTCTTTAGATTCATCCCAGCCACGAGTTTCCTGTAAAACAGTCTCGTTTTTTTCCAATAATTCAATATGGCGACTCACCTCAAAATCAATGGCGCGCTCAACTGAACGGAAGGAATTGAGGTTCTTCACTTCAACCTTTGTGCCAAATTCATCCGTTTTAGACACAGAGATATTTGCCTCTACCCGCATCTCACCCTTTTCCATATTCGCCTCTCCTGCTCCAAGGGTTTGGAGAAGTAACTGTAACTCTTTAGCAAATGATGACGCTTCCTCTGCAGAAGTAATAACTGGCTCAGTAACAAGCTCCATAAGTGGAATTCCCGCACGATTAAAATCAACTAGGCTATACTCACCATTATCGTGCGTTGAGCGCGCGGTATCCTCCTCTAAATGTACCCTGGTGATGGCTACCCCATTTAAACTCCCGCCTGAGACCAGAGGGTGCTTATATTGGCTTATTTGATAACCCTTAGGTATATCTGGATAGAAATAATTCTTGCGATCAAATTCGGTAAAATCTGCTATTTTTGCACCCAGAGCAAGCCCCACTCTAATAACATGTCTAACAGCTTCTTCATTTATTGCAGGAAGGGTTCCAGGATAACCCATACAGATTGGACAAATATTAATATTTGGCCGTTTTTCATCCGGATCATTCTTTGAATCGCAGAACATCTTAGTTTGAGTCTTAAGTTCTGCGTGAATTTCAAGACCAATGGTAACCTTATAATCTGTAGAAGCCATATAGGAACATACTAGCAAGAGAGAGCTGTTTTGTGAATTTCAAGATTTTTCATAGAGAAGCTTTGAAAGATTGTCAGAAAGCTCTTTTACAGAACGATCATCATGAGTTGAAACAAAAAATACCTTTGAATTTTTTTTCTTTAATAATTTTATATTATCCTTAAGCTCCTTTTCCGATAACAAATCAACTTTAGTAAGAATAATTATTTCTTCTTTATCCAAAATATCAGGATTATATCGACCAAGCTCAAGGCGTACTATGTCATAAACTTCGTTTACATTTTTATTCTCTGACGATATGCAGTGGAAAATCATTTTTGTCCTCTTAATATGACGAAGAAATTTGTGACCAAGGCCCTTTCCAATTGAAGCCCCTTCAATTAGACCTGGAATGTCTGCCAATATAAAACCATAAAAATCTCCGAGGTTTGGTTCTAGGGTTGTAAATTGGAAACTGCCGACTTTTGCTTTCGCATTGGTCAGAGCATTAAGCAAACTTGATTTGCCAGCATTTGGTAGCCCGATAAAACCAGCATCCACCACCAATTCAAGTTCAATAAAAAGTTCAGCCTCCTCTCCATCCTTTCCTAAGGTCGCCTGCTTTGGTCGTCTGTTAGTGGAAGATTTAAAATGTTCATTACCAAGCCCGCCCTTGCCACCATTAAGGACAAGAATCCTATCATTTTCTTTTTCTAATGAAAAAACCTCCTTTGTGGTCGAATTAGTAATAATGCTACCAATTGGAAGTAGAATTTCAATGTCGTCACCATCTTTCCCCGTCTTACTTGATCTCATGCCATTCTGACCGTTATCTGCAACAAACTCCTTTACGGTACGATAGCGCGCTAAAAGACCTAAATTACGTATGGCGCGTACATAAACATCACCCCCCTTGCCACCATTACCACCAGCAGGGCCTGCGTAATCTTTACCTTTTTCATGACGCCACAAGACTACCCCATCCCCACCCTTCCCCGCGCGTGCCTTAATTGTAATTTCATCAACAAACATTATTTTTCATGATATTCTCAACATTTTTAAAATCTTCCTCGGTGTTAACCCCAACTGAGTCATTGTGGGTTTCCATAATACCAATTTCATACCCAGCTTCAAGCCATTTCAATTGCTCTAATCCTTCCTTATCTTGTAATGCAGAATAAGGGAGTGAATCAATTTTTTCCAAAAAGCTTTTTCTAAAAGCGTAAATGCCGATATGTTTATAAAAAGCTACTTTTCTAGAATTAAAATTTTTAGGTATTGGAGAACGTGAAAAATAAAGAGCCCTATTCGAAACATCCTTTACCACCTTCCCTATATTGGGATCATTGTATTCGTCCTCATTTTCAGAAAAAATACAGGCTGTGGCAATTGAGATATCTCTTTGTGTGTCCAAAAAATAAACTAATGAATCTATTGTTTCTTTGTTTATAAGTGGCTCATCCCCTTGGACATTGACAATAATGTCTGCATCGATTAATTTGGCCAATTCGGCAACACGATCTGTTCCATTTTCGTGAATATTTTTGCTCATAAATACCTCCCCACCGAATTTAGTGATTACGTCAAATATTTCCTTGCTATCACAAGCAACTAGGACCCTATCAAGACTTTTAGCCTTTTTGACTGATTCATATGTATGCTGAATCAGCGGCTTTCCTTGAATAATCCTAAGAAGTTTTTTTTGAAGCCTTTTTGATTCAAGGCGCGCTGGAATAATGCAGACAGTCTTCATTTATTACTCTCCTTGGATTTTTCTGATAAAGCAATTGCCCCTTCTCGAGATTTAGCAACGGCAATGAATCTTTTGTTGTGACAAAAAATAGCATCGGAGACTCCGGTCTCTTTTATAAGCTCCCTACCCATTTTCCCAGCCCAAGACTCTGGAAACGGTCTACGAAGATCGAAAGAGGTGCCATTAACATTAACCGCCTTTGTAACCCATGTTTGATTATTATTGTCTGGATATACAACATATAAAAGCTCGGGGTATAAAATTGCCACATCTTTCCATGGATAGCGGTTATCAAGAATTAATATGTCTTTTCTTTGACTGTTTTCATATAAAATTTTAACTTTTTCCTCAAGAGCCACCACTTCTTTAAAATTATTAATTATTCTTACCAAAAGATCTTTTGCAACACTGACAGCCAACATAAAAGCCTTATCATTATCACTTGAGAGGCCGTCGACTCCAGGCAAAAATGAAGCGAAGAAATCAGAGATTGTGTAAGGATATATACCGTCAAAAATAGGATTTAAGATCGCAATCCCATTATCTACGGCGTCAACCGGTGCAACTAGTTTATTATCAATTTTTTCTGCCACCTTTTCTCCGCCCGATATGCTATTACCATACTCTTTCCACACAAGACCAAAAGAAGCGTAGGAAACACCGTTTTGACGCTTCCCAGCTCCCTCGGTTTGATGATGGTCAAATCTTTTTAACTCTCGATTATAAATCCCCCCAACATCTACAACCAAATCTGCGTCGTTGATAACATTTTCATCACGTGTACGAATTACAAAAATCTTTTTATCTGCAAAAGCAAGCATAACCGTAGCTACAGCGAAAATCTCATCAGCGTGAAATGCCCCATTGTGCGTAACAATAGTAAGACTAGACATTTTTTGTTATTCGGTGATTTAGAAATTTAATGACCATATAAATAAAATGAAAGCAATAAATTAGAGATTTTTTCAGTGTTTATTAACCTTTGCTTAAGAAGCATAGACTAAATGGTACGACGATGCAAAGATGGCCAATATTTATTGTTATGGTATTAAAAGATTAATAAACATGTATTGAACAGGCACTTTAGTCCCTTTTTAGCATACTTGGATAGACATCAAACAAGGCAAATAAAAGAGAGAGGACTACTGGTCCAGCCAAAAACCCAACTGGACCAAAAAAAGATAGCCCACCAAGAGCAGATAGAAGAATTAGAAATGGGTGAATCTTAACGCCACGTTCTATTAGGATTGGACCAAGAAAATTATCAATTAAACCAACTGCTATTACACCCCATATAAGAAGTCCTATACCGGCCGAAACGCTACCAGACAATACAAGAAACAGAACACCGGGAATTATTATAAGAGCCGTTCCTATAGTTGGCACAAGTGAAGCAACAGAAGCAAGAAGCCCGCCCAGAACTGGACTAGGGACACCGAATAGAGCAAATCCAATACCAGTAAGAAGCCCTTGAACCACACTAATCGCAAGACTACCCCTTACCACAGAATTAACAGCTATAATCATTCTCTGAATAATCTGCCTATCTGAAGTATCATTCAATGGGCTTAAAGAAATAATTGAATTGACAAACTTTCCACCATCCCGAAAAAAATAGAAAAGAGAAAGCAGTAGAAGAAGAAGTCCAAATAGTATCTTCAAAAAGCCACTGAAAAGAACGCTCATGTGGTCTAAAATCCAAGCCAATCCTTCTTTTATATACTTCGCAAGATCAATTTGTAATTCTGCAATTGGTATATTAGGGAATATAGACTCCAATTTCGAAATTACGGTTTGAGCCTGACCAGAAAATCTATTTTCAAACACCCCTTGATTAAGGGCGCTAATATAAAGTTCCGACGCCTCATCAAACAAAAGAAAACCCACAAAGAATAGTGGACCAACAATAATTACCAATATAAGAAGTATTGAAAGTATTGCTGCTTGATTTTCTCGCCCACGAACCAAAAAAAGGATTTTATTGTGAATTGGAGTAAAGATAATTGAAAATACCAAAGCAAGAAAAAGAACAGAAAAATAAGGTAGAAATATAAAAAAATTCAAAATTAAGACAGCAAATATGAATATGAAAAAAAATACTATCTGAGACCTTTGGATATTCATAATGTATATTTAAATTATATCACGACCTTTCTTTCTTCTGTATTGAACAAAAATCCAGCATAAAATCAAAAAAGCTAGACCCACAAATATATAATTTTCAAGTCTAGAAATAACAAGAGAGTATTTCACATATAGATTGCCAATTTGCCAACCCAGTATTCCCAAAATAAAGGACCTTACAAGACTACCTAAAAAACTAGATATAATGTAGGTTCTTAAGGGAAGACGCAAAAGACCCGCGGAAGCACCTATAACTATGCTCGGAATTATCGGTATTGCCCTAGAGATAAAAATAATCATATCGTCACGAATACCTCTTTCCATCCATTTTTCTAACTTTTCAATATCAAACCAAAAAATTCCTATCAATTTACCATAACGATCAATGAAAGGTTTACCTAATAGATAAGAAAGGGCAAAAATCAAAAGAGAACCTAAGGTAATCCCAATAGCTGCAGGAATTGAAATCTTAAAAAAGATAATGAGTAGAGCATCCAGACCATTAATTTCAGTTAAAAAAATAAAACCACTGGCTAATATAACCAACGCTGATGGAATGGGAGGAAAAATCTCCTGAACAAGGGCAGCAATAAAAACACCCATAGCACCTAAGGGAATAATATGTATATGAAGATAAGAGATAAGTGACTCTATCATTAGACTTTTAATTATACAGCCCCACTAATAAATGGCTGGAATAAAGAATTAAAATTAATTACAACCCGGTCATGAGATAATATCTTCCCATCTTTCACTTCAATAGTGAGGATAAGACCCTTGCCTGTATCATCAGAAAAATTTTGATCAAAAATAAAGTTGCCCAAACTGTAAGCAATAATCCCATCTTTGTAATTCTCTATCTCTTGCACAACATGAGGATGATGACCAATAACAGCCAGCGCCCCCGCATCAATAAAACTTTTTGCTAATTCTTTCTGAGATTTAAGCGATTTTGTTTCATATTCATTACCCCAATGCAAGGAAACAAAAATCGAATTACATAATTCTGCTTTGGCATGATTTATGTCATTAATAATTTGATCCTTATCCAAAAAAGCAATACTTGGTCTTGATTCTATACCTGAGATATATTCTCCAGAAAATTGACTGTACGAAAGAAAACAAAATAATTCATTATTTTTTTTAATCTTAACTGGTTTATGAGCGCTTTCATAATCATTGCCACCACCAGAATAATAAATATTATTTTTTTCCAAATAATTAATGGTGTCGAAAAAAGCATCTTCCCCCCAATCATATATGTGATTATTTGCAATAGACATGACATCAAACCCCGAGTACAACAAACCATTAATAACATCTGGATTAAATCGAAATGAATATGTGCTACCCATATTTTTCCCACGGGAAGATATAGGACCCTCAAGATTGCCGAATGTAATATCAGATTCTCTTAAATAATCAGCAGTAAGAAGAAAATGAAACGAAGGATCGTTTTCTTTATTAAAGATATTTTCGATGTGGCGAGCAAGCATGATATCTCCGACAAATGAAATTTTTGTAGAATTTTTTGATTTAAAAAAGTAGTGCGAAAAATATCTTCCGCTAAAAAAAATAATTATGATTGATAAAACAAAAATTAAAAAAAACAATCGTCCCTTCTTAAATAAACTTGTAATTATCATAATTTACTAAGCCTTTTTCAGTCTTCGGTGCTCTTCTGTATCCAGCATCCCACATTTCTTATATTTCTTGCCAGAGCCACATGGACATGGATCATTTCTGCCCACACTGTCGCCATTGTCAATTTGCTTTTTAACCGATCTTTCTTCCGTGAGAAGTTCCGCCCCCTCTTTTATCTCACTTAGATTCGTTTCTTTATTATTTGGGCCCGATTGCATTACTATATGGGGCAATACTTTAATAATCTCGTCATTTATAGATATTTCCATCTCTTTGAAAAGATTCAATCCCTCCCGTTTATACTCAACGAGCGGATCTCTTTGACCATAAGCACGTAAATTGACACTACTTCGAAGGTGATCCATCATCTCTAGATGATTGACCCAAAACATATCTATTGCTTGGAGAATAATCATACGAGCAGCAGAAATAAAGTTTTGTCTGCCGAGTTCTTGTTCCTTTTTTTTGATTAACTCTCTTTCCCCGAGCGCAACATTGTCAAAGAGACCTTCTATATATGACGCAACGAAATCGTCATCACCAGTAAGAATACCCCTTCGTCGTTCATAAATTAACTTTCTCTGAAAATTTAAAACATCATCAAATCGCAACACATCTTTTCTGGCATCAAAATGAAAACCCTCTATGCGCTCCTGCGCTTTTTCTAATGCATTTGTAATCATGCGATTTTCAATTGGCTGATCTTCAGGTATACCGAATCTACCCATCATTTTCTTTATTGCATCAGATGCGAAAACACGCATGAGGTTATCCTCAAGAGAAACAAAAAATTGAGTCTCCCCTGGATCGCCCTGCCTACCCGCCCGACCACGAAGCTGATTATCAATGCGACGAGCCTCATGGCGTTCAGTGCCAAGAACAAATAGACCTCCCATATTTTTTACCTCCTCATACAGATCAGTTGAACCCGGGTTCCCACCAAGTTTTATGTCTACTCCTCGTCCAGCCATGTTTGTCGCTATGGTTACCGCCCCCTTGCGACCAGCCTGAGCTATTATTTCTCCTTCCCTCTCATGATTTTTAGCATTTAAAACTTCGTGTTGCACCCCTTCTTTATTCAAATAACTAGAGAGTAGTTCGTTCTTCTCAATTGAAACTGTTCCAATAAGAACCGGCTGACCATTACCATTTAGCTCTTTTACCTTCTTTGCTATAGCTTGAAATTTGCCCTTTTCGGTCTGATAAATCAAATCATTTCGATCTATACGAGAAATAGTTTGGTTGGTTGGAATTGAGACAGTACCTAATCCATAAACTTTGTAAAATTCCTCAGCTGAAGTCGCGGCCGTTCCAGTCATTCCAGACAACTTCTTATACATTCTGAAATAATTTTGAAATGTAACCGAAGCAAAAGTCCTAGATTCTTTTTGGATAGTAACACCTTCCTTTGCCTCAACAGCCTGGTGTAAGCCTTCAGACCATCGCCTCCCTGGCTGAAGTCGACCAGTAAATTCGTCGACTATGACAACCTCCCCATCACGGACAACATATTCTTTATCAATTTGAAACAATGCCTTAGCACGAACAGCAATTTCCAAATGATGAACATATTTTACTCCCCCTTCAGCATAAATGTTTTCGATACCAAGAATTTTTTCGGCCTTCTCTATACCTGCCTCAGTCAGAGAAATCGCCCTCAGTTTTTCATCAACTAGAAAATCTTCCACCGGAACCAGCTTTTTTGCTATATTAGCAAACACCTTATAAAGCTCCCCTGAGTCTGTACTAGGTGCAGATATAATTAGCGGAGTTCTGGCTTCATCTATTAATATTGAGTCTATTTCGTCAACAATGGCGTAATTATGACCTCGTTGGCGAATCCTTTCTCTATTGTATTCAATATTATCTCTTAAATAATCAAAACCAAATTCATTATTTGTTCCATAGGTTATATCCGCAGCGTAAGCTTCCTTTCTAGTAACTGGTCGCAAAAAATCATCGACCACCTGAAAACCACCCTTTTGGTCACGCTGAGCATCTTTTGATTCGTGATTCGGATCATAAACAAAAGACGCATCATGATTAATGACTGAAACGGTTAAGCCCAAGAAAGAATATATTTGACCCATCCAGACACCGTCCCTGCGAGATAGATAATCATTAACAGTAACGACATGAACACCGCGCCCCGAAAGAGCATTCAAATATGCCGGAAGAGTCGCGACAAGAGTTTTGCCTTCTCCGGTACGCATCTCAGATATTTTTCCCTCATGAAGAATAACTCCGCCGATAAGTTGAACATCAAAGTGTCTTTGTCCAAGGGTGCGACGAGAAGCCTCTCTCACCAAAGCGAAAGCTTCTGGAAGGATTTTATCTTCACTTTCTCCGGACGATAATCTTTCTTTAAATTCCTCTGTTTTATTTTTCAAAGCCTGATCAGAAAGAACTTCAAATGCCGGTTCAAGGGAATTTATTTTACTTATAATCGGCTCTATGCGCCTTAGTTCCTGCTGCGCATGATCGCCGAAGAGTTTCTTTAAAAAAGTGAGTCCTATAGCCATATAGACAACCATTCTAACACAAAACAAAACCCCCGCCGAGGGCGGGGGTTTTGCAAGAAAGTTATCTTCTTCGTGAAGCTTTTCGCTTTGAAGACTTCTTTGCTTTTCGAGCAGGAGCTCTTTTCTTAGCTGCTGCTTTTCTTCGCTTTTTTGCTGCCATAGATTTTTTTAAGTGCGTAGTGCGTACGCATCGCACTTAATGAGAAAATTATTTGTAATGTACATAATAATTTGTTTTGCATCACAACACTGACACAAAACAATTATTCGACCTCGTAATTAATTATCGTATATATATTTATTGCATACAATATTTTTTACAAAAAATATGTGGATAACTATTTTTGTAAAATAATTTTCAAAAAAATTATTTTATATTCATCACAATTTAAAAACACAACTGTCGAAAGTTGTGTTTTTAAATTATCTTTTTCTATCTAACTGCGGAGAGCGGGGCGAGCTCCACAACAAATGTCTTTGTGAGTGCGTCCGCTCTCCACAGTTAGATGGAATACTTTTATGTTAGCCGAAATTATATTCAACGTAAATCCCGCCAAGGGCGGGACTTACGCAGACATTCGTTTGTTGGGGCACAAGTCCGAAGACTCGCACTCACCACCCAATAATAGCAAGAATGATGAAAAAAGTCAATGTCAGAATGAAATAAATTAAAGAGATGGCTTACTATTGAAGTAACCTGCCCGATTCAATTTCATCAATATAATATTCTAATTCTTCTTTTCGCGAAGGATCTATATCCATAAAACGTCGTAGTATTTGAATCGATTTTGTCTTATCTCCCAACTGAAGATAGGCCATCGAAAGAGAAAGAGAATTATCAATCGTGTCAGCGCCTTCTGAAATTCTCGCCTCTAAAATACTAATAAGATCACCGTATCTACCCATCTCTGCATAGGCACGAGCCAAGCGGTCGTCAAAAATAAGCCTTTGTCTCGGGATTGAAGAAAGTATCCTATTTGCAAGCTCTATTTCATTGGCATAAAGAGCAGCAATCCCATAGAAGATTTTGGCATCATTGTATGACGATTCAAGCTCATAAGCCGATTTAAATACTGGCAGAGCTTTTTCAAATTCACCCCTCTGAAGATAAGTAGCGCCAATCTCAAAAAGAATTGTCTGTTTTTGTGGCGAAAGTCTCAGGGCATTATCAAGATATGTAAGTGCTTTTTCTGTATCGCCATATGAACGTAAAAAAATAGCATAAAAAAGATAATATCTAGCGTCTTTTGGAGTTTCTTTAATCTGCTTTTCATATTCACTTCTAGTCAAATTCAGATATCTGTCTCTAATGTTCATTGGAACGTCTGGGCCCGAAAAATGTGGAGCCACACTTGCCAATTGCTCACGAATCTCCGGATTCCCGAAAGTATTGTAAGAAATAGCCCCTTCAAAATTATCCAGGGAACTCTCTAAATTCCCACGCTGAAGAGAGCGTAAACCATCTATTAATGTTTGACTCGCTTGGATTGGTTTCCAATTCCAAAAATAAAAAGATAATAAGAATATAATAATTAAAAGAGCGGAAATAAAGTTATAACTTTCTTTTCTTAGTAAAAATTTCGGCAATCTTATATAATCCCCACCATTTACTGAGTGAATCATTGAGAGTACAGAGAATAAAAGTATGTAACTAACCAAATTATCAAAGACAAAGATACTTTGAAAAACATACCCAGCAAGAAGTCCGGTAAGAATACTTCTTTCTGCTAAAGAGAAATTCTGATTTTTACTTTTCCATATATAAAAGAAAGCAAAAAATAATATCGAAAGATAAAAAATGAAGCCAAATACACCAGAAGCAACAAGCCAATCTAATGGCGTTGAGTGAGCACGATCAAACCACTGTTCTTGAGCATACATCTTTGGATTATATTTTTCATTAAATACATAACTGAAACCTTCCTGTCCCCAACCCAAGATTGGCCTGTCTTTAAACCCCTCCACCGCCATTGGCCATATAAAAAATCTACCTTGATTTTTAATTTCAGTAATTGAAAGAGAAGCAAATCTAGATAATACGGGACTTTCTAAGACAAATTCACTCTTGCGAACGCCTATGAAACCAAAAATAATAAATAAAATAAAAACAATCACAGACAAAGCAACTTTCCGTAAAACTAAATGCTTCTTTTCAAATATAGCAATCAGCAAAACTGAGACGAAGACTCCACCCAACAAACCCAGAACTGCACCCCTTGTTGCTGTAAAATACAAAATTAAAAATTGAAAAAATAAAATAAAAACCAACGGTAAAGCAACTTTTTTCTTATTATGTGATCTAAAAAAAATAAAAATTGTTAAAAAAATATTGAACAGGAGAAAAATCGCTAGATAAATCGCATTTCCTAATGTGCCATCTACCCGAGCTCCTCCCTGATTAATGACGATTTTGCCTGCCAGTTGAAAAGTGCTATATATGCACATAATGACACTTGCCCCAATCCAGGTATACCAAAAACGATTCCAATATTTCTCAATATTAAAAACCGAAGAAATAACTAAAAAATATAGGAGAAGATGAAAGATGGAAAGAAAGCCTTCCATTCTCTCATAATTACTCCAAAAAGCTTTTGCAGGATTCTCAGCGAAAAAATCTGAAAGACCCACAAAAAAAGTGAACAATAGGAGTGATACAAGTAGCCAAGAAAATCTTGGGCGATACCTTTCATCCCTGAGTGCCAACATAAACCAAGCAACAAAAACTATCTCAACAATAATACGAAAAGCAAAATTTTTACCAGTAATAAATGGAAAGAGCATAGAAGAAGAAACAATAAATAAGATAAATGGAATAATAAATATTCCAGAAAATACACACAAACGAAGAATGGAATTAGTATTCATGTATTAAGAATACTATAACAAGCGAATTTCTGATTCGCTAGCAAAACTTAAATTAATTGATTAGTATGAGTTAAATGAAAGAGCTAATTAATAAGAGTCGAGAAATCCTACGTTGGAGTGAGAAATACACCAAAACTGATATGGTTTACTTGGCCAAAGGGGTTACTTGGTTGGGTTTGGGGCAATTAACCGCGTCGTTTACATCATTTTTTCTAGCAATTGCCTTTGCAAAATTTATACCCAAAGAGATATATGGAAATTACAAATATATCCTTTCTCTCGGCGGAATATTAGGGGCTTTTTCTCTTACAGGAATTTCAGCATCAGTCGTACAAGCTGTTTCCCGAGGATATGATGGGGCACTAAAAGAAGGATTCCGTATTAGTCTACGATGGAGCATCTTTATATTCATCGGTTCAGTTGTCGCTGGAATATATTATCTAGTAGTAGGTAATTCCAGTTTAGGCTTGTCATTTTTCATAATAGGGATATTTTCCCCAATTTTTAATAGTGCACAGCTTTATATCTCCTTTTTAAACGGTAAAAAAGATTTTAGGAGGATAACAATCTTAGGATTGTGGCAAGATTTTGTTCCAGTTATTGCTTTAATATTGACAATAATTTTTACAAAAAATGTTGTACTTATAATCTTTGTTTATTTTTTTTCGAATACAATAATCTCAATTTTTTTGTATAAAAAAACATTGAATTATTACAAACCGAAAGAGACTGGAATATCAAATAACCTTTCATATAGCAAGCATTTAAGTTTTATGAATATTCTTGCCGGAATTGGTGATAAAATTGACAATGTTTTATTGTTTCATTTCTTTGGTGGTACGACTTTGTCTATCTATGCATTCGCTATAGCAATTCCGAATCAAATAATTGGCCTCTTCAGGGCTATCGGACCACTATCACTCCCCAAATTTGCACAAGGAGATAAAAATCTCATAAAGAAGGAGATGTTAGCAAAAGTTCTGCGTTTTATTTTATTGCTTTCGGTTGTTGTGGTAATTTATCATTTTGTTTCACCATTTATATACCAAATATTTTTCCCAGAATATTTAGAATCTGTTCCATACTCTCAACTTTATGCAATTATAATGATCTTCGCTGCAGGAGCACTACCAATGTCTTTTATAGAATCTCAATTGGCAGTACGAGAAAGATACGCCATCATAATCTTGTCTAATGTAACCAGAATTATATTAATGCTCTTTCTTGTGGTCCCCTTTGGAATCTGGGGAATTATATATTCACAAATTGCAACAAAGACGATTGTACTTTCCGCAGCTTTAATCCTGTCTAGAAATATCTAATCAAACCCTTTTCAAAATCAACAGCGAGTCAACTAATAAAAATTTCTTAAACTCACCTTCTGCCATTATTGAATCACAAACCCTGATAACTCCCGGAGCTGAATCTCCATAATCATGGTAAATAAGATACCCAGATTTTTTTACAGATTTTTTCCAATGATCTGTATCCTTCTTTACCGCATCATAGGAGTGATCACCATCAATAAAAACAATGTCATAATTTTCATCAGTCGAATTAAGATTATTTGCATCTGCTGTGATTAACTCGACATTATCTATCACATCAAGAGATTTTAAAACATTTTTAAGTAATTCGTCATTGCGAGGATTAATATCCACGGAATCAAGTTTTCCACCATCCATTCCAGAAGCAATGAGTATAGTACTTCCACCCTCAAATCTACCAAGTTCAAATATTCTAGGATTTTTAAATGACTTAACTAATTTAAACAATGATGCGGCTTCACCAAAAGTTAGCCTTATAATACCCCTGTTCGATTTATTACTAGTAAATAACCAGGAGAGGTCCTCAAATCCTCGAACTTTATTTAATTGATTCAAATCAATAGAACTCAATGAAACCCGATATTTTCTTTGTAAAAACCCTATGGCAACTTGTGGATATTTGTCCAAATACCTTATAACAAATCCCTTTTTTATCCTTTCAATAAAATTCATTTTAAAAATATATAGACTATTCTACCCCATGATAAGTCTTAATTAAAATTTTGTGACAAAATTTCATTCAACGCCTCTTTTAATAAACGGCCTCCGCTTACCATCTTTTGCCGCCTTTGTCGCAAAACTTCTGTGGAAGTCTCAGAAATTTTTTTAATTTGTTGATAAACATCTTCATCCTTTTTTATATAAAAAGCTAAATTGTTGGTTATCATCCCCTCTCCATAATCTATTGATGTTTCTATTATTCCAACAGGTTTTTCGAGTGCTACCATATCGTAAAGAAACGTGGAATATGAGCCTAATACAATATCTATTGTTGGTAATACTGTTTCCAAGTCTCTTACAAGAGTAATTCGATCAGAAAATTTAAGCAGGTTATATTCCTCAAGTTGTACCTGTTTCCCTTCATCTGGCCTTAATTTAAAAAATATTTTTACATCTTGTAATTTAATTAATTCTAAAATGTATTTCGTTACTTCTGATTTAGGAGCATTTTTTTCGTATGGTATTAGAATTGAGATAATATTATCTATTTCTTTTACTTGAGATCTTAATTCCTTTGGATCACCTCCAATAATAATTTTTTCGTCCGTGAAATATGTACCTAATCTAATAAGTTCTTCTTTCCAATATTTGTTCCATACGATGGTCTTCGTTGGGATAATATTTTTAGTAGGTAAATTGGTCATTTTAAGCCACCCCACATGATATTTGGTAAAATGCCCATGCTGAATTGAAAAAAAACTAATATTTTCTTCTAGCGCGGCCATAACAATATCGTTTATCGTTCTAACATCATCTATTGCGAAAATTTGTCTTACTGCTGAAAGAGTAAAAATTTTTCTAAAAAAAGATACCCTCGCCCCAGAAATGATTATCGAGCTCCCATATTTTATTAATAAAGTTTTTACAAGTAGAATTTCTTCTGCTGAAAAATTATTAAAGTCTAGCGCATCAACAATCTTTTCTAATTTTTCCTTTTCGAAAATTACTCTAAAATAATAAAAAAAATCTATAGCCTCTAGATAAATCACGGGTCTTTTACGGTAAAACATATTGCGAATCATTTTTCTACCCAAGACAGTATGCACAATTTCTATGTAACTAATATTAAATTCATGCAAAGCTTCATAAAGTGGATCAAGTCTGAAATCATTTTTATAAATACCAGAAACTTGTTCCATAGAAAAAACCATAATTTTTTTTCTTGAAATAATCAGCCAAATAATAGAAAAGAATGAAAACGTAAAGGCGAAGAAGCTAACAAGAAAAACTTTTACCAATTCCATTTTTGTAATTTCTGGAATTATATTTTTTATATTCTTCGTTTTAGACCAACCTAACACATCACCAAATATAGCCTGCTGGTATGCCTGTAATAAGTTATAACCCTTATAAGAAAAAATCCCATTTAGCTTAGAATTTGACTCGATAAAAACATTTAATCTTTTTAGAAAATTAAGAGTATACTTATAATCAAGAAATTTTTCCATATTAAAGTACGGCCTCCTCTAGAATATCGTGAATATGCAAAATACCTTTAACTTTTTTGTTTTTAGAATGAACAAAAAGACTTGTAATTCGATATTTTTCCATCATCTCTAGGGCTTTTTTCAGAGTTGAACTACTTTCAATAGTCTTCGGTTTTTTGGTCATAACTTCTTTAACCAAAACATCTCGGTTATATACCCTCGAAAGGAGATATCTCCTGATGTCTCCGTCAGTGATCACACCAACAAGTTCTTTTTTCTCATTGACTACCCCAGTAACGCCAAGAATCTTTATGGACATTTCTTTTAAAGCCTTAGGTAGGGTCCAATTATCTTTAACCAGAGGCACGTCATTGCCCCTAGTCATAACTTCTGATACCTGACGCAAAGTAAGAGCCAGTCCCCCTCCAGGATGAAATTTCGCAAAATGACCCTTTTTAAAAGTTCTTGGTGAAGTAAGGGCCGAAGCAATCATGTCACCGAGCACTAATGTGGCGGTAGTAGATGCCATCGGTGCGATGCCATGTGGCGAACCTTCATTTTTTATTGGCAATTCAATAACAAAATCAGACAATTTACCCAAAGTTGTATTTTTGTTTTTTGTAATAGAAATTATTTGCACTTCAAAACCAGCTTTCAAATACTTTACTAACTTAATTACTTCTGGTGATTCTCCAGAAAACGACAAAGCAATAACGCAATCGCCCGGAGAAACAAATCCGAGATCACCGTGGATGGCTTCAACCGGATGAAGGAAGATGGCCTTATGACCTAGTGACGTCAAAGTGGCCGATATTTTCATCCCAATGAATCCAGACTTTCCGATCCCTGTAATCACAATCCTACCCTTTCTATTAATTATTATGTCTAGGGCTTTTTTAAGTGGACCAAATACCAAAGATTTCAAAGATTTTATAGCCTTTTCTTCGCTAATTAGTGTCTCACGAGCTCTATAAACTGGGTCGTTTTTCATCCTGCAAATGATATACCGAGCTGTTTTATTATGCAAAAAGTGACCCCACACCAATAAGGCGGGGGTCACAAATCCCATCTAGTACAGGGCGCATGCTTCGCAGGCAGTACCTTTGACATCACCGGTGAGATGACGCCTTCTGAGCTCCCTGAATTTATCAGAGTGCCAAGAATCACGGACCGAAACCTTGTTGAGATCCGCCATAATCCAATCACCGCTCGCATCAAAACAGCAAAACGAACTCATACCACTTGAAGTGATATGCATCTCATTGAAACCAGCCCAACAAGGAATGGGGGCCACTAATCCGCCAATCCGCCCTTGATTACCGGCCGTAGGCTTAATTCCAAGCTCGATCTCTCGCTCTATTGGTGATCCACCCATTGTATAAGAAGGCAGATAGTAATGATGATCAACGTATGGGAACACGTGTTCATCCAGAAAAGGCTTCATCGCCAAATCTTGCTCATCATTGTACAAAATGCTTGAAGCAGAGATCTGGCAGCGATGACCCGTTTTCTCTAATACTTCTTGACGAATCTTGTGCGCAGCCTTAACGTTTTCAAGTGCCCTGTAGAACAGTCGCTTCGGCCTTCCAGTCACTTTAGTGAATTGTTCGGCATCTTTATTGTTGATACTCCACTTAAGTGAAGTGAGGCCCGCCTCCATTACTTCTCTTACCTTCTCAGGTGTGGCGATGGTGGCATTGGAAGTGAGAAAAATATTCTCAAAACC
This sequence comes from uncultured Candidatus Saccharibacteria bacterium, assembly GCA_964383705.1. Taxonomy (GTDB): domain Bacteria; phylum Patescibacteriota; class Minisyncoccia; order Phycocordibacterales; family Zambryskibacteraceae; genus CAYLHJ01. Next base: position 41,725 of record CAYLHJ010000004.1, on the reverse strand, counting down.
AAGTTCTCTGGAATAGAGTACCGCCTTCACCAGAATTGGAACAGCCGTAAATGATTCTCCAATGTAGAAAAGGCCAATCTCCCCAATACCGAAATCTCTGCATTCCTTTATAAGCCTGGAAAGTAGAGCCCAGTCCATGGGCTGGCTAGGTTGTTCTTTGCGCTTGGTTAGAGCGCAGAAGCCACATCGTAGGTTGCAGACGCCCGTAAGCTCGATCTTTACAGATCGAGGTGGAGGCGGATCTTCCCGACGATGAGATTCTGGAATTCTGGTAACATTGTCAATTCGCTCCGTGATTGTTGACCTTGGGCTAGACATAAATTACCCCTTCGCATTTAAGATGAAATTTCAAGAAACAATTCCGGCAAAATGATACCAAAATAAAGAGCAAAATTCTACTCTGTATCCAAAATAAAAATGATATTATCTATACCAATGAAAAAAATATTTATACACACAAATAATAGGCAAAGTATAGGAGCAACTCTGTCTAAATTTTCAATAGAAAGATATCTACCAAACAATTCCGGAATCACAGTGGAATACATAAACGTTGATAAAATCCCGGCTTTTCAAAAATTTGCTGGGACAGAATATTTATTTGCCAATACAACAAGAGTTTATAATCCAAAAGATTTGCAATCTTTTACTCTATCAAGATTCATGCCACCAGAACTTATGAATTACGAGGGTCTTGCGGTTGTAATTGACCCAGACATATTTGCAACAAAAGATATCTCAAGCATATTTGAAATAGACATGAGCAACAAAGGAATTGCGGCCTGCAAGAAAAAAGATGCTTGGGATACAAGCATGATGTTAATGAATTGCTCAAAATTAAGACACTGGAAGATTGATGAAATCCTTAATGGCTTGACCTTAAAAAAATTAAATTATGTTTTTGATGTCATGAGCCTACTTCGAGAGCCTCAAGATTCGATACTGGAATTACCAAGGATATGGAACAACCTAGATACTCTAACCGAAGAAACCTACATGGTACACATGACTGATCGAATCACACAGCCATGGTCAACCGGTTTGCCAATTGATTTCACAATTAATCGTATGCCAAAATTATTTGGTCTTATACCAAGAGAGCCAATACACAAGCTCTTAGGTAAATATCCAACCAAGTACCTCCCCCACCCAAACAAAGATATCGAAAATTTCTTTTTCAGTTTAGTAAGAGAGGCCTTAAAAGAAGGCGCGCTCACAGAAGAATATATTGAAAAGGAAATTGGTGCGGGACATGTTAGAAAAGATATTTTCCAAAAAATAACATAAATCATTTCTCAATATCTACAAAAAAACCCGCACAAAACATGTTCGGCCAAATTAATTTTAGTATCGGAATGCCGACATAATAATATATTTTATAGTCCCTATAACCTTGTGCTTCAAGCCACCATAGAAGATCTTTCTTGGTCCAAAACCTTAAATGCTCTCCGGGGTGCTTTGCCCACTGCATAGGAAATTTACCAAAAAAGAAAAGTCTGAAGCGATGAATAAAAAAACCGGTATTTGGAAATGAAAAAAGTACTCCTTTTTTTGATTTATCATAACAACATTTAAGTAACTCTTCGGGTCCAGGGATATGTTCCAAAACCTCAAAAAGTACTGAGAAATCACACTCCTCTATCTGAGAATAATTATCTGAATTATTCATATCAAATTTTTTTGTTTCAAGGCCTAATGACTCCGCAACCTTAAGCGCGTAAGAAGAGTTATCATATGCAATCGCCTTATCCAAATGTGATTTGTTTTTAATGTGTAAAAGTACTTCACCTGCGCCAGAGCCAATATCATTTACGGAATTGCCATTTCTATTAGAAATGATCTTGGAAGCAAGATCAGCTCGCCTCTTCTGCCAGGCTCCCAAATTACCAATATATTTATCACCTCTTTTTTCTTTCCAATATGCATCGTAATCAAAATGTTTACCAGGAGAAATAATCTTTTGGGGGTATATAAACATTCTTTTACTCCACTCATTCGCAAGCCAAAGACTGTCTTTTAGTATTTTAAACATCTAATCACATTACATTTTTAGTTAAAATATGGCAATTCTCGTGCTTGCAATTTCTGCCAAAAAATATACTATCGTCCTATGTCAAAACTGCGGAAAAAAGATGGAATCAAGGTAAAAGAACGGAAATTTTGTCGAATTTCTGGAGAAAAACTCACTCCACTCTTTTCACTCGGAGATATTTATTTATCTGATTTCATTGAGAAAGACCAGGAACCGCACTATAAACCAGTGCCACTTAAGATGTGTCTCGCAAAAAAATCTGGCCTTGTACAACTTGCTCACACAACTCCAGGTGACGTTATGTACAGAAAATATTGGTACAAATCTGGAACCAACGCTACGATGACAAACGAGCTTATGGGTATAGCGAAAAAAGCCCAAGAAATTATGCAACTTCAACCTGGTGAAATTTTTCTCGATATTGGGTGTAATGACGGGACCTTATTGCGATTTATCGAAAAAAATATTTTCCGCATTGGATTTGATCCGAATGATTTTAAAGAAGAGTCGAGTAAGCATGCTGACATAATTGTAAATAATTATTTTACATTCAAAGAATATCGAAAAACCCGAGTTGGACATAAAAAAGCAAAGATCATTACTTCAATTGCAATGTTTTATGACCTAGACAATCCTCATGAATTTGTTTGTGATGTGAAAAAAACACTAGACAAAAATGGGCTCTGGATTATCCAAATGAGCTATTTACCCCTCATGCTTGAACAACTGGCTTTCGACAATATCTGTCATGAGCATCTGAAATACTACAGCCTAGAAGCTCTGAAATACCTCCTTGAGCAAAATGGTATGCAGATTGTCGATTCAGAACTTAATGATATAAACGGTGGAAGTTTTAGAATATATATAAGACATGCCAATGCAGACCAAAACACATTCGCAACGGCACCATACCGAGATGTGGCAAAAATGAGAGTAGAATCACTTTTAGCGTATGAAAAGAAACTTAACTTGAAAAAAAAGAAAACATATCTTGATTTCTACAAAAAAATCCAGAATCTCAAGAGAGAGACTGTAAATTTTATTAAAAAAGAAAAAAATAAGGGTAAAAAAATATGGGGTTACGGCGCATCAACCAAAGGAAATACATTGCTTCAATGGTACGGCTTAGACCACACTCTCATTGATGGAATTGCCGAGCGCTCTCCAGCAAAATTCGGATTAAAAACCGCCGGCTCAAATATCCCTATCTACTCAGAAGAAGAGATGCGAAAGGCTAAGCCTGATTACCTCTTAATCTTGCCATGGCACTTTATTGCTGAATTTACAAAAAGGGAAGAAAACTTTCTCAAAGACGGAGGAAAACTCATTGTTCCATGCCCAAAATTTGAGATTATTGGGAAAAAATAAATTCTTATTTATTCCCAATTCTTATAAGATTTTTCTTCTATGAGTGGTGACCCTAAAATTAAATTTATTTCTTTTTTTATTGCAGCACGACGATCATTTGAAATATGAATCCCCCATGCAACTTTTACAAAGTCGTCGCCAAAATCTTTTCGTTCTCCATATTCTCTAATTTTATCTCCCATATCCCAAATCTCCTCATTTGATTTTTTAAGAGCCATCTCAAGTTCATTAACCCTACTTAAAAGATTTTCGTCTTTAGGAAAAGATTGCTTGCGAACTTCTTCCAACATCAACAATTCATTATTAACATTTAATAGCCGACCTTCGTCTTTTATTCTCTCTCTTTTTATCCTAAGGACAGTTATTTTATCTATCAATTCGCCAGGTGAGGTTGGTGTCAAAATTACATTTGATTCATTTTTCATATTAAGAAAATTAATTTGTTACAGAAATATTTTTTACGTAATTAAAATCAGAGATAGCCATAATTGAAACTAGTTCTTCAAAAGACAGCTTAGGGCTCCAGCCCAATTTACTCTTCGCCTTAGTTATGTCCCCTACGATATCATTTACTTCAACTGGACGATAAAAATCAGGATTTACCTGAACAATAATACGCCCATTTTCATCTTTTGCTTTTTCTCCCACCCCCGCCCCCTCCCAATTAAGTCTCATGCCAATAGCATCTGCTGTTTTTTGTACAAACTCCCGCACGGTATGACTCTCGCCCGTGGCAATTACATAATCTTCTGGTTTATCTTGCTGAAGCATCATCCACATTGCTTCCACATAATCACCTGCAAAACCCCAGTCTCGTTTAGAATCCAAGTTTCCAAGTTCAAGAACTTCATCATATCCATTTTTTATCCTAGCAAGAGTGTGAGTAATCTTTCTAGTAACAAAATGCTTTCCTCTTCGAGGAGATTCGTGGTTAAAGAGGATTGCGGAACAAGCAAATAAACCATCTTTTTCTCGATATTCAATAATTTTAAGATGAGCCTTTAACTTCGCTTCCCCATAAGGATTTGAGAAACCAAAACAAGAATTCTCATTTTGTGGTGCAAGGTTATCACTTGCAAATATCTGGGAAGAGCTTGCCTGGCAGAAACGAGATTTTGGATTTATAGCCTGAAGAGTGTTAATAAGAGTCAGAACAGCTTCATAATTAACGCGCATAGTTCTCGCAGGGTCTTTTATGGCAGAAGAGAGGTCCGATACGGCGCCAATATTATAAATTTCATCAGGTTCCGAATATTCCACAGCCCTCTTGATTGAAATTTGATCATCCAAATCACCATAAACCGGAATAATTTCTTTCCAAAAATCATCTTTCTTGAGGTCTGTAGGTAGATTGTCTTTCCCACGAACAAAACCATATACAGAATATCCCCTTTCGAGTAACAGTTTAGAAATATAATATCCGTCTTGGCCAGTTATTCCAGTAACAAAAGCTTTTTTAGTCATGTGCATGTTCCGTCGAACCAACAATAAGTTTTATATCCGACTCAACCATAAGTTCCACTAAATCTTTAAATGTAACTTTAGGAATCCAACCAAGTTTTTGTTTTGCTTTTATTGGAACACCAAGAAGTGAGTCAACCTCGTGTGGACGATAATATCGTTCATGAAGACGAATAACAATCTCACCTTTTTCATTTTTACCAACTTCATTAATCCCTTTTCCCTCCCACTTAATGGGCATGCCGAGATACTTTGCTGTCTCACTTACAAACTCCCGCACGGTATGACTCTCGCCCGTGGCAATTACATAATCTTCTGGTTTATCTTGCTGAAGCATCATCCACATTGCTTCCACATAATCACCTGCAAAACCCCAGTCTCG
>CAYLHJ010000004.1:0-36382 GCA_964383705.1 uncultured Candidatus Saccharibacteria bacterium | reverse complement strand
TACTCAAGAGTTCTGCTAAATACGAGCCATCTTGGCCAGTTATGCCAGTAATAAGAGCCTTTTTCATCAAGATTAATTGCGTTAGATACCCACTATATCCAAAATAGACCCATATTTCAATGCAAAAGAAAGCTCTTGCTTTTTAATAAAAATATGTTATAACTCTAGCGGATCTGATCCAAAAACTATTTACTTACTGAAAGAAAGGCCACTCAATGCTCGCGAAGATTAAATCCTGGATGCTCGTGAAGATTAAATCCTGGCGCCTACAAGTTTTCAAAGGAACCCTTCGCGAAATCATCGCGAATAACGGTTTCATCCCCGACCAAGAAAGCTTCAACCTCGTCCAGAAGATTGTCCCTTGGCCAGCAGTCGAAGTCTGCCTGGTCGACCACAGTGGCCGACTCCTGCTTCACCACCGCGAATTCACGGAGTGGCCAGACGAATGGGGCAAGATTTCTGGATGGTACCTTCCCGGTGGCTACATGAAAACCTGTTGGACCATGGAAGAGTGGTGCCGATTCCATCTCAAGAAAGATGGGGTAAAGGCTGATTTTCATTTTCTCGGTACAGCAGGTGTTCTCAAGTGGGCACCGGGCGAACATCCAATTGGGCCACTTGTATCAATCCTTTGCGTCTGTTTAGTGGTCGGCAAGGTAAAGTTCCGGGAAGGTGATGAAAGGAAGTTTTTGTGGACCGACCAGACAATTCCCACTAACGTCCCCAACCATACGAAGCTTCAGGACATGTTCTTCTTGTGGAGAGCAAGAAGTCGGGAACTCTTCCACAAATAACGAATTATCGGCGAAGAGAAATCTTCGTCCCAAAGGCGAGACATCGTGTCTCGCCTTTTTTCATATTCAAAATCTGCTATAACAAATTCACGATACCTCATTATGAATGATAATTGAGATACTTTTCATTTTATAACATTCGTAAGAGAATCGACTTCCTTTATAACCATTTCCACACTAACCTCTTCAATCTGTCTTCTAGCATTCACCTTATCAAATCCTTCTAAGTGCCCCATCATTTCGGCTTTTCCGCGGTTAGGAGAAGCAACTACACGATTCATTTCTCCTTTTGGCGGGTGCTCATTCTCATCTGTTGGCCCAACAACCACAACAGTAGGTACACCAAACGCTTCTGCAATATAAACAGGACCACTATCATTGGCTAGAAGTAGCACCCCATAAGAAACGAAGGCTTTTAGTTCGTCCAAGCTAGAATCTACATATATTAAAGGCTTTGCTTTCTTAAGAGATTTCACAAATAAATTGGTTTCTTCTCTATCGCCCGGCCCACCAATTACCGCAATCCTCATCTTATATTTTTCTGTCATATAGTCAGCCACTTCTGCAAACCTTTCTGCCGGCCATTGTTTTATTTTTGTACCTGCGCCAGGAGAAAAAATCACCAATGATTCATTATGATGATCGAACTTTTCTCTTTCAAAAAACTCCTCGACTGATCTCTTACCAGTATCCAAAAAATACAATCTCTTTTTTGTATCTGTTGAATTAATACCCAACGGTTCAAGAAGGCGCAAATATTCTTGTGCAACATACTGACCAATAAAGTATGGAATAGAAATGAAAAGAGGCAACATGGCGGAAAATCCCCAAGTATTGACTTCTGCATTTTGCACATTAAAAGTTGCGATCGATTTAACTCTGGACAAAAACATCACTCCGACATCGAGGACACTGGAAGCAAAAGTAATACCATAATCAAATCTACCCTTACGAATAAGAGAGACGAGGGAAAAGATACTTTTAGGACATATGAGATAATCATCTATATCGGGATTGCCCTCCAGAATAACTCCGTTTTTAGGGCTTCCCACAACTGTCAGGTGACAATCTGGATATTCATTTTTCAAAGCACGAAAGACTGGAGTGGCAAAAATCATATCTCCAATATTTTTAGTTAAATACATCGCGACAACTCTACGTGGCGGGTTAATTGGAAGCCCATTTGCTTTTCCACGCACCAAAAAGTATGCGTACGAAAGTAGGACAATAATAATATTTTTAAATCGAGAGTATGTAATCATAATAAAGAATTGATTACCTCAATAAATTCTTTTGACATCTTATCCCAAGAGAATCTCGAAACATTTAACCTACCCTTTTGAATAAGTTCATTTCTATAGATTTCATCCGTCATCTTTACCATGGCATCGCCAATCTCTTTGTATGAATTTGGATTAACCAAAATGGCAGAATCAGAAGCAACCTCTTTTAACGAGCTTGCATTTGAGGTAATCACTGGAAGACCGGCATCCATAGCCTCCAAAATCGGCAAACCAAATCCTTCAATGAGAGATGGATAAACCAAAGATATTGCGTGTCTATATAGATAATTCAGCTCTTCATCCTCAATATGTCCAAGGAAAAAAACTTTTCCTTGGAGAATTTTATTATTTTCTACAGAACGAAGAAGTTCCATATAGTAAGCATCATCTGGAACATACTTTCCCGCAATGACAAGATTGTAAACTCCTTGATCACAATTTTTAATAAAATATTCAAAACCAGAGATAATGTTATGGATATTTTTTCTTTTCTTAATTGTGCCAACAAATAAAAAGAACTTCCCTGTCGGTAACTTAACATTTCTCTCAATCATGGAAGATATTTTATTAAATCCGGGGTATATTACCCTTATTTTGTTTTCCCTAATTTTAAAAAAATTTATAAGATCTTTTTTTGTCTCTTCAGAAATACAAACTATCTTCTTAGATGAAAAAAAACTTTTCCAAGAATAAAGATCTATGATCTTTCCAGCTGTCCAATTTTTGAAACTATTTTGAGAATACTTATACGCGAAATCATAAACTACAGTAATACACCTGCTAGGCCAAAATAGTAACGACCCGATTGGGCCCGTAAAAATATATAAATCTGATTTTGGTGCAAGAAATAGACCGATCTCTTTCCAGAATTTACCGAAACCAACTTCTATGATTTTGGTATTATCATTTGATAAGTGCCTTAATTTTTTTGAGTTTGATTTAACATAAATCACGTATTCATTTTTTCTATCCTCATTTATAAGATGTGAAATGAGTTCATATAGATACCTCTCCAGCCCAGCTGGGTGATTAGATATTTCGCTTGCAACAATTCCGATTTTCATTATTTAACGAATTTATATATCCTATTGCCATTTATTGTCATCATATAATTAGCCGATTTTATCCCATTAAGCATGTCTTTTGCGTATTCATGATAAGCATAATCACCGCTAAGTAGTATATAGTCTATATCATACTTATTAAGAGCATTGTGCAAATCCATTTTTTTTAAGATTCTAAATCTATCTTCCAATTGAGATATCAAGTCGGGATCAATCTGAGCAGACGGGGTATATGTTCCCTTAGTTATTAAAGAAGTCATTTTTTTGCGATTTTCCCTTGATTGATATAAATCAATAAAACGATTCCCCCAAAAATCTCTTTGTTTCTCTCTGACATATCCACCATCTAACAACTTAGGATTAAATAAATTCTGTATTAGCCACCTTTCCTCTGTCTCATTGTTAGGCATCACTGATAATGTGGCATAAAAATTATAATAAGGTTTATTGTGTGTATAAACTGGTAGCAAAAAATCGTAGCCACCCCCCAAAGTATATATAACTGAATTTTTCTCTGTATTTTGATTTAAAAAATTAAACACATCTGATTTTGCCTGCAAATCATTGATGGGTCTCTGGTATAAAACACTCCTCACCAATCCCCTTATCTCCCCCCATTGAACACAAATCATCATCACAACAAGAGTAATGCTTCCTATAACAAAAACAATTCTGCTTTTTTTACTGCTAGCATCAGATCTAAATACAGAGACAGCCAATAAAGCTATCGCCATAAGAATAAATAGTATGGTTACAAAAAGATAGTGGCTCGAGAACTGTAGAGATTTACCAGTAATAATATTCTGCCAATTAAGAACAATTGTACTTAAAACTAAGCTATATGAGAACCACTTTGTTTTAGTAGCTATTTCTTTTTTAAATAAAAATAAAAAGATAAGAGTAAGAATACCAAAACCAACATTTGTAAAACTCCCCGGCCAATGAGACTGGATCAGGCCAAACCTTTCCATGGTTTCAAAATAACCTGGAAACTGCGAAGATCTAATTAGAAAATATCCATAAAAAATAAGGAATGGCGCGAAAGATGTCAAAAAACATAGTATTTTCTTAAATTGTATGTTTTTATCTGTTCCTAAGAAGAACTTATTTACCGCAAGAAATAAATATAAAACAATTAGGGCAGTCCAATAATATGGCGATATAAAAAGAAGCAAGCCAACAATCAAACCAAATAAGTGATGAGGTAAAAAAGAATATCTCGGTAAAAAGTCTTTGTCTAGATAAAATGCAGAGATAAGTAAAAGTCCTAATGATAAGAAAATGCTACTTATCTGTGGACTTATCGGCCTTCCAAAAGTACTAATAAATAGAAAAAACAAAAGAGATGTAAAAATCGTCGACAAAATAGAATCTTCAGTAAGAAGATAAAACAGCCGGCAGAATAAGATAAATAAAATAAAAGAAAAAATAATATCACCTAAAAGAGTGGCAACTGGAATTGAAAGCCCTGTAACAAAAGCAAGACCGGCGAACAACCATTCAGCCAATGGCGGTTGAAGAAATAAATCATCCATATGCTCTTTGATATATGGATTACCAACCCAATAGTTCCCCCTCATTACCTCAGCAATCCTTGCCTGATAATAAATCTCGTCATCACTAAAGGTTTGATAAACACCTCTAAACGAATCTCCTGTCTTTAATAGAAAAACTAAGTGAGGACTTACAATAATTACAGAAAAAAATAAAGCGCAGATTAGCGAAATATAGTGGTTTTTTATAATTAACAAGTATTTGCTCATTTTATTTTTCAGAAATTACATGAAAAACACCTATGATTGAGGTTCCCACCAATTTCTTAAAAACTAAAATATATTCAAACAAAAAAAACCACGAAAACATAAAGTGAAAAAAAATGAAAATCCCCTGAGGTGGAGTTATTTGAGTCCTCCTATCTTTTACCGTTTGAATCAGCAAAAGGGCGGGTAGATATAAACTATGAAAAATATACTGAAGCCTTAGCATTTCCCAATTACCATTTTTCATCACCGGCTCAATATTTTCTATATTATAGCGACGATAATGGCCGTTATACTCATCATAATTTGACCATAATTCCATACGCGCTGGAACAGTAATTAATAAATACTTGGCGTTTGGAAAATTTACCTTGATTCTTTTTAAAAAAACAATCTCATCGGGTATATGTTCAATAACATCTAAAAGTAAAATAACTTCTATTGAATTCCTAAAATCTACTGAGAGATCTTCAAAATCTCTATCAGGGAAGATATATTGAGAAATTCTAAATATTTCATCAACCGGCGCCAAATCAACACCATAACAATCGATTCCGCGTTCGCGCAAGAAATTTACTACTATTCCGCGCCCACATCCAATTTCAAGTAATTTTTTATTTCTAAGATGACTTTTCTTAAGCTCTTTTTCAATTATAAAATTACGCGCCCTAGTCCAATAATGTTTCTCAATCCCCAAAGGATAAATAGATAGAAATTGTTCTGCATTAAATTCGGTTTTAGACATTCCGTTGATCTTTAAATTCTTTTATCAATAATATAACGAGGTCTACGTTTGACTTCGCCATAAATTTTTCCTAAATATTCTCCAATAATACCAATTGCCAAAAGTTGGACTCCCCCCAAAAAAAATATTGGCAATACCGTTGATGCCCATCCTGGGACAACTTGTAAGCGGTAGTATGAAAAGATTACATATCCACTAAAAATAAAACTCAGTCCAAAAACCAAAAAACCCATACGAGTGACTAATTTAAGTGGCTTGACTGAAAATGAGGTAATACCCTCCCACGCAAAAGACACCATCTTCCAGAAAGGATACTTTGAGTCTCCAGCTTTACGCTCTTTACGTTCATAAAACACCTTACTACTTTTGAATCCAATTAGAGGAAAAATTCCCCGCAAAAAAAGATTTTCTTCTTGATATAATTTTAAGCTTTCAATAACTTTTTTACTTGTAAGTCTAAAATCTGCATGATTATAAACAATATTTACCCCAAGCATCTCCATAAATTTATAGAATATAACAGCTGTATATTTTTTTATAAAAGTATCCCTATCTCTCCTACCTCTCACACCATACACAACCTCATTTCCATCATAATAATGATCTACCATTGTCGGGATAACCCCAACATCATCTTGCAAATCAGCATCAATTGAAATAATGAGATCGGATTCCTCACCAAATGTATAGAGGCCCGCAAGAAGAGCGTTCTGATGGCCTTCATTTTTTGCCAACTTAATTGCTCTAACTTGACTACTATTTTTCTTACATTCCTCAATAATATTCCATGTCCTATCAATACTCCCATCATCGACAAAAGCAACAAAGCTTTCTTGCGTAATTATTCCTTTATTTATGAGATCATTTACTATCTGTAGTAAAACATTATTTGTGTTTGAAATAACACTTTCCTCATTGAAGCAAGGTACGATAATCCCCATAGTTGGTTTTTCGCGACGGGTCATAAAATTATTCCGTTGAAGTGAATATTAAATTCCTGTTTATAAAATAATTGATAACTGACAAAAAAAGTGTGATGCAAACTTGCGAGAAAAGGTAATTGATGTGTAATAAATCAACGAAGAAATACATCAAAATAGTATTGGCAAGTAAGTATCCTGTAGCCACTATAGCATAGGAAATAAACTGCCTTTTAATTAGCTCTTTAGAATCAGCCTTGAATACCCAGTACTTTTGTAAAGCAAAATTCACAACAACACCTAAGATATATGAGAGTACGGAAGAAAAGAGGTACCAAATACGAAAAAGGTCTGTAAAAATATATAGACTAGCAATATTTAAAATCACGACCGCAACTCCAGCGGACAAGAAACGTATTACCTGATAGAATTTTGAACTCATTTCTTTTCTACTTCAAGCTCCCAAATAAGAATCCTCATTGGAAATAATAATGAAAGGTACTGATCATACAGATCTGGATAAGAATTTATAAAATACTTAAATATTTTTATGAATATATTTTTTGATGCATGGGGCCAACCATACCAAAATCCAATCTTCTTAAAATAAAGATTTGTGTAAGTATATTCAGACAGTTGTCCAGAATCTCGGACAAAATAATCAAAAGATTTTGAAGTAAAAAAATGTTTATGTGTTATATCTGTGTAACTATCGACGCAACGAAAATATGGAACCGTAATAATTACTCTTCCGCCCACACCAAGAACTCTCCAGACTTCATTTAAAAATGAGACGATATCTGTAAGGTGTTCAACGACACTATGAGCGACGACAACATCAACGCTATTACTTTCTATTGGCCAAGGAACCACATCTAAATTGTGTACCACATCCACACCTTTTAAATCTAAAATATCCATACCAATCGCGCCAGAAATCTTATTGCTCCCACACCCAATGTGTAATATTTTTTTATTTGCAAATGGGTTGCTCTTTATAAATCCACTTTCTGTATAAATTTTTAGTGTAAATTTATCATTCATGATCAGTCTTTCCTTTAATAAAAGAAAGGATGCTATTCCCTCTTTTTAACCAAGTATAATTCTCAACATCGTAAAGTGCTCTTTTTGAAATATTTTCTGCTAATTCCTTATTTGACAAAATTTCTTGTATTTTTTGAGCTAAATCTTTTGAATTGTCTGGCGCAAAAAATATAGCATTTTCTTCTGTAAGAACTTCTCGAAAAGATGGCAGGTCTGATGCAATGATCGGAACGCCACTTGCCATATATTCAAAAAGTTTGAGAGGTGATGTGTAAAACATTGACACTTCTGATCTTGCTGAATTTGGAATTACAAGCACATCGGCTGCTTTTAAATAATACTTAATTTGACTATATAGTTTTTGACCCAAAACAAGAATGTTATCTTTCCTCCCATACTGTTCTTTAAAATTAGCCAAATCATCATCAGCACCACCAACTATAACGATAATGATATTTTTATCAAGAAAGTTTGCTGATTCTGCCAAAACCTGCACTCCCTTCCAACTATACAATTGGCCAGCATATAAAACAATTTTTCTTTCTTTCGGTAATTTAACCTTTTCTCGAAAGAGATCTTTTGTCCCTTCAACCAGAAAATCCTTTAACTCAACGGCGTCCGGCGCCACGAAAATACTCTCTTTTGGTATCTTAAAATCAGCCGAAAGCTCCTCGGCATAATACTTAGTAACAGTGATAATTCCACTCGCCCTCCTAAACACCTTTCTATATAAATTAATTTTTTTTGGTTTAATGTGAGTTTCCCAAAAAAATAACTTTTTTGGTATAAATCTTGCTAGAATAATTGCCACCTCTCCTCTAGTGTAAAGGATTGTGTCTCTTTTATTTTTTGTAAGAAGGAAGAAATATAAAGAAATATAGAATGTGATACTGTTCGCTACAAAAAACAACAATGACCCCGATGGGCCAAAATTAAAAGCGGGCAACCTAATTATTCTAAAATTTTTCTCTACTTTATAATAATCAAATGGGTCCTCTATTATTAGATTACGCTTACTTGGAATCACCAGCGTGACGTCAGCACCATTACTCGCAAGTGATTCACATGTTTTCATAACCTGTATTCCGTGGGCTTTTTCGGTCGGCAAACGAAGGTTGGCAATATAAATAATTCTCATTTATTTAAATTTAATTCTTCGAGCATTTTAAACATTACACCGTCAATACGAGAGCGAGAGAATAAATCATTACACAATTTCCATGATTCATTTGATAAACCATTTCGAATATCTTTGGAACGAGCATACAGTAACATATCAACATATTCATCTGATGTTCTTGCAAATAAAACAGAATTTCTATGAACAAATGGATAACCTACAATATTCTCCTCTGATGTAATAAGGGGAATACTGCGGGCAAGTGGCTCAAAAACCTTACCTTGCATCCCTACACGCTTAGCCGAAGGACTTAACATTATATCTATCATATTGAAATAATCGTTAATCTCTTCTTTTGGTACATAGCCATCATAAACAATATTTTTATTATCTACATAGGGCTCAAACTCCTTGGGAAATTTTGAACCCGTAATATGAAAAATGAATTCATCTGGTGTTTTTTTAATAACTCCTGGAACAACTTCCTTAACTATGAATTCAAAGGCCTCTCGATTATGCCCTACAGTATAGGAAGAACCCATAAACAAAACATGTAACGGTCTTGTATCCTTTATACTGTGCTTATGCATCATTTCTGGCAACGCTTGAAGAGGAAGAGTTGTAATTTTTTTTGCTCCCAATTTTCTATACAATTTTTCTTCATTCGGATTTAGTGCTAAGAAATAATCTGTAGTCTGAGTAGCCAGATATTCTGTTATAAGTTTTGGTATATAAAGAATAATATTTATTAGAGAAACACCCTCCTCTTCGATAAAATGTCTTGGTTCAAAATTGAGTGACCTAGTCACCACTGGAATACCAGCATCTTTAACCAACGAATGAAGGGGCCAAAGGTAAGTAAAATCAAACCAAACCAAATCTGGCTTCCACCCTACAATCTCTTTTTTGAGCGCATCTTGCATCTCTGGATCAAAATATTCATAAGATGCCCCATCCCAATAAAGAGGGTTGATCAATCTTTTAATAACTGAGAATATTGATTTTTTATTATTAAATTTATATGAAACCGGAGTGATAATAATACCGAGATCGTCTCGAGCGGTATTAAGGTAATCAAGATCACCAGGCATGGTCTTCGTAATAACTCGAACTTCAAAACCATTTTTTATAAACCAACGGATCCCAGAAAGTCGCTCTAATTCATCTGCCCCTCGAGCCAAAAATGGTGAGCGCGGAGTAACAATCAAGATTCTTTTTTTCATAATGTAATTTTATATTTTCTCGCCCAGATTTGGAAAGTAAGAATGGCCCAGAGAATGGTTAGATTATAATTCTTCTTACTTATATGCCCCTCCAGGATAGTATCAACCTCTTCCCAATTAAAAATCGAGTTTGTTGGTCCATAATATTCACTACTCAAGACTCTCTTGAATATCTTTTGTATCCCCTCTCTTCTTATCCATTTCGCTCCAGGCGAAAACCACCCACGTTTAGGCTCTCGCAACAAAGCTCGAGGCAGTTTTCTTTTAAAAGCATCTTTCAAGATTTTTTTGGTCCTAAATGGGGAAACTTTGCGATTTAGAGTTATTGTCATTGCAAGGTCTACAAGCTCTTTATCGAGAAGAGGCACTCTCTCCTCAACAGAGCCCCACATACTCATCTTGTCTCCCAAAGAGAGCGCCTGATCAGGTAGCCAGCTCTTTAAGTCCGCAAGCATAAGTGCATCTGTCTTATCTAAATCATTATCAATATAATTAGCAAAAGATTTTGAAACAAATTCTGCTGGCTTGAAAATGTTTTTATTAATTACAGGGGAAAGCTTCTTGTCTTTTTCAAACTCAAATTGAACTAATCTCTCTAGGGCAGACATCTCTAAAGCGCCTTTAATCCTTCCTGGAAGAAAATACTTAACCGCCGGGATCTTTCCTATAATATCTACTCTCCTACTCAGTCTATATCTTTCATACCCACCAAAAAGTTCATCCCCTCCATTACCCGACAAAACCACCGTCACCTCTTTCTTGGCGAATTTAGACAAAAGTGCCATAGCAACTGATGTGGGGTTAGACACAGGGTCATCAATATTTTCTAAAACACTTTCTAAATTATCCACAATATCACTTTCGGCTATGATTAGCTCATGATGATCCGCCCCAAAATACTTGGCTGTATCGCGAGCCAAATCGAAATCTCGATTAAATTTACTCTTCTCCTCATGATCTTCAAGATCAAACCCAATGGAGAAAGTCTTGATGTTATTCCTTACTTTAGCAACAGAAGCGAGAACAACACTTGAGTCTATGCCACCAGAAAGATATAAACCAACAGGCACATCGGAGATAAGCTGTCTTTTGACTGCATCCTCCACCGTCTTACTTACTTTCTCCTTTGCATCTTCATAGTCTAGTTTTTCAGACTTCAAGATTGGTTCATAATACTTTTCTAAGACAAGCTTGTTCTCATTAAGAGTCAGGGTGTGGCCTTGAGAAAGTTTCTTAACACTCATTATCAAAGTGTTCGGTTCTGGGGTATATAAAACCTTCATAAATTGGTTGAATGTTTCCACATCAAGTTTCCTATCTATGTCGTGTTCTAAAATTGCTTTCACCTCTGAAGCAAATATGAACCTCTTTCCATCCCAAAAATAGTAGAAAGGTTTTACCCCTATATGATCTCGAGCGCAAAACAACTCCCCCCTCTTTTTGTCCCAAATGGCAAAGGCGAAAATACCGTTCAACCTCTTTACCACCTCCTTGCCCCATTTTTTATAACCCGCAAGAATGACTTCTGTATCGCTTTTTGTTTTAAATTGATATCCTTTAAGATCTTCTTTTAGGTCTTTAAAATTGTATATCTCACCATTATAGACAATCACTAAATTTCTCTCATCATCAAACATGGGCTGATTTGCTTCCTGAGAAAGATCGATGATACTCAACCTATTGTGACCAAGAGAGATACCGTCTTCACAAAAAAAACCTGCTGCATCAGGACCACGGTGGGCAATGGCTTTACCCATCTTTTTTATTACCCCCTCATCTCTCCAGTTGAATCCTGATATGCCACACATATATTTATTCTATTTTTTTAGTATCTTACTAAATTCAATTGAGATTCTATCGGCCAATTTTTCTAAATTATGATTCTCAACAACAATACTCCTTGCTAATTTTGCATATGAGTCTCTCTGCGATTTATTCCAACACAGAACCCTATAAATATTTTCAGCACAAGCCCTGGCGTCATCCTCCCTAAAATAAAGGTCGTTTGCAAATTCTAAGAGTTTATTATTATGGACATCTGTAGACAAAACTACTGGAGTCCCACAAGCCATGGCCTCAAGTTCTGTTTTCCCAAATCCACCACCCCCCTGAAGTCTTACAAAAACTGAAGCCGAGTTATATAATTGCGGAGTTTCATTGTTCTTAACAGCCCCCTTCCATTCCAGAAATGAACCGAGTCCATACTTATCCGCAAGTTCGTGAAGCTCTTTTTCATAGTCTAAATCTTGTGGCAATATTGGATCACCAACAATAATAGCCTGAAAACTAAGTTCTGGATGCACATTGCGCAATATTCGCAAAGATTCAATAAAGACCTCAAGTCTTTTTACTCTTGAAATCCTTGATAGCGCCATAATAACTGGCACCTTTTGAGGTAATAGATGAAGTGGTTTAAAAATTTCTGTATCTACCCCATGGCCACTTGCAATAACCTTATTAGAATTAAAAGAAAAGCTTTCTTTCGATGGAGTTAATATCTTATCAACCTTAGAAAGCGCCCAGAGAGCGGTCTGGCTAACTTTGATATGTGCATACCACATAATAATTGGCTTTTTGAAAAAAAGATTTATTGGATATATCGCTTGAACATATTCGGGCGCCATATGAACAAAAATACCGTCAATATTGGGTAAAAAATTAAAAAAATATGAATATAATCTAAATACTTGGATAAGTTTATTTGAGCCAAATTCCTTTCCGAGGGAAACAACTTCAACATTTTTTTGAAAGCTATAGACTCCTTTAGAAAGAGCGACAACTTTTATGGAATCAAATCGATAACTTAAATGATCTATCCAGCCATGAAAAAAACCGAGGACCGGATCGTCTATGTCGACTTTTTGGGTAATAATGAGGATTTTCATTTATTTTTTATGGCCAATTCTAGAGTCTCCTTATATTTCTTAAGATATTCTTCTTTTTGAATTATTCGACTTTCCATCTCCCTGTATGCAACTTCTCCTATCTTTCTTTCTATCGAATAATTCGCAAAATAAGTAATTATTTTATTAATAAAGCAATCTTCGTCTCCCACAGGGCATATGAGGACACCTTTTCCATTATTAAAATAGTCTTGAGCAATACCAACATTTGATGTAAGAATCGGACAGCCCAATGAAGCCGCCTCAACTAAAGCCATGCCGTATCCCTCAAAAAAAGATGTATTAAGGAACAAATCGGCAGTCTTATAATATGAAGACATTTCTTGATTCCACGGCTCAAATACAACCCTATCATTTAAATTAAGTCGATTAACTTTTTCTTTTAGTTTTTCCCCTTCTTTACCATCACCAACAATAACCAAACCGAGTCCATCAACCCTTTTATATAATTTACCAAATATATTTATGGCAAAACCTATGTTCTTTTCCGGCGAAAAACGCCCCGCAACCAAAATTATCTTTTTAAATTGAGGATATTTAATTCTTAGATCAATTCTAATTGGTTCATTTCGCAATTGATTAATATCAACAAATATTGGAAGGGTGGCAATCATTTCCAGACCAATTTTTCTGTATTGATGTATATCACGTTTAATCTTTTCTCTGACAACCCTAATATTATTGGCATACGGCAGAGTCAAACGAGAAATCTCAAATCTAAACCAGTTTAATAATGAGCCATCATAAAATTCTTTTGAATAAAAATCTGTGTGAATTTGAATTTGTAAGGGTAATTTAGTAATTTTCTTTATGAATACGCCCGCTATACCGGTTTCGAATGGATCTTGAGTAGTGACAACCGTCTCACCGAAATATATCTTAGAAGAGATCGATCTGGCGATCTTAACCGCATCGAATATATACCTAAATTTATTTTTTGATTTAGTTGGATAAATAAACACTTTTCCCGACAATTTTATTTCAACGAAATTGAGATTGGTTAGAGAAAAAACAATCACATGAAGCTCGCCAAAAAATTCTCCGTAGTCTACCATTCGCTTAGCAACAGCTGAATTTTTATCGAAAATATTTTTATCAGTAGAAATCATTATTACTCTCATGCTTTTTTAAGAATCTCCTTAAGCTGGTTTATCATTTCGGCTTCATCAAAAGACTCCGCAGTTTTTTTTGCTTCTTGTATTATATTTTTATCGTCAAACTGTTTTGAAAGCACTCTGATAATTTCCATCTCCAATCCAGCAGTATCATTATATCCTGTAAGAAAACCGTTTTTACCATCAACGATAATCTCTGAATTTCCACCAACATTTGTAGTAACAACTGGAGTACCCAAAGACATGGCCTCAAGAATAATATGCGAAAACCCTTCATAAGAGGTATTTAAAACAAAGACATCAGCGGCTTTTAACATTTGTAAAATATCTGTATGAGAAGCCCTACCAAACATTTTTATCTTGTGGCCGAGTCTTTTTTGGTTTATCTTGTCAACTAAAATATCAGAAAATGGCCCTTCACCAACAATAACCAAGTTGGCGTCTTCTATCTTATTTAAAATCTCTGGCATTAAGTCAATGAGTATTCCAAATCCCTTCCAAGGGACAATTCGACCTGCACTCAAAATTGTTTGTCCTGTGAAACCATACTTGCTCCTTAGAATCTCTCTTGTTGTCTCTATCTCTGAAGGAGGAGAAAAGGTGTTATTAATGATAAAAATATTATTTTGATCAATACCCCACTGGACAACGACCTTTTTTAAGTATCTGCTAGGAACTATTACGCATTGTGATTTTCTGGCAACAAAAGCTTGTACCTTTTTTAACAATCTAACTTTCCAAGAATATTCCTTGTATCTTATCAAAAATTCGTCAAGCAAATCTTTGACACCATGATATTGAACTCCCTGCTCCCAGGCATAGTCTCCAACCACCTTAAGAATCATCCTTTTCCTGAGAAAACTCGCGGCGATTAGGGCAGGTAAACCAACTGAGACTGGATCCTGTGCATACACAGTATCGGCCCAAAGACCATGTTTCAAAACTTTTAAAAAAAATAAAAAATGTCTAATAAACTTGGGAAATCTGATGACAGAACCAAAATTGACCAATCTTACATTGAACCCATGATTTGGTAACCTATCAACGAGCAACTTGCTGTAAGTTGCTGGACCACCAATCTGAGGAGGATATATTCCAGTTGCGATAAGAATATTGGTCTTTGATTGCTCTCTCATCTTTTTAAAATAGATAAATTTTAATTTGGCAACAATATCATTAATATATCGAAATATAAAGGATATTTTGGGCGTTTCCTTTGATTAAAGAAATATCTTGTCTTTCATCTCTTTGGCGATAATATCCCAATCATATCTGCTTTCTACCATCTTTTTTGCCGAAGAAATTATTTGCTGACGCAATGCTGGGCTTTCCAAAAGTCTTTTAATTTGAGAAGCAATACTCTGAGAATCCTTGGGAATAACAAAAACACCGGTCGGCTCGTGGTTGGGGTTTTTGTCTGGGTCAAAAAGGAAATCGACAATCCCGCCAACCGGAGTAGCAATAACTGGAATGCCAGCCGCCATCGCTTCGATGAAAGAATTGCCCATCCCTTCAGATAGCGAGGGGCGAATAAAGATATCTGAAACTTTTAAATAAGGCGGAATATCTTTATGTTCTATATACCCAAGAAATTTTATTCTATGGGTCAAATCTGTTTCTGTTACCTCGGAACGCAAAGAAGATTCGTCTTCTCCCTGCCCAATAATAATAAGTTTAATGTTTTTCGGAAGCAATAAAAGAGACCTTATAAGATACACGAGGCCATTTTTATTAACTAAACGAGAAGTGGTAACAATAAATATATCATCTTCTTTCTTGCCAATTTTTTCTTTAATATTGTCCAATTCCTCACTTGGGATCTCTCTTGAAAAAAGAGGGATATTGACTCCATTTGGTATAACGAGAACTTCTTTTGAATACCCGGTGTTTTTAGCAAATTCGGCCAAATATTGAGATATGGCCTGAACTCTATCAGCTTTTTTAAATATTTTTTTAAAAATCGGATAAAATATACCAAGACGGCTTTTTATGTGTTCAATGGGATCACCTTCCTGTAGAGAAAGAATAAAGGGAATATTAGGATTAAAGATTTTGAAAAAAAGGGCAGCAAAAGAATTATAGCTTGCCATCATACTCCAGACCAAATCAAACCTATACTTTCGATTAAGTCTGATTGCTTTATAAAAACCCAGTAACACAAATAAATATTTATTATAGTGTAAGGGAAAGCTACGAAGTTCAGAAACCGACGGATTAATCTTCGAAAAACCTACCCTATGCACCACAATATTACCAACCCTTTCAACTCTAGGTCTTCTAGAATTTAGGCGAAGGGTAATCATATGAAATTCAATTTCTTTGGAAGATATTCTGTCAGTAATCTCCCGTATAGCAATCTCGGCACCACCCAAAAACCTTTGGTCATAGGTTAGAGAAAAAATAAGTGCTTTTCTGAAAGTCATGGGAGGATTCTCCTAAAATCACCGCTATATGTCAACATGAAGCATGTTTTCAAGTTCATCCCTAGGAATCTCATTTTTTCCTTTTTTGGTAACTACTTTTTTTTCATTTACCTGATCCACCGAAGAATTTATATTGAAGTCATTTTGTGCCTTATAATTTTTATCTCTTTTTGTATCAATTCCATTTTTGTCTTGGGTTGTCTTTGCACCACCCACATCATCTACAATTGCAGCTAGGGCTTTTTTAAGTTCGGAGACATGTTGAGGGGTTGGATTTTTATCATTTCTTTTTGAATCAGACTTTAAAGATTCGAGTGAAACAGATTTTTTTCCTATGATAGTTTCGTTTTTCTTTTGCTCGGCCTGAATTATCGACTCAAAAATGGTATTCTTATCTTTTTTTAAATCATTTTCCTTTTGCCTATTAAAATCTTTGTGAGCCACCTTATGTTCTTCAACCCTCAATGGTTTAGATTCTTGTTTTGAAAATTTGATTTCTGCTTTTTTACTTCCTTCCTCATGCCATTTTCTGATTTCTTCCTCAACAATCTTTTTCGTCCGAGCGTAATTCTGTCGAGAATATTCAATAATATCTTGTCTATATGATATTTCTGGTTTAGTGATTGGGGCTTGGGTGGTAGCAGAAAATGGAGGAGATGAAACGCCATCAATCATTAGTTTCAAATATATTTGATATGATCCAAGGTTCACAAGATCTTCAACAGTAAACGTCGGAGCAAATTCTTTCTCTAGAACTTCAGCATCATAAGCGCCGACCCTAAAAGTAATCATTGTGCCAACATTACCAAAGACCGCCGCGCGGACCTCTTCTGACATTTGTTCAATATATTGGTGAGCAATTGTAAGATTTAATTTGTATTTTCTCGCTTCAGACAGAATATCAGCAAAAGATTCGTTAGCAAAAGATTGAAATTCATCAACATATAGATAAAAATTTGGTAGATTGCCCAATACACTTTCTGTTGAATCAGCCCTGGACATAGCGGCCAAGTAGATTTTGGTAATAAGCATGCTTCCTAACAAATTTGCATTCTGCTCACCAACCCGCCCTTTTGAGAGGTTTATAATAACAATTTTCCTCTCATCCATAACTTTTCTTAAATCAAACGTCGACTTTGGTTGGCCGATAATATTTCTTACAAGAGGATTGGAAACAAACTGCCCAACCTTGTTTTGAATGGCCGCACCTGCTTCTTGCATATATCTTTCTCCGTACTTCTCAAATTCATCCACCCAAAATGATTTAACTGATGGATCTGTAATATTAGCAACAACTTTTTTTCTATAATCTTTATCAGACAACATTCTATTAACTCCAACCAAAGTTGAATCTGGATATTCAAGAAGGGCGAGAAGAATATTATTCAATATGTACTCCATCCTCGCAGACCAAGCATCAACCCATATCTTTTTGAAAGCAGACATAAGCCCGTTTGCCACAAGATGACGCTTATCAGCACCGACATCTTCCATGACATTGAATGAGATTGGATGCTCAGTATCAAATGGTGCAAAATAGATGATATCCTTTATTCTTTCTTGTGGAACATATTCTAAAAGCAGTTCAGCGGTTTTCCCATGAGGATCAATGAAAGCCATGCCCTCCCCGCTCTGGATATCCTGCACAGCCATATTTTCAAGCAAAGTAGATTTGCCCATGCCTGTTTTACCAATTACATAAACATGACGAGTTCGGTCTTTCGCTTTTATACCAAAAGCGACTTTCTTATTACGCGCATCAGTCTCCGCAAAATAAGTGATTTTTTCAGAGTTCATATAGAATTCAACCATAATTATACCCCATGAAGTAACACGTGCACCACATACAAAAAACAGTGAGCTAAAGCGCTCACTGTTTGCAAATTCGATCCCTAATATCTTGCAACAAATCACTGACAGACATCTTAGAGCAAAGTGGCAAGTTAACCCCCAACAAGAAAGCGACCTCCTCGCCAATTACAGAGAAACTATCTCCAATTGGCTGATTTTCATCAATCTCTTGAACTGGAATACTTTTATGTCGAGAAATAACCCCTAGAACTATCTTCCGACAAAGTGCATAGCGAGAATCAAAGTCTTCTGGCATAATTCCCTCGAATAAGGTCTGAGAAGAGATTATACAAAAACTATTTTAAGTCAATAGAAAATTTATTCGTCATAGAGAGACGCTCGAGTGTAGGTGTTGGCAGCATCCCAAAGCATCCAAGAATCCAACCCGGCATCATAAGTCGCATCTATCTGGGCACGAACCATATCTGCAGTGTAATGAACTGGATAATCATTGTCCTGCAACCAAGGCCTAAGTTCAACGGTCGTTGAAGAGATAGTGTTATTAAACAATTTCAAACGAGAGACCGCGCTATCCATAGATATTTTTACTACTTCATATGGAACTGAATTAACATTTTTGTAACCATGAAAACCGCTTGGGTAATGCGATGGATAAACCATTGGAGAGATATAATCGAAATACGGAAACGCATCTTCAATAAGCTGACCAATATTCAAATCGTCAGGATTTGTAGTTGTCATACCAAACAAATCTGCAGAAATCTTAAGTCCGGTAGTCTTTAGTTCATTATGAATATATTTATAAAAATCTCTAATAACTTCGTGTTTGATCTTATTTTGACTAAATGGATAGCTTATATCGGCCATATTTCCATCAGACGGGAATCGAATATAATCAAATTGTATTTCATCAAATCCAGCACTATATGCATCCTTTGCAATTAAAGAAAGATATTTCCAATGATCACGAGCGCCAGCATCTATCCATGGTATACCTTTCCTGTCGCGCCAAATTGCACCATCACTTGCCCTCTTTACCGCAAATTCGGGATGATGCTTGACCATAAATGGGTCTTGGAAGCTTGCAATACGGCCAATAACATAAATATCTAAATCATGAAGCTTCTTAATAAATTCTCGCAGATCAACGATACGAATGTCCTCTGAGCCATACTTTTTCAATTCAGGATCAAATACTTCATATGATACTCTCCCAGTATCATCTTTTATATCGATAATAATAGTATTCAGTTCTGTCTCTCTTACAAGACTAACTAGTTTTTCTCGCAATGACGGAGTCCCCGCAACCCAACTCGTCATATAAATCCCTTTTACAGCGTCTGGTGTTGCAATATGAGTAGCAATAAACTTCTCTTCCGCCTCTTCTTTCGGCAGAGATTTAACTACCTCGGTCTCACTAGGTTCGTAACTCAATTCTGAAAAAAAAGGTAAGCCAAAATAACTGACTGAAAAGACAGACGCAAACAAAACGGCTCCGCCCAAAAAAACTTTTTTTACTCCGGTGTTATTTTGCATGAACAAGACTAAAAGGAATTCAGACCAGATGGGCGCTCTTGGTTATCATCAATATTTACTAATTGATCAACTTTATTTGGAATCTCACCACCAAAGCTTGAATTATTTTTAGGGAAAGCGGCATCAACGAAAGATGGAGTTGAAGAAATGTTTTTTCTATTTTGACGTATCTTCCGTGTGGCCATTCGCCTTTTTATTGCCACAGAAAAAGAAAGACCCATAAGCCAGACCCCAAAAACTATATTAAAAAAGTTTTCCCAGAGAGAAGGAAAACCAAGAAACGGCATTAGAAACAAAACAGCACCAATAAAGAAAATTATATTATTTTTAGACATGGTTGTTTTTATTCGCCGTATTATAACTTACTTTTTAATCTTAAGAAAATTTGTGAAAATACCGGGCCTATTTGTTCATAATTACTTGACGAATATTCGAAAGAAGGACGAGAAGGTTTTCTAATTGCCCAAGAGGAAGCATATTTGCGCCATCCGACTTTGCTTGATTTGGATTAGGATGAGTCTCAAGGAAAATACCATCAACTCCAGCAGCTATTCCAGCCCTACCCAAAAGAGAAATCAATTCTGGTCTCCCACCAGAAATGCCAGATGCTTGATTTGGCCTTTGTAGAGAATGTGTTATGTCCAGAACAACTGGGACAGAATTTTTCTGCATTTCGGGTATACCACGATAATCAACAATTAGGTCTTCATATCCAAACATTGTTCCTCTATCGGTTAATACAATGTTTACATTTCCAGATTCTCTAACTTTTTCAACAGCAAATCGCATAGACTCTGGAGACATAAATTGTCCTTTTTTTATATTTATCCACCTTCCTGTCTTGGCAGCAGCAACCAAGAGCTCAGTCTGACGTGACAAAAATGCTGGGATTTGTAGCATATCTACAAAAGAAGCAGCAATTAATGCTTCTTCGGCAGAATGCACATCTGTAACAACTGGAACATGAAATGTTTCGCCCACTTTTTTCAAGATAAGAAGGGCCCTCTCATCTCCGATTCCGGTAAATGAATCCAACCGGCTGCGATTCGCTTTTTTATAAGATGATTTAAAAATAAGAGGAATATCAAGCTTTTCGGTAATTAAATATATTTCCTCAGCTATAGACATAACCATATCCTCACTTTCTACCACGCACGGACCAGCAATGAGGAAAAAAGGGTTGTTGCCACTTTGTCGAATATTTTTGATTAGCGGGATCATAATAATTTTAACAACTCCTTCTCAAGAGCCTCGATTTGGCTATTACTGAGTGTGTGAAGGCTACTGTTCTCTTTAAGCCATTTTATGCGCTGAGCAATTTCTTCTATTTGGATACCTTTTTCTTTTTCTCCCTCTTCATGCATATCACCATAAAATAGACCCTCAACAAAATCGATCTCCTTTACCTCAAGACCTTGATCATAGAGCCTAGTCCGGACTTTTATCTTCCATTCTTCTTTTGTTATTTTAGGCTTTTTATCATCAAAAAATATCCCCATATTCGTTAAAATTATTGACCATCAACATAATCCATTCTAGCAGGAATCATAAGAATAATTGAGTCAAATCATAATTAACCAAACTGGCCCGAGTTCTGGGGCCAGTTTGATATTTCATAACAGAAATAAGAAAATAAAAGTTTTAAGGATTCCCTAGACCTGACTGAGGAACCAAACCATCAACTCCTGAATCGAAATTGACTTGCCAACCAAGATTTTGTCCAATGGTAACTGGACCGGCAGTAGCAGTACCAAGCGCACCATATGGTTGTGTTCCAATTATTTGATTACTTGAATTACGAACCTTTAATCCCTGTGGATAAATTACTTTAACTCGACTCCCAGAAACAATAGGAGTGTAGGGTGCTAGAAAATTCTCAACCGACCAACCAATTGGAGAATTTGGATAGTGAATATTCCACCAAGTATAACCATCAGCAACTACCGGCCCACCGACAACAATTCCAACAACACCAGTTGCTTGTGTGCCAAGAAGTGTAGATGAAACAGTCGGTTCAGCACGAACGTTTAATGGGCCAGAAATGACTTGGGCGTTACCACCTATTGTAAATTTTGATGATGGTGGCGGAGTGCTTGTTGCCAAAAACCACGGGGTGTAAGACGGTGCTGAATTTATAAAGAAGTTCAGTAGCATATTACCAACTTTATATTCACCAGATTGATTATTTGGAGATGGAGATCCTGGCGGACTCGGGTGAGTATAATCTGCTGAATCAAAATCAACAGCGTTCCAAACAAGACCATCTGACCTGGAAGATGTCCCATTTGCCCAAAGATATGGGCCCCATGCGATCCAAGGCGCAGTACCATTACTGTAATTCAAGTCTCCAGCACGCAAATCTTGAACAGCACCAGCATTACGCATCTGATCTATCTGAGCTTGAATTAACCACTTAACGGCAAAGCCAGACTCATAAGCGTATGGTTCTGGATTCAACAAACTGGTGGCATATCCGCCATAGGTTCTACTTGAGAAAAAAATTTGTTTTAGATTTGGATAACGAATCTTCGCCGCGCGAACAATATTACCAATCTGAGTCTCTAATGTGTATGCATCCGCGCTTAGATTAGGTAACGAAACTGAAGGATAAGGATTAGCAACCTTAACCCATAAAATTTGTACTTGATTTTCGGTATAACCAAGAGGTGAAAGGATTGTATCACGAACACGATTATAATTTTGATCAGATATTGAATCCCAAGAATCAGCCGTCTCACTGGCTTTTGCGCCATCCAAAATTACAAGACTACTTTTATCAACACGGCTATCTGCCAATGCCTGCCCAGTAAAAGTCCAGGAATCACACGGTATCGATGGGTTATATACTTGCGCACACCACTCTTGGGTAGTATTCGACATGCCAATGGACATAAGAATAATCTTTCCGCTACTTAAATCTACATTCCCATTAACATCAAGAGGTGCAATACCTGATGCCACGGCTTTTCCAGCAGCATCATGATCTGTAGGCACAATGTTCGTAGAGTTTTCATAAAGCCCACCACTGAAACCAAGATAATTTTGACTTGAATTCATATCCATAAGCGGAATCGCCGTACTTGTCGGGGGTGGAGTAACAACTACAATAGTTAGAAATATCTCCCTAACCCAACCATCAACCCCTGAGTCAAAATCGACTTGCCAGACTTTATTAGAACTAGTAATTGAAACTGGCCCAGCTAAAACTGTACCGACACTACCCAAAGGTTGGGTGCCGAGAACACTGGCACCTTTCACTGCAGAAGCAAAAACATTCGCCCCAGATGACGCGGTAACTTTAACTCTGTCTCCAACTTGAAAAGTCGCAGCATCTGCAGAATTTGAAGGCAAAACTACCAATGCTGAGGAGAAGACAAAAATAAAACTCAAAAAAACAGAAACAAAAAATCTGTATCTTTTCATGCGGTATTTTCTTTAAAATAGGACTAACAACTACATTATATAACAAAAATATTAGAGTGGGAGTTGAAATCGATCCTTATAGAAAGGGCTTGAGACTGGGAGGGACTCTCGTTAAAACCCTAAAAATCAAAAGTTTGTGGGCGTACCAGGAGTTGAACCTGGGACCTCGTCATTATCAGTGACGCGCTCTAACCACCTGAGCTATACGCCCATAAGAAACATCGCAAATAAAAAAACCGTTAATACATTAAAACGTAGAGGAAATATAACAAAAAAGGTCTTTTTTAACAAACGAAAGACCGGCACTGCTGAATGCCGGTCTGGGACCACAAGACACCGTATCCCGACTCCACTACTTCAAGAAGCCGAGAGATACGAGAATCTTGAGGGGAATGAGCCAGAAAGGATGGACAGGACTACAAGTAGCGTCTGGTGGGGCACAATGCCAGAAAATCAAGAGACTGATAGTTACCCAGCCAGATACGATGAGGGCAACGATCATCAAAAACTGAATGAGCATCTTCACCCCTGAAACCAAGGAGTGAAGGCTACTATTCGCTGGATTCATATTTCCCTCGGAAGTAGAGTTGGAAATGAACTTATCTGGTCCAATTATAGCATAATAATATATGATTTGTCAAATAATAAATACAGCTAAAAATAACGTTTTATTTACAAAACAAAAGGCTGACTTTCGTAGTCAGCCTTTACAAAATGCTCCGCTCTAGAGATGTAAATCATTAATCCAGAGCAATAGAATACGCCCAAGGAAAATTGCCAGAGAGATTGCGAGTAATGTGGTGATTAATCCGACAATTTCCCCTGATGATTTCACATCTTCAGGATGACGCCCTTGACCACCGCCAACAAGATCACATTCCGTATCATTGCTTTGCATTGCCATCTCCTTTTTAAAGAAAAGATCTGCTCTTTTGCGAAGATAACATTTTTATAAAAAGACTGTCAACAAGAAACCCCGCAGGTCTTTACAACCATGCGGGGTTTCTCTAATATTCTTTATTTTGTTCCGTTCCCTTTGTAATCTATCTTACGAAAGATTACTGCATTCGTCTTTCCGAATGTCAGATAAATTTTTAGGATTCCTTATCACTATCCATTGCGAACTCGATCGAGATTCACAATATCGACACACTCAACTCAACACCAATGGTGCGAGTGATTTTCATTTGAATTACTCCACGAGCAGCTTCCGCTACCCGTGCCTTGTTACGACTTACTCCCTGTCATTGAGCTTACCTTAGGCCCGGCTTACGCCAGGACTTCGGGTACTCCCAACTCCCTTGAGTTGACGGGCGGTGAGTACAAGACTTGAGAACGTATTCACCGCGGTATAGCTGACCCGCGATTACTAGCAATTCCGGCTTCATGAGGTCGAGTTGCAGACCTCAATCCGAACTGGGGCCACTTTTGAAGGATTAGCTCAGGGTTTCCCCGTCGCAACCCGTTGTAGTGGCCATTGTATCATGCGTGTAGCCCGGGGCATCAGAGGGTCATGCTGACTTGGCGTCATCCTCGCTTCCTTCCGTCAGAGACGGACAGTCTCGCCTGACACTTGTAACAGACGACGAGGGTTGCGTTCGTTTCCCCACTTAAGGGAACAGCTCAAGCCACGAACTGACGACAGCCATGCAACACCTGTCCAGACGTCCTTGTGAGACACCTCAAGTTTCCTCGAGATTTCGTCTAGATTTCTAGCCCTGGTAAGGTTCTTCGTTTACCATCGAATTAAACCGCATGATCCACTGCTTGTGCAAGTCCCCGTCTATTCTTTTGAGTTTTAGCCTTGCGGCCGTACTTCCCAGGCGCTCAACTTAACGCGTTAGCTTCGCCTCTCAGAGGGTCGATACTCCGAAAAGCCAGTTGAGATCGTTTAGGGCGTGGACTACCGGGGTATCTAATCCCGTTTGATCCCCACGCTTTCGTGATTCAGCGTCAGACAGGTGCCAGTCTAGTGCCTTCGCCTTTGGTGTTCCCCATGATATCAACGGATTTCACCCCTACACCATGAGTTCCCTAGACCTCTCACCCTCTCCAGTTTGGCCGTTTCCCTCGCAGTTCCCCGGTTAAGCCGGAGACTTTAGCAAGAGACTAACCAGACCGCCTACTCACCCTTTACGCCCAATAATTCCGGATAACGCTTGGGGCACTCGTATTACCGCTGCTGCTGGCACGAGTTTAGCAACCCCTTATTCATAAGGTACTATCAATAAACTTTCTCCCTTATAAAAGATCTTTACGTCCCAGAGGGACTTCATCAATCACGCGGCGTCGCTCCGTCAGGCTTTCGCCCATTGCGGAAGATTCTCGACTGCAGCCACCCGTAGGTGTATGGTCCGTGTCTCAGTACCATCGGTGGGGGTCAGCCTCTCAGCTCCCCTAGACGTCATAGCCTTGGTAAGCCATTACCTTACCAACTAGCTGATATCCCGCAGGCCGCTCCTTTAGCGATAAATCTTTACTCCGAAGAGACTATCAAGTATTAGCTAACCTTTCGGCTAGTTATTCCTGACTAAAGGGTGCGTTCCTACGTGTTACTACCTCGTTCGCCACTCCCCTTGCGGGGCGTTCGACTTGCATGCCTTATCCACGCCGCCAGCGTTCATCCTGAGCTAGGATCAAACTCTCATTAAGAATGAATGTTTGAAACATTTCACTTGGAACGGAACAAAACAAAGAATACTAGTCCGTGAAAGTTATCACCCGCTCATATTGGAATCACATTGGAATTTTTTGAGACTTGCTAGCTTAAGGTGTCTTTAATACCTTAAGCGTTCTCAATATATGCATAACAAAGTTTTCAATGAACTTTTTCAAAACAGCCCCTCAGGAAAACCTTGGGACAGGCTTGTATTATATAGATATCCAAATGGGAGTCAAGCGACAATTTAACCTAATTTTATTAATAAAATATCGGGTTTCCAAGATTCAAAAATAGACCTCTAGAAAAAATAAGTATCCTGACTCCAACAAAAGATGGCACTTTCTAGTTGCAATTTTCGAATGATTGTTCTCCAACAGAAACTACTTTAGTTATGGTTGCGCTATCATAACCACCCACATCAGCTGTAAGTTTTGAATACCCCATTATCTCAATAGTTGCTGGTGCAGAAACCGTACACCGCAGTGAACCATCTGAAAAACCCCTCTGAATACCAAAAATTGCAAATGCCTCATCCTTATTATCAAAACAAATATTTTCTCCTAAACCAGTAGAATCTTCATTTGGTTCAAAACAAACCTTACCAACCGTTGAGGATTTTATATCCTCACTGTATACATAACGACCCTTAACCGTGATTTTGGTCGGTTTTGCGGGATAATATATTTGCTCATCACCAAATTCACCTTTTATTGGAGATAATTCCTCGGGGACCACTATTTCTTCATAATCAGGTTTCTCTGGTGTAATGATATCTTGAGACTCATCTTTCTTAAGAAAGATAGCCACCACAACAAGAATAGCTAATACCACAATTATAATAATCCATTTAGGATACCTTGGCTTCATGAGCCTATTATACAAAATAATTTAAAGAAATTATCTTGCTTTCTTTTGCAATTTCTCTAGTGTTACAAGAAGCGGGCTACCCACAAAAATTGATGAGTATGTCCCAGCA
The DNA here is from genome assembly GCA_964383705.1 of uncultured Candidatus Saccharibacteria bacterium. GTDB lineage: Bacteria > Patescibacteriota > Minisyncoccia > Phycocordibacterales > Zambryskibacteraceae > CAYLHJ01. The sequence goes on along the minus strand of CAYLHJ010000004.1, from coordinate 9,579 downwards.
ACTACACCAACCAAAAGGATGAAGGAAAATGCGCGTGTCGATTCACTTCCAATTAGAAATAAAGCAAGAAGGGTAATAAAAATTGTGACTGAAGTATTGATAGACCGAGCCATAGTCTGAGAGATACTCTTACCCACCGTTACTTCAAATTCTTCTTGATTTCGAGATTCTTCATTTAATCTAAGATTCTCCCTAACACGATCGAAAACAACAATCGTGTCATGAATAGAATATCCAAGAATTGCTAAAAGCGCTGTAACAAAAAGAAGGTCTATCTCTGCACCAAAATATCTTCCAAATATTATGTATATGCCTGTTGGAACGACAATATCGTGAAACAAAGCAATAATCGCAGATAAACCATATTTCCAAGAAGGTACCGGCAGAGACACTTTACGAAAAGCGAAAGTAATAAAGAAAACAATACCTAAAATCACCATTCCAATCGCAATAAATGATTTTCGTTTTAGACTTTCTCCAACTATTGGACCAACTGAATTGAAACGCTCTTCTTTTATTTCAACTGAGCCATTTTGTGAAAGAGCACTTAGGACACTTTGTTTATCTTCAAGAGAAAGCTCTTTGGAACGCATGACTAAATTTGCCTCACCTGACGGTCTCAATGACACATTGCCAAGCGACAAAGAACCGACCAAACTCCTAGCCGTATCCAGATTTGGTCTATCATCTGGATTAACATAAGAAACTTCAAGAATACTTCCTCCTAAAAAATCTGTACTTAAAGGTAGGCCAAAAATAAATGGCGCAGCCAATGAAGCCAGCAATAGAATACCTGAAATGGTGAAAAATATTTTCCTATGAATTACGATAAACATATATCAATTTTTGAATCCAGAACCATAAAGAAATCTAATAAAATTATTTTTTTTCATCAGGCCTGTAGCAAATAGAAAAGTCCTAGAAGCAGTAATTGCTGTAAACATTGAAACTACAACTCCCAAACCGAGCGTTAAAGCAAAGCCCTTAATTGAAGAAGTTCCCAACCAAAATAGGACAATCGCCGTAATTATACTTGAGATATTTGAATCACGAATAGAAAGCCAGGCACGATGAAATCCTTCGTGCATAGATTCTGAAAGATCTTTGCCTGATTTCAACTCCTCTTTCATGCGCTCAAAAATAAGAACATTCGCATCAACAGCCATACCTATTGAAAGTATGAATCCGGCAATGCCAGCAGCAGTTAAAGTAACAGGAATCAAAACAAATAGAGAAGCAGATATAAGAATATAAAGTATTAGAGCAAGAGAGGCGACAATTCCCGGCAAGCGATACCAAAAAACTAGAAAAATTACAAGAAGTATAAAGCCCCACATCCCCGCCCGAATTCCGGCCGAAAGTGCCGCCTCTCCTAAGGTGGCGCCGATCGTTCTTTGGCTAATAAGCTCAATCGGAACCGGCAATGCGCCATAATTTAGTTGTTTTACAACTTCTCTTGCCGTCTTTGCATCAAAACTCCCTGAAATCTGTGCTGTTCCGCCATCGATAGAATCTCGAATAACTGGAGCTTGAATAATTGTCCCATCGAGGAATATGGCCAATGTTTTACCAATATTATCTCTCGTTATTTTTGCAAATAATTCTTTTCCCTCATCATTAAATTCAAGAACTACTAACGGCTCGTTAGTCGTTGGATCAAATTGAAGCTGAGCTCTCTTTAGCAATCGCCCAGTCAAACCCGTTGGCACAAAAATATCTTCTAATTTTGCATTAGCAATATCATCTTCAGATAAATTTTTAATACCATCTTTTTCTAAATGAAATTCAAGGACTGGAGTTTTACCAATCATTGAAATCGCCTCATCTGTATCCTTTACTCCCGGTAATTCAACAATAAGTCTATGATCTTGATTACCAGACAATACTCCAGCTTTCTCTATTTGGATAATTGGTTCTGAAACACCAAAAATATTCACTCTGCGTTCAATAACTTCACGAAGAGCATCCATTGAGCCATCGATATCATTACCAGTCAAAAGTGAAACATCTGCACGATAAATAAGCTCTGTCCCACCCACAAGGTCAAGGCCGAGCTTAAAAGGAAAGCGCGCATCCAATTTAGTAGAAGAATGAACAAATAACCCCAGTAAAACGCCGGCAATAACAAGAATCATGGAGGCTATTCGATATTTAAACATTTAGACAGTATAGCCACTTTTTTCACTTTCGCAAATTAAACCCCTCCACGCGAAAGAAGTGCCTGAATAGTCCTAATTGCCACCTTAAGATCAAGAATAAATGAACGATTCTTTATGTAATAAAGGTCATAAGAAAGTTTTTTCTTAGTGGCATCTACACCAGCAGAGAAGCGAGGGGGTTCTAAATGATAGAGCTGCGCCCAACCCGAAAGCCCAGGTTTTATTAAATGCCGAATATTGTAATAAGGAATCTCTTTCTCATAAACTTCAACAAGAGCCGGAATTTCAGGTCTCGGGCCAATCATTGAAAGATCACCCCTTAAGACATTCCATAATTGTGGTAATTCATCAATTCGTGTCTTTCTAAGAAAAGAGCCGACTTTAGTAGTTTTTGGTTCCTTCGCTATTCCGTCTAACTCATTGTGAACGGCCATACTCCTAAATTTAACCAACTTAATGGTTTTATTATTTTGTCCAAATCTTTCTTGGACAAAGAAGATTGGGCCGCCATCTTCGATTTTGATAGCAAAAAAAACAAATGGGTAAAATATGAATGAGAATGCACCAAGGATAATTGCAAGACTGACATCCATAATTCGTTTTGCAAAATCATACCCTTTTTGAGTAGATACCGATATGTTTTCTAAAAACCAACTGTATTTAACGAGAGAAAGTGGAATTCTATCAAAAATATCTTCGTAGACTTTATGCATATCGATAAATCTAACTTGCGAGAAGATCAAGTCATAGAATTGAGGAAATAATGGCTCAAGTTTGTCATTCTTAAAATCAACCGCAATAACAGAAATATCTCCATAACGGATACGGTTAAGAACCTCTTCCTGAAAATTGACGCCACTGGTAGAATCCAAATCAACTAAATTAGAAAAATAAAGATTATATCTAGAATTATTATTAACTTCCTGCTCCAACTCCCTCATCTCAACGCCAGCACCAATTAGAACCGCATTTTGCCTCTTTCTAATTTCAAAATATCTGAAAAGTTCAGTCCTCCAAATTAAAATGAGAATAAAGGAAATAATCAAATATATGAATAGATTTGTTTTTGGAGTAATACCAAAAAATGAGATGAGATAAAAAAATAACACCGCCAAAACGCAATTAAAAAGTTGAGCATTAAAAATAGTCCCGCTTACTTTACTTTTAAATATGAGTGTATGCTTTTCATAAAGACCAGCAATAAAGAATACTGCTGCCCAACATATAAACAATATTGAAAAAGGGGTCGCATGAGCCAACCAAAGATCTTTGGTCGGTAAAGAAAGGTAACGAAGAAATAGCATTACCCACAAAGCAAAATAAAAGAAGAAAATATCCCCTAAGAAAAGAATAAGTGACTCCCTTTTATTGGAAAGATTCATATAAGGATAAAGTACACTTATACTATCCAAAAAAATAACTTTCGCAACTTTTATTTATTTGTGTCTAGAGTTTATCCTGAGTTACAATGAACTAATTAAACTCCGAAAGGCAGAGATATCTCCATGGAAAAATCTAAAACAAAAATCCTCTATTTCGTTACAAAAGGCAATTTTGGTGGTGCTCAACGATATGTATTTGATTTGGCAACCAATCTTTCTCAAGAAAAATACGAAATAGCAGTATTAATGGGCGAAGGAACAATATTAAAAGACAAATTGTCTTTGGCTGGAATAAGAACAATTGAGATACGTTCATTAAAAAGAAATTTTAATTTATTCAATGATCTATCAGCCTTTTGGTATACCTTAAAAATTCTAAATAAAGAATCACCGGACATCCTTCATCTAAATAGCTCTAAGGCTGGCGCCCTCGGAGCCATTGCGGGAAGAATCGTTGGTATAAAAAATATAATATTTACTGGCCATGGCTGGGCGTTCAACGAAGATAGAAATATCGTCTCAAGACTTGCTATTGCCACCATACATTGGCTTACTATAATACTTTGTCATAAAACAATCGCCGTTTCAGAAAGAATAAAAAACCAAATACTTTTATTCCACTTTTCTGAAAAAAGAATTGTCCAAATATACAATGGAATAGAAAAAATAGACTTTTTTGAGTCAGATGTCGCACGAAAAGAGATAAAAATTGACATAAAAGAACCGTTCTGGATAGGGACCATTTCTGAACTTCACAAAAATAAAGGATTAGATTTTCTCATAAAAGCCTTTAGTTCGGTCGCCAAGAATTTTGAAGAAGTAGCTTTAGTCATAATCGGAGAGGGAGAAGAAAGGGAAAATCTCATTAAACTAAGCAAAAATCTCCAAATTGGCGAGAGGGTTCATTTTATTGGATTCAAACGCGATGCAAATAAGTACCTAAAAGCATTCAATATCTTCTCTCTAACGTCACGAACTGAGGCATTTCCTTACGCTATCCTTGAAGCCGGTCTCGCTAAATTGCCGATAATTGCGAGTAGAGTTGGTGGCATCCCGGAAGTGATTGCAAATAACGAAAATGGAATACTGGTTGAACGAGGTAATGTTTTTGATATTGAATATCATTTAAGAGAGCTTATTAAAGATAGTAAGAAGAGGGAAAAATTTGGCAAGAAAATTCAACAAGACGTAGAGAAGAAATTCTCCTTAAAGTTAATGACTGAGAAAACTGTTAACTTGTATGATGAAGTAAAAAAAGCGTAGTAAAAAATTTTACACATTGTCTGTAAGAGTCGCGCTTAATAGAATTAAATTCCAGATAACTCATTTTCTATTACACCAGGATGAGACGCCCTTCTGTAACGTCTCATCCCCATAAGAATTCCGAGTCCCAAAAATTCTGTGAGCAAATGACTCCCCCCATAACTCATCAGAGGAATTGTCGTCCCTGTTACTGGCAAAAGACCGATATTCATCCCAACGTGAATAATAATATGGATTACAAAAAGAATAGTTAATCCAAGCCCAAAAAATGTCTCGAAATTACTGGCGCCAATCATTGAGTTGTGCATCATTCGCCACAACAAAACAGAGAATAAAATAAAAAGGATTATTACGCCAATAAGCCCCCATTCCTCAGCAAAAGCAGCAAATATAAAGTCAGTCTCATACTCTGGAAGAAATTGTAATTTACTTTGAGTTCCATAACCAATCCCCTTCCCCAAAATACCCCCAGAACCGACAGCAATGGTAGATTGATAGGCGTTATATCCCGCTCCACGTATATCAGCAAGTGGGTGAATAAAAGTTATAATACGTTGTTTTTGATATGGCTCAAATACGAAAAACCACAGAAAACTGAAAGCAACTGAGCCGAGTAGAAAAACAGCAAAAAGATGCTTTTTTGAAATTCCGGAAACTAAAACCATACCCAACCAAACGGAAAATATAATAATTGCTGAACCAAAATCTGGTTGCAAAACAACTAAAAAAAATATAATTAGCGCGTAAGTGCCAGAGATTAAAATATGCTTGATGTGTGCAATTTCGATATGCCTGCGACTGAAGTATTTTGAAAGAACAAGGATAAGTACTAACTTTACAAAATCAGATGGTTGGAAAGAAAAGGCACCGAGTGAAAACCAACTTTGTGCACCCTTCGCCACATAACCGAAAATAAATAGCGCTGAAAGCAAGGCACAAGAAATAATAAAAAGCCAAACAACGACAGATGTCCTTCTAAGGAATCTCCAATCAACTGCGCTAGCAATAAAAAAGACGACGACACTAATCACCAACCAGATAGTTTGACGCCCAAAGAAATAGCTTTCACCGACAAAAGAATTCATCGTTACAAGCCCAGCTAAAGATATAAGCAAGGCACAAAAAAATAAAACCCAATCAATATCTACTGACGATAGACGATTATTTGCAACCCGCTTCCAAATGTCATTAAATAATTCACTCACAATTATTTTATAAACCCTCTAGGATAAACCCTCGGAATGATTTGAATAACTGCGGGCTTTAGCTTGCATATTGATGTGGCAATTTTGTTATAAACGCTCGTCAAATCTTTGCCTGTTGGAGCTAAATAAAATTCATCAGAACTTGAAGCTACAGCTTTTAGAAATTCAGTATTTAAGTCTTTCCCAAGACCTATAGTAAATATTGATATCTTGTCTATCTTGCTTTGATTAGCAATTGATAATGCATAAGTCTCCGGATATTTTTCATCCCCCAACTTCACAGGATGAGTCGCAATACCGTCAGTTAGCACGACCATTACTTTATCTGAGTCAGATTTATGTCTTTGGGAATTAAGTTCCTCCCGAGCCTTCGCAAGGCCATCACCTATATTAGTATTTTGTATACCATCTGAAAGTATAAAGATATCTTGAATAGCTTTCTTTAATGATTCAAAATCTGAAGTTAGTTGACTGTCTATTGGTTCAGATACATTTGTTGCAAAAGTAACAAGAGAACCTTGATCATTTTCATTTAATTGATTCACAAAGAATATGGCCGCCTCCTTTACACTTGTAAGCGGTTGAGGAGGATCTAAGCTTAGATCATCCATGCTCCCAGACCGATCGATAACTAAAGCAACGTCAACCGGCTGAGTACAAACTTCCGCTTTCGTCTCAAATGGACGTGGCCACGTAAAAACAACTGATTTCTCTTCGCCATCTTCTAAACTCTCAATGAACGTCCTAGAACTACCAATGGCATTACCAGCCCCATCAAATACAATTGCCACCAATTCGATATCTGAAACTCTAACGAGTGAATTATTTTTAACTTTAGCATCTAGTCGAGGGGCTAAATCTTGTCGCGACAGTGTTTCATTTGATACGGAAATCTCTGGCGAAGAATTTGTATTTCTCACCCAGATAAGATCCCCTTCAAAATCAAATGAGGCTCTGTACGGCACGCGCTCTCCTGTATTTATATTGCCTTCAAAAATCGCAAAATTCTCACCTTTTGGTATAAATGTTTTTCCCTTTCTCTCAGCAATAAGTATGTTTTCCTTATCATAAAGACGAAAAATGTAGGGTGCATTTAAGACTTCGGCAACAATATTTGGATTTTCTAAATAAGCTAAAACTGAATAAACACCTTCAGATACTTCAAAAAATCTTGGGTCCCAACGAGAAATTGGCTGGCTAATTTCTGCACTACAGAGCAATCTGCATGAACCGCCACAATCAACTCCGACTTCCTCACCATTTTTAAATCCATCAAAACACGTTGGCGCACGATAAATAAATATATAAAAAGGAATGACAATAAATATTGTGATTACAGCGACGATGATGCCAAAGTATTGTAATTTTCTAGTTGTCGCCCAGTCCATTATGGAGAAATTGTAACAAAAAAACACCGTACCTTCTATGGTATGGTGTTTTTTATTTTAAATACTTAGTTCTGGCGATTACCTACTTTCCCCACAGGAGTATCATCGGCTCAACAAGGCTTAACTGCCGTGTTCGGAATGAGAACGGGTGTGACCCTTGCGATGAATCACCAGAACTAAACATTCAAAATTCAAAACTTTAAATCATATACTACGAAGTGGGCGCAATCTTTATAATAGATTGCGCATAGACGGAATGGGATTCGAACCCATGTGACTTTCCTTGCGGAAAGTATCCTAGGCCCCTAGATGATCCGCCTAAAAGAACAAAGTGGTTGTTTAAGATTTCCGACTTTACGACTCGGAACATGGGGCAGAGAGGATTCGAACCTCTGACCTCCAGATTTTCAGTCTGGTGCTCTCCCAACTGAGCTACCACCCCCAAACAATTGCACAGGCCTGAGGGGAATCGAACCCCCAACCTCCTGAATAACCCCGACAAGTGGGTCTGCGTTTCTCTTGCGAGAGGCACGACCTTTAACTTTACAGCTGTTTGTTCTGCTCTCTCGAACAGAACTCCGATTTTGCACTTGTCGACAGGGCTCTACCAATTGAGCTACAGACCTAGAACAATTCTGAAGCACTGAACCAGGAATCCTATAAGCGAAACCCTTCGCAGGACTTTTGCCTTCCGAGGAAGCACCCATCTCCCCCACCTTTCGGGTGTTGAAACTTACAGACTGATGATGGACTCATCTCCTCTACCTGATCCAGTGCAAGAACGCGGTTGGACTCGAACCAACGATGCAGGTTTTGCAGACCTGTGCCTTGACCAGCTTGGCTACGCGTTCAAGCAGACAATCGGAATTGAACCGATGACCTTCTCCGCTAGGGGAAGACGCTCTGCCACTGAGCTATGTCTGCAAACCACTTCGTAATATATGATTATGTCAAAAAACATATGGGATAAATCCCATAGAACAGAACAAAGCATAGCGACGTTCACATTTCCTAATAGAAATCGGCGCATTAGTACTCCTCGGCTCAAGCGATTGCTCGCCGTACACCTAGAGCCTATCAACGTGATCATCTCTCACGGGCCTCAAACGATTCCTCATCTTAAAGCTGGCTTCCCTCTTAGATGCTTTCAGAGGTTATCCAAACCGAACTTAGCTACTCTGCATTGCCCTTGGCAGGAACAGCAGATACACCAGAGGTTCGTTCACTCCGGTCCTCTCGTACTAGGAGCAAACCTTTTCAAGAATCAACGCCTGCAGTAGATAGGAGACCAACCTGTCTCACGCGTATATTTCTCATGTTGCCATGAGTACTGGACTGTAACTTCTTCAAAAATTGAAGTCTGACATTCAGTCTCTACGGGCACTACTAAAAAAGTAGATTCCCTCGGTATAGCCCAAGACATCAATCTTGGATTCCACCGATATTAGTCAGCTTGATCATCATGTATTACTACATGCGACCGCCGTGATTTTTTTGGTTGTATTAACAGCTGAAATATTTTCAAACCCTCTGAGGATTCAGACTGTTCTATCGCGGAATAATTCCGTTACAGAACGGTCTGAACCCAGCTCGCGTATCTTTTTAAATGGCGAACAGCCATACCCTTGGGAGCTTCTTCACCCCCAGGATAAGATGAGCCGACATCGAGGTGCCGAACTCCGCCGTCGCTGTGGACGCTTAGGCGGAACTAGCCTGTTATCCCCAGGGTAGCTTTTATCCGATAATCTCCGGCCACATCTAATGCGGACCGTCGGTTCACTATGCTCTGCTTTCGCATCTGTTTGGCATGTACGCCTCACAGTTAAGCTCTCTTATGCCATTGCACTATCGGCACGGTTTCCATTCGCGCCTAGAGAACCTTAATAGACTCCTCCGTTACTTTTTAGGAGGATAGCGCCCCACTAAAACTGCCCGCCAGATACTGTCTCTCATCGTTTTTGCCGATGAGGTTAGAAAATACATCACACAAGATGGCTATTTCACTGACGACTCCACATCACCCGAAAGCGACGCTTCAAAGTCTCACCACTATGCTACGCATGTAAAACGTATTCTCAATATCAAGTTGCAGTAAAGCTCCTGGGGTCTTTTCGTCTAACTGCAGGTAACCGGCATCTTCACCGGTATTGTATTTTCACCGAGCAGATCCCCGAGACAGTTC
>CAYLHJ010000003.1:0-66392 GCA_964383705.1 uncultured Candidatus Saccharibacteria bacterium | reverse complement strand
TCCACAGATGTTTACTTTGACAAATATACCCCCTAGGGGGTATATTTGTTTTATATGAAATACATAGATGACAAAAATAAAGCAAAAGTGGTTCGCCGACTCAAGCTTCTTGAGGGACAAGTTCGGGGTCTTCAAAAAATGGTTGAAAATGACACTTACTGTATTGATGTAATCACGCAAACATCTGCCGTGAAGCAAGGTTTATCAAATGTAGAGGATTTACTTCTTGAGAATCATTTAGATCATTGTGTTCACCATCAGATGCAATCTGGGCAAACCGCTAAAGCAAAGGCGGAGATAATTAAGGTTTATAAACTGAAGAGGAAATAATATGCACACACAAACATACAAAGTAAAAGGAATGCATTGTGCCTCATGTTCTTTCGTTATTGAAAAAACTTTCAAGAAGGTTGAGGGTGTGCAATCTGTGGAGGTGAACTACGGCACAGAAAAAGCCAAGGTCTCTTTTGATCCATCGAGGACTAACCCTCACGACCTCTCTAAGCATATCGAGCCGCTCGGCTATTCACTGGAGGTTCCTACTACGGCCGAGGAGATGGGTATGTCGGCAGATGAACATGCTGCTCATCTAGGACTGAATCAATCTAAAAAAGAAAAGTTGGCCGAGGTCGTTGATATGCGGACAAAAGTGCTTTCTGCGATTCCTCTTGCGATTTTTGCCGCAGTTGTTATGGGATGGGATATCTTTGCTCAATATGGAGTTGTTTCTGAAATGGGCTATGTTGTGAAGGAACTCTTTCACCACCTCCTTCCATTGATGGCTACATACACACTCTTTGTTGTTGGTAAGCCATATCTTCTCGGCTTTTATAGATTTCTCCGATATGGCAAAGCAAATATGGATACGCTAATCGGCATTGGAACTGTTGCCGCCTTTTTATACAGTTTTACAGTCACTGCTTTTGAAGAAACGCTTCGACCTTTTATAAATGTTGATTATCAATATTATGATGTAACAATTGTGGTCATTACATTTATTGCGCTTGGTAAATATCTAGAAGCAAGGTCAAAAATAAAGACTGGTGATGCTATAGAAAAACTCCTTAACCTTCAGGCAAAAACCGCCTTGGTTATTCGAGATGGCAAAGAGGTGGAAATTTCTGTAAATGACGTAAAGCGTGGAGATTTAATTATCATAAAGCCGGGTACAAAGATTCCTGTTGATGGTGTCATAATCGATGGAAGTTCTTTTGTGGATGAGTCTATGGTTACTGGAGAGCCGATGCCTGTGCAAAAGAAGACTGGGGATAGTGTAGTATCTGGGACAATAAATACAACCGGCTCGTTCATATTTAAAGCAACAAAGGTTGGATCAGAAACATTGCTCGCCCAGATTATAAAGATGGTTGAAGATGCTCAGGGTAGCAAAGCTCCGATACAAGCACTCGCAGATAAGATTTCTTCAGTATTTGTTCCTATAGTCTTAGTGATTGCTTTTCTTTCTCTGGGAGCGTGGCTCATTATTGGTTCGCAATACTTAGATTTTTCTCAGGCTTTATCATTCGGCCTTGTTTCGTTTGTTGGAATTCTAGTTATTGCGTGTCCGTGCGCTCTCGGCCTTGCTACACCAACAGCAATTATTGTTGGTGTTGGTAAGGGAGCCAAAGAAGGCATACTCATCAAAGATGCCACCACTCTTGAAAATCTTCACAAAGTAGACACCGTTATTGTAGATAAAACCGGCACTATAACTGTAGGAAAGCCAACACTTGTTGATATACAAAACCTCTCTAATCTCAAAGATGACGATCTTGTATCGACCCTTGCCTCACTCGAGAAAAAATCAGAACACCCTATTGCTCATGCGATTGTAAGCTACGCACAAGAAAAAAACTTAACTCTAAAAGCTGTTTCAGATTTCGAAGGGATTCAAGGAAAAGGACTAAAGGGAACAATCAATGGATTAGAATATTTTGTTGGCAATACAAAGATGATTAAAGATCTCGGTATAGCATTCGACACTTCAAATATCGAACAATTCACATCTCAAGGAAAAACCCCTGTCATTTTTGCGACAAAAGAAAAAGTGCTCGGCTTTGTCATGGTGGCAGATGAAATAAAACCTGAATCAAAACAGGCGATTGCCAATCTCCATAAACTGGGGATCAAAGTAGTCATGCTTACCGGCGACGATGAAAAAGCCGCAAAGCACATGGCTTCGATGGTTGGCATCGATGATGTGGTCGCTCATGTCTTGCCGCAAGATAAATTGGCAAAGATAAAAGAATTGCAGTCACAAGGTCGGATGGTGGCAATGGCTGGTGATGGAGTAAACGATGCCCCCGCTCTTGCTCAGGCGGATGTAGGCATTGCTATGGGGACAGGAACAGATGTGGCGATAGAGTCAGCTGGTATTACACTTCTAGGTGGAGATATATCAAAACTTGTAAAAGCTATCAAACTTTCTAAGATTACTATGCGCGGAATTAAGCAGAATCTTTTCTGGGCTTTTATCTACAACATCGTGGGTATTCCGCTTGCGGCCGGTGTATTGTACCCAATTTTCGGATGGCTCCTGAATCCAGTATTTGCTGGATTTGCGATGGCAATGTCTAGCGTATCAGTTGTATCAAATTCATTACGAATTAAGAGCAAGAAATTATAAATATGAAAAAATACACATTCCACGTTTCTGGTACTCACTGCGCTTCATGCAAAATTTTTATTGAAGACGTTTTAAGTGGAGAGAGTTTTGTAAAGAATGTGCGGGTTAATTTGAAAGATGAGACTGTCGATATTGAAACTGACAGTGATCAAGACATCGAAGAGTTAGCCATAACACTTACAAGTAAGATAAAATCCCACGGCTATTCGTTGTCAGTAGATAAGATTACAAAGGAAAAACAAAGTAGCGAAGTTATTTGGAAAGCAGTGCCAATCGGGCTTGCGTTTCTGATTTTATTTTTTCTATTACAAAAATCAGGAATTTTAAATCTTGGTATAGGTGGCCAAACAACACCAGTAACAAGTTTTATTATTGGTCTTATAGCTTCAGTATCAAGTTGCCTCGCCATTGTCGGAGGCTTGGTCCTATCTCTTTCAGCAAAAGTGTCACAGGATAATGTAAGTGACACTAAGGCTTTCTTTCTTTTTCACACAGGAAGGTTGGTCAGCTTCGCAATATTAGGCGGAGTTTTGGGGGCGCTCGGCAGTGCTATTGGCATAAATTTTACATTTACAGCAATCTTGGGACTATTGGCTTCCATAGTGATGTTGTTGCTTGGGCTAAATTTAGCTGGAGTTTTTGAGAAAAATAAAATCGCACTACCTTCTAGAATATTCGATTTTTTTAGAAAAATAGAGCATAAAACGCTCACTCCGCTCATTATCGGATTCGGTACATTTTTCTTGCCTTGCGGTTTTACACAATCAATGCAAGTCGCCGCCTTGGGAAGCGGCGGCTTTATGTCTGGATTTTTAATTATGTTTGCATTTTCGCTTGGAACATTGCCAATGCTCGCTTTTCTTTCATTCGGCTCGGCATCATTTGCTCATAGCAAACATGCTCCTTTGTTTTTTAAATCAGCAGGAGTAGTTGTAATCGGTCTTGGGTTGTTCGCCCTTCTTGCTGGACTTGCTGGACTAGGAATTATTAAACCTCTATTTAACATATAATCATTTTATGAATAAATCTGCGACCATTATTGTCACATTTATTCTTGTCTTAGGGATGGGCTTCATTTTTCTTGGTGGCTCAAAATCAGATAATAATGGAGTGGATGAAGCAACACAAAATATCGAAATAAAAGAAGGAGTTCAATATGTTACTGTAAAGGCAAAGGGTGGATATTTTCCAAAAGTGTCTAGTGCTCAGGCGGGAATTCCGACAAAATTGGTCGTGAAGACGGATGGCACTTATGATTGTTCAGCGTCGCTTGTTATCCGCTCACTCGGTTTTCAAAAAGTATTGGCTCAGACAGGAGAAGAAGTTATTAATGTGGGCGTGCCAGGGGCCGGAGAACGTCTTCAGGGACTCTGTGCTATGGGAATGTATAATTTTGTTGTTAATTTCAACTAGTGATTCTGAGAGAAATCTGCGTGAGTCTGTTTGCTACATTTATATAAATATTTTATGAAAAAATCTCTGATAATAATTGTTGTTGTTTTTATTTTAGCAACTGGGTATTTTTATATATCCCAGATTTCAGCCCCAGAGGAAGGTAATTTTTATCAGAGCGAGGTGCCCATCAAATTGCATCTTTATAATCCCACTCTTGATCAAGGTCCAGATGGAGTGCAATGCAGTAGGAACGGACTTGTTGCCGTCGAGCGATTTATTCCTAAAACAACAACCCCACTTGCGGACGCTGTAAGACTTCTTCTGCGGGGTGATGTTTCTGATGAAGAAAAGATATCAGGCATTGAAAGTGAATTTCCGCTTTCTGGTGTCACACTTAAAAGTGCCTATATTGCTGATGGAGTTGCCACGCTCATATTTGACGACCCCCAAAACAAAACAGGGGGTGGTTCTTGCAGAGTTGCTATTTTGTGGGCGCAAATTGAAGCGACCGCAAAACAATTCCCGGTAGTTAAAAGTGTGCGCTTTATGCCTGAAAACTTGTTTCAGCCTTAAAGGCAATATTTGTATTACTTAATTTCAAATTGAAAGCCGTCACACATGCGTGACGGCTTTGTTGCAGAGCTGAGAGGCTATCTTCGCATGAAGACTCCTTCGGAGCACAGTTATGAGGGTGAAATTTGAACTGAGGCGTTGTCCATCCAGCGTAAATCGGGTTCTGGTTGGGTAAGTGCCTTTTGCCCACCCAGATGCACTCAAGCCAAGGGTTCGCATAGCTGTTGCGAAGGACTCGTCTTGAAAAAGAGAAGTTAAGGTGCCCCTATTTACAACCAGAGCATCTTCCGATTTACGGCCAGCGAAATGACCCTTTTTGCTACCCAGCAGGGTCAAGAGGCCTTTCACTATTCGAAAGTCAAGTAGATAGACGAATTCTACATTTTCCGCCCAGAACTCATTTCTCTCCTGGTCTGTTTTCAGAAACCGGAGCATTGAGATCATGGTTGTTTTGTTACTGAACCTTCTCGGCCTTCCTTCTCCAGTCTTTATCCACCTCCGACTTCGATATGGGACTAGGGCATAGAGTGTATAACTGAGTGGAAATGGAAGGTCATTCTCATACTGATCCATTTGTTCTGTGTGCAGACCGAAAGGGTTGTTGTCTCCTCGCGCTTTTACCTCCACGCGAATACCCAAGTCAATTGAGTGTAAATCTGCGTATTCGTATTCGTCCTGCCTTGATATTTCACAACCCAGAACTTGGGCGACAAGATGTTCGTAAATCCTTCCTGCCTTGATTTGGGTGTCTTTTTGGCGCGATCGGCGCCAATTATAATTGGCGATTTCGCGCACAAGCCCTCCTTATGTGTATGTTCGTTTCTAGAAGCATTATAAGAGTTCAATTTACAGTAGGCTAGTGGACAAAGAACTTAGAGCACATATAATGCCCTGAGACTAATTAGCACTTTCACACTCAAGTGAGGGAAAAATGCCCGGGCAACCGATCAGGAAAAGATACGGCCTTGCCAAGCGGGTGGTTTTCCCATCTATCTTGGATGCCGTGCGTCGAAAGGTTAAGCCTTACGACAAACCACTCGTTCAGGATCCACAAAATCTTCCCCAAGGACTTATATGGGGAAGTAGGGAACACGCCCTATTCCTTTGGTTTATTGAGCTTTACATGAAAGGTGGCATTAATAGCCAATTTGCCATTGCTAGCATGGGTCAGCTCTACACGGATTATCCGGAAGTGTTTTTCCCGGAGAATTTTGTAGACCTCGAGCAATACGAAATCGAGCTGGTTATAAACTGGCTCGAAAAAGTTTTGCGCGAGTATGGCCTTGGGGCAAATGTTAATGAAGTAAAACGTCATTGGGTTTGGAATGCAATAAAACTTGGCCGGTTCTGGGAATCTGATCCGCGCAAACTTTTTGTTGATGCGGATAAGAATGCCGAGCTATCTTGGGAATCATACGCATCTGCTAAGAGTAATTATGACGCCTTGTGCGATATCATCATTCGCAACAAGAAACTCAGTCACGATGAGCTCATGGCAACGCCATACGGTTTCTATGGATTCATGCACAAGATGGTGAGCATGATTTCCTATTTCATGATTCACGCGGGAATGGTGAAGCCATTTGCTTATCCAGTACCTGTTGATTTTCACATTCTTCGAGTGCTTGTTTCTACGGGAATTCTTTTCATGAAAAATATGAAGAGACGTCCCCGTCAATCTCGCGAGAAATTCTTGCCCTTGGCTCGGGAGGTTACTTTACGATACGTTGTGGAGATGAAAGAAGATCCCCAACTCTTGGCTGATGGGCTCTGGCTTTTGTCGAGGACCTATTGCAGACATCATCCCGGCAATAAGTGTTCCATTGATAAGATAAGGAAGGCGAGAAGTCGCCACATTACTGAAATTCCTGTTGTGTGGAATAAGCAAGCTGAAGAACGTTATGACAGGACATGCGCACAGTGCCCAGTAGAAAGGTCCTGTAAATATAATGTTCCTTCGGCTTACTACTATGTGAAGGGCATTGTTCTTGTAACGAGATTGAGGGATAATCCCGAGCAACTTAAGCTTATAAACACTCCTTCAATCTTTGTTCAAATAAATCGAAGTAAGAGAGAAGTTCAGTCCACAGGATTTACCCCAGAAGAGAACGGCATTCAAGGATTTCTTTTTGACTGATCTCCAGAGTGCCACCGCCCTAGTATAATGGGGCGGTTTTCTTTGCTTATCTTATGTGATAATAATATCTGATGAAAACATCAAATATCCCGACTTATGGCATATATTTTTCGAAGCGGGTCTTTGATCTTATTTTTTCACTTTTTATTATTTTATTTTTTTCTCCTATTCTCATCTTTTTTATATTAGCTATTTTCCTTGAACACCTAATTCGTCTTCGCCCGCTTGACCCTATTTTTTATAGTGAGATAAGGATGTCGCAGGGCAAGCCGTTTACGCTTTATAAGTTTAATATTTTTAAGCACGATATCGTTGTCGGTTTAAGATCTCGTGGAGAGTTTATTCATACTAAGAAACTTGAACACAACGGATCATTACTGTGGGTTGGCTGGATACTTAAACAAATCTATTTTGATGAAATCCCGCAATTTTTTAACATAATAATTGGTGATATGAGCGTTGTCGGTCCGAGGCCAGTGAATAGGGAAGTTTACAACAAACTTCTAGAGCAGGGTATTAATGATAAGGTTAAGGTCAGGGCTGGTCTTACTGGTAATTACCAATCATATAAGCGTGTTCCGAATAAAACATCAGAAGCTATGGATAGAGAGTATGTGGAATATTATATTTCAAACCCTTGGTACAAAGTTCTCATTTTTGATGTAAAAATAATTATTCGTACAATAAAAGTTGTTTTGCTCGCCAAAGGAGTTTAATAAGTTCATTTCATTGACGGGTTGCATTGTTTATGATTATCTAATAGCGGAATTTGTTAACCATTGCCAACTTTGAAATGGGGGTTATATGGAGATCAAACATCAGATTGAAATCTGGATGTCGGTTGCTTTCTTGCTTTATTTGTTCGCTTTTTTCGTAGCGAGGAGGCACTGGAACATACATGTCCTGACGGCCCTCTTTGGGTTTTTTGCAGATATGTACGCGACATATCTTATGTGGCTACTCCTTTCTGGTAATGGGGTTGTTCTCATCCAATTTCCTTTAACCCTCAAGGTTCACATCGCCCTATCTGTATTGGCGATTCTAGCTTTCTTTTTTCAGGCAGCTCTTGGACTAAAGGCTCTTTCTGAAATTCAGTTGGTTAGGAGTAGGTATCGGATTTTACATATCAAATCGGCAAAGTGCATGTTTTTACCGATTTGGATAGTTGCTTATCTAAGTGGTTTTGCTCTTGCCTTTCTTTAGGTTTGTCATTGTTGGAACTTTCTTGCTTGGGGTTTTTGTTCCATCTTGACTTTTGATGGCAAAGGTGATAGTATGAAAGGAGAGAGCTATTTTTTCACCTACCACCAAAGAGGCAAGTATGCCCCCGAGTCGGGAAGAGCTTGATCACTGGTACAAACAGGGCGGGAGTCTCGAGATTCGGGAGAAGGATCCCAATGGGAGGCTTCACCCGGTCAGCGCCCCAAAGACGGTCGCCAGTCGCGTGGTCAGGACCGAGAAGAATTGATCCCTGTCGGCGACATTGGCCACCCAAGGAAAGTCATCAGACTTCTGGGTGGCTTTTCTTTTTCCATTGAATTATTTTCCCGGATTCTATTTCTATTTTGTCTGCTTTTCTTAATGATTTCACTTCTTTTTTTGATATAATTTTTATATATTTTTGTTTGTTTAGGGCTTCATCTATACACCAAAGGTTGTCAGTGTTAGCAATCCAATTTTTTTTAATTTTTCTTAAATCAAAAACAGTATAAGAACGTAATGTTTTGACCCCATCATCCAAGAAATATTCATGGAAGTAAGACATTACTAATTCTCTGTGATTTTTGTAAACAGGATCACGAAATCTAAGAGTTGCATGGTTTGTTTTGCTGATTGCGCCCCACTTTCCTTTTTGCTTAAAGACAGCAATCGCATGACCATCATCTTTGAAATCACCCGGTTGTAGATCAATGATGATTGGTGCGTTTTTGTGATAGTAAAGTATTGCGGCAGCAAGAAGGGCGCCTTCTAAGCAATGTGCTTTGCGTCGCTTTATTACTGTTGTGGGGGAAAAAATCGTATCACCATTTTCCTCGAAATTTATAGGTATTATCTCTAAAAAATCCTGGATCTTTTTGGGCGTGTTAAGTTTTTTAAACACGGCCTTTTCTTTGTTCGTGAGTGATTTAAAGAAAGAATGCATAGTTTCACTATAGCATTTGAAATTATAGCTTTATGATACAATCTCAGGGATATGGTTGCCGAAAACAACATAAACAAGAAGAGAGTATTAATTATTACCGGCATTACAGCTATTATTTTGGTTATGGGGTTGGGGGCCTACGGTTTTTGGAAGATTAATAGTGATTTTAAACAGACTAAGCTTGCCTTTGAATCTGAAAGAGAAGAGTTATATACAAAGATTTCATATGCGGAAAGTGAGAACAGGGATTTGGTAGAAAGGCTTGCAAAAGAGAGGGAGATTAATGAATCTTTTGAGGGGCAGATAGGAGATATTGCGGATACAGTTGGAGTGCTTGAAAAATTGAGTAAAACGGATAAAGAACTTCTCCAGAAATATTCAAAGATATATTTTCTTAACGAAAATTATATTCCATCAAATTTGGCAGATATACCAGAGAAATATTTATACAACAAAGATAGGTCTCAGCAGATACACGAAAAAGTCATTCCTTTTCTTAAAGATTTGATTGAAGAAGCTATTGAAGATGATATCTTCCTTCAAGTAATTTCATCTTACCGTTCTTTTGGTGCACAGACGGCTTTAAAATCCAGTTATAATACGACCTATGGAAGTGGTGCTAATCAGTTTTCCGCCGATCAAGGATATTCAGAGCATCAGCTCGGGACTACGATTGACTTTACTTCAGTGGAGCTTGGTTCAAATTTTACTAATTTTGCAAATGACCCAGCTTATTTGTGGTTACAAGAAAATGCCCATAAATACGGTTTTATTTTGTCTTATCCAAAAGATAATGCTTATTATCAATTTGAACCGTGGCATTGGAGGTTTGTTGGAGAATCTTTGGCTCGTAGGTTACACAGAGAAAATAAATTCTTTTACGACTTAGACCAGCGAGAGATTAATGAATACTTAGTCAGTATATTTGACTAAATTTTTCACTTCATAATAACGGGTTATTTTCTGATAGAATTTAATTATTAATATTTATATCCTCAAGCTATGCAAAAAAACATAAAAGCTACAAATATGGTAATTACTCCAGCAATAGCCGACTATATTGAAAAAAAATTTTCTGCTTTTGATCGTTTTGTCGGAAATCAGGTTGATTCTGCGCGTTGTGATGTGGAGGTCGGCGTTATAACGAAACATCATAAATCTGGCGATATCTTTAAAGCAGAAGTAAACCTACACCTCTCTGGGAAAAATCTTTATGCTGTTTCGGAAAAAGAAGACCTCTACGCGGCGATTGATGAAGTTAGAGATGAGATTGTCAGGTCTCTCACTTCTCATAAGGACAAGACGATTGCGCTTATGCGCAGAGGAGCGCTAAAGATGAAGAATATTCTTAAAGGTTTGGATTGGAGAAAAGGGGATGAATAGCAATTAAACCAAATGAGATACGGAAGAAGGATTGGTACAGATGTGCTTGTTGGGATGTTTATCGGAACCATATGCCTTGTAATTATCCTTTTTATTTTGCACAGGACCGAAGAAAGGGCGATTTCGATTCTCTATGGATTTAGTGAAGAAAGATTAGATTAAATTAAATACCCTCAATTTCTGAATGTAGTCCTCTTTTAAAATCTTCAAAGTCCATTTCTTTCTTACCATCTGGGATTACTCTCTCTATAATCAGCTTTCCGTTTTCAACTCTAGCTTTTTTTATAATCAATCGGATGTCTTTTTTGTTGACTTTAATATTTGTGTATGGATTTAAATTGTTGCTATAAGCTCTAATCTTCCTGAGATTTGTTTCAGGATCATCTTTTAAATCAATTATCACATCTTCTTTTTTGATTTTTTTTGAGTATGTAGCCTTGTCGTGTTCTTGCTCTTTCTCTCTTATCTCTCCTTTTAACCAAGGAATTATTGTCTTGGCGAGAAGTAGACCTCCAGCATGTGCAAGTTCTGATTCAAGAATCTTATTCTCTGGTGGCCAATCCAGAATCTCTATTCTCTCTTGGGCTACAATTGGTCCGTGATCCATCTCCTCATCTAAGAGCATGATTGTAACCCCAGTTTCTTTTTCACGGATTATTGCTTCAGAGATTGGGGATGGCCCTCTTAATTTTGGGAGAAGTGATGGATGAACATTCAAGGCTCCTTTTCTGGGCATAGCAAGAAGCTCTTTGGGTATGATTTTCCCGTAAGACGCAACTATGAATAAATCCCAAATTCCTTGGGGAGCTTCATTTTTAATTGCATCGACAATTCCGGGGTCTCTAAGCGTCTTTGGTTGTAGAATTTTTATTCCTCGTTTTTCTGCCCAGATTTTTGTTTCTGGCGGAGTAACAATGAGATGCCTTCCTTTCGGTTTGTCTTCTCCGGCTATAACGAGTTTCGGAACAAAACCTCTTGATTCTAATTCGTCTAGAATAATTTGAGCAAACTTTGGTGTTCCCCAGAATACAAAGGAAATATCTTTAGGCATGAAGATGGCGACCCCTTGATCGTTTGATAAATTCATTTGGAGGAATATTCTCGATATCTGTTGCCAGATCAGTAAACAATATCCCATTTAAATGATCGGTCTCGTGTTGGAAAATCTGAGCTAAGAGTCCTGATCCTCCGCGACTGAAAAAATTGCCATTTTCATCGTATGCCTCAATTTGTACTTTGTCTGATCTTTTGACTTTTCCATATAAATATCTGATAGAAAGACATCCTTCCTCCATTATCTTTTTCTTTTTTGATTGTTTCGTGATTTTTGGATTTATGAATACCATGTCGGGGTAATCTCCATTTTTTTCATCTTCACCTTTCATAAAACTGATTGCTTTTCCTGATACAACAAATATACGTAATCCGACTCCGATCTGCGGTGCGGCAATAGCAACACCATCATCTTGGGATTCTAGAGCCTTCTTCATTTCGCTTATAATTTTTTTTATTTTGGTGGAGAGGATATCCTTTTTGTTTACTTCCAAAGCGGTGGTGCGCAAAATGGGATTATCCTTTTGAACTATGCTGGTCATAATTTCATAGAAACTTTATCACAGCAGACTTTCTGGGTCTACTTTGACGGAGACAGCTGGCCCCAACTCTCGCAATTTTGCAATTAAGCCATCGTCTGGCCACTCTTTTGGGTTTTTTCTTATAAGTAGATGAATAATAGTATTTCCTCTTTTACTTGGTGAGAACGCTTGATATAGAGAAGGTTCATATTCTTTTAGGAATTCTTTCATATTTTCTCCAACTTTTTCTACTATCATGGGTTTTCCTTCCACAGAAATTTTAATGAATATCTTGAATGGTGGATAATCAAAATTTTCTCTATCAGTAATCTCATTTTTGTAAAAATCAGCCAGATTGCCTTTTGTCGCATATTCAAATATCGGTTCAGTTTTATTTCTTGTTTGTATCAAAAAAACTTTTTGAGCCAGCGAGCGCATTAAAAGAAGGTTATAAAATATTTTTTCATTGATACGAAAATCTGGTATAGAGAACAAACTATCTATTGATGCTACCGCCACATTTTCTATTTGTTTTTTGAGATAAAATAAAGCGAGTTCTGTTCCAAGAAGTATGCTTCCGGGGGAATTTTCAAATTTGGTTATAATATCACGAGCCTTTTTTTCAGTTTTTATAATTTCTTTATCTAATCTGAATATCATAATGTCTGGGAATTTCTTCCTAATTTCTTCTTCAACAAGCTCAATTCCAATGCCTAAAGTGTTCAATTTCCAACTATCGCAATTATTGCATCGTATAGACGCATCGCTCTTTAATCCGCATTTATTACATAAGAAAAAATTTTCTTTGTTTTTTTCAGAGTAGAGACTTACTGGGGCATTACAGCGTGCACAAGTTACGACTTGACCACAATCTCCGCAAACTGTAGAGGGGGACAACCCCTTTCTTACTGAGAATATGAAAAGATTTTCGTTCTCTTCTTTTGTCTTATCAATTAATGCTGTTAGCTCTGGGGATAAGACACGAAATTTCTTTGATTCTTCATCTTTATTTTTCATGTCTACAATTATGTCTCGGGCCGGTGATAGTATTCTCATTTTAAGTGGCGAGAATTCTACATAATTGTCATTTTTCTGATGCCAGATTGTTTCAACAGACAATAATGTGTCTCCAAGAAGTAGAGGGATTTTCTTTGATTTGGCTAAAAACCTAACAAAATTTCTCAAATCAATGAAAGGTCTTTTATTTGTTCGGTATGATCGAGAATTTTCGTGATCTAAAACGACGCTTCCCAGGTCATCACGTTCAATAGAAAGATACGGGACAGTTCCAATAATTAAAATCGGATGTCTTTCATTTTCTATTATTCGAATTACTTCCAAAAATTCCTTTTTTGTTAGCCCGCTGTGGACTGCAACGGTGTATTTTTCTATTCCTTTTTCGAGGTTTGATTGGGCCTGTCTTATATCCTCAATATTTGGTAAACAGAAATAAACTGATGACTGTTTTGCGAACTGACCTCTAATGAAACTCTTATAATGCGCAAACCTCTCTTCGTCTTCTGCCTGTATGACTAGTGGTTCGTGTGGCTCATTTTTTCTCCTAATTGTTTTTGGTGGGTGAATTTTTGAAGCATTCTCTAAAACGTGTTTTGGTGTGACATTTTCTAAAATTGCGCCAGTAGAAACCGCGTACCATTTAGAGGTTTCTCGCGTTGCCTCTAGAAATTCTTTAGATAAAAAGTTTTTTGACTCTACTTTATTTATTTTCTTTAGGGAATATTCAGATTTTCTTATTTCTGATTTAATCTCGCGGACATCTTTTTTGTCTACGACAATTGCTAATCCGGTCTTTTTTCGCAGGGGGATTGATACAAGAGACCCAAGTTCAATTGAGTCTCTACCAAAGTATGACAGGGTTTCCTTGCCCATAGTTCGACCAATAGGAATAACGTTGTAGAGCTTCATTGTTTATCAGAATATCACATTCCTTTTTCTTGTATTTTCATTTTAAAAACCGTAAGCTATGGTCGTATGGGTATTTTCTCTAAAAAGTTGGGGGTAGACTTAGGCACAACAAGCGTGCTTGTTTTTGCACCGGGGCGGGGGATTGTGCTTAATGAACCATCAGTTGTTGCAATTTCAGAAGAAGATAAAAAGATTCTTGCTATTGGTTTGGAAGCGAAAGAGATGATAGGCAAAACTCCAGATTCAATTGTGGCTTATCGCCCGATGAAAGATGGGGTAATTGCAGATTATAGGGTAACTGAAGCAATGTTGCGTTATTATATCGGAAAGGCTCTTGGGAAATGGAATATTGCAAAGCCGGAGGTTTTGATATCTGTCCCGGCAGGAGTTACTTCGACGGAAAGGAGGGCGGTAGTTGAGGCGGCAATGAAAGCTGGAGCTAAAAATGCTTTTGTAGTTAAAGAACCGATATTGGCCGCAATCGGGGCCGGTATTCCGATTCATGAGCCTGTAGGCCACATGATTGTTGACATTGGTGGCGGGACGACTGATGTGGCTGTTATTTCTTTGGGCGGTATCGTCGCTTCAACATCAATAAAATGTGCTGGCAATAGGGTTGATCTGGCGATTGCTGACTACATTAAGAAAAGTTTTAATTTAGCTATTGGAGATAAGACTGCAGAAGAGATAAAAATGAAAATTGGTTCGGCTATTCCGCTAGAAGAAGAATTGGTTATGAATATAAAAGGAAGGGATTACGTTTTGGGACTACCGCGTTCCGTTGAAATAAAGACAAATGAAATTGTTAAAGCAATTTCAAAAGAATTAAGGGAGATGATAAAGGCGATAAAAGACGTACTTCAGGAAACGCCCCCAGAACTTTCTTCAGATATTATTGATAAGGGTATAATTATGACAGGGGGATCTTCTTTGTTGCGCAATCTTCCTGAACTTGTTTTCCGTCGGACTGGGGTAAAAGCTACACTCGCCAAAGATCCTATCTATTGTGTTGCCCGTGGTACAGGAGTAGCCCTTGATCATTTGGATATATATAAGAAGAGCATTATCTCAAAACGGTAGTAAGTTAAAATGAAATTTCTTTCGAATTGGTTTAAAAAATATGGAACTCTGCACCATTCCCACTTTCTAGTTGGTGATTTTGATTCATTAGTTTTAGACCTTGAGTTGTTTTTTGAGAAAGAACTTTCTTTTTCTGTTAAGGCAAACCCCGATTATTGGAAAAGTAAATTTTCAATGTTTGGTATAGAGGAAGGGAGACTTGTATCAAACCTTCAGTCAAAGAAAAGCTTCAACAATAGGAAAATCTTTGTCATTGGAGTTGAGTCTTTTTCATTAGAAGCTCAAAATGCTCTTTTAAAAATGTTTGAAGAACCAACAGGGAATACACACTTTTTTATTATTGCCCCTTCCGCTGAGATACTTTTGCCGACCCTTCGATCCCGTATGCTCATTGTCCCTCTATCTGATTATTCTGATAGGGAGGATCATCTTTTAAAGACGGGAGAGGCCTTTTTTAAGGCAAATTCTAAGCAGAGGAGTTTGATAATTGAAAATATTGTCGAAGATAAAGATAAAACAAGAGCAATTTCACTTTTAGATAGTATTGAAGTTTACGGGAGAGATATTTTTTTAAAAAAACATCAGGTTAGATTAAATGGGAGCACATTGTTGGACATTATTAATCTAAAGAAGTATTTGCGCAGTCGTTCACCATCAGTAAAAATTATTTTAGAACACATAAGTAGTATTATTCCCAGGGTTTAGAAACCTTGGTATACTCTAGACCGATGGTATTAGCAACGCACGGAGTAATTGGAGCCTCTATTGGTTTAATGATGCGCACTCATCCAGTGTTGTCTTTTCTATTTGGCTTTTTAAGCCACTTTCTACTTGATTCCATCGCGCACTGGGACTATTTTCATTTACTCAATTCATTTAAGAAAAAATCGGCAGATAAAAAAAGCGTTATTGTGGTCTTCAGCAAAAAAACAATAACTGATGTACTCGTAATTCTTTTTGATTGTATTTTTGGATTTGTCGTTGCTTTTTACTTTTATCAGCAATATTTTGATAGCTTTACTTTTTCTGGGATTATTTCAAGTGGTATCTTTTGGGGGGCGCTTGGTGGTGTTATGCCGGACTTTTTGCAATTTGTTTATTTTATATATAAAAAAGAACCCCTTATTTCTCTTAAAAAATTTCATGAATTTTGTCATAGCAAGAAAAATCTAAAAAAGAATTATCTTCTCGGTCCATTACTCCAAGTTGTTTTTGTTGGTGTTGTAATATCTATTTATTCTATTTTTTATTGATTAAATTGAGCTTGTTAATTTCTCTGATACAATAGCGATGTATGGTATACAATTTTCAAATTTTTGATCAAAAAACTGAAGATGTAATCTCTTGGTTAAAACAAGAGTATTCTTTAATACGTACTGGGAGAGCGACACCAGTTATTCTTGATGCGGTTTCTGTAGAATCATATGGGAGCAAGATGTCTATCCGAGAGCTCGCTGGTATTTCTGTCGAAGATCCAAAGACTCTACGAATAACTCCTTGGGATATAACTCAGTCAAAAAATATTGAAAAAGGAATTATTGATTCTGGTTTGGGGCTTTCTGTTTCAACAGATGAAAAGGGTTTAAGAGTCAGTTTTCCTCAATTAACCACTGAACGCAGAGTAGCATTAGTAAAAGTTGCAAAACAAAAACAGGAGGAAGCTAAAATCAGTTTAAGGCTTGAACGAGAAAAAATAAAAAGCGACATCGATTTAAAAGAAAAAAAGGGGGAGATAAGTGAAGACGATAAGTTTCGTTATTATGAAGAGCTTCAAAAGAGAGTTGAAATTGTTAACAAAAAGATAGATGAAATGGCGGAAAAGAAGGAGCAAGAAATAATTACATAAATGTCTATAATTATCTTTATTATTGTTTTAGCAATTCTAGTCTTTGTCCATGAATTAGGTCATTTTCTTGTTGCCAAGAGGTCTGGTATAAAGGTAACTGAGTTTGGTATTGGTTTTCCTCCTAAACTTTGGAGTACTACTCGCGGTGAAACTGAATATTCTATAAACGCAATTCCATTTGGTGGTTTTGTAAAGATATTTGGTGAGGATCCTAATGATGAATCAATATCCGGCCCAGAACACAATAGGAGTATTATTGCTAAGCCAAGGCATATTCAAGCGGCTGTTCTTGTTGCCGGAGTTTTGTTTAATTTCCTGTTTGCTTGGATTCTAATTGCTAGTGGTTATTTAATTGGTTTGCCAACTCCGGTCAGTCATGATGGTCCAGGTATCGTAAAAAATGAAAGATTGATTATTACTGCGGTTTCTCCCAATTCACCGGCCGACAGGTCATCCATAAAGCCTGGAGACACCATCATTTCGCTTTCCTCAGAATCCTCCCGAGAAACCTTTGTTCTAAAAGAAATGACTGGTCGAAATGTTTCAAATTTCATAGAAGCTCATGGAAAGGATGGAGTTAAATTTGAAATAAAGAGGGGGAAAGAATTATTAATAAAAGATGTAAAGGGTGAAGAAGGTGTTATTCAGGGCAAAATCGCTATCGGTATTGCAATGGATGAAATTGGGATTTTAAATCTTCCAGTCCACTTGGCTTTGGTTGAAGGGTTAAAAGACACCAGCCAACTTTTTGTAGCGACTACTGTTGGTCTTGTTAATTTTCTTGGTCAAGCCGTGGTGGGAAATGGCGATTTTTCTCAAGTAACAGGCCCTGTCGGAATTGTGGGTTTGGTGGGAGACGTATCAGAACTTGGTCTTGTCTATCTAATATCTTTCACCGCCCTTATTTCCATAAACTTGGCGGTAATTAATCTTTTGCCATTTCCCGCTCTTGATGGGGGGCGCTTGGTAATTGTTGCTATTGAGGCTGTGCGCAAAAAAGCCATTTCATCCAAAATAACAAATACGGTCAATGCTGTTGGTTTTGCCTTTCTTATACTTCTTATGGTTGTGGTAACTTTTCACGATATAATTAAATTATTCTAAGGAGAAAATGAACCAAGAAGGTGTTCCAACAAAAAAAGAAACTATACCGCCCCAAGAATTTCTTAGAGTCAAAATGATTATTCAAACTGGTGTCATGAAACATTTTTTAGCAGAAGGTGTTCATGATATTAAAAAAGCCGAAGCTTGGATTGATGAATTTTCTACTGAATTTCGCTTGTTATTTAACACAAGAGTTAACAATGAAGAAGATTTTTTTGTTCGAGCGCAAGAGCATCCAGATGAAGTTATAAAAGAAATCGCGGACAGATTAGAATCTGTCCATAGAACTCCTCAGGCCTCTTAGGTAACATTTTTTTATTCGTGTCAATCCATTTTTGCTTAACTACTTTATTTCCTGTAATATTTTGGCAATGAGACAATCACAACTCTTTACAAAGACAAGGAGGGAGGGGCCAAAAGACGAGATTGCAAAAAATGCTGAGTTGCTTGTTCGTGCTGGATATGTGCATAAAGAAATGGCCGGCGCATATTCTTATCTTCCGATGGGCCTTCGCGTTATTAATAAAATTCAAAATATTATTCGCGAAGAGATGAATAATCTTGGCGGACAAGAAATTTTTTTAACCGCACTTCAAGACAAAGAAATTTGGGATAAAACCAATCGATGGAGTGATGAAGTTGTAGACAATTGGTTTAAAACAAAACTTAAAAACGGAAGTGATCTTGGTCTCGGTTTTACTCACGAAGAACCGATTACTTCTCTTATGAAGGAATACATAAGTTCTTATCGTGATTTGCCTAAACTGGTTTATCAAATTCAAACTAAGTTTAGAAATGAATCTAGGGCTAAAAGTGGGATTTTAAGGGGAAGGGAATTTGGTATGAAAGACCTCTATTCTTTTACTAAAGATCAGGAAGAACATAATGCACTTTACGAAAAGGTGAAACAAGCATATATAACCATTTTTGATCGGGTCGGTTTAGGGGGGAGAACATTTATAACCTTTGCAAGTGGCGGTACCTTTAGTAAATATTCTCATGAATTCCAGACAATATCTGATGCGGGTGAAGATATCATTTTTGTTGATGAAAATAAAAAAATTGCTGTAAATAAAGAGGTGCTGAATGATGAAGTGTTAGGTGATTTGAATCTCTCTCGTGACAGCCTTGTAGAGAAAAAAGCCATTGAAGTTGGAAATATATTTTCATTGGGAACGAAATTCTCAGAAGCATTCGAATTATTTTTTACAGATGAAAGTGGCGAAAAGAGAATGGTAATAATGGGAAGTTATGGTATCGGGCCGGGCCGAGTAATGGGGACAATAGTTGAAACTCTTTCTGATGAAAAGGGTGTGGTTTGGCCAGAATCTGTCGCTCCATTTTATATTCATCTTATTGAGATTAAAGGTAAGGATGAAAATGTGACAAATTATGCAAAAGAAATCTATTCAGAACTTTCAAAAAATATAGAAGTTCTTTATGATGACAGGGATTTGCGAGCAGGAGAGAAGTTCGCTGACGCAGACCTCATTGGTATTCCGTATCAGATTATAGTTAGTGATCGCGGTATTGCAGAAAAGACACTTGAAATAAAAGAAAGGAAGAGTGGAAAGACAGTAATTGTTCCTCAGGACAATATCTTTTCATCTTTAGGTCATTTTTTCCACTAGATATGTTTAAAGGAAGTAGATATGAAAAATTAAGGCGAATATTGTCGAATGATATCGGCATTGATTTAGGTACAGCCAATACTCTGGTTTATTTGCGTGGGCAAGGCATTATCATTAATGAGCCATCTGTTGTTGCCGTCAATCAAAAAACCGGACAAGTTGTTGCAGTTGGTTCTGAAGCGAAACAAATGCTTGGTAGAACTCCAAACCATATCGTGGCGGTCAAACCTCTCGTTGATGGCGTTATCTCTGATTTTGAGGTCACAGAAGAGATGATTACTTATTTACTAAATAAAGCACAAAAAAACTCAAAAAAACTTTTTGGTCCAAGGGTTGTTGTGGGTGTCCCCTCAGGTATTACAAATGTTGAAATCAGGGCTGTCCGCGACGCTACTAGAAATGCTGGTGCGGGAGAGGTGCACATAATTGAGGAGCCTATGGCGGCGGCTATTGGTGTTAGGCTTCCCGTTAAGGATCCCATTGGTACTATGATCATAGACATTGGCGGAGGAACTTCTGATATAGCTGTAATTTCACTTAGTGGGGTTGTCCGTGCAAAGAATTTGCGCATTGCGGGCGATACTTTAAATTCTGACATCATTTCTTATATTAGGAGTGAATTTAAAATTCTTATTGGAGAAAAAACAGCAGAAAATGTAAAAATTGTTATTGGTGCGGTTCTTCCTGGTGAAACCCCGCTTGAAGCATCAATCAAAGGTAGAGATTTGGTCACTGGATTACCTCGGGAAGTTATCATTACTGATTCTGATATTCGTGAAGCAATTTCTCAATCCATTGCAAGCCTGATTGAGTCGACACGAGAAGTTTTGGAAACCACCCCACCTGAAGTTCTCTCTGACATAATGAATCGAGGTATTTACTTGGCTGGTGGGGGGGCGCTCATTAAAGGTTTAGCTCAACTTATTGAGGAAGAAATAAAGATTCCTGTTCATGTGGCTCCTGACCCACTGACTGCTGTGGCTCGTGGGACGGGGATAGTTTTAGAGGATTTAGAAGGATTTAAAGAAGTTCTTATTCAAAATGAAGACGAATTACCTTCTACAACCTAAAACAAAAAAAAGTAATCGCAAGGTATTTCTTGTAGGATTTTTTATCTTTACTCTTGTTTTTATTATTCAGATATTTGCTCCAAGTTTTTTTCCTGGGACTATAGCAAATATAGCTAAACCTATTTGGAAATTTAAAGATTCTCTTGGTATTGAAAGTATGGCGAACAAAATATTTTCTTCAAAGGAGGAACTTATTCAGGAAAATGAAAAATTAAAGAATAAGATTGACGAACAGAACGAAAAAGCAATTTTTTATGAACTTACATTCACCGAAAACGAAGAACTAAGAAAACTTTTAAACATTGAATCACGAGAGCGTGGCTCGGTTGTCCCAGTCGTTTCTTTTCCAGTTCAATCACCATACGATCTTTTATTTGTTAACGTTCCTGACGATGACTCTATTGTGGTCGGTGGCACAGCTGTTATTGGTAGTGTTGCTTTAGGAAAGGTGATAGAGGATTTAGATACGCTTGCTAAGGTTGAGCTTTACTCAAGCCCTAATGTGCAGACTGAAGCTCGGCTTTTAGATGGTGGTGAGCCACTCACACTAATTGGGAAAGGCGGGGGAAATTTTTCTGTGAAAGTCCCAAGAGATTTGGAAATATCGCCCGGTGAGCTTGTTGTATTGTCAGCAAATCCATCTTTCTCTCTTGCTCGTGTTGCAAGTATTGAAACTACAGAAACCGATTCCCTCAAAGTTGTTAGACTCATAATTCCAGTAAATTTGTTTTCTATTCGTTTTGTTGAAATTCTCCATGCAATTTAAAATCTTTCAGCGAATTATTGCACTTTTTGCTCTTTTTTTATCACTCTTTTATTTTCCTTGGTGGACAACCATAGTGCTTACTGTTTGCTTTATCCTACTTTTCCCGTTCCCGATCGAGGCTATTTTTATAGGGGTATTTTTGGATGGTCTTTATGGTGTAATATCAAATGGTTTTATCTTTTCTAACATTTTTTTCTTTGTTTCGAGTGTTTTCTTTTTCATATCTTTGTGGCTTAAGGAGCATCTGATTCTTAGGGTATAATTGGCCTGTGAATTTTAAGAAAATTAAAAGAAAAATATTTTCAGGCAATAGGATTAAAATTGGCGGGGAAATACAGCCCGAGGAAATATTTCTTGATTCCTCAAACCTCCCTCAATTTGACACACACCAATTTGAGGGCAGACTAGAAAAACCTATCTCAAAAGTAACTTTTGTTTGGTTTTCAGTTGTTGTATTTCTAATCGGTTCAGTCTTTTTTGGTCGACTTTTTATGCTTCAAGTCGCTCAAGGCAATGAATATAGAGAGAGAAGCGAGAATAATCATTTAAGGCATACCACAATTTTTGCCAATCGAGGAATTATTTATGACAGGAATAAAATAGAACTTGCCCAAAATATTTTAAATACAAACGGCGATTTTTCTTTACGATCTTACGCGCCAATTTCTGGGGTCGCCCATCTTGTAGGTTATGTGAAATATCCATCAAAAGATAAATATGGCGTTTATTACAACAATGAATTTAACCCTAAAGATGGTGTAGAACTTGAATTTAATGAAAAACTTTCTGGGTCGAATGGCTTGAAAATTACAGAAACTGACGCGCTGGGTAATGTCCAATCAGAAAGTGTTTTAACTTCGCCAAAAGATGGAGAAAATATCACCCTTTCTATCGATTCAGCGGTGAATCAAAAACTTTATGAACTGATGCACGAAACAGTAATCGATCGAGAATTTGTTGCTGGCGCCGGGGTAATAATGGATATTAATACTGGAGAAATTTTAGCAATTTCAAGTTATCCCGAGTATGACCAAAACGTAATGACTTCGGGTGGTGACAGTGAAAAAATTCAAAATCTTCTCAATCATCCAGGCAATCCGTTTTTAAATAGAGCAGTGGCCGGACAATTTATCCCCGGCTCTATTATCAAGCCATTTGTGGCAATGGGGGTACTTTCAGAGGGGATTATTGATCCAATGAAACAAATTCTTTCTACTGGCTCCATCTCTATCCCGAACCCATATGATGAAACTAAAAAAACAATTTTTAAAGATTGGAAGGCGCATGGTCTAGTTGATTTAAGACACGCACTGGCAGTTTCTTCAAACGTCTACTTTTTCACGGTCGGTGGAGGTCATGATGGTCAAAAAGGAATTGGTATTGCTAATATTGAGAAATATACAAAACTCTTCGGTTTTGGTAGCAAGACAGGAATTGATTTGTTTGGAGAGGAAAGTGGAAACGTGCCGAGTCTTGAATGGAAAAAATTAAATTATGAAGATGGTGACTGGAGAGTTGGAGATACATATAACAGTTCTATTGGTCAGTATGGTTTCCAAGTTACCCCTATTCAAGGAGTTCGCGCTGTGGCTTCTCTTGCAAATGGTGGAATACTTGTTACGCCAACAATACTCAAAGATAATAAGCCAAAAAGTGAACCGCAAAAACTTCCTTTTCTGGAGGAGAATTTTAAAATTATTCGTGAAGGTATGCGTTTGTCTGTCTTGGAGGGCACAGCAAAAGGTCTTTTAATGCCAGGAATAACCGTGGCGGCGAAAACTGGTACTGCAGAGCTCGGAAGCGCCAAAGCTTTGGTTAATTCGTGGGTTATGGGTTATTTTCCTTATGAAAATCCTCGCTACGCCTTTCTGGTTTTAATGGAAAAAGGGCCATATGCAAACCAAATTGGCGCCACCTCTATCATGCGCCAACTTTTTGAATGGATGTATATTAATACTCCAGAATATGTTCTTTAGGTCGTAAAAATGGGCTTCTATCTATCAGATTGACTTTTGCTGACTTAGCCCTATAATGTAGCGTCAATGTATATGAAAGACGAACACGAATATCTAACGAAAGAAAAATACGAAGAGTTTAAAAATGAACTCGCAACGTTGAAAACTGTTCGCCGGAAAGAGGTGGCAGAGAATCTTGAATATGCCAAAAGTTTGGGTGATTTGTCCGAAAATGCTGAGTATCACGAAGCTCGTGATACGCAGGCTTCCGTTGAAGACCGTATTGCAAAGCTTGAAATGGTCTTAAAGCATGCAACGATTATCTCCAGTCACGATACGGATTCAGTCTCCGTTGGTTCAACTGTTACTGTGAAGAGAGAAAAAGAGAAAGAGTCTAGGATATTTACTATTGTCGGTTCTGAAGAGGCCGATTCTAGTGTTGGAAAAATATCTGTCAAATCTCCACTCGGTTCAGCTATTTTAGGTAAGAAGAAGGGTGAATTGTTCTCTTTCACCACACCCTCTGGTATGATGGAATATAAGATAGTTGACATTAAATAGGCGTTTAAATCCAGTAAATAACTGTTTCTGTTTGATTTTCATTCGCCTATTTATCAGTCACTTTTGTTTTTAAAATGGCTTCTCTTGAAGAAATTAGAAATACTAGACTTGAAAAGCTGAAAGCCCTTGAGGGTTTGGGTGTAAATGCTTATCCTTCTCACGCCAACCAAGACTATGAGCTTTCTTTTGTAAATAAAAACTTTGCCAAATTATCAAAATCAAAAAAGAAACATTATTCTCTTGTTGGCAGGGTTATGTCTCTTCGTCCGCAAGGGGCAATAACCTTTTTTCATTTTTTTGATGGCACTGACAAGCTTCAGGGCATGCTTAAATCTGATGAGGGGATACCAAAGGATGCTTTTGAGCTTTTTGAAAATACGGTTGATATCGGAGATTTTATAGAAGTGTCCGGGACGCTCTTTCTTACAAAGAGAAAAGAAAAAACAATTCTTATAAATTCATGGCGGATGCTCGCTAAATCACTGAGGCCTCTTCCGGAAAAGTGGCACGGCTTGCAAGACACTGAAGAACGCTTTCGTCACAGATATCTAGATTTATTAATGTCAGAAGAGGTGAGAGAGAGGTTTTTAACTCGTTCGAAAATAATTTCTTTAGTCAGGGGATTTTATGATTCTAAAGGTTTTCTTGAAGTAGATTTGCCTATTCTGCAATCTTTGGCTGGTGGCGCCACCGCCCAACCGTTTATAACTCATCACAATGCTTTGCAGACGGATTTTCATTTGACTATAGCCCAAGAACTTTATCTTAAAGAGCTTTTGGCTGGGGGTTTTACTAAAGTTTTTGAAATAGGCAAGCGTTTCCGTAATGAGGGGGTTGATACGAGTCATAATCCAGAGTTTACAATGCTTGAATCAAATGAAGCCTATGCAGACGCCAAGAGCCAGATGGATTTTATTCAAGAACTTTTTCAATACATAGTGAAGAATCTCTTTGGAAAAAATATTTTTGTCTACGACGGAAATAATATTGATGTAAAGAAAAAATTTAATGTTGTTCCGTTTTACGATTTACTAAGACATCATGCCCTTATTCCTAATCCGGAATCTTTATCTCGAGATGACGCGGCTCTTCGGGCAGAGCAACTTGGTGTTAAGGTTGATTCAAAAGATAGTTTAGAAAAGATACTAGATAATATTTATAAAAAGGTAGCCAGACCAAAGCTCATTCAGCCGACATTTATTGTAGATTATCCAGTATCCTTTAATCCATTTGCCAAGAGAAAGGAAGAGAATAAAGATTTAATTGATCGCTTCCAACTTGTTATTGGAGGAGTAGAACTTGTGAATGCTTTTTCCGAACTCAATAATCCGCTTGATCAAAAAGAAAGATATTTAGAACAAGACAAGAAGGGAACAGCGGGAGAAAAAGAAATTTCTCCATCCGACCTAGAATATCTTGAAGCGATGGAATACGGTATGCCGCCAAATGGTGGAATTGGTATCGGTATTGATCGCTTGGTTATGGTCTTAACTGATATAAAAAATATAAAGGAAGTGATTCTATTTCCTACTCTCAAACCAAGAAATTAGTATTTTCTTCTTATTAAAATAAACCTAACTTATAGCTATTGACAATAGCCATATATTTTTGTTATAATTGTGGGTGGATAGGGTACTTAAACATTTCTTCATCTCACGGGGGGAGTATGAAGGCGTTTTGTTCATGGATTATCCTCGCATTCCTTTCAGTCGGGGAGCTGAGTGCTCAGAGCGACTTTTCTATCTGGGCAAAGCAATCTGACGGGGAGACCACTTTCTTTCCGTGGTTCATCATCTCGGACGAAACCTTACCGTTCGTGATCGATACTCGCTATAACTTTGATGAGCCAAACACATTTGGCTTTTTTGTGGGGGTGCCAGTGGGAAATGGTAAGGTTTCGCACTCCATTTCTCTTGGTGGAATGGCGGGCGATTACTCTGCCATTTCGCTTCAGTTGTACACCTTCGTGAATGAGGGCCGATCTTCAGTTTTCATGTCGAATCAATACTCTCGTGGTGTTGGTGGCGACTATCACTTCGGGTTCCACTTCATTGATGCGTTAGTGAGGGTGAATCCATGGCTCCATGTCGGGGCCGACGAGACTCTCTACTATGATACTTCTAGCAAGAGACTCGCAATCAACTTTGGTCCTGCGGTGAAGTTGAGTTCTGGTTCTTTCTACGTCAAAATCTGGCGTAGCTGGAATCTAAAGGGGGATCCTGCTTCAGTGTACTTTGGTCTGGGGTCCTCCTCGCATTAGGCCCGCTTCAAGCAGTTCGGGGCGTCGTAATTTCTTCGGAAATCGCGGCGCCTTTTGTATTTCCCATCATTGCCACGTGGTATTATACTCAATAGTAATTTATTCGATAGATTTAGATTAAAAATGAGTTTTGAACTACCAGAATCAGTGCACGATGAGTTAGTGCCGTTAGAGAAAGAATTAGTTGACGGTTCAATTGATAATTGGATGGTGCCACTTGATAAACTTGAGGCGCTAGTAGAAGGTGATGAGGGTCTGAAAGAATTACTTGAAGACTTATTTGATCAATGTTTTCGGTACACAAAATCAGTTTTAGAACACCTCAATACTCAGCAAGAAGAAGGTTTCGGCGAAGAAAGTTCTCAAAAAGCAGATAATAGAACTAAAACTCACAATGCGACTCAAGATACTATCAGGGCGTTTGTTAGAAATTTAATAAAAGCAGGAAAAAGCAAAGAGCAGGTGCACCCCCTGCTTCCTAATCCAGAATCTCGTCCGGCATGTGGAAGTTTCGCCTTAAGGCTAACCCTTTCAAGGGGGATAGAGTCTTCTGATTGATATATTTGCATATTATAAATAAATGTGTTATTATTATGGTGGAACAAACAAAAGGAGATAGCTATGTCTCGTCCAGATTTGAGGACGAGGCTTCTGGTCAAATATGCTGGGCTTGTGCTCAAGCAAATTGAGAACCAGAAGCTCTCGGCAGGAGAATCAAAGTTGATGGAGGAAATTCGTGAGTTCTTGAAGCTTGAACACGAAGAAATCCTCAGAGAAATCAAGACTCTCACGACGGGCACGATCTCACGGTGAGCGCCACTTCGGATAATCGAGTGGCGCTTTTGTTTTGTATAAAATTCTAAAGGTGAACTAAAGTTCAATAAAAAAGTGGATAAAAAGTATAGGGGAGTGGGATTAAGTGTCATATACTTTCTATCAAGTGGGAAGAAGTGGGAAAATATTTTCTACAACACCGCGCTTAAAACAATGAAATGTTTATCGGCGAATATACACACACAGTCGATGAGAAGAAAAGAATCTCATTGCCGGCAAAATTCAAGAAAGAACTTGGGGGAAAAGTGATTGTCACAAAAAGCCCTGACACTTGTCTTTTGGTATATCCGCTTAAAGCGTGGGAAGATATTGCAAAAAAATTAGGAACTCTTCCCATGGGGCATCGGGATAATCGAGACTTCGGTCGGTTTATGCTTTCCGGCGCAGTTGAAGTCGAGGTTGATTCTATCGGGAGAATCCTCATACCCGATTTCTTAAGAGAATTTGCCGAGCTGAAAAGCAAGGTAATATTCGCCGGTCTATATGATCGAATAGAAATCTGGAACGAAAAGGATTGGACTGAGAAAAGAAAACTCATTGAACGCCAAGCAGACGGCATGGCCGAAAAACTTGGGGGAATGGGTGTCATATAAAGATGACCCACAAACCTGTTCTTTTACACGAAACAATAGAAGGGCTCGCACTTGAGGATGGTGACATTGTCATAGATGCTACCTTAGGCGATGGCGGGCATACTGAAGCAATACTTGCGACTGGTAAAGATGTCCAAGTAATCGGTATTGACTTAGACAGCGAAGCGATAGAGAGAAGCAGAGAAAGGTTAAATAGGGATTCAAGAGTAACCTTTGTCTGCGACAGTTATCGTAATATGCAATCAATCGCTTCCGGTCTTGGGATTTCTAAAATCACAAAAGTTCTTTTTGATTTTGGATTCTCATCTCCGCAAATTGAAAGCTCTAATCGCGGCTTCTCATTTCTAAAAGACGAACCGCTTATGATGACTTTCAAATCAAACCCTGGTCCGGACGATCTTACCGCTTATGAAATCATAAACACGTGGGACGAGGACACATTGCGACAAGTATTGCGTGGATATGGCGAAGAGAGATTTGCCGGTCGTATCGCTAAAGGAATTGTCAAAGCGCGAGATGAAAAACCAATTGAGAGTACGACTCAACTGGTGAAAATAATCGAAGCGGTTACACCGATCGATTATCAAAAGAAAAAAATTCATCCCGCTACTCGCACATTCCAAGCTCTTCGTATTGCGGTAAACGACGAGCTTGCTACCGTCGCAGACGGTCTCGATGCAGCCTTTCGCCTCATTACTCCACTTGGAAGGATTGCTGCCATTTCTTTCCATAGTCATGAGGATCGCATTGTTAAGCAAATGTTTAAAGCATGGTCCCAAACTGGTCTTTCCAATTTAATTACTAAAAAACCCATTACGGCCTCAGAGGATGAGACAAGAGAAAATCCTCGCTCTCGAAGTGCAAAATTGCGCATCATAGAGAAAAATAGTTCCACTTCATAATGAAAACAAAGGTTCTTGAAATTCATAAAAATAAGCTTTTATTCTTCGGTCTTGCAGGCCTTTGTGTTTTGTCCGCTATTTTATATGTATACGGCATAAATCGCACCGTTCACAATGTTGCAGAACGACAGACCATTGAACAAGAACTTTCGACTCGGGTGGTTCGTGTGAGTGACCTTGAATTTGAATATATGGATTTGAAAAACTCTGTGACGCTTGATCGCGCCATTGAACTCGGATTTCGTCAGACAGATAAGGTCACCTTTGTTTCAAGAAAAAATTCAGTTGCTTTTTTACCAGGCACAAATACGTCTCGCTAGTGTGAGATTTTTGTCCTATGAAACTCGGGTCTACATCACGGATTAGATCAATTTCTTTTTTAATATTTTTTTTCGGATTACTTCTTATCGGAAGGCTTTATTTTCTTCAAATAGTTTCAGGTGACGAACTTAAAGACAAAGCCGATCGTCAGTATGTGCAATCTTCCTACGACTATTTTGATCGCGGGTCGATTTTTTTTAAGACAAAGGGTGGAGTTTCATTTCCAGCGGCGGCCCTCAAGACCGGTTTTATTTTGGCCATTAATCCAAGCCTTGTGAAAAATCCGGAGCAAGTATGGAGCGATATAAATGCAATTTTGCCGATTGATAAAGAGGATTTTATTGCTCGAGCTCAAAAAAAGAATAGCTCTTACTCGGTTATTGCACACAAGGTTTCGCCGGATGACGCTTCAAAAATTAAAGATTTGGCAATCCCTGGAGTGAGTCTCTATAAAGAGCGCTGGAGATATTATCCAGGCAATTCTCTTGCTGCCCACACGCTAGGATTCATCGCTTTTAATGAAGATGAATTGGCGGGCAGATACGGCCTTGAGAGATACTACGAAGACACACTAAGGCGCAATAATGAAAGCGTCTACGTTAATTTTTTTGCGGAAATATTTTCAAATATAAAAGGGGGGATTGAGGGAAGCAATACCCTTGAAGGGGATCTCATTACTTCGATTGAGCCATCGGTTCAGATTTTGCTGGAAGAACAGTTAGAAAAAATAAATGAAAAATGGGGTTCTGATTATAGCGGAGGAATAGTAATGGATCCTTCAAACGGAGAAATTGTCGCTATGGCGGTAACTCCGACATTTGATCCGAACAACCTTAAAGATGAAACCGATTCGTCTATATTTTCAAATCCTCTGGTTGAACGTGTCTATGAAATGGGCTCAATTATTAAACCTTTAACCATGGTGGCTGGTATTGATGCCGGCGCTGTTACTGCTGACACCACTTATTATGATTCCGGCACAGTTACATTGGATAAAAAAACTTTTTCAAACTTTGATGGAAAGGGGAGAGGTACGGTAAATATGCAGGAAGTTTTAAACCAGTCATTAAACACAGGGGTCGCTTTTGTGGTGCGACAGATGGGTAAAGGCAATTTTGCTCGATATATGAAGGATTTCGGAATCGGGGAAGAAACGGGGATTGATTTACCAAATGAAACTCATGGTCTTGTGGAAAATCTCTCCTCACCTCGTGATATCGAGTACGCCACCGCTTCTTTTGGTCAAGGCATCGCCATCACTCCCATCCAGACTGTTCGCGCTCTCTCTGTTTTGGCTAATGGCGGGAAGCTTATCAATCCTCACATCGGGCAGAAAATTGAATACAAAATCGGCGGTTCAAAGAAAATCTATCCCGGTGTAGATGAACAAGTGATAAAAAAAGAAAGTGCAGAAGAGATAACTAGGATGCTTGTTTCTGTCGTAGACAATGCTCTGCTTTCTGGTGCAGTTAAGATGGATCATTACAGTATCGCTGCGAAAACCGGCACGGCGCAAATTGCTACAAAAGGAGGATATTTTGATGATAAATTCCTTCATTCATTTTTCGGATATTTTCCGGCATATGAAGCGAAGTTTCTGGTCTTCCTATTTTCCTATGACCCAAAGGGTGTGAAGTACGCATCTGAGACACTCACATATCCATTTATGGATATTACAAAATTTTTGATAAACTATTATCAAATACCTCCAGACCGATAGAATTCTTATGAAGTCCATATTCAAGCAAATAATTGTAAAAATTCTCATCTGGGAATCAAAGCTTGTTCTTCGCAAATATCAACCCAAAATTGTTGCCATCACTGGCAGTGTGGGAAAAACTTCGACCAAAGATGCCGTTTTTTCTGTTTTTTCTAACTTCTTTTTTACTCGCAAAAGTGAAAAAAGTTACAATAGTGAAATCGGGGTTCCTCTTACGATTTTAGGATGTCCGAACGGCTGGAATAATCCGTATATTTGGATAAAAAATATTTTTGAAGGACTTGCCCTCATCCTTCTCCCAA
This sequence comes from uncultured Candidatus Saccharibacteria bacterium, assembly GCA_964383705.1. Classification (GTDB taxonomy): domain Bacteria; phylum Patescibacteriota; class Minisyncoccia; order Phycocordibacterales; family Zambryskibacteraceae; genus CAYLHJ01. Next base: position 35,690 of record CAYLHJ010000003.1, on the reverse strand, counting down.
ACCGTTATCCCAAATGGCTTATCCTTGAGATTGGTGCTGATAGGCCGGGAGATATAAAATCTTTGGCGCAGTGGATTCATCCGGACATTTGTATTGTCACCCGCCTTTCTAAAGTCCCTGTTCATGTCGAATATTTTAAGAGCGCTTTAGAGCTTTATAAAGAAAAGGGGAATTTAGTAGAAGCTCTCAAAAAAGACGGCACGCTCATCTTAAATAGCGATGACGAGGATGTGTTGGATTTTAGAAATCTTTTTCAAGGAAAAACTTTTCTTTATGGCAAGGAAAGCAATGCTCAGGTTATCGGCACCGGTTATGAGATTATTTATGAAGAAAAAGAAAATATAAGCGTTCCTTCTGGAGTTTCATTTAATGTTTCATTCGGAAATGATACGGAGAATATAAAAATATTCGGCGGGCTCGGTATCCAGCAAATGTATCCAGCACTTGCCGCTTGTGCCGCAGCAATATCAGAAGGATTTTCGCTTAATGACATTGCTAAGGCATTTAAATCATATGAAGCGACTCGCGGAAGGATGAAAATTATTTCGGGAGTTAAAAACACAACCATAATTGATGATTCATACAATTCATCTCCAGTGGCTCTCGAGGAGGCATTAAATACTCTGGCCTTGATTCGAACCAAAGGCAGGAAGATTGCTGTTTTGGGCGATATGCTTGAACTTGGAACTCATTCTGCAAATGAGCATAAAAAGGTGGGGGATTATGTGGCAAAGACAGTCTCCTGTCTTATTACTGTTGGGGTTCGGGCTCGAGCAATCGCAGAAGGTGCTTTGAATAATGGTTTGCATGAAGAAAAAATATTTCAGTTTGAGGATTCACGAGAAGCGGGAAAACATTTGGAGATTCTTTTAAAATCCGGAGACATCGTTCTTATAAAGGGCTCGCAGGGAATGCGCATGGAGAAAGCAGTAGAAGAAGTTATGGCAGAGCCCATGGAAAAAAGAAGGTTGCTTGTTCGGCAAGATGAAGAATGGCAGAAAAGATAACCTTGATTATAGCCACTAAATTCGGTATTCTTTTGTTTCAACGGCCCTATCGTCTATCGGCTAGGACGGAGCCTTCTCAAGGCTCAAAGCGGGGTTCGATTCCCCGTAGGGTCACAAAAAGAAACTTCGACGGAAATTTTATATAGAGCAATTAATACAATCATTTATGAATGTAGGATATTATTATTGTTTTAATCTTGTTACAATCATAATATGCGTACTACACTTCCAAGATTATTTTTGGTATGTTCCGCGGTAGTGGCCATTGTTATTATTTTTTGCGTGTCACTATATACATTAACCGCACGTGCAAGCATTTACAATTTGTATGCATCGATGTGTCTTGGGGGATGGGAGAACACGCATCTCGCTTCCGGTGTTCCCGAAGCCAATGAATTGGGTGGGGCGCCGATATTTACGCAAGTTAATTCAGCTCGACTCGACGCCAGTGCGCACGCCCAAATATATTGCGGCGGATTTGCCGGAGATATTTTGGAAAATACGGTACCGAAGAATATCCTAGTTAAATTCTCTTGGGCGGTCGAGTATCCGAAATTGAACACCGAAGTGCTTCAGGTCGAAGATACTGCAGCCACCACTGATTCTGCTGCGCAAATAGAAGGAAACATACAAATCAAGAACGAGGATGCAAATGCAACGGGTGCGTTTGATCAATCAGCTGAAAAGTCAAATGCAGAACTGGGACCAGCAGCGGCGGAATCAGGAGAATCAGAAACTCTGGCACCAACCGAATCGGTTTCTGAACCTGAATCGGAAGCAGTTTCAGCCGTTGAAGAATCAACGCCACAGCCACAAGAGACGACATCAGAGCCATCACCTGAGCCTGCTCCACAAGAACCATCCGCGTCTATTTTAAATTTTTTTGCGACTGTCGTGTATGCACAAGAGATTTTGGATACTGTGTCGTCGACAACGGATGCGATTGAAGAGACTGCCACCACGACTCCGGATATCGCAACTCCCACCTCCATCTCCGCGTACGGCTTGGTGGAAGTACTCTACACGCTTGATGGGGTTGAATGGAAAAGTCTTGGGTTTGTGGAGAAAGACGAATTTGGAAGTAAGTATTTTGAGATACCCATCGAAGAAGTGTCGGACTGGGAAAATATTGCCAAAATACAAATTGGCATTCAAAGTGTACCTGTGGTAGACGGCGTCGCGCCAATTATCTATCTTGATTCCGTGTGGATCGAGACGGAATACGAGTACACGAATCAAAGCGACACATCGCAACTTGCGAATGTTGCAAGTGCAATCGGCGAAGTCTTGGGAGAAACAATAGGGGAACTTATCCCAACCGAAGAACAGGAAGCTTTGGAAGAAGTGATCGTAGATGAACTGCCCATCGAGGAAACATATCAACCCATTATCGAACCGGTACCTCTCCCGCCGCGACTTTCAGTAAGGAATTTCACAAAAGAAATAATCATCGATCCGAATGCTGTGCATCGCTGCGAGGCGTCGCCATTCAGTATTGATGTCTTTGGTCGGCGTTCTTTTTCGACAAAAGTTATGTTGCAAAAATCTCTCGACGAAAACTATCAACTTGAAATCGGAAGTCTTCCTGATGGTGTTAATATGGTCTTCTCAGCAAATGATGACTATGTGTATGAGCCTGACTTTGACGATGACATCGTGTCGCTTCGTATAAGAAACGAGGAGGGTGCACTTACTGGGAACTTCACTGTTCCAATTGTCTTTACCCAAAAAGGCAAGGAGGATTCATCGGTAATCTGCCAGATAAACATAGTTAATGTGAAATAAAGGAAACTATGAAATATGTCCAAGGCAAAAATAATATTTCGATACGTTTCCTTTCGGGAGTGGTAATGGTGTTGCTCATCACTAATATATTCACGTGGTGGCAGGCAGAACATCAAACCGATGCGCGGTTATCCGATACATTGTTCTCATTTGTTGATCCCTCACGTCGTTTTGTCGAGCAGGAAAATCTCATTGTCAACTTTCAACTTCTTCGTAACAAACTCAATGCTTTGTATGAAAACAACCCCGATATATCAATGTATTTTGAATATTTGCCGACTGGCGCGAATATTTCGATTAACAAAGATGCAGAATTTTATCCAGCCTCTCTTCTCAAGGTGCCGGTTGCGGTTGCTGTCGCTAAAAAAATAGAGCGTGGGGAATGGAAATGGGGCAATGAATTAGTCTTACTTGCCGGAGACAGAGATGAACTGTTCGGTACGTTATACCAAGAGCCGATCAATTCTACGCATACTATAGAAGATCTCGTGCGGCGATCACTGGTTGAATCAGATAATACAGCGCACTTTATCTTGCTTCGTAATCTGGAAACTGAGGAGGTGGAAGCGGTATATGAACACATTGGTCTCAAGGGGTTTTTTGATACCGATGGTCGCATTAGCGCCAAACGGTATTCCGCAATTTTTAGAATGTTGTATACGTCATCCTATCTTTCTCCTGAATATTCGCAAAAATTATTGACATTTATGACGGAGTCAGCTTTTAAGAACTTTATTGAGGGCGGACTGCCTGAAGGAACAGAATTTTCGCACAAAATTGGTATTGCAACAGATAAAAATGTTTATGTGGATTCCGGTATCGTATATCCGACCGGTCGCCCATATGTCCTAACAGTCATGGTTAGAACTGGAGAAGAATCGCATGCTCGAAATATGATGCGCGATATCTCAAATATCATATATAACTATGTAAGCACCTATGCTGAGGAAGATTTGTAACATTTCTATAACGATACTTGTTGTAATTGGTATATTATTCTCTAATGGGCCGTTTTGGATCGTATCTGCGCTTCTTGATTCATATGCGCAGTCGCAGAATATTGTAGATAAGGCGTGGCATCTTTCCCGCGATTCAAATGTCGTTGATAATTTTAGTTCGCTTCGCAAGGTGGCGGATAAGATCCGAATACAAGAAGCACACGCAGCCATTACCTACCAATCTGCAAGTGCTGTGGCTAACAGTGGGGTTGTTACCATCGCGCCAAGCTATCCAGCTTCAATTGCTAACGGTGATTTACTTGTGATGATTATAGGCATGAAGCCCTCGACCGCGAACAGCGGCTCAATCGGGGCGGCTCCCGAAGGTTGGACAGCAATTACAAACGGCTCTCTAGTCGGCGCGGGCGGATACAGTACTACACTTGGTGCGGACACCGGCAACACTAATGTATTTTCATATTATAAAATTGCGGAGGGAAACGAAACTGGCACAGTGCTGGTGCGACTTGTGACTAATAATGCTGCCTGGGCTCAAATATACCGTTTTACTAATGCAACTGAAGATTGGACACTGGCCGCTACCACTGGATCGGATGTGACTGGTGATACATCTCTTTCAATTGCAATGTCAGCTGATCCAGGAGTCGCAAGTGGAGACCATATTTTGGCGACAATGGTTATTCCTACTGACGTTTCGACGCCATCGCAATTCTCTGCTGAGGCCTTGACACAAACTGGCATCACATTTGGTACTGTTACAGAAGTTTCAGAACCCGATTCTACAACGGGAAATGATATAGGAGGGGTGGTTGTTCGCTCATCGGTATCTTCCGGGACTTCCTCCGCGGCCCCAACATTCTCTGGTACTGCGGGAGGTACAGTAACCAATGTTCGTGGCCCTGGAATATTCATCAGAATACGCGCGACGGGGACTATTACATACCAGGCGGCAGGTACTCTTGCGTATCAAACCACAACGACTGGTACGGGAATATGTCCAGCACACCCAGCCTCCGTTGCAGTAAATGACATTCTAATCGTTGTTATAGGTATGAAGCCCTCAACCGCAAATAGCGGTTCTGTGACGACACCCTCCGGTTGGACAGCAATTACAAACGGCTCTCTAGTCGGTGCAGGTGGTTATGGTACGACGCTAGGCATTGATACTGGCAACACCAACGTGTTTTCTTTCTACCGCACTGCACTTGGAACAGAAGCAAGCGAGAATTGTTTTTCACTTACTACCAACAACGCCTCATGGGCGCAAATGTATCGACTTTCGAGTGACTCAGATGTGTGGAGTTTAGCCGCAACGACCGGTTCGGATGCGACCGGTGATACTTCGGTTTCTATCGCTATGTCTGCTGACCCAGGTGTTACAACAGGTGATCATATCTTGGGAGCGATGGTAATTCCAACGGACGTTACCACGCCGGCACAGTTTTCATCGGAATCATTTACGCAAACGGGAGTCACGTTTGGCACTGTAACGGAAATCAACGAGCCGGACAGTGCGACTGGTAACGACATAGGTGGCTTCACAGTACGTTCTTCGGTGTCTTCTGGTACCAGCTCAGCGGCGCCCACCATGATTGCGACAGCGGCGGGCACTGTAACCAATGTTCGTGGCCCTGGTATTTTTATCCGTGTGCGAGAAACGCCACCTACGTTTGAACAAGCGGCCTACCGTCTTTTTAGCAATGCAAATTCTACTGATGTGGGGAGTGCACTTGCCGCGCAAGACACTGCCGCAACACTTTCCTCAACTGGTGATGCATTTCGCCTCCGAACGCTCTTGCATGTTGGCACCGCAAATCTTGCAGCGAGTGCGCAAAATCTTAAATTACAGTTTGCCGAAAAAAGTGGCACCTGCGACACAAGTTTTTCTGGTGAAAGTTATGCCGACGTTACGGGCTCAACGGTTATTGCCTACAATAACAATGCGACTCCAGCCGATGGAGATAATTTAACCGCGAACGCAAGCGATCCGACACATAGTGGACACACCATCGTAAATCAAGATTATGAGGAAGCAAATAACTTCACCAATACGGTTGCGGCAGTTCCCTCTGGTCAAGACAGCAAGTGGGACTTCGCGCTAATTGATAACGGCGCGATCGCAAACACATCATATTGTTTTCGCGTAGTTGAATCTGATGGCACGCAGCTTGATACATATACCGTTGTTCCCGAAGTGATAACTGCGGCTAGCGGCGCATCTGGTACATTAACATTCTCAATCTCCGACAACTCAATTGGTTTCGGCACGTTATTGTCTTCTGCCGCGCGTTATGCAACGGGCGATACAAGTGGTTCTGGTACGGAGGTAGAGGCACATACTATTTCTGCTTCGACAAATGCATCCAGTGGCTATGTCATAACGGTAAATGGAAATACACTCACATCTGGTCCCAATACTATTACCGCGATTGGTAGCACAAACACCTCCTCAAGCGCGGGTAGCGAGCAGTTCGGTTTGCGGATGAGTGCATCTGGAGGTAATGGTTCCGTAACTGCTCCATATGCCGCAAGTGGTTTCGCGTGTGATACCGGAAGTTTTCCTGACCAGGTGGCATCTGATGTTGATGGAGATGATGTTACAACAACATATTCAGTACGTTACCTCGGAAATATTTCTGCGACCACCGAAGCGGGGAGTTATAGTGCAACTCTTACATATGTCATCACTGCAGGTTTTTAGTTCTCCACAGAAGTTCTATGCAAATATTTTAATAATTAGATACAATTAAACATGTATATAGCCGTGTCTTAATAAGAGTAATTTAAAAAATCTAACAGCACATTTATGCACAAGCTCCTTTTACGGTTTCGTTTTATCGCCAGCTTATTTCTTGTGTTTACGCTAGTCTCCTGCTTCTTGGGTATAGCACCTAATATCATATACGCAGCTTCACTTCTTAATAAATCAGACACAATGTCGAGTCAGAAAGTAAGCACGGCCTCAAATCATACGATTGTTTTTCGATCTCCTACGGGCGCTAACCAGTCGTCGGACACCATCACGATTACGCTTCCATCAGGATTTACTACGAACACATTTGATTTTGCTGATGTGGATCTTGCTCACTCCGCAGGTAGTCAGTCAAACTGTACCGCCCCAACTTATTCTAACGAAGAAACACTTGCCGCTTCACCTTCAGCAACCGCTTGGGGCGCAGCACTTTCTGGCCAGGTGCTTACACTTACCGCTCCAAGTGACGGTGTTGGTGCAGCCGCGATCGCCGCAGATGCCTGTGTTCAGGTTCAGATTGGTACAAACGCAACAACTGGAGCAACTGGAGATACACAAATTACTAACCATGCCTCAGCAGCGAGCTATACTATTGCAATTGCGGGAACATTCGGAGATTCAGGTGATATCGTTATTAACATTTTGAACGATGACCAGGTGTCTGTTTCAGCAACCGTAGATGAATCACTTACCTTTACTATCTCTGATAACTCGATAGGGTTTGGTACACTCTCTGCCTCTGACGATTTCTTTGCTTCTGGTGATACAAATGGTTCTGCGACCGAAGCGGAGGCACACACACTTGTTGTTGGCACAAATGCAGCAAACGGCTACACCGTAACGGTGAATGGGGCAACGCTTACTTCTGGTGCTAATACTATATCTGCAATTGGTTCCTCAAATACTGCATCTTCGGTGGGCACCGAACAATTTGGCTTACGCATGACAGCCTCTGGTGGTTCGGGCGCAGTTTCTGCTCCCTACGCGGCTGCGGGCTTTGCATTTGATACTGCCGCTTTCCCTGATGAAGTGGCAGCGGCAACTAGCGCTTCTGCAAACACAACATACTCAGCACGATATCTCGCGAATATCACATCTTCGACGGAGGCTGGTGCTTACACCGCAACCCTCACCTATGTAGCAACTGCTAACTTCTAGCATTGGTGTATGGGGTGTGATATTCTCTCGAACACCCATGAGAAAAATATTTTTTTACATATTCATACTTATTACTGCAACAGGCATTGTGTCAAACACATATGCACTTACTGTTTCTCCCGCAAAGATTGAGATAGCGGCCGATCCTGGACAGACAGTGAGGGGAGAGATCGAACTCTTTAACGAACAAAATGAGACTAAAACTTTTTATGCTTCATATGAAAATTTTGAATCACGAGGTGATTCTGGCGCACCTTATTTCATAGGCGCAAATAATGGTCTTGCAACTTGGGTTTCAACTGATCCTCAAGTCGTGCTTGCTCCTGGTGAAAGGGTACAGGTCCCTTACACAATATCAATTCCTGAAAACGCGAAGGCTGGAGGTTATTTTGCTGCTGTTTTTTTCGGAAGCCAGCCTGCTCAGGGTACAGGTGGAGGCGAAGTTACCATCGGAGGTAAAATTGGCGTTTTAATGCTTTTGAAAGTGTCAGGAGAGGTTGAAGAGTCGGCCGGGCTTGTTGATTTTGGTGCGTTAAATGGCCAACGTTTTTTTAGTGTGCTTCCAATCTTATTTGAGTATGGCTTCAATAATACTGGTGGAGACAGGGTTGTTCCGCGCGGCGAGATAAAGATTAAAAACACCTTACAACTTACATCTGCGACCTTGCTTGCCAACGAGAACGAAGGGAGTGTACTTCCAAATAGTACAAGGCGTTTTGAGGTGTTATGGGGATCAAAACAAGGTGAAGAAGAAAAACGGGGATTTTTTAAAATGGCACTTAATCAAATAATAGACTTTCATTTTGGTTTGTATACGGCCCATATGCAAGTAATATGGGGAGAGTCTCCACAAGATGCTAATGCATCATATAATTTTTTTGTTGTTCCTTGGCAACTTTTAACAATAACTATTGTGATTCTTGGACTCGCACGTTTTGTTTTTAAGGCTTGGGTGGCCAGACTAAAGCGTAGAATTATTGCGGAAACAATGCGCGATAAATAATGAATGAATCGTCAATATATATTTTTCCTATCTGCTCTCGTCACTCTCCTTGCCTTTACTTTGGAGCCGTTTGTTGTAAATGCGATAACGGTTGAAATAACAGCCACAGTTCCCGGCTGTGGCGACAGTGCGGTTGGCAGTGGTGAGCAATGCGATGGCTCAAATCTTGGCGGATCTTCATGCTCGTCACTCGGTTTTTCTGGGGGTTCACTTTCTTGTACCTCCGCTTGTACATTTAACACATCGCAGTGCACATCTGGATCTTCCGGTGGTGGAGGTGGCGGGGGAGGTGGCGGCGGTGGTGCAAGTAGCCCCTCTATACCTATAACCAATGTTGTATTTACTGGGAAAGCCTATCCTCGGAGCACAATAACCCTTCTTAAGGACGCTCAGGTTGCAGCAACAACCATTGCCGATGCGAACGCCAATTTTCAAATGACCATATCAGGTCTTTCTGGTGGTAATTATATTTTTAGTGTTTATTCTGAGGATAATAAGGGTATCCGTTCTTCGCTTCTAACTTTTCCTATTAGTGTCACATCGGGTGTAACAACCAAGGTCGGTAACATTTTTATTGCTCCAACTATTGCAGTTGACAAAAGTGAAGTAAGACGTGGAGATAATCTTGTTATTTTCGGCCAAAGCGCGCCTTCTTCTGAGATAACAGTTAGTGTAAATTCAGAAGAAGAATTTTTTCTAAAGAAAATTGCTGACGCAACAGGCGCGTATCTTTTGAATTTTGACACATCAGTTCTTGAAATGGGGCAACATCAAACAAAGTCAAAATCGGCTTTGAACGGGGAGATAACCGCGTTTGGTAAAACGCTTGGTTTTGTCGTCGGTACAAAAAATGTTACTGCCGACATTCCTATAAAATCCCCATCAAAAGGAGATGTGAATAACGACAGGCGTGTGAATCTAGTTGATTTTTCAGTTGTGGCATATTGGTATAAGCGAGCAAATCCTCCCACCTCAAGCGACCTGAATTCGGACGGTAAAGTTGATTTGGTTGATTTTAGCATTATGGCGTTTAATTGGACTGGATAATATGTATAGCTCAATACCTAAAATATTTTCTGTATTTACGCTCTGGGTCTTTTTTACACCCAGTGTGCATGCATCTGAACTATTACTTTATTCAAGTAAGGTAGATGTGAGTGTTGGAGAGGAATTTACCGTTGATGTCATTGCGAACAGTGACGAGTCAGTAAATGCCATTTCGGGACGAATTCTTTTTCCAGATATGATGCTTGAAATGCGAGAGATTCGTGATGGCAACTCTTCCATAAATTTCTGGATTGAAAAACCTAATACCGAATCTGCTGGTACCTCAGTATTTTCAGGCATCACGCCAGGCGGATTTAGCGGTGTGAATAACTTAATATTCTCTATTGTCTTTAAGGCAAAGCAAGAAGGCGTCGCCTCAATTTCAATTGCAGAAGCAAAGGCACTTCAAAATGATGGATCAGGTACAGAAATAGCCCTTGATCTTCGAAATACGGTATTACAGGTCAAGGCAGGAGATAGTAATGCCCGAAGAAATGTGATTGAAGACTCGGAACCGCCAGAGAATTTTACTCCGATAATTTCGCATAGTAACTCTTTGTATGAGGATAATTTGTTTGTTGTTTTTTCGACTCAAGATAAGGGTTCGGGTATTTCTCACTATGAAGTAAAAGAATATCTATTCAAACCTCTTTCATTTCTCACTTCGTGGAGAGTTGTTGAGAGTCCTTATGTTCTTTCGGATCAAGAATTGAGAAGTTACATTTTTGTACGAGCTGTAGATAATGCGCACAATATGCAAGTCGTAGAGATTGCCCCCACCCATCCACTTTTATGGTATGAATACCTCTTTTATTGGCTTATACTTATAAGTATCCTGTTTGGCGTGTTTTATGTATTTTTAAAAAAACAGTGAAGGAACATTTAAAAACTTTTTTATTATTCTCTGTCTTTGGTGTGTTGTTTTTCGCACCAGTAATTTCTTATGCTGCAAATCTCGGATTTTCTCCTTCTATTATTACAAGGGCGGTTGGCAGTACGTTTTCTGTCTCTGCCTATGTTTCAAGTCCTGATAAGGCGATAAATGCCGCCTCGGGGGTTATTTCTTTTTCACCGAGCTTGCTTGAAGTTGTGGGTGTTTCTAAGAACAATTCTGTAATGAATTTGTGGGTCCAAGAACCAACGTTTTCAAATATACAAGGGACTGTTAATTTTGAGGGTATCGCCCTTAACCCCGGATATACTGGAAGTCAGGGCACTATTATAAATGTTACGTTTAGAGCGAAATCTGCCGGGGTTGCCAATGTAAAATTTTCTTCTGGTTCGGTATTGGCAAATGACGGGGCGGGAACCAATATTCTTGATGATCTTGGTATCGCTACATTCTCGATACAAAGCGACAATGCGGAAGTTCCAGATATTATTCCTGTTTCAAGTATTGAAAATGGCTTTAATGCACCAACAATTACATCACCAACACACCCAGACCAAGCAAAATGGTATTCGAACAATGCTCCCGAATTTTCATGGACACTTCCGCCTGATGCTATTGAGGTTAAAACTCTAATTGGGGTTTCATCAACCGCTCTGCCATCGGTGCGTTATTCGCCACCAATATCATCAAAGAAGATTGATCAGCTTCCTGATGGTGTATATTATTTTTCACTTCAAATACTTACTAGTAATAGTGGTTGGGGTAATATTGCCCGTTATCGTGTAAATATCGATACAACGCCACCAGATCCATTTTTAATTTCTTTTCCTCACGGAAAAACCGGATTGGAGCCACAACCAGTTATTCTTTTTAACACAACAGACAATATATCGGGGGTACGTACCTACGATGTAAAGATTGGGAATGGTGGGCCGGAGCGTGTTGCACCCACAGCAACTTCAAATCCATATCCGTTACCAAAACAATATCCGGGAAATCATATAGTTACTATCACAGCTATTGATGAAGCAGGAAACACACGAAGCGAATCAGAGAATTTTACTATTCAGGCTATTGATAAGCCAATCATAACCTCTTATCAAGAAGAAATAGAGTCTGGAGATATTGTTAAAATCCGCGGAACGACTTATCCAGATTCAGATATAACCATTTTATTTAAAGAAAGAGATGAAGTTATTTTTGAAGAGCACACTAGGAGTAATAGTTCCGGTGATTGGGCAGTTGTGGCAACAAAACGTCTTTCCCCAGGAATATATGTATTTACCGCTCGTGTAACTGATGGTCGTGGTGCACAAAGTGATGAAACCGAGCCGTTGACAATTATTGCAAAATCAAAATTTTTAACTGACCTCATTAATATAGTCCTTGATTACTTATCGGCGATTATTCTCATTGGAATTTTACTTGCGGTATTTATTGGAGGTGGTGTATATGCTTGGAATCGAACAAATCGTGTATTACGAAAATTTAAGCGAGAGAGCAGAGAAGCAGAAAAAATTTTAGAGAAATCTTTCCGTCTTCTTCGAAGAGATATTGCTACACACATTACTCGTCTTAAGTCTCTAAAAAGAAAATTAACTAAGGAGGAAATATCTTTCTTAGAGCAATTTGATAATGAGCTTGGAGAGGCGGAAGAGGCGATTGCAAATGAGATAAAGGATATATCTCATTCATAGCTTATCTTGATTGTAAGAAAGTACGTATCGCGCGTCTTATATACTAGTGCGGGGGTATAAATTTGTTATAATTTAGTAGCTATTATTGACAGTTAATTTCACAATATGCAAAAAATTAAGAGGAATATCGCAATAATGTTAGCCTTGTTTACTGTACTTGGAATTTCATCCGCCGTCTTTGCGGAGTCAAATTCAGGTAGTTCCAAATCAGAAAAAAAGATTGAAAAGATAGAAGAGCAAGCGAAGAAAAAAATTCAAAGAATAGAAGATGAGCTTGTTCGAAGAGGAAATAACCAGCCAATCATTCTTGAAGTTGGTCCTAAGGGAAAGGCTCTTATTCGTGGAAAAATCGAATCTGTTTCAACTTCCACAGCATCAAGCACTGGTTCTATTACAGTGAAGAGCTGGGGTGGATCATGGAAAGTAAATGTTTACTCCGATACGGAAGTAATTCCTAATGGATCATTTCCGGGGAACTTCAAGGTGGGTGATTATGTAGGCGCACGAGGACAAATTGACCTTGATAAATCTTTGACTATCGACGCTACTGTATTACGCAATTGGTCACGAGGTGAGGTTTGGACTCAAAAAGTTGAAGACAAAAAGATTGAGCTTATAAACAAAGTCGAGAGGAATTCAAATGTTCCTGCCGGCTTTGTGGCCACAATTTCTGCTGATAAAGCGAGAACGATAGCACTTGGTGCGCATACGGGAACCATTGCCAAACTAGAGCTTTCTTTGGAGGAAGGTAAAGTTGTGTGGAGCGTAAGATTTACTGATAATGTAAGAGTAGAAGTAGACGCTACTACGGGGTCTGTGGTGAGAATTAAACAATAAAGATTATTTTATAACAAAACTCCCAAGGACAACTTGGGAGTTTTGTTATACTTAAATAAATGAAAAGGAATAAAAACTTTCTTCGCCCTAAATCTTTTAAAGAAAGAGTTTTTGCTGTTGTAAAAAAGATTCCTAAAGGAAAAGTCATGACATATAAAGAAGTGGCATATAGAGCAGGGAGTCCCAACGCATTTCGAGCAGTTGGAAATATAATGAGCAATAATACTGATAAAAATATACCGTGCCACCGTGTCATACGCTCTGATGGAAAGATTGGTAAATACAATCGTATTAATGGGCCGTCAAAAAAAAATTTGCTGAAGCGTGAGGGATATAAAACTGAATAAATTTGTTTTTTGAAGTGGTATAATTTTGGTATCCAATTTTCATGGAGCACAAACAGTTCTCTTTAGAATCTAAATTCAAATCGCCTCAGGAAGAAAAGGCTTTTTTGCAGTCAGAAATACTTCGTCATGAGAGAGAATTAAGGCGCGAAGGCATTGAGCCACACAGAGAAAATATTATAAAAGAAAAACTGTCTCGGTATGGCAACACTTTACCGCAAGATGTTCTTGATTCTCAATTTAGATTAAACCAAGAAAATCTCCACTCTCTCGTTTCAAATTTGAGGCCGGAGTCTCATGATAAGAAGATTGAGGAGCTTCTTTTAATACTCAACACTAAGGGAATAAAAAATACTATTTCCGTAATAGAAAATATGGGCGATAGCCATTTAGAAGATGATTTTCATCGATTTTTAGTTCAATACATAAAGCGAGGTTTCCCTATAAAAGGCCTAGCTCCAAGGGCACCACTTTCCAAGGCGCTTCAAATGACTCTTTATGAAGTTGTATTGCCAGAAACAGAAAGAGATGAAAAGGGGCAAGTATTAAAGCAATTACTTTCAGGTATGGAGCAATTCTATGCAGGGATGCTTTCTATCTCCCCGCAAAATACTCCTGGCGAAAATCATTTTGTTTTAGAGATTGCCAATAGCAATGGGAGTGATGAATTTGTATTTTATGTTTCTGTGCCGGATTCAAAGAAGGATTTATTTGAGAAACAAATTCTTTCCATTTTTCACAATGCACGCATTAGTCAACAAGCCGATGACCACAACATTTTTAATCCGGAGGGTTTTTCTATGGGTTCTGTCGCAACATCTCGCAATAATCCAATTTTCCCCATTAAAACATATGAGGCATTTGACCACGATCCTTTAAATGTCATCTTAAATAGCTTTTCTAAGATTGATCGAGATAGCGAAGGTGCGTGTCTCCAGATACTCTTCTCTCCAGCGGGGGAGTATTATCATAAAAAATATTCAAACGCACTAGAAAAAATTCAAAAGGGCGTTCCGCTTAAAGACGCTCTCGGTTCTGAAGGAGGAGTGGCAGGTGAAGTTGGCAAAATTTTTAAAGAAATATTTTTCTCCCAGAAGAAAAAAGAGCCAGAAAACGAAATTTTAAGACCGACATTTGATTCGGCCGAGGTTGAGCGCATTCAAACAAAAATTGCCAAGCCAATTGTAAATGTGGCAATCAGACTTATTACCTCGGCGCCTGATGAAGATCGGGCGGAGACTATATTGTCTCATTTGGAATCGGCTTTTAATCAGTTTGATAATCCTCAAGGTAATAGTCTGAAGTTCGTTCGTCCAAGGGGCGGAAAATTAAAATCTTTATTTCGTAATTTTGCTTTTCGTTCTTTTGTGAAAGAAGAAAGTTTGCCTTTGAATCTCTCAGAATTGACTTCCTTAATCCATTTTCATAGGGAAGGTCTTCACGGTGTTTCTCAATTAAAAACTAATAGGGTGGGGGATGCTCCAGCACCTCTTGATTTGCCACAAGAAGGAACTCTTATTGGTATTAATAGTTATCGCAACACTCTAACTAAAGTATATCTAACCGCGGAGGACAGACTCAGACATTTTTATACTATTGGGCAGACGGGGACAGGAAAATCAACATTGCTAAAAAATATGATTATTCAAGATATTCGCAATGGTGATGGGGTTTGTATGATTGACCCACACGGCTCTGATATTTTGGATATCTTGGCCAATATCCCGCCGGAGAGGGTTGATGATGTGATTTATTTTGACCCAGGGAATGTCGATAGGCCCATGGCTTTAAATATGCTTGAGTATGACAGGCAATTTCCAGAGCAAAAAACCTTTGTGGTAAATGAGCTATTTAATATTTTTCAAAAACTTTATGGGGCGGTGCCAGAATCTATGGGGCCAATGTTCGAACAATACTTTAGGAATGCAACCATGCTTGTTATAGAAGACCCTGATAGTGGTGGAACACTTCTTGATGTTTCTCGAGTTTTATCAAATAAAGAGTTTCGTCAAATGAAACTTTCCAGATGTAATAATCCGGTGGTTTCTCAATTTTGGCGCGAGATTGCGGAGAAAGCGGGCGGAGAAGGGGCGCTCGCAAATATAGTGCCTTACATAACAAGTAAGTTTGATGTCTTTCTTTCAAATGAGATTATGCGCCCGATTATCGCCCAAGAGCATTCTTCCTTTGATTTCCGAGATATTATGGATAATAAGAAAATTCTCTTGGTTAACCTGGCGAAAGGAAGACTCGGCGATATTAATGCTAATCTAATTGGGCTTATTCTTGTCGGTAAAATTTTAATGGCAGCTCTTTCCAGGGTGGATTCTACTCATGCCAATCTTCCGCCCTTTTATCTTTATATTGATGAGTTTCAAAACATTACAACGCCGTCTATCGGGACAATTCTTTCCGAAGCTAGAAAATACAAACTCTCGCTTTCTATTGCTCATCAATTTATCGGCCAGTTGGATGAAAATATAAAAAATGCTGTTTTTGGTAATGTTGGAACGATAGCGTGTTTTCGTGTCGGTTCTGATGATGCTGAATATCTAGCAAAACAATTTGAGCCAGTATTTAATTCTCAACAATTAATTAATGTTGAGAATAAAAACGCCTATTTGAAAATGCTTGTTCATGGTAAACCGGTAAAGCCGTTTAATATTGAATGCATGCCTCCGCCTGAGAGGAATAATGATAATGTAGATTCGCTTAAAGAACGCTCATATATGAGATACGGTCGAGACAGGGCGGAAGTTGAAAAGGAAATACTTGAGAAATATAGGACAGTTACGCCTAATGCCATTTAAATATAAAAAGAACAGCCGGACAATTAATCGTCCGGCTGGTACCCGTTCTGCGGGCGGTTGCGTTCATTGCGGTCTGGCTTGTGGTGTGAAAGTGACTTCTTGCCAGGGTTCGCCTTCGTGCGCTTCTCCTTGTTATCTCTCCTGATTCTTGCTGAGAGTTTGGCGATGCAGGAGGAGACGTCATGCCAGTCATCTGAGGGGATACGAGCCTCCCTCAGAACCTCTGTTCTGGCTTGGAGGTAGTTTCCGGTCTTTCTGTGGAGCTTCCCAATCTTTATCCGGAGCTCATTGATGAACTCGTCGCTATACATCAAGCCTCCAGCGTGAGAAGGGACGAAGTATTAAATGATCTTCTACCTTAATAATATCACTATTAAGGTAAAAAGTCAATAGACGAAAATTGTATTATTGCAAAACCTCTTCGACAACAGATTTCACCACATCACCATCAGCTTTTCCTTTTAGTTCTTTCATCAGGGTACCCATAAACATTCCCATTTTTGATTTATCAGTGATTCCTAACTCTTCTTTTTTGGCGATAGCCACTTTCAGCACTTCATCTCTTCCCATCATTTGTGGCAAGTATGATTCCAAGATTTTCATTTCAGCTTCTTCACTTTGGGCCAGGTCTTCTCGGTTTCCTTTTCTAAATTGCTCAATAGAGTCTTTGCGTTGTTTAACCCCACGACGAATTACATCGAGAGCCTCCTCATCACTTAACTCTTCTTGTGGCTTTCGGCGTTTGGCGACAAGCTCGTTTGTAAAAGCGGCGACAAGGCCTCGCATAGTGCCAAGCCTCACAGCGTCCTTTGCAAGCATTGCCTCTTTTATTTCCTCTTTTATTTTTTGATGTAGCATTTCAATCATTATAATCATTTTTTGAGAAAACCAATAGCCCTAAAAATGGCCTGTATAAGAGAAAAGATATTCTTGTTATAATAGTTTCACTACATGGAAAGCCTAGTATTTTATTTTATAATCGCTGTTATTCTTTTGTTAAACGCTGTTATTTTGTGGCGATTATTTCGCAATAGCGGGGGAGAGAAAAATGGTTCTGAAGGGCTTCTATTTGTCCAGAATCAGTTAAATGAATTAACTCGCACTCTCGATAAAAAAATAGGCGAATCTTCAAAAGAGATGCATGATTCTGTTCGGTTACAATTTACAGAATCGCAAAAACTTATTCGCGATATTACGGAGCGACTAACGCGCGTTGATGAAACGGGTAAACAGATAATGGGGTTCGCGGACCAATTACAATCTCTTCAGGACATTTTAAAAAACCCGAAGCAGAGAGGTATTTTGGGAGAATATTATCTTGAAACTCTTTTAAAAAATGTCTTACCTCCCGGAAGCTATGAAATGCAATACGCTTTTAAAGACGGGAATATTGTGGACGCCATCGTGAAGGTTAAGGATTATATTATTCCTGTCGACTCAAAGTTTTCTCTTGAAAACTATAATCGTATTACTGATGAAAAAAATCAATCAGAACGAGAACGCCTTGAAAAAGTCTTTGTGAATGATTTAAAACTTCGTATTCAAGAAACTGCTAAATACATTCGTCCCGAAGAAGGGACAACAGATTTCGCTTTTATGTTTATTCCGCACGAAGCAATATATTACGATCTTTTGGTAAATAAAATTGGTGAAGTCAGGGGAGAAGATACTGAGAATCTTATTCAACGCGCGGCCAATAAATACCGCGTTATTATTGTTTCTCCAACTTCATTTCTGGCTTATCTTCAAACAGTTATGCAGGGGTTGAAGGCGCTTAAGATTGAAGAAGAAGCCAAGAATATAATAAAAAGGGTAGATGAGCTGGGCAAACATTTGGCCTCATACGAAACCTATCACAGCAAGCTTGGCGCCTCTCTTTCTACAACTGTTAGTCACTTTAATTCTTCGCGAAAAGAACTTGTTAAGATTGATAAAGATGTTATGCGTATCACGGGAGAGAAGCTAGACATAGAGTCCATTCAAATTGATAAGCCGGCTGGGGATATAGAATAGTTAAATTGCCAGATAGAGCTGTATACTTTAATTACACCCTCAACAATAGGAGGATGTGATGAAAAGATCAGCACTTTCCAGGGATCGGACTAGGATCAGGGGCCGGTATGGCGGAGGCACTCGCGCTGGTGGGTACAATGAACCCAGTTTCTCTCAGTCGACCCTCGAGACACGGAACCCTGGGAGGTGATCTCGTTCCAGCGCCTGACGGAAACGTTAGGCGCTTGTCTTTTTATGTTTTTTGTATAGAATGATACCCGTTATGCCTAAAACAGCAGAAGCCAAAAAAACCCAGAAGCCGAGAGCCGAAAAGCAAAGCAAGAGCGACTTGTTTGCTGTTATTGCGACCGGCGGCAAGCAATATAAGGTTGCCCAAGGGGAAAAGATAAAGATCGAAAAAATAGAGGGGTCTTTCAAGGAAGGAGATCGTATGGTCTTTGATCAGGTGCTTCTAGTTGATGATGGTTCAAATACTACCATTGGTGACCCATATATTGGTGGAGCAAAAGTTGAGGGCAGTCTCACTAAGATTGGCAGATATCCTACAGTTACAGTTATTAAGTACAAGCAGAAAAGCCGGTACTTCAAAAAGAATGGTCATCGACAGCCATACTTTGAAGTTACTATTGATTCAATAAAATAATTATTTATTTAATCTGTTCGGTTTTTGAAGGCGTTTTTAATAGTTTCGCTATCTGAATATTCAAGTTCAACTCCAGTTGAAAGCCCACGACCAAGCGTGAGTATTTTTATGTTTTTGTCTTGGCTTACCTTCTTTAATTCTTCACGGAGTATTTCTTCCGTATTCTCTCCTTCCGGGTTTGCATTCATTGCTAAAGTAATTTCTGAAATTGAACTATCTGTCACTTTTTTCTGGAGTTCTCTAATGCGCACCTTTTTGATGGGGTCTTTCTCAAGGATTGGGATATTGCCCCCCAGTATGAAGTAAATTCCGTCATATATTCCGGTTTTTTCAATATTTTCAAAATCAACTTCCCTGGCAACAACCATAAGTTTTTCTTTCTTTCTTTTTGGGTCTAAGCATATAGGGCAATTTTTATTTGTATCTTTGTTTTTCGTGAAGTGTCGATAACAAGAATTGCAAAGCGCGGTTTCTTTTTTGAGTTCATTTATTAGAGTAATAAATTCTTCTATATAGGTACCATTGCGATTCAAAAGAAAATAGACAAAGCGCTTTGCTTGTCTTGGGCCGATACCAGGGAAATCTGAAAACATCTCAATAAGCTTTTGAACAGCATTCATATCTTTTAATCATCATTAGAATTCATTCAGTTCTTTTTCTGCCCCCGTAAATTCACCTTTTTCCATATTTTGGAAAGTGACCTTCTTCTCATTAAAGTAAAGATTTACAGTTCCCGTTTCTCCATTCCTATGCTTTTCAATAAGTATTTCGGCGATATTTGTTCTTTCGGATTCCTCTTTGTATTTATCTTTTCGATGGATAAACATTACTACGTCCGCATCTTGCTCAATTGAGCCGGAATCTCTCAGATCAGAAAGGCGGGGACGGTTTCCATCACGCTGTTCAACCGCTCTAGAGAGTTGAGAAAGGGCAAGAACTGGAATATCTAATTCGCGGGCCAGATTTTTAAGTGATCGAGAGATTTCCGTTACTTGCTGAACCAGATTATCACTTGATTTTGTATGGGTCGGGAGCATGAGCTGAAGGTAGTCAACTACTATAAGACCAAGACCTTTTTCACTTTTCAATCTTCTTGCGACAGATCGCATTTTTAAAATATTATTTCCTGGTTGATCATCGATATAGATCGGGGCTTGTGAGAGTTTGTCCAAGGAATGTCTGAGCGCATCGAAATCTTCTTCTCTTGTAAGTCTCCCAGTTCTTAACTTCCAAGCGTCTACATTTGATTGTGATGCGAGCATGCGGTCAACCAATTGTTGTGAGCTCATTTCCAAAGAAAAAATTCCAACAGGAACATTGTGATTTACAGCCGCTTGTCGCGCAATATCTAAAGCGAGTGCGGTTTTTCCCATTGAAGGTCGCGCTGCGAGAATAATAAGGTCGGCTTTTTGAAGACCTGCAAGTCTATTATCTATATCGGTAAACCCGGTAGGTATTCCACGCATCTCACCTTTACTGTTGTGTAGGTGGTCAAGACGCTCCCACGCTCCGACAAGTTCGTCTTTCATATGAACAAATTTATGTGTTGTTCCAACATTGGTCACTTCGTAAATCTTTTTTTCTGCCTTATCTAATGCTTCTTCCAAATCGTGTGCGTCATCAAATCCAATATGAGAAATAAACTCTGAAGCATCAATTAATCGACGCATCATGGCTTTTTTTTGGACAATCTCTCCATAATGCTTGATATTGGCTGATGAGGGGACGGTGTTTACAAGTTCAGTTAAATAGCTTGCACCGCCAACCTGGTCAAGAAGACCCTTTTCTTTAAGTCGTGAAGAAAGGGAAAGCAGGTCGATGGGGTTTCGTTTAGAAAAAAGTTCGAGCATTGTTTCGAAAATAATTGCATGTTTTTCTGCATAGAATGACTGGGTATTTATGAGATCAACAATTTCGTATATGGCTTCGGGTCGAAGCATTATTGATCCAAGAAGAGCCACCTCAGCTTCAATACTTTGTGGTGGGATGCGGACTTTGTCGCGGATGATTTTGTCTGCCATGAAAGACATATTACCATGAAGGCAAAATAGAACAGAAAGAAAATCTTAGGAAAAAGCTGTGGCTAAGATGTGGAGAGTAAAAAAGTAGTTATAAAGCCCTGATTAATGCGATTTACAGATTTTAATAAATATTTTATGGTGCTAAATAGAGAGTATTTTTACCCCCTCTCCAGTATCTTTAAGCTCATAGCCCCTTTTTGCGATTTCTTTTCGAAGAGAATCAGATTTTTCCCAATCTTTTGATTTTCTATGAATTTCTCTTTCTTTTATCAACTCTTTTATATCTTCCGGTAATTCAGAAAATGATATTTCAGAATTATTAATTTCTGAATTATCAAGATCCAGCCCAAAGACTTTATCAAAATACAAAATAGTTGCTTTTTTATCCGGATTAGGCACGCTGTCATCTTTTAGTAATTTCCACACAAGAGCTATGGCTTGCGGGGTATCTATGTCATTTTGGATTATTTCTGTAAATTCATCTCTGTATTTAGGATCAATTGTTCCAATATCTTTTCCGAGATTTTTTATCTGTGTTGCAAGATTTTTGTATCCATTTTGAGACCCCTCTATTGCTTCCCAAGTGAAATTTATAGGAGAACTATAATGTGCTTGTAAGAGCCAGTATCTATATGAGAGGGGATTAATTCCTTTTGAAGTAAGGGCATCAAGGGTTAGGGTATTTCCTTCTGATTTTGCCATTTTGCCGTCTGTGACATTCACAAATGCATTGTGAACCCAGTAATTTACAAATTGGCAACTGCAAGCATTTTGTGATTGTGCAATTTCATTATTGTGATGGATGGATGCAAGATCAATGCCCCCAGTATGAATATCAAAATGATCTCCCAGATATTTTCGTGACATTGCCGAGCATTCAATATGCCAACCAGGAAATCCTTTTCCCCAAGGGCTTTCAAAGCCAATATTTTCATTAAATTTCCAGAGAGCAAAATCTCTTTGGTTTTGTTTTTCATTGTTTGTTGAGATTCTCGCTCTAACATCTTTTCCTTCTGAGTTAATACCGCCCAGCTGTCCATAAGATTCATCTTTTGTCGTATCAAAGTATATTCCGTCTTTGGTTTTATAAGTAAATCCTTTTTCTTCCAAAATTTTTATAAGCTCGACATCTTCCTTAACATGCTCGCTTGCTTTAGGGAAATGATGGGGGGTTTTGATGTTTAATTTTTCTAGGTCTTTCTTAAAACGATTTGCGTAAAAATCAGCAAGTTCTTTCATGGCTTCAAGTGTCAAAGGCTTTCCCTCTCTTTTTAACCCTTTTGTCATTTTGTCTTCACCGCTATCATTGTCTCCTGAGAGATGGCCTATATCGGTTATATTCATTACTTGGGTGACCTTGTAACCGCTAAATTCAAGAGTTCGGCGAATAAGATCGGCCATAACAAAAGACCGAAGATTGCCGATATGCACATCATCATAAACAGTTGGCCCGCAGTTATACATTCCGACCTTTCCTTCCTGTATCGGTTTAAAATTCTCTACCTTTTCTGTGAGCGTATTTTTCAGGCGAAGCATTTGTTTCTAAAGCCACTTTTTGAATTTAAATAGAATATACATACTAACGCTGATTACAACCATGGCACCAACAATTATCCAAAAATCATTTGGTGAGCCAATAAGTGGTCTTGAGGCCGTATCGATTTGAAAAAGGGAAGCGATGAGGGCTAGTGGCGAAACAATAAAGGTAATAATAGTGAGGATTTTCATTATCTCATTTTGCTTGCTTGAAAGGAGAGAATTGTTCGTTTCCCGTAGTTCAGCGACAAACTCCATATTGTTTTTTATCGCACTGTTTACTTTAAAGTATTCATCCAAGATACTTCTGGTGTGATATGAGAAGTGGTCGTCAAATATTTCTTTGCCATACCTGTCGAGTGATTCCAATACTTCTTTGTGGAAATCGGTTGCTTTTTTAAAATTAAGAAGGGTTCGACTTGCTTCTGAAAGGGCGAGGACCATTTCTTTCTCTTTTCCGGCGAAGATATTTTCCTCAATCTTCATGAGTGTACCCTCAATATACTCCATTTCATTGAAAAGAGATTGATAGATTTCTTGCAGGACACCAAAGAATAAGATGCCGGTGCAATTTTCTTTAAAACCCCTATCGAGTATGGTATTTACCTCGACGATTTTTGAGAATTTATCCACCGCGTCTATGGTTTCATATCGGGTTGTGATTAGAAAATCTTTACCGATGACAAAATCTATTTCCTGTCTGTTACTTTCTTCAGAATGACTGTGTTTAAAAGATGGGAAATGAAGAATCAAATAAATGTAATCCTTGTGTATTTCTACTCTCGATTTAACCGATGGCGAGACGAGTTCTTTCTTGACTGAGTGATTGATGCCGAATTCTTCGACAACTACTGAAACCTCGTCATCTGTAGGATTGGTGATATCTACCCAAACGGTATCTTTGTATTTATAACGGTTTATCATACTAAGTTGTGAAAATTATAACACAGCTTATTTAAACTTTGACTACTGGGGCATTTCTTTGAGATAATGGCAGGTATTCATGAAAACTTACTCAAAGAACCTTTCTGTAGCCGTACTCGTTTTGATTATCTTAGCTTCGTTTTATACCGGTGTTTCTGTTGGGGAGGGGAAAAATAAAAATAAGGCCGAAGTTTCAAGCTTAGATAATAAAGAGTTGGGTCAACCAAATGGTGTTGACTTTTCTCCTTTTTGGAAAGCGTGGAATATTCTTAATGAAAAATTTGTGCCCGCTACCACAACAGATTCGGTTACAGATCAGGAAAAGGTCTGGGGGGCAATAGAAGGATTAGCCAATTCTTTAGACGATCCATATACTCAATTTCTTCCTCCGGTTGAAAATGAGCTTTTCCAAAGTGATGTCCGAGGTAATTTTGAAGGAGTGGGTATGGAAATTGGCCAAAGGGACGGAACTCTTACGGTTATTTCCCCAATTAAAGGGACGCCAGCGTATAATGCTGGGATTCTTTCTGGAGACAAAATCATTGAAATTGAGGATACTCCGACATACAACCTTTCAACTGATGAATCTGTATCACTTATTCGTGGTAAAAAGGGGACTGCAGTTAAGCTCACTATTGTTCGTGAGGGTGAAGAAGAGCCAATCAAAGTTTCAGTTGTTCGAGATGTTATTAATATTCCAACCATTAATACTGAACTTCTTCCAAATAAAGTTTTTGTAATTGAACTTTATAGTTTTTCAGCAAATTCACCAACTTTATTTAGAAAAGCGCTGAGAGAGTTTATAGAATCACGTACAGACAAGCTTATTATCGACCTTCGAGGAAATCCTGGCGGGTATCTTGAGGCCTCAATAGATATGGCAAGTTGGTTCTTGCCACCGGGTAAAGTGATTGTTCGGGAAGATTTTGGCGACCAACAGGAAGAAACAATCTATCGAAGTCGCGGTTACAATGTTTTCAATGATAAATTAAAATTAGTGATTTTGATTAATGGGGGCTCTGCCTCAGCCTCAGAAATTCTTGCCGGAGCTCTTCAAGAGCACAATATTGCTAAGGTGGTTGGGGAGAGAAGTTTCGGAAAGGGGTCAGTTCAAGAGCTAATAAATATAACTCCAGAGACATCGCTAAAAGTGACAATAGCTAGATGGCTTACTCCACTTGGAATATCTATTTCAGAGGATGGGGTTAAGCCGGATATTGAAGTCAAGAATACAAAGGAAGATCTTGCTAAAGGAAAAGATGCTCAAAAAGAAAAGGCCATAGAAACTCTTCTAAATTGGTAGAAATAATGTAATTAGACAAAAAAGTAAAATTGAGTAGTATATAACCTCATTACACAATCATAAACAGATTTACATGAAAGTTATCCTTTTAAAGAATGTTTCAAAAATCGGCAAAAAACATGAAATCAAAGATGTGTCTGATGGATATGCCACGAATTTTCTTATTCCCAATCATTTAGCAGAAATCGCTTCTCCAGGTAATGTAAAAAAATCTGAGAAGCAAAAGGAAAAAGAGGCTGGCGAAAGGGCAATAAGAGAAGACCTTTTATTAAAGAATTTGAATGATATTTCTGGTCTTGTAATTGAAATGGAGGAAAAGGCTAATGATAAAGGGCATTTATTTGCTGGAATACACAAAGAAGAGTTAATCCCAGTTATAAAAGAACAGACACGATTAGATATCCTCCCAGAATTCATTATTCTTGAAAAACCGATTAAAGAAGTGGGCGAGCATGAAGTGGAAGTAAAGGTTCAAGAAAAAATAGCCAAATTTAAGCTTATTGTAAAAGCAAAATAAAAACACCGGCTTAAGCCGGTGTTTTTATTAGATCACATGTATAACCTTTTTGATGATGGTGCTATTGTCGAAGTGAGTCTTTCTCTTTCTGCCCATTTGAACAACACCCTCTTTAAGTGCGAAGAGTGTGTGGTCTTTTCCGATTCCCACATTTTTACCCGGTAGAACATCACTACCTCTCTGGCGCACAAGAACTGAACCAAGTGATGCAAAATCACCCGCAGTTATCTTTATACCGAGGTATTTAGGATTGGAATCTCTTCCGTTTTTTGACGATCCGCCCGCTTTTTTGGTTGCCATAGTTTTAGATTGTTCTACTTGCTACAATAAACAAGTGGGTATAAGTATAAAAGAAAATAAGGAAGAAATCAAGTCTTTTGAGAAGAATCCAATCTTTGAGGAGGAGTTTGAGATTGTCCCAAAAGGAAAGACCATTTTCCCCCCAAAAGACCTAATTTTAAAGGTAATCATTCTGTTTTTGGTTGCTACTGCCTCATTTGGATTTGGGAGAATGATCCGATTGGAAGAAAAAACTCCAGTTGTCATCAGAGGAAATGGCGAAAATTTGTCTCCGGTAAACACAAATTTTTCTCAAAATGAGTTTGGCAAAGGTTTAACAAGTGAAGTTAAGGGAGTAACGAACAGTAATTCTGATGTGGTGGTTGCTTCCAAAAGTGGAACAAAATACCATTTCCCATGGTGTGCTGGGGCAAAAAGAATATTAGATGAAAATAAGATATTTTTTGACTCTTCGGAGGAAGCAAGAAAGGCTGGATATACTCCGGCTGCAAATTGCAAAGGATTAAAATAAAACAAAATGATTATTTTAGATGTAGAAACAACCGGGATAAGTCCAGAAAAAAATTCTATTGTAAGTATTGGGGCCATTGATTTTGCTCATCCAGAAAAGCAATTTTTTGAAGAGTGTAAGATCTGGGATCAGGCTGAAATTAACCCCGCCGCACTTCAGATAAACGGATTTACAGAAGCTCAGATTAAGGATCCTCGCAAAAAGGGTGAAGGGGAGATAGCCAAGCTATTTATTGATTGGTTAGAAAACAGAGATGATATGGTTATAGCCGGACAAAATGTTTCTTTTGATGTTTCCATGATTAATTCTGCGCTGTTGAGGGTGGGGATATTCTCACCTTTATCATTTAGAATTGTTGATCTTCACTCGGTTACATATTTTCACATGATCAGGAGAGGAATTGAGCCACCAATTCTTAATCGTAAAACCAGAATTGATTCAGATAAAATTATGGAATATGTCGGCATTAATGCTGAACCAAAGCCACATACAGCTATTAACGGCGCTATTTGGGAGGCGGAAGCTTTTTCACGGATGATGTATGATAAAATTTTGTTTAAGCAATTCGAATCTTTTCCTATCCCGTGGACACAAAATACTTGATTAATCAAGTATTTTTGTTATTCTGAATATTGCTTTATTATGGAGCGACAAAAAAAGCGCCTTTCTCATATTGTTACATCTCTTAAAGTCGGTTGGTTTCTTGCTCTCCGTCAAGTAAAGGGATCTTCTCGAGCCACCACAACGCTTATTATTTTTGTTATGGTTCTAACTTTTCTTAATTTGGTTGTTGTTCGAGGGGTTCTTGTAGGCCTTATTGAAGGTTCAACTAATGTATACAGATCGGGTTATGCCGGCGATATATTAATTACTGCTCTCCCAAAGAAAGAATATATTGAAAATAGTCCGTCAATTCTTGCTCAGGCCCAGCAATTGCCTTGGGCCGAAGTTGTTACTTATCGATATGTAGAAGGGGGAACAGTTGAAGCGAATTATAAGACAAAGATTCGTCTTACTGACGCCCCGAATGCGGCTTCAGGGCAAATTGCTGGTATTAATCCGGAGCTTGAAGATCAAGCAACTCATCTAAGTTCTAAAGTTATTGAAGGTAGCTATCTTACTTCTGCTGATACAGACAGTATTCTTATTGGAGCGAACTTCTTAAGAAAGTATCTTGATATAGAGGTTCCTGGGCTTACTTTACTTGAAGATGTAGAAATAGGAGACAAAGTTTTGCTCACTGTTGGAGAAAATACAAAAGAATTTTTTATTAAAGGTATTATGCAGGGGAAAGTGGATCAAGTTGATTTTCGCATGTTTATGCTTGACACAACTTTGCGAAATTTGATTGGCAGGTCAGATTACAATGTTGATGAGATATCAATTGTTCTCAAAAAGGATGCCGACCCAAATTTAGTAAAAGATATTCTGTTGCGTGGTGGGGTTGGTGATTATGCTCGTGTACAAACATGGGAAGAATCCTTGCCAAAATTTCTTCTTGATATAAAAAATACTTTTGGGTTGTTGGGTAATGTTGTTGGGACCATTGGTTTAGTTGCGGCTTCAATTACGATTTTTATCGTTATTTTTGTTAATGCTATTACTCGCAGGAAATTCATCGGCATTTTAAAGGGCATTGGTATTGATTCAATAGCTATTGAATTTTCATACGTTCTTCAATCATTTTTCTATGCAATTATTGGTATTAGTATTGGCCTCCTCATTCTCTATGGTTTCCTCGTGCCTTTTATTGAAGCGCATCCAATTAAGTTTCCATTTAGTGATGGTATTCTTGTGGCAGAAATTCCAAATACCGCTACGCGGGCAGTTACCCTCATTGTCGCCACATTAATCGCGGGATATATTCCTGCTCGCATAGTGGTAAAACAAAATACGTTGGATGCCATTCTTGGTAGGAAATAATTTTAAAATGATAAAAGCAGAAAACATTGTCAAAAAATTCCAAAGCGGAGATTCAGAAATCTTCGCTCTTCGGGGTGTAAATTTTGAAGTGAAGACGGGAGAATTTGTGGCTATTACGGGAAAATCTGGATCAGGAAAATCAACACTAATGTATCAGATTGGTTTGCTTGATCATCCAACATCAGGGAAAGTCTATCTCGATGGAAGAGAAGTGACTGATCTTTCTGGAGATGAAAAGACAAAAATCCGTCTAGAAGAGCTCGGTTATGTTTTTCAAGATTATGCTCTCATTCCAGATTTAAATGCTTTGGAAAATGTTGTTGTCCCACTTCTCATGCAGGGGCTATCTCGTGGCGATGCTGACAGAAAGGCAAAAAAATCACTTGAGCGAATTGGTCTTGGTCACAGATTAGAAAATATACCTTCTCAACTTTCGGGGGGTGAACAGCAAAGGGTTTCAATCGCTCGAGCAATTGCACATGAACCAAAAATTATATTTGCCGATGAGCCGACCGCCAATCTTGATAGCGAAACATCAGACATGGTTTTAAAGAATTTTTTTGAGCTTCATAAGGAAGGACAGACTATAATTATGGTTACTCATGAGCCAGAATATGCAAAATTAACAGATCGAATGATAACACTATCTGATGGTGAAATTATTTCTGATATAAAAAATAAATAAAAAATAATAAAATGATAAAAAATATGAAACAAAAAATACAGAATCTAATTGGAATGGTTAAATCTCGCCCTAAAACAAGCGTGGCGCTTCTACTCGTTATTATTGCCATTATATTCATAATCCGTGGCGGAAAGAGTCAAATTGAGCAAATAAGTGTAGTGCGGGGTTCTGTAAATGCCGAGGTTGCTGTTACTGGCAAAACGGTCTCTGTCCATGATGTTAATTTGGGTTTTGAGAAAACGGGAACAATAGCGTCAACTCCAGTTTCGGTTGGATCTCGAGTAAAAGAAGGTGAACTCTTAGTCTCTTTAAATAATTCAGAGCTACGAGCAGATCTTGCTAAAGCAGAAGCTACCGTGCGAGAGGAGATGGTGAAGCTCTCTACGATAAAAACAGGAAGCACAAATGAATATTCTGACGCCAGAGTAAACATGATTGCTGAAATTGAAGATGCATATGTAAAAAGTGATGATGCGCTTCGTAATAAAATTGATCAGTTCTTTGAAAATCCGAGAGCTGGCAATACTCGTATTGAATTTTCAATTTTAGATGACGATAGGAAATACATCTTTTCTGTCGATACCTCTCTTCGAGTTAAGATAAATGATGAAAGATATAAACTCGAACTTCTTCTTACGTCTTGGAAAGAATCATTAACTAAACTCAAAACTTTAAGTTCTGGACAGAATATTGATTCATATGTAATTGAAGCAGAAAATAATTTAAATCGCATAAAGGATTTTATTGACATGGTTGCTTTGGCTGTGAACTCTATTGAGATTGAGATAGAAGATCACAGAGATACGGTTGAAGAGTATAAAAGTGATGTCTCTAATATCAGAACAATTATTGCCACCGCTATTTCAGACTTAATTTCAGCAAAAGAAAAATTAACCGCCGCGCCTCAACAAAACTCAAGCCTGCTGTTTAACGATGTATTAAGTCAAGAAGCGAGAGTTGGCCAATACCAAGCCCAAGTGGATGCTGTACGCGCCCAACTTGAAAAAACAATCATTCGTTCTCCAATAGATGGCATAGTAACCAAACAAGATGCTGAAGTTGGAGAGATTGTATCTCCTGGAGTGAATCTAGTCTCTGTTATTTCTGATGCGGAAATGGAAATTGAGGCAGATGTTTCAGAAGTTAATATCGGAAAGATTGCTATTGGAAACATTGTTTCAATAACTTTCGATGCGTTCCCCGATACTGTTTATCAGGGGGAAATATTTTACATTGAACCAGCTGAAACAATCGTCGATGATGTAGTGAACTATAAAGTTAAGATAAAAATTATCGGAGACGTTATAGGATTAAAGAGTGGTTTAACGGCAAACTTGAGGATAAAGTCAGCTTCAAAGGAAAATGTTCTTTCTGTTCCACAGTACGCAATAACAGTAAGAGATGGAAAATCTTATGTGCAGAAAGTTCTAGATAACGGTGAGGTTGAGGAAGTGACGGTTACAACCGGCCTAGTGGGTAGCGATGGAATGGTCGAAATTTCAAGCGGATTGTCTCAAGGAGACACAATAAATGTCACGCTTAAGTAGAAATTAGCTTAAAAATTTATATGAGTTTTGAAGATAACCCAATGCTCAAGATTCATAAGTTTATGTTTCTTGCTGATAAGTTTCTGGATCGCGAACTTCATTCTCATTTTGAGATTAGTTTTTCTCAGTTTCGCGTTATTTCAATTATTAATCACAAGCCGGGTATATCTCAAAAACAGGTAGCGCGAACTCAAGAAACGACAGAGGCTGCGGTATCGCGCCATATTGATGTGCTTGAAAAGATGAACTATGTTGCCCTGACTACAAATAGTAATAATCGGAAGGAACATAATTTGTATCTGACAAAGCGGGGGCAAAAGCTTTTTGGAAAGACTTTCATATTTGTTGAAAAAAAAGCGGAAGCTCTTTTGGGAAAAATTGATAAAATAAAAAGATCAGAATTAGAAAAAACGCTTGATGTTCTTCTTTCCACTGTCAGAGAAGAGTGCGGCGATGATCCACTTTGTTTAAAATGAAATACGAAATTATTCTCTATTATAAATATACGCCGGTTGAAAATCCTAAATTATTGACTGAGGAGCAAAAAAGAATTTGCGCCAAACTTTCTCTTAAGGGTAGGGTCATTGTTGCATCTGAAGGGATAAATGGAACCTTAGAGGGCACTGAGGAGAATATAGAAAAATATTGTAATGATTTAAAAAGCCACAGTGGTTTTGAAGATATTATCTTCAAAAAAGATCTAAGCGACGGTAAATCTTTCCCGAAGCTTAAAGTTAAATTTCGGGATGAAATTGTTAGTTCACATTTGGGTAGTGATGATGTAAAGCCGTATGAGTTGACAGGCAAAAGGATTTCTCCGGACGAGCTTGAAGGGTGGAGGAAAGAAGGGAAAGAGTTCTATGTGATTGATATGCGAAATGATTATGAATACAAAGTCGGCAGATTTGAAAATTCAATTAATCCTCAAATGCAAAATTTTAGAGATTTGCCGATAGCAACAGAGAACTTAAAAACAAAATTTAAAGATAAAACAATTGTTACCGTTTGTACTGGCGGTGTCAGATGTGAAAAAGCTTCTGGGTATTTGTTAAGTAAGGGATTTGAAGACGTCTACCAGCTTGATGGTGGCATCGTAACTTATATGAAAAAGTATCCTGATCAGGGATTTAAAGGTAAATTATATGTATTTGATAATAGAATTGTTACCGATTATGACAAAGATAGTCATACAGTAGTAGGGGAATGTGATATGTGTGGGAGCCAGACCGAGCAATATGTAAATTGCAAAAGACCGGAATGCAACCGCCATTTTCTTATTTGTGATGCTTGCAAGGCTGAAAAAGACGGATTTTGCGGGGAAGATTGTAGGAATTTGGTGAATATTCAATAAAAAAGGCGCGTCCACATTCGAACGCGCCGTAAGAGTGACACCGCACGGGTTCGGCTTTCCACATTCCCGAGAGAATTTTCTCTCCCCAAAAGAGGGTAATTAATATGGTGGGAGATCCCCGTCAGCGCCGTTTCAGTTTCATTGTCTCAGGCTGTACCCAAGTAGGCCTGATGAAACTGATTGAGAAGGAACAGGATTACTGTGATTTGTTTGAATTTATATCTAGAAGATACCCTATCATGTCCTTTGGTATATGTCAAGTAATACTAGATGCCAATGAGATTATTTAATTGTCTAAATTAGACAAAAACCCATAAAAATAGCATAATACTTTTACTTAAAACTATGGCTTAAAATAAGCATATTTTCACTTATTTTCATAATAAAAAGCTTGACTTTTAGTTCTAGACCTGCTATTATATTTGTATTCCAGTGAAGAGCTGGAATTTTGTTTTTTTACGGTAACGACAGAATTATTGATAACAAAAACGTGTATCTTAAATCTCACGACTATCGGTTTACTCGCTGTTATTTCCGGTTTCAACACTGTAGGGGATGTTTCACTTCCAGAAACGCAGGTCACTGCGGAAACGGTTGTAAACACCCCAGAAGATGTTGAATTAAGTCACCCTAGAACTTTGACAACAAAAGAGGCGGTTACAGAATATTTCTCTGATTTACCAATCTTGATTGATGTTGCTCGTTGTGAATCTCGTTTTAATCAATTTGATAAAAACGGTAAAGTGATTCGCGGTGAGGTCAACAGAAGCGATGTTGGTGTGATGCAGATTAATGAAAAGTATCACTTAAAGGAATCAAAGAAACTTGGGTATGACATCTATACTTTGGAAGGGAATATGGCGTATGCGCGATATCTCTATGAGAAGGAAGGTGCACGACCCTGGCTCTACTCGTCTCATTGTTGGGCAAGTTACGCGAAAATAACAAAGAGATAAACTTAAATCAAAAACCCCGCGCAATGCGGGGTTTTTGATTGCTAATTTTTTTTTGCTATAAGCACTAAGACCACTTTTTGTGAATAGCCAATGAACCAAGAATAAATAGGGTAAAAGATGTTCCCGCTGAAATAAGACAATACATACACCAGGCACCGATGATAATTCCTTGGACATATAAAAACCAAAGTGAAAATATTGCGCCAACGGTTGTGATTAAGTGAAGAAAACGTAGCGCAATAAGCTTTCTTTTTTCTATAAAATAAACTGCCGTGAAAAATACTACGAGATAAAATATTGCCCCATAAAGCGCGACCGGGATTCCTAAAATTTCAGAATATTTACTTGTTGTAACTTGCTCACAACCTTGGACCACAAAACACGGTGGTGTGATACCAGAGTAATGATTGGCGGTTAGAAATACCGCATCAAAAAAACCAATAAGGGCGACGATTAAGAACAGAATTTTTATTGATCGAGGAATTTGAATATCCATTTTTATGGGGTTATCGATACGGTAGTTTCTGAAGGTTTATTTATTTCCGCTTCAATGAGTCCTCTGAAGGCGTCGAAGCTTGCTGGATTTTCTATCTTTTTCCCATTGAGATAGATTGTCGGTGTGGAATTAACGTTCAAGCTTATTCCATAATCGAGCTGTCCATTGATTTTGTCTCTAACTTCATCTGAGCCGTAATCATTTTTAAATTGTTCAATATTTAAACCGAGATTTTCAGCATATGACTCAAATACCCCAATACCAGGAACTCGTGACCAATTGTCCTGATTATCAAAAAGAATCTTTGCCATTTCAAAGAATTTTCCTTGTCTGCCTGCAGCCTCTGAAGCTTGGGCCGCATTCATTGCTCTCATATGTATAGTCTTAAGTGGAAAGTGTTTGTAAACAAGTCTTAAATCATTTGGGTATTGGCTGAGCAATTCATCAATAACTGGAGCATAAGCTTTACACGCTGGGCATTGGAAGTCTGAAAATTCTACAAGAGTTACTTTTGCATTTTGGGGTCCCTTAACATTGTCATCTGCGGATATTGAAAATTCCACCTCTTTTAATGTATCTCCCGTTGGATAATTGGTAGCATTACTCCTATTTGCTAACCACATTGCAATCAATGCTCCACCTAAAACAACGACAAAGCCAACTCCCCACAGATTTCTTCTTATAAATGACATAGGCAACAGATTAAGTATAAATGGCTAAACAGGCTATCATTTTAATACATTTAACTAAGTGGCGCAAAACAAAGGCGCGACATGCTGTCGCGCCTTGAGGATTGGGGCTTAGTAACCAACCCCCGAATAATCCATGTAGTTGTAGTAGGGGGGTCTCGATGCCCGGTTATTTCTTGGCACCCAGCCATTCTTGTCCGCTTCCAGCTTCCGCTTTCTTGCGGCTTCCATTGCTTCAACAAACTTCTTCTGTTGAAGCTCAGGAATTGATAGCCCGAGCTTCACTGCCTCGAGCTCTAACTCGAGGGCCTTCTCCTTCTTCCGAAGCTTCTTTTTCGCGCTTGCGCGCATCTGGTTGGGATGCGAGCGAGGGGTGCTTGCTCTGGCCCGTCTCGACATAGAACCCTCCGATATGGCCTAGTATGGATAAAAAGAAACAAATCTTTCCACTAATGAGGATACCCTTTACAGGTTTTTTGTAAAGATTATGTCATCAAGGGATAGGTATCGCGTTATCCCCAGTTTATTTCGGAATTTTCTTGCAGGTGAACCAAAGTTCACTTATAATTAATTTATAAGTAATTATCGGTCAGGTAATTTCAAACTAAAATGAGCAAAGAAAAATTAATAAGAACAATCAATAGAGAATTAGTTGAAATAAATGAGATGATAGATTTGAAAGTCATAAAGGGTGCTTCGTATAGGGCAGAAGCGAAGCGTCACAAACTTCTTGTTTCAATGTTAAACGACATCAGTGAAAAAGCGCGAGCACGAAGTTCATGGAGCTTTGCTTCATTGATTTTCTAATATGAAAAAGAAAGAAGAACAAAAGAATAAAATAATTTCTTTCTATCGTGATAATAAGCGAATGCCGGGGTATAAAGAAATAATGGACATTCTAGGTTTCAAGTCAAAAAATTCAGTTCACAAACTTATTAATTGGCTTGTAGAAGAGGGTGTTGTCTCTAAAGATTCATTGGGTCGCATTACTCCTAATAAAATTATTGGTGAAATACCGCTTCTAGGTTTGGTTGAGGCTGGTATTCCCAGTGTTGTAGAGGCTGAGGAGCTTGATTCGCTTAATATAGAAGAATTTCTTGTAGATAATAAAGATAAAAGTTATCTTTTAGAAGTGAAAGGCGAATCAATGATTGATGCTCATATTGAAGAAGGGGATTATGTGCTAGTAGAACGTTCAGATAATCCAAGACTTGGTGATATTGTTATAGCTGAAGTTGATGGTGGTTGGACAATGAAATACTTCAGGAAAGATAGATCAGGGAAAGTCTATCTTGAGCCAGCAAACAAGCTTTTTAAGCCGATTTATCCAAAAGAAAGCTTTCGTGTTGCAGCAATTGTAAAGGCGGTTATAAGAAAATACTAATATAAATATATGGATCTATTAAATGAAGATTTATTTAGGAACTCTTCCAAGAAATTTTGTGATAATGCTAAGGCTGGTTTCCGTGAAGATCATTTTCTTTTAGCACTTGCTTCTGGGGCCGATACTCAAGTATTAGTTTTTACTCCAGAGCACGCAAAGCGCCTAATGCAACACCTTACTCATGTTGTAAGTAGCTATGAGAAAAATCATGGTGAAATAAAAGCCGAATGGAATCCAAATATTTTAAGTCCGTTTCAAATCAGCCCCAAGGGTGGTAAAAGTGACAATGGGGAAGGGAAGACAGGATAATAGACGTCTTTCGCATCTAGACATCTTGTCCCCTCCGTGCTTAAAAAACTTTTCCACTTTTTTATAAAATAAAGACTCAGTATAATTAATTCACTATGAAAGAAGAAAATATTGTGGATAGAATCGCAGAGTCAGAGAGATCTTCAAAAATGGTAGATGTTGAGGATCCAGCAGAAAGAAACATTTGTGATTCTTGTCAGTAAAGATAACCCCTTCGGGGGTTGTTTTTATTAGGGGATAAGGGTGGCTCTAGAATATATAAACGTC
Organism: uncultured Candidatus Saccharibacteria bacterium; assembly: GCA_964383705.1. Lineage (GTDB taxonomy): Bacteria > Patescibacteriota > Minisyncoccia > Phycocordibacterales > Zambryskibacteraceae > CAYLHJ01. Next base: position 24 of record CAYLHJ010000003.1, on the reverse strand, counting down.
GCACAATATATCTTTTGCGACATA
>CAYLHJ010000002.1:1452-70060 GCA_964383705.1 uncultured Candidatus Saccharibacteria bacterium | reverse complement strand
CGGCAACGTCAGAAGCGGGAACCCCACTTTATATTTCAAATAATGGGGCATTTGCCAGTTCATTTGGAGGACGGATTGCTTTTGTGGGTGTTTGGAATAGGGCTCTCACTTTAGCCGAATTGAAAGCTCAACAGTTCTTTCCACACAGAACTGCTGGCAATGTTGTCTTCATGTTTCTTGGATTTAATGGCACAGGAACCCAACCAGATTGGTCTGGAAACGGAAATAGTGGGACCGTAACTGGGGCCACCAGGTATTTATTAAGTGGTTTACCATTGCGTTCGCCATTTGCATTTTAATTAAAAAAATATGAAAAAAAATACAAAAATATTATTTAGTTTTTTAAGGGGTTTGCAAGTAATAATCATAATTTTTACCCTTGTTGGTTTATTGCCAGCACAGGTTATTGCAGATGAATTACTTGAATCTGAAATTACGGTTGATGAATTAGATTCTGAGACTGCCACCTCGCAGGATAATAATTTAATTTCAGAGGAAATACCTATTTCGGAGACAGAAGATGATTTAGAGACGACTGATAGTGAAATTCCTGGTGATGAAAACGCTAGTGCAACTCCTCAAGAGACAAGTTCTGACCAAGAGACAATTCAAAGCGAGATTTTAGAAGATACTGTTAACCCAAATGAAATTGCTCCAGAAACAGATCTATTATCGAGTGCAACATCTACGATCCCAAGTGACAATGCCGATTTGCCGGATGATCAGGTTTCCGATTTAGAAGAGGATAATAACGATTCAGATTCTTTAGAAATAGAAATTACTCCATTGCCAGATGAAGTGGTAGAGGAGGAAGTCATTATTGAAGCTGAAGAAGAGGTCATTGAAAATATTATGCCAACGGTAGTTTCTGTGGCACAATTTAAGACTGATGAATTTGAACCTAATAAAGAATTTACTTTTGAATTAGCTGGCAAAAAGATTCCAACGAAAGAAGATCCTGATTGGACTAAAGTACAGGGGGAGGGGGTAGATGAAATTAGTAAGCAGGTTGGTAAATCTCCAGCAATAAGTTTAGACGACACGATTGGGGCTCTTGAAGTTTCTGGGGCCTGTTCGGATCCGTATTTTGTTGTTCTTATATATAGGAATCCAGAAGATTACGATAAAAGCCCTTCATCTTATATATTCAATAAGGCAGAGTCTTGTGTGAATGGATCATATTTCTATTCAATCTCTAGCTTGCCTAAATCACTTGAATCTGGCAAATTCTATCTTTTAATTGCGGGTCAAGGAGAAAGTGGTCCATGGAAGCCAATTAGTGCTCTGGTTCCTATTACAATAAATAAAGAAAACAATGAATAACTCGAAAAGCTTTTTTTGGTATCAGTTTGGCAAATTAATTATATTTTTTCTTGCGCTACTTATTATTTTTGGGATTTATATTATTGATTTGAATCGATTACCGAAAGTCGTTTCTCCAAACACTTGGCAGGCGGTTTTTTTAACCGATGGCCAAGTTTATTTTGGTAAATTAGAGGATGAAAATAGTAAGTACGCCACTCTTCGTAATGTTTATTATTTAAAATATGGGAGCAGTCTTCAGCAAGAAAAAATTGGTCAAGGGGCAACAAGTCAGTCTAATCTTAACCTTATCAAACTTGGCGGTGAGGCACATGGTCCGCAGAGTGAAATGTTTATATCCAAGGACAAAATCCTTTTCTTTGAAAACTTAAAAGAATCGTCTTCAATTGTTCAAGCGATTAGAAACAATCCGCAATAGGTTATAAATTGTGAGAGGTTTTATTTCTTGATTAATTATGGTATAATAGTGGGTACTGCATCAGGCAATTACGCTTTGTGATTATACAGAGCGAGGAAAGTCCGAACATTCACCTTTGATAAATATATTAAAGGGAGGGTAGCGGGTAATGCCCGTCGAGGTAATCTTAGAGATGCGAACAGAGACGTCGTGATACGAAAGAATCACGACGGCTTAGGCACAAGCCTAAGCTGAGCCCATTAGTCATGATGGGAGTGAAACGGCTAAATTCTTACCTGAATGCAAGGCCGTATCCTCTACGAAAGTAGGGGGGGTGCCGCTTGATCCGTCTGGTAACAGACGCGACAGATAAATGATTGCCATTCATTGCGGTAAAAGTCGCAAATGAAGCACAGAATTCGGCTTACGATGCAGTAACCAGATAAATTTTATAAAAATTTGTCTGGAATAAAATAAGAAAAACCCATCTAAAGTGGGTTTTTCTTATGGTAATAAATAGTATTGATAAATTAACATATTTTATTTGAAAAATGGCTTTATTCCATTATAATTAGGAGCATAAGATAGATCATTATTTACTAGTTTTCAAATAAAATTATGGAAGAGAATACAGCAGAAGTTTTAAACCCAACTGATCGATTATCTACAAAGATTTCTTATTGGATTTTGGGATTTACCATATTTTTATTACCGTTTTTCTTAATACCATCGGAACTAGTTTCCTTTCAGTTTTCAAAAGGGATTTTACTTTTTTTGGGTATTGTAATATCTCTTGCTGTTTTCATTTTTTCTCTAATAAGAGACGCTAGGATTGTTTTGCCCAAAAACTTAATATCTTTGTCTGTATTCATAATTCTACTGACTTTTATATTATCGGGTCTTATAAATGGTACTGGGATTCTTGGCTTTTTGGGTTTTTCATTTGAAATGGGTACTGTATCATTTATTTTTTTCATGACTATCTTATTTTTCTTGGTTTCTTCACTCTTTCGTTCCAAAGAAAAAATATTTTATTCATATTTAGGTTTTCTCGCCTCATTTGTAGTAGTTGCACTCTTCCAAATCATTAGATTGCTATTTGGAACAGATGCACTAAGTTTCGGTGTTCTTGCTAGTAACGTTTCTAATTTAGTTGGTAGTTGGAATGATTTGGGAATATTCTTTGGTTCTGTGGCCATCCTCACTTTATCTGGCTTGGAGATGCTTGAATTAAGACGCGTTTCCAAATTGTTGGCATACGGAGCCCTAATTATCTCTTTGGTATTTCTTATTATCGTTAATTTTTTTACTGTCTGGGTTATGTTGGCTGCTTTTGCTTCAATACTCTTCCTTTATATCATTTCGTTTAATAGATTTGTTTTGGGGTTGTATTCCTCAGGTGTTTCTGGTTTTCAGGAAATTTCTCTAGAATCAAGAAATCTTAGAAAGATATCATGGAATTCTATTGTTGTGATTGCAATTTCTCTTATTTTTATTTTTTTCGGCTCAGCATTTGGGGATAATATAGCGAATAAGTTAAATGTTCAAAATATAGAGGTTCGCCCTTCAGTATCCGCAACGTATAGTATTGCTAAAAGTACTCTTACCTCAAAACCAATTTTTGGTTCCGGACCAAACAGTTTTGGGAATGAGTGGCTCATGCACAAACCAGTTGGCGTGAATGACACAATATTTTGGAATACAGATTTCATATACGGCATTGGGCTGATTCCGTCATTTTTCGTTATGACTGGGGCATTGGGGATTCTCTCTTGGCTATTCTTCTTTTTAGTTTTTATCTACTTCGGAGTCAAGGCAATCTTTCATCCGCTTTCAGATAATTTTTCAAGATATCTTACAGCCTCATCATTTTTCTTAGCCCTTTATTTCTGGGTTGCCTCGATTTTCTATGTTCCGAGTATTGTCAATTTTGCTTTCTGCTTCTTCTTCTCGGCTCTGTTTATGGCATCGTTGTATAGAGAAGGTTTAGTCGAGGAAAAGAATTTTTCTCTTACAAATTACCCAAAACTTTCTTTTATCTCGGTATTCGTCTTACTTGTCATACTCATTGCTGATATGACACTCGGTTACCTTCTTGTTAAGAAGTCTGTTTCAACTGCTTATTTCCAGAAAAGTATTCTCGTTTTTCAAAGAGATGGAGATATATCTGAAGCAGAGAAATTGATGGTAAAGGCGGTAAATGCTGGTGGTTACGATATATATTATCGCGGTCTTTCTGAGTTAAACTTGGTCCGTATAAATTCAATTCTTAACCAATCGGGCGTAACCCCTGAGTCTATAAGAGATGAGTTTCAAATGATTTTGGGAAACAGTATTGAAAATGCTAGAAAATCCATAGAGATTAATCCAAAAAATTATCAGAATTGGGTTTCTCTTGCCCGCGTTTACGCTTTTCTTGTTCCTCAACCGTTCTCAATTCCTGGGGCATATGAGAATGCTAAACAGACATATGAAGAAGCGGTTAAAGTTAATCCATCTAACCCAACACTTCAATTACTCCTTGCGCGCCTTGAGGTGGCCAATAGCAATCTAAATTCAGCACGCCAATATGTTAATAAAGCTCTTAGTCTCAAAGATAACTACGCGGAGGCCCACTTTCTATTGGCCCAAATTGAAGTTGCAGAAGGAAACTTAACTAAGGCAATTTCCTCACTTGAAACCACGCTTGTTCTTTCACCAAATGATCCAGGGTTATTTTTTCAGTTAGGTCTTTTGAAATATAACGGTAGGGATTTTTCTGGGGCCACTGAATCATTCGCGCGCGCAATAGAAATAGTCCCAGAATATGCAAATGCAAAATATTTTCTCGGGCTATCTCTTTATCGTTTAGGAGAAATTGATGAATCAATTAAACAATTTTCCGAATTGAATATAACAAACCCAAATAATCCAGAATTAACACTTATCTTAAACAATTTACTATCAGGTAAAGATCCATTTACTGATGCTAAGCCACCAGTCGATGCTAGTCCAGAAAAACGACCAACGCTACCTTTGGAACAAGATAATTAGTGATTTTTTGATAGATGGTGGAATCAGTAATAAAAATCTTTAATAAAGAGGTTGGGGGGGTCCATCAAGCCGCATTCCTTTTGGGTTTTTTTGCTCTCTTGTCGCAGATTCTCGCTCTTGTAAGAGATAAATTACTTGCTTACTCATTTGGCGCAAGCACCAGCCTGGATCTTTATTATGCGGCCTTTCGTATTCCAGACTTTTTATTTGTAACGATTGGGTCCCTCGTTTCTCTTTCTGTTCTAATTCCATTTTTAATTGGGGAGCAAGAGAAAGGGGCGGAACGATACCAGACCTTTGTTGATAACATATTTACTTTTTTTATCTGGCTTATACTTGCGGTGAGTGTGATAGTTTTCTTTCTAACCCCTCTCCTAATTGATAAGCTTTTCCCAGGTTTTTCTGCAAGAGAGATAGAAATTACAATTTCATTGGCGAGAATAATCCTTCTATCACCGATCTTGCTCGGCATATCAAATCTTTTCGGAAGTCTTATTCAATCCCGAAATCGTTTTTTTGTTTATGCAATAAGTCCGCTTTTATATAATATTGGGATTATTTTAGGTATTCTCTTTCTCTACCCTTATTTTGGTCTCTCTGGTCTTGCTTGGGGTGTAATAGTCGGGGCGGCACTTCATCTCCTTGTGCAGGTCCCAACTGTGTTGCATCTTGGAGTTTTACCAAAACTCACGCTCAAACCAAACTTCTCTTGTATAAAAAAAGTTCTATTTCTTTCTTTCCCTCGCACCTTTACTTTGTCGGTTTCTCACATCGTTATCTTTTTTTTACTTTCATTTGCCTCGCTTATGACGGCTGGTTCTATTTCAATATTTAATTTGGCTTTTAATCTTCAGTCAGTACCTCTTAGTATCTTTGGCGTTAGTTATTCAATGGCAGCTTTTCCAACACTATCCAGATTTTTTGTTTCTGGGGAGAAGGAAAAATTTTTATCTCAGTTCTTAATATCAGCTCGTCACATCTTATTTTGGGTTGTTCCGTCAAGCGTGCTATTTATTGTTTTAAGGGCACATATTGTTCGTATTGTTTTGGGGGCGGGGCAATTTGATTGGACTGACACTAGGCTTACGGCCGCTGTTCTGGCCCTATTTTGTGTCTCACTGGTTTTTCAGTCACTAGTACTCCTTTTTGTAAGAGCTCTTTATTCGATGGGATCGACCGGGAAGCCTTTTTATATAACTTTTCTCTCTGGCATCTCCACCATCTTATTTTCTTACATTTTTGTCCGTCTTTTTGAATTATTTCCAACCTTTCGTTATTTTATGGAGACGCTTCTTAAGATTCCCGATATTTCTGGTTCTGTTGTTTCTATGCTTGCTCTAGGTTTCACTTTCGGCAGTATTCTTGAGGGGACACTAATTTGGATTCTATTTAATAAGTACTGCAAAGGATTTTCTTCTCCGCTCCTAGCATCTCTTTTTAGGGTATTTTCAGCTTCAGTCATAATGGGTTTTGTTACATTTCTTTCTCTTCGTTTTTTTAATCTCTTTATCTCTCTAGATACTTTTTGGGGAGTATTTACTCAAGCGACGCTATCCGCTCTTTGTGGAATAATTTCATTAGTTTTTGTTTTACGGGCGCTTGAAAGTCCAGAACTCACAGACATTCAAAAGACGCTTCACCAGAAGTTTTGGAAGACGAAGACTCTTTCACCAGACGCTGAGCTTTTATAATCCTTTATTTTTTGGTATCTATCAGATAAAATGACCCGGCATGAAAAATATACGGAATTTCTCAATTATTGCCCACATTGATCACGGAAAATCAACATTAGCTGATCGTATGCTTGAAATTACTAATACTGTTGAAAGTAGAAAGATGCGCGATCAAGTCTTGGATTCCATGGATCTTGAACGAGAGCGTGGTATTACTATAAAAATGCAGCCGGTTAGAATGAATTTTAAATGTAATGAACAAAATTACATATTTAATTTAATCGACACCCCAGGCCATATTGATTTTTCTTACGAGGTATCACGCGCTCTTAAGGCGGTCGAGGGTGGAATTATCCTTGTTGATGCGACTCAAGGTGTCCAAGCTCAGACGCTGACCACTCTTTCAATGGCCCAGGACGCAGGTTTAGTTCTTATCCCTGTTGTGAGCAAGATAGATTCGCCATTGGCAAGGACAAGAGAAGTAAAACAAGAAATCGCGCAATTACTTGGGGTGGATATAGGCACTGTTTTAGAAGTATCTGGCAGGACAGGCGAGGGTGTGGAGAAACTTCTTCAGGAAATAGTGGCGCGTATTCCTCCACCCAAAGACGAACTTTCTGATTCGAGCATTTTTAGGGGTTTGATTTTTGATTTCAAGTATTCCAATCATAAAGGTGTTGTTGTTTTCGTCAGAGTAATGAATGGCAAAGCAAAGCGTGGTGATTCTCTTGTTTTTCAAGTCGGTAAAGAGCGTTTTGCTCCAATGGAAGTCGGAATATTTTCTCCAGAAGAAGTCTCGAAAGATGAGCTCGTATCAGGTGAAATCGGGTATCTTGTTACCGGTATAAAAGAACCAGGCATTGCTTCCGTCGGAGACACCGTAACCTTTTTTGGAAGTAAGACCCCGCCTCTTCCTGGTTATATGAGCCCAAGGCCTGTTGTCTGGGCATCAATTTACCCAGAGAGCCAGGATGATTTTCCTCTTTTGAAACTTGCCTTAGGCCGTCTTAGGCTTTCTGATTCATCGTTTTCATATGAAGAAGAATCATCTGGGGCGCTCGGAAGAGGGTATCGCTCAGGTTTTCTTGGGATGCTTCATCTTGAAATTATTACAGAGAGACTCAGGAGGGAATTTAATTTATCGCTCATTGTAACTTCTCCGAGTATCACATATGAAGTCGAATTAAAGAATGGAAAAAAGCAGACGGTCTATTCTCCCGTTTATTTTCCAGAGGATTTCCAGATAAATAAAGTTTTTGAACCCTGGGCGACCGTAGTGATTATTTCACCAATGTCTTATATTGGTCAGCTTATGCAGATACTTTATGACCATGAAGCAGAAGTGAAAGATACTGAAACTTTCGGTGGAGTTCGTACAAAGCTAACATTACATATGCCTCTTCGTGAGCTGATGAGGAATTTTTTTGATCAGGTTAAAAGCGTGTCATCTGGATTTGCTTCAATGTCATATGAACTATCTGAAATGCGAGAAGCGGATGTTACGAGATTAGATATTTTAGTGGCCGATGAAGTTGTTCCTGCATTTTCACGAATTGTCGCTAAGAGATTAGTTGAAACGGAGGCCGAATCGGCAGTAGAGAAACTTTTTTCTGTTTTACCAAAACAAATGTTTGTTACAAAAATTCAAGGCAAGGCTCTCGGTAGGATTATCTCATCAAGAACGATGTCGGCTCTTCGTAAAGATGTCACGGGATATCTCTATGGTGGAGACATAACAAGAAAAAAGAAGCTTTGGGAAAAGCAAAAAAAGGGTAAAAAGAGGATGAAAGAGGAGGGGAGAGTGAATATCCCGCACGATGTCTTTCTCAAGATGATGCGTTCGGATTAGATATTTAATTTGTGAATAGCGATGGCGCAGAGAAAGCAATCATACTTACAATAATAAGTATACAAATAACTGTCCAAATTATCTGTATTGCCTTTTTGTTTTTTTGTTGAAATAACATATTGTATTGGTTGTATACTATTTAGATTATCGTATATATGGAAGATTTTCAAAGAATAAAAAAAATAAGAAAACGTATTTATTCTCGAACCACTTTTTTGGTATTATGCATCATCACAATTCTTATTGTTAAAGGTACGCTTGGGGTGATTAAAAAACAAAGAGAGAGCGAAGATGATTTATTGAGAGCTAGACTATATCTTAAATCTCTTGAGAAAAGAGAGGCCGAACTGTCTTCTTCAATGTCGTATTTAAAGACTTCCCAGGGCTTAGAGAGAGAAGTTCGTGATAAATTTAGTGTAGCCAGAGACGGAGAAGAAGTTATACTTGTAATAGAGGAAGAAGGGGGTGAGGATGGGGTAAAAAGTGATGACAGATCAATATTTATTAAAATAAGTGATTGGATTTCGCAGTTTTTTAAAAATTAAATACCATGCGAGTATGGTTTAGTGGTAGAACTGGTGCTTCCCAAGCATCGGGCGGGGGTTCGATTCCCCCTACTCGCACAAAATTATAATTTTGGGGACAAGATAAGTTATTTTCTCAGCAATTGAGACCTAAATATTTGAGTTCTTTTTTCTTCTGCGGTATACTAAACCATTATCAGTTTACTTGTTAAGTGAAATGAAAAAAGTAGTTATTTATTCAACTCCGTCCTGCGTATATTGCAATGCGGCAAAAGAGTTTTTTAAGGCAAATAATGTTCAGTTCGAGACTTTTGATGTCGCATCAGATCTTGCTAAACGGCAAGAAATGATTGAAAGAAGTAGCCAAATGGGTGTTCCGGTAATCTTTGTCGATGATGAGATGGTTGTTGGGTTTGATAAAGATCGACTCTCGGAGCTATTAGGAATCACCGCTTAAGAGTAAAAATTAAAAACCCCGCCTTACAACCATGCGGGGTTTTTAATTTTACCAGTTGTATATTATAGTTCGATAATGCTCTCGTAGTTAAATGGATATAACTGTCCCGTCCTAAGGGACCATTGTAGGTTCGATTCCTGCCGAGAGCACAACCTTATTTGTATTTTGGGTAATTTTTGTTATAGTTTTAAGGCTCTATGGATACCGAAGACAAAAGAAGACTAGTAAGGGCGTTGGAGCTTTCTGAGGAAAACAATAAGATCTTAAAAAAAATGCTCCGAACAATGCGATGGGCTCGGCTTGTCCGTATTGTTTATTGGCTGGTTATCATCGGAGTATCAGTTGGGGCGCTCTATTTTTTCCAACCGTATATTGACCAATTAAGAGAGGTGTATGGTGGAATAAAAGGTACGGTTGACAGTGTAAATGGTTTTTTTGATTAAACTAAATTATACTTCTAGTTGTTTTGGTGGGTGGTATTGCTGATTAATAAACAAAACAAGCTTGGATAGCTCAGTTGGTAGAGCATTCGCCTGAAGAGCGAAGGGTCCCCAGTTCGAACCTGGGTCCAAGCACATTTTTAAGAGCCCCTTACCTTTAGTCGAGCTTCTTTGTTTTTGTCTAATTTTGGTAGTTTCAATATAAGTAAGCCATATTTTTCAACTGCTTCCGCTTCGTCTATATCGACTTCTTTTGGCAGGACAATGGTACGAGAAAATGATCCCCAATAAAGCTCTCTATGGAAGTAATCCTCAGAAGACGCACTTCGGTCTTCCTCTCGCTTTCCCCTGATAGTGACCATTTCCCTCGTGATAGATATATCAAGGTCTTCTGGTTTAACTCCGGCAACCATTGTTTTAATAATAATTTCTGACGGAGTTTCGTATACATCAACAGTAAGCTGACCATCTTCTGCCTCCTCTTCAAGCCATTCAGCACTTTCGTTATTTCGAGCTTTTATAGGCACAGCTGGCTCTAAATCATCATCCTCTATCCTTACAGAGCCGGTTAATTTTTCAAAAAAAGATCTTTTATCCTTGAACATTTTTTATATTTTATTTACTGGGTATATTTTCTTTATTTTCTCAAAAAAGAGCATTAAAACAACAATCGTAATCCAGACAAATCCGAAGGTGGCAAATGTTGTTCCACTATGCTCTTTCATTATAAATAAGTTGAACGCAGTATGCAATGCGATTGCGATAAGTAATGCGAATAGAACACTAAAAAGTTTTGTGAACTTATCTTTGTAGAATGATAAACCAAGGGCTATTCCAATAACCGCGGAAGAAATAGTGTGAAGTAGGCTTGCTCCAATAAAACGGATATTTCCCGTGATAAGGCTTTCGGTTACATTGCCACTTGAAAGTGGTTGGAATATAAATATCGCATTTTCAAGAGCCGCGAACCCCAGTGCGGCTGTCATTATGTATATGAGACCATCTACTGGTTCGTTATCTTCTTTGCGTCGTATAGCTATAAAGTATGCCGCGGCGAATTTTAACGATTCTTCAAGTGTCGCCCAAATGAAAAATGTAAGGGTTCCATTTGAGTCAATCTGCGTTAGTTTTTGAAATGGGATGACAAGGGGCACCATTAGCATTCCACAAATAAAAGTTAATGCGATGAGCCCTCGTGGTTCGGGTCGCTTTTTATCTTCTTTTAGCCAAAAGAAAAGCCACAGTATTGATGGAACAATACCGCCGACCAATGAAAAAAAGATTGTCTCAACTGATATTGTCATCTATTATTTTGACTGGCCAAGATTCGACCATAAGTATTTTTTTGTTATTGTGTGGTAGAAATGACCAAATTTCTTCTGTAATAAATGGCATGAATGGGTGAAGCAATCTAAGCGATGAAATAAGAATGTGGTAGATCGTCCATTGTGCCGACTCTTTCTCAGACTCAGTTCCATTGAATATTATATTTTTAGATGACTCTATAATTATGTCAGCAAATGTGTGCCAGAAATAGTGATAGATTTTTTCCGATGCAAGATGGAATCTGAGTTTATTTAGATCTTGAGTGATGTCTTCAAAGATTTTATCCATCTCATCGATATATTTTTTATCTCCCTCCAACAAATTTGGTATTTTTTCGTAATCTATATTTTCTGTGTTTTCTAATACAAAGCGAGAGGCATTCCATATCTTATTGGCAAAGTGCTTATAGCCCTTTACCTTGTCTTCACGGAGGGCCAAATCCATTCCAGGAGCGTTACCGACAACAAGAGCCATTCGTAAGGCATCAGTTCCGTATTTTTCTGTCAGATCGGTCGGGTTTATTGTATTTCCTTTAGATTTACTCATTTTTTTGCCCTGAGCATCATTTACAAGACCGTGGAGGTAGACAGTATGAAATGGTGGTTTTTGTGTAAGGTAAAGGCCAAACATAATCATTCTTGGTACCCACTTGAAAATTAGGTCATGACCAGTTTCCATTATGTCTGTAGGATAATATTCTTTAAAATCCTTATTTTCAGGGAAGCCGGTCATCATAAGAGGCCATTGGCCACTTGAGAACCAAGTATCAAAGGTGTCAGAATCGGCAATCCAACCGTCTCCGGGCGGTTTTTCAATGCTTGCATGAACCTTGTCATCTTTAAACCAAGCTGGAATTGGTATTCCCCAAACTATTTGCCTTGATATATTCCAATCCTGACTATTTTCCATCCAATATCGAAATATCTTCTCATAGTTATTGGGGATAAATTTAATATCACCACGATTAACTGATTCGATAGCCATCCGAGCTAATGGTTCCATCTTCACAAACCACTGATCTTTTATCTGAGGTTCAATAATTGTATTGCATTTGTAGCATCTCTTGACCGCATTTTGATATTTATCATCTACACGAGTAAGTAAACCCTTTGCATTTAATTTTTCAACTATTTTTGGTCTGGCTTCTTTTATGCTTATTCCTGAAAATTCTTCAGCAATAGGCAGTAATTTACCTCGCCAATCAATTATTTGTTCTATGTCTAGGCCATGTCGTTTCGCGATTTCATAATCAATTTGAGAATGCCACGGAGTGATGGTCATAACTCCTGTACCAAAATTCATGTCTATAGATTTATCTTTAATGATAGTCGCTTCTATCTCTCCGTTTATCCATTCAACTTTAATTTTTTGATTATGAGAATATTCCTTATATCTGCTGTCATCTGGATGCATAACAACATATTTATCCCCAAATTTAGTTTCAGGTCTAACGGTCGCTATTTCAAACGGTCCATATTTAAAATAATAAAGCGGTGTGTTTTCCTCCGTTGTTTCTGTTTCAACATCAGAGAGTGAGGTTTGGTGTTTTGAGCACCAATTAATTGCGCGCTTTCCTCGATAAATTAATCCTTCATCAAACATTTTAATGAAAGTTTTTTGAGTTTTCCTAACCACCTCATCGTCAAGAGTAAATTTTTCACGGGACCAATCGCAAGATGCCCCGAGCATTCTGACCTGAGACTCCATATTTTTTTTATTTTCCAAAGTAAAGGAGAGTATCTCGCTGTAGAGCTCTTTGGGATCCATACCAAATCTCGAGCGGCCTTCTTTTTCGAGTTTTCTTTCATAAACTACTTGAGTTTCAAATCCGGCATGATCAGCCCCGGGTAGCCACAAAGCTTTGTATCCACACATTCTCTTGAATCGGGTGATTATATCCTCAAGCGTTATAAATAGTGAGTGTCCTGTGTGGAGATTACCATTAGAATTTGGTGGTGGCATTACAATAGTAAATGGACCCCTTCTTTCTCCAGGAAGATTGTCTGGGTTAAAATAGCCACTCTTTTCCCATTTCTCATATATTCTTTGCTCCGTCTCTTTAGGATCGTAGGCTTTTAGAAGTTTTTCATTCATGAATATTGTCTATCGTAGCATGAGAAAACTGTTTATATTAGACCATTCAATTATTCGTAATCCATATTAATGATTCAGTTCTTAAAATATGTCAAAAAATAGGGGATAAAGCTAAGAAAATATTAAGCATAAAGGACAAAAATTTACGTTCTTTTAAGAAAAATTGGCCTATTCATTGGGTATTTAAATGTAGTTATGTTTATGAATATATATTGACTACCGTGATGTTTTAATAAAGGTCATAACTTGTTAAAGGACAAATATTAATAATATGGCTATAAATAAGGCTGTAATGTAATCTAGTGACTCACGTCTTTATTTGACATAAATGAAAAAAAATGGAGTATGTTGGTTACGACAAAACATTCTGCCTATGAATACTGGATACACAAACAGAATATCAAAAAAAATAAAGGCAATTCTCCTTTTTGCTCTATTTTCGGTTATGTTTGCCTATGTTTTTATATCTTTCGATGCGAGCCATGCTTTGTTTGCAAAGATTGTTCGGGCGGCGGCCACTTTTAACACTGACCCAGAGGATTTTGAAACACTTAGATCTTCTAATTTTACAAAATTTCCTAATTCAACCACCAATTGGGCGGTTACAACAGATGCTGAGGCTGGAGATGTTGTCAGTTTTACAATTTATTATCACAATACCTCATCCGAAGACGCCCTGAATGTTCGCGCCTCAATCTCTGTTCCAGAATCTGAAGATACTTCAATTAGTGCGGATGGTTCGCTTTGGGCTGATAACGCTTCACAGGTTGATGGCCAATCATCAATTATTATTTCAAGTTCCGAGTCTCTCACCTATATACCGGGTTCTACAAAATGGTATCCAGACCAGTCTCTTTCATCAAAAAAATTTCCTTTTGGGCAGACTGGAGATGAGTTCGTAACATCACAGGGTGTAAATCTTGGAACTATTGCTCCTGGTTGGGAAAGCCAAGGTAGTGTGGTTGCCCGCTTTAAAGTTTCCAGCAACAATGTTCCTTCAAATGATCCGACTGTGGATATAAAAGCAAATGGCTCTCAGGGACCAATTACCCTTTCGCAAGGAGAAAATCTTTTAATTGAATGGGATTCTACTAACACACAAAGTTGTTCATTGGGGGCCCCGATTGATTCAAATGTTAATCTTTCTGACGAGATGGATCTTTCACCATCACATCCTTTTTATCCGACAGACACGGCGGTCACTTACAGTATTAGCTGTGATGATGGAAATGGAAAGACCGCTACGGATTCTGTTGTTGTGAATCCACCGATTGTGAATCCGCCAGGTTCTCCAACCGCAGACATCACAGCTAACGGCTCTCAAGGTCCGCTTCTTCTTTCAAGTGGCGAACAATTTACAGTTAATTGGGTTTCTACGAATACAACTTCATGCAATCTTTCTATCCAAGGTGTTCAGGATCTTGGTTTAGTTGCTTTAAATGGAAGTGCTGGCCCGATTGATTCTCAAAGTCCTTTTTATCCACCAACAAATGGAAGTCATACATTTTTAATTGATTGCCAAGACGCTTCTGGTCAACATGCGACAGACAGCGTCGTTGTTACTCGTGTTCAAGGACCAAGTTGCCCATTGCCAGCTATTGATAGTGCACTAACGGCTAGCGGTAAAGTTGGAAATGCCTTTTCATACACACTTTCTGCTACTGCGACCGGCACAACAACACCAATTACTTACAACATAGCAACCTCAACTCTTCCTGCCGGCCTTTCTGTTTCCAGCAATGTCTTAAGTGGTACTCCAACCGAATCAGGAACATTTACTGTCTTACTTACTGCTACAAATCAATGCGGTAGTGACACGGAGACCCTAACAATTGTTATTGATCCAGAAGATAACGGTGGTGGTGGAGGGGGAAAACCACAATCTCCAAACCTTTCTGCTAATACTGGCTCTCAATGCGGTGGTCGAATTGACTTATCTTGGAACGCCGTTTCACAGGCATCTTTCTATAAAATATTTAGAAATGGATCTGAGATTGCTTCTACAACAGCGATTTCTTATACGGATTTGGTGAATGCAAGCACATCTTTCTCATATTTTGTTAAAGCAACAAATAGTAGAGGGGATTCCAACCCATCAAATACCGTTACCGCGACATCTTCTACTGATTGCTTACCCCAATCTCCAACCGCAGACATCACAGCTAACGGCTCTCAAGGTCCGCTTCTTCTTTCAAGTGGCGAACAATTTACAGTTAATTGGGTTTCTACGAATACAACTTCATGCAATCTTTCTATCCAAGGTGTTCAGGATCTTGGTTTAGTTGCTTTAAATGGAAGTGCTGGCCCGATTGATTCTCAAAGTCCTTTTTATCCACCAACAAATGGAAGTCATACATTTTTAATTGATTGCCAAGACGCTTCTGGTCAACATGCGACAGACAGCGTCGTTGTTACTCGTGTTCAAGGACCAAGTTGCCCATTGCCAGCTATTGATAGTGCACTAACGGCTAGCGGTAAAGTTGGAAATGCCTTTTCATACACACTTTCTGCTACTGCGACCGGCACAACAACACCAATTACTTACAACATAGCAACCTCAACTCTTCCTGCCGGCCTTTCTGTTTCCAGCAATGTCTTAAGTGGTACTCCAACCGAATCAGGAACATTTACTGTCTTACTTACTGCTACAAATCAATGCGGTAGTGACACGGAGACCCTAACAATTGTTATTGATCCAGAAGATAACGGTGGTGGTGGAGGGGGAGACAATGGCGGTGGTGGTGGGGGTGGTGGTGGCGGACGAAGTAGCAGAAACCGACCAGAGCCAGAAGTCCTTGGTGCGACTTTGGCGTGCAACTACTTGGAAGATTATATGCGTATAGATTGGGTTAACGATTCATTTGAAGTTATTAAACTCCAAGTTTTCCTAAGAGAATTAGAGGGTTTCAAGAATCTCCCAATCACTGGCGTATTTGATAAAGGAACCTATGATGCGGTAGGAGTATTTCAGGAGCGCTATATTGGAGACATCCTCACTCCTTGGGGTCATGATCAAAGTACTGGATTTGTCTATATTCTTACGAAGAAAAAGGTAAATGAAATAGTATGTAATCAAGCATTTCCGTTGAATGCCCAGCAGGAGCAAGAGATAGTTGATTTTAGAAACTTCCTCACAAGCTTGAAAGCTCAAGGCTTTTCAGATCTAGATAGGGGGTATCAAGGACAAAATAACTATCAAGGACAAGATACTTCTCAATCAAGGACAAAAGAATCCCCAATTCTCTCCCAAAAGGGCATTCAATTCGCTACTGGGGCTATTGTTGCTGAGGACCCAAATAGCGTAGCAATGATAAGCGCCTCTAGTACCGAGAATGAAATTGGAGAAGAAAGGGACTTTCGCTCTCTAGCGGCGGCAGTTTTTGCTGGTCCACAAGGTTGGGATGAATCAATGAATGCAATTGCGGTATTTTTGACCATATTGCTATCCATATATTTACTGTCTCGCGGAATTGTTAATTTTCAGAATAGAAACGGAGCTTTGACGGAAGAGTCTGCTCAGATTAGAAAAACATTTATATTCACGATTGGGCTTGTCATTGCTACGGTTCTAATTTTTGTCCTTGAATTCTATGTAATAATTTTGCCACTTATTTTACTTATTATTATCGTTTCAGCTTCTCTCTTTTGGCTAATATCCAGGAAAAAGGAAATTCGCACGATTATTAAAATCGAAGAAAACAATCTCTCCTAATTAAAGTCTCAAGTTTCCCTCAGCTTTTATTTTTTTGCTCCATAAATTCTTCTTGGTAGATGTCTTTATTTTACAAAAAGCGGCAATTCCAATCATTACGCTATTATCTGTTGCCAATTCTTTTTCGGGTACATAAAGTTTAAGATTATTAAATTCTCTTATTAGTTTATTAAATGATTTTTGGAGATGTTTATTGGCAATTACTCCACCGGCAACAATGAGAGATCTAGTGGGGAACATTTTTAGGGCAGATCTTGTTTTTGAGATAAGAACATCTGTTACGGCTTCTTCAAATTCAAAAGCGATTTCCTCTTTTTGGGATTTTTTTAATTTTTTCCCTTTTATTGCATAGAGAACTGCAGTCTTTAATCCCGAAAAGGAGAAATCTAAATCTTTCGAGTGAATCATCGGTCTAGGGAAACCCCAGAGAGATTTTTTGTATCCACTTTTCCTTTTTCTCTCCGCAAGGCGACTTATTTGTGGGCCTCCTGGGTATGGTAAAGAAATCATTCGGGCAACCTTATCAAATGCTTCTCCTACCGCATCGTCTCTTGTTTCTCCAAGGATTTTATAAGAGAGTAAGCTTTTCGAATATACGAGTTCAGTGTGGCCACCCGATATGAGCAAACTTAATACTGGAAACTTAATATCTTCATTTTTTTTATACAAAACTGAAAATATATGACCTTCCATATGGTTTATTGGCAAAACTTTAATGTTCCAGAGGACACCAAGTGCGATTGCAACATTTATTCCAACCCAAAGGGCGGGTTCAAGTCCTGGGCCCTTTGTAACGGCTATAATATCAATAGGGGGTTTTTCAATATTTGAAAGTAAATCTATGAGTGTTTGCGCGACCCCATACTCGCGCTCTAAAATTTTTCCAACTTTTTTTATTTGATTTTTTGTAAATTGATTCCTGCCTGTTCTCTTTTCAAAGCCGGCCTGATCCAATGCTTTTAAAAGCAATGGGGGTAAGTTTTTTGCATGTTCGCGCTTTGCTATGTTTGGGAATACTCCCCCATATTTTTCGTGGATTTTAACTTGAGAAAAAAGGGCATTTCCTAGCAATAGGATTTTTGGAGATGTCGCTTTGCCATTAATATCTAAGATAGAAACAGCGGTTTCGTCACAGCTTGTTTCAATTGAGAGAATTTTCATAAACCAGTGATCCTAAAGATACAGAATTCAAAACCAATTATCCAGCAATTATCAAGAATTCAACATCTCGCTCACTTTCCGACCGAGTTTCTGAATGTGACCCACATTATACAGAATTGGAACTCAATTGCTAAGAATATAAAAAGTTTTCAGTTTATATAAACAAGAAACCCGCCTCCGACGCGAGACGAATCTCTTGTCGGGGCGGGTCTCACCCGGCTTGAGTGATGAAGGACGGCGGGAGATCGACCTTTGCTGGTTCGATACCCTTTTCTTCGATGAAAGCGAGGAGATCTTGTATGGTGAGCCTCTGATCGACTCGAATGCCGATCAAATACCTTCCCTTGCCTGCTCCCAGCTTTTGCATGAAGAACTTATCACCCCTCTTAGCTCTAGGCACGAGTTACCTCCTTCGGGTTTCAAGGTCTGCTCGTATACTAGCATAAAACACTGCTTTAGTCAAGTATTTGTGACCCTACCGGGAATCGAACCCGGCTTCCAAGCTTGAAAAGCTTGTGTCCTAACCGATAGACGATAGGGCCATATAAAACAAAGAGATTCTAACATTTTTTGTTTAAAAAACAAAAAAAATGCTAGGATATTTTGATCCACGAATAAGTTATTATGGAAGAGTGGCTGAGTGGTTGAAGGCACCGGTTTCGAAAACCGGCAGGGGAGTAATCCTCTCGCGAGTTCAAATCTCGCCTCTTCCGCCAGGTATTTTTAGATTAAGTTTTCTTTAAGGGGCGGTTAGCTCAGTTGGTAGAGCATCTCATTGACGTTGAGAGGGTCAGAGGTTCGAGTCCTCTACCGCCCACTATTTTATCAATCTACATTCTCTTTACTTTTAGATAGTTTTGTGGTAGTTTGCTGGGAGGATTGATCTTCGAAACTATCTTAGTAAAGACCAACAAAAGGAGCCATAAATGAGGTATTTGATCTCTATCTTCGCGCTCGTGCTGTTTTTTACGACAGCCGGAATGGCCCAGGTGGACTCGGGTACGGGCGGAGTTCACGGTTACGCTTTCAGTCGTCGGCCACTTCTCAGTGGTGATGACTACGCTGATTGCGTCAATCGCAATGACAGGAAGTGCCTTCGGGTAAGTCCTCAAGAGATTCTCTCGACTGTCCAGGTTCGTCATCCCAACATTCGAACTGTTGGCGAGCTCGAAGTATTCATCAGGAATCTGGTGAATGTGGCTTGCCCTCAGGGAGTCGAGGTTCGTCTGGCGAGGCTTCTCATTGGTATCGGCAGTCGGAGGGTTGACGCCAATGGTTGGTCGAGACCGTTTCGCCCAAACGAGATCTGTCTCGGCGATAACAATACCGGTCTCATCGAGTTTTCGCTCTGGTGTGGAAACCCGAATGGTGATGAAGTCACTTTTCGCCAGGCAAATCCGCCAGTTGCTTTGCCAGAGGTAGCATCTCAGGCAATTGTGCCTCCTGCTGACACTGTTCGCATTCTGGTCGCAGATTCCGCGACAGTCGTTGTTGCGGGCGTGACCGAAAGCGTGGTAAGGGACAGAGCATTCTTTTTCCCGAGGCAGACCGATGTCCTTTTCACTGTCGTCAAGGACACGGTTCCCCAGGCTCCCCAGAGGTCCGCCGCGAAAAAGGGCACGAATTGGCCACTTGTGATTGGGGCCGCTGTTGTTACTGGCGTAGTTGTGGGTTTGATTGCCTACAAGAGAGGGCAGGAAAGTGTTACCTGCAGACTCTGTAAGAAAGATGGCGGTGGGCCCGTGAATCCTCCCAACGTCATTTCGTTCCAGTTCGCATTCTAGGGCTTGAGTCAGGGTGAGGGGTAGCTTAACGCTGCCCCTCTTTTTTTGTTCACTTTTTATCCCCTTTTTCTTTGTTTTTATAATTGATATTTTGCCCTAAATATGGTATTCTTTTGCCAGAAATTTGATGATTGCGAGCTATTTGCGTGAGGGGCAAAATGTCTCTGTTGACCATATTATTTTTCAAGCCGAATAAAGATTTTTGGTGTGTGGTTTATTTTATTAACATTATTAATAATTACTAATATGATTTATAAAAGAAAAAAAATCTCAAAACTCCTTTTCAAGAAAGCTCGTCCAGCTACTAGTATTGCATTGTCTCTCTTGATGATCATTCAGGCATTTGGCCCAGGCCTCATTGCGGTCAAGGAGGCGATAGCTTTATCTCCAAGTGTATTATTTTCAGAATCATTTGGTGCTGTAAACAATGACAATGTTGGAAATGGTTGGGTGGAGATTGAAGGAAACGCCAGTTTTGCTCGCAAGGATGTTAATTCTCCTCTTGTTGGTGCCAATGCTCGTCTTACAGAGAATGCTTCCATTTCTCACTCTGTTAATGTGTCTGGATACAAAAATATACAGTTGACATTCAAGTGGCGCGGAGATTCGGGCGATAAAGTTGAATCTACAGATCGACTTATTGTCTATTGGAAAAAAGCTACTGATGCCTCATATACACAATTAGGTGAATATCATATAAAGAATGTAACGGTGTGGAGTCCTGAGGTCACTTTTGCTCTTCCGACAGAACTTTCTGACGATTCTGTTGTTATAAAATTTGATGGTAAAACATATTCAAGTAAGAGCGGCGCCAGAGTTGATAATGTCCAAGTAACGGGCACAAAAAGAGAATCTGAAGAGAAAAAAATAAATATTTGTCACGCTACTGGTTCAGAAGAAAACCCATGGGAAGCAATTAAAATAAATGAAAGTGCTTGGAATGAACATGAGGACCACGGCGATTTTCCTTATGAAGGGGAAGATGCTGAAGAAAAAGAAACTAGAGACGCTTGGTGTGAAGAAAATGCTCCCCGTGATCCTGAACCGGAACCAACCCAATGCGTTCCAGGAGAGGAACTCATAAAGAATGGCAGTTTCGAAAACCCTGAAGTTACACACGGAGCACTATGGGATAATTTTGACAATGGGACTTCTAATCTTGATTGGGCCGTTGAATGGATGAATACAGAAGGACCATTTGGTGGGGATAATCAGCCAGAATTAGCAAGCCTCGAACTTCATAGGAATGTTAATGGTTGGCTCTCTTTTGACGGTTTGCAACATACTGAATTAGACGGTGACTGGGAAGGCCCAGATGGGGATACAAGCGGAGAGCCGGCTTCAACAAAAATTTATCAAGATATTCCTACTGTTCCTGGTCGTGAATATGAAATAAAATTCGCTTTTTCACCTCGACCTGGAGAAAATGATACCCAAAATATTCTTGGAGTTACTTGGGAAGGGACAGATGTTAATGGTTCACCATTTTCTTTGAATAGCACTGATTCTCAAACGGAATGGACAGAATATTCAAAAACGGTTGTTGCAAATGATTCTCTTTCCCGTATCCAATTTGAGGATCGTGGAACTGGCAACTCTGTTGGAACATTCCTCGACAATGTAAGCGTGCAATGTAAAGAAGAAAAAGAAGAATGTGATCCTATAGATGGTTTGGTAGTAAGTAATAACGATACCAAACTAGATAATCCAGGTGATACCCCAGACACTTTTGCTGTCGTTTTGTCGCCTACGCACCCAGCATGGGATGCTGATGTAGATGGAAGTAGTGATAGTGCAAAGTGGATTTGGTCTGAAAATCCAGTCTTGCCAGCAGACACTTTGGTAGATACTACAAAAACATTTATAAAAAACTTTAACATCCCTGGAACGCCAATAGGTGGCACATTAAATGTTGCGGCAGATAATTTCTACACTGTTTGGGTAAATGGAATTCAGGTTGGAGCAGAACTTGTTGATGAGAATAATTTTCAAATAGGCACTCAAGATTCCTACGATGTATCTAGTTTGCTCGTAAGTGGGTCAAATGAAATAAAAATTGAGGCAACTAATAAAGGAGTTGATGGAAGTAGTCCAGAATCCAATCCAGCAGGCCTAATGTTTGCTCTTTCATGGAATGGTAAAGATTGTGGTGAACCACCACCTCCTCCTCCCGAAGAGAGAAATACTGTTGTTGTTCATATAGCAAAATACTTAGATGGTGAACATGCAACTTCTGAATCTGCCAATGATTATGATTTTCCAATGCAATCAAGTTGGAATTGGCCTGAAGTCAAAGTTGGGGATGTAGTCTATCCTGGAAATAATGGCAGTGGTTTCTATGGGTTAAATGCAACTGGATTTAATGGTGACCCATATGAAGCAAATACAGCCGTTATGAACGCTCCAGCTGACTATTCAACGAATGAAATAACAGATGACGGTAGGGTTATTCCAATTGGTGGAGAATGTTCTCCTGGCGAGTATAGACTTTTGGGGTACAGAGTTGGTGGAAGTTTTGCTGATGCTAAGGCTAACGACCTACTATCTCAATCACCAAATTTTGAGAATTTAGAACAAGATAGATATATTATAGTTGAGAATGAAACTTGCCCCGATCTTCCTTCCCTAGAGCTCTCAAAGAGTGCAACATTTGCTACAAGCACTGGTAAAATTACTTTTACCATTGATTGGAAAGTTTCCGATGATGATGTAGATAATTTAGTTATTACTGACAACTTACCGACTGGCACAACATATGTCGTTGATTCTGCGACAGATGGCGGAGTACATGATGGCCTTCTACCAGGGACTGTAACATGGAATCTTGGATCAAAGAGTGCTGGAGCAAACGGGTCACTATCTTTTGAAGTAACTCTAGACGCCGCCTTATCAATGAATGAATGGGCTAGTGGTACTTCAGATAATAATCAAGGGAAAAGGAAAGATGGAACAAATGTTTTACCAGAACGATCTGATCCAAGCTATATATTAGGTGTAGCTCAAACAAATGGAAGCGCTTCTGATGTTGTTGTCCCGAACTCTTTCTTTGCTTTAGGGTTTGATAATGGAAATATTGTTGTTACCTTTGATAATCCAGTATGGAATGGTGTTGGAAATGATATTAAGGTTTATGAGACTACGGGCGGAACATATCCAACAGAATCGGTAAAAGTTGAGGCTTGGGATGGATCTAACTGGGTTGATCTAGGTATTGTTGATCGCGATGGTGAAGTTGATTTAGGTTCTCTCTCCACATCAGACAAGATTCGTCTTTCAGAGTCATCTAATAAAAGTTTATTTGAAACAACAGCAGACGGTTATGATGTCGATGCTGTTAGAGTGTTTCATAAGGTGCCAAATATTTGTGACGTAAAAAACACAGCAAATGCTAGCGCCTCATATGGCGAGGATGGTGAAATTAGCGCCTCATCTTCAGTAACTTTGGGAATTAGCTCTGGTGCATGTGAGCCAGAAGAACCAAATGATCCGGGAGATGGTGAACCTGATCCAGAAATTGCTGGTGTAACCGTATGTAAATACGATGATGAAATTTCAGAAGAAAACCTTCTTTCTGGATGGACAATAATGCTCCGAGGGGAAGAAGTTCAGAACGATTTATCAGTTGATTCTAGTCTAGTTGCTGGAGCAGATTCGGTAGCTCTCCTTTCCGGAACTTCGTATTTAGCTAATGCAATCGGGACATGGACAAATCAAGGAGGAAATAATCCAGCAGATGCAGAATATTCTACTGTAGATAATTGGGTATCACCGCTAGAAGTATATCCGGGCTTCTCGCAGTCAGATGATGTGTTGGATTTAAGAATTCAAGGCCAGTTTAGTTTCTGGGGCGGGTATAAGGGTGATCACAGTTATTGGCAGTCATTCACTCCGCTTTCAGATGGCCCCGTTAACTTCGGCATATTTGATGGAGAAAACAATGTTCAAAACCCATCTTGGTTTGCAGATAATTCCGGTAGTTTGTTAGTTGACATTTATGAAGGATATAGCGGTGTTACAGGAGACAATGGTTGCGTAACATTTGAAGATGTTCCATTTGGAGATTATGTTCTAGATGAAATTATGCAAGATGGTTGGGAAAATATCTCTGGTCTTGGTGAAGTTTCTATTGATGAGTCTATAGAGAAATTTGATGTGGTGAATTCAAACGATGATGATTCTTCAGAAGAAGAGATAATTGTAACTAATGTTGATACAAGTGATGATGATCCACCTTCACCTTCATCACGTCGTAGTAGTGGTAGTAGTGGAAATAATGGGGGTGGTGGGGGTAGCAGTGGAAGTAGTGGTGGAAGTGGCGGTGGCGCCGGCGGCATAAGTCCTTTAGGGGAAGTTTTGGGTGCAACTTCGGAGCTCCCAGGTTTGCCAAATGCGGGGAATGGTCCAATCAATTTTGCAGACAACAAAAAGTCATTCTCAACATTCATGGCTTTGATTTCACTGACTCTATCTATTATGGGTTTGAACTTGGTTTCCGCTTCTGTTTCAAAGAAAAGAAAGACTAATTAAATTTATATCTAAGACAAATAACAATCGCATGGTTGTTGCTTGTATTGGTATAATAAATGTATGGCGATAAAACCTCTGGTTGGGATTACTTGTTTTGTTTTGTTTTTTTTATCATTTTATGTGACGAGCTTTGCGTCTGGTCAATTTGATATTAATGGCTTAATTACAGAAATAAATAAATACAGGGAACTTCAAGGTAAAAGTGCTCTTTTAGAGAATTCTTTACTATCTATGGCCGCTCAAGATAGGGCCAAAGAGCTTGTTTCGCTTGGTTACCTTGTGCACATTAAATCAGCAAAAGATAAACCTTGGCCTTCACTTGCAAAAGTCGGCTATCAATATAAATTGGCGGGGGAAAATTTGGCAGTAGATTTATCTTCACCAAAGGAGGTTTTAAAAAATTGGATAAAATCATCAAAACACAAGGCAAACATCCTAAATAGTGTTTATACAGAGATAGGAGTAGGGGCGGAGCCTGGTAAACACAATGGAAAAGTTGGACAATATATCGTGGTTTATTTCGGATTGCCCACAGAAGAAGAATCTCCTTCCAGCCTTTTTATTAAACAAACTCCGGTAACTGCTCAAATTCAGGATGAATTTGCCCAAAGAGAGAAAATTATATTGGAGATTATTAGACTGATGAAATTGTATATAGCAATGCTTACATGATTCATTTGGATTTAAATTCCACTAAGAACAGAATCATTTTTACCATTATTCTCCTCTTTTTTATTGGCATTATTTTCTTTCTGATTCCTTTTTTAGATCAGAGATCGGTCGTTGTGCCAGTTCCGGCCAGCGTCTATAGCGGGGTTGTTTCTTCCTCTGCTCCGACTCGAATCGTTATTCCTAATTTAGGTATAGATGCTGCGGTGATTTCGGTTGGTAAAACTGAAAGTGGTAATATGGCGGTGCCAGAGAGATTTGAAGATGTTGGCTGGTATAAATACGGTCCTACCCCTGGGCAAATAGGCAATTCGGTTCTTGCTGGCCACTTGGACGATGGAAAAGGGAAGCCTGCGGTGTTTCATAATTTGAGAGATATAAATATTGGCGATGAAATTATTGCAGAGAATGCCAATGGAGAGAAAGTGGTCTTTGCCGTTAAGGAGATTAGACTTGTAGATTACCTAAATCCTCCACTTTTGGATATATTCGGACAATCTTCTGAAAGCAGGCTTAATTTGATAACATGTGATGGTATCTGGATTCCGGAAAAAAAGATGTATAGCGAGCGTTTAGTCATTTTTACGGAAAGAGTGGTTGGATATTGAAATATTTGAATAAATGTGATATAATTGGTTTTAATGATAGGGGCCTTGAAAAAGTATTTTATTCCAAATGAAAAGAATGAGTATAAGCCACACATCATGCGTGAGGCCTCTTTGGCGGTCATTTCTTCCTTAGCCCTTTTTCTTTTTTTTATAGGTACGATGAATGTCGCGCTAATCCAAAACAGCAGTTTATTGAGCGCTGTGATATCTGGCACCATCGTAAGTCTTGCTAATGAAAATAGGACAGAAAATAAAATTGGAAATTTGACAATCAATCCAATTCTTGAACTTGCGGCCCAAAGAAAAGCGAATGACATGGCTACTAAGGGTTATTTTGCTCACACATCTCCGGATGGCAAAACTCCGTGGTACTGGTTTGAAGATGTCGGTTATGACTTTGTGTATGCGGGTGAGAATCTTGCAGTAAATTTCTCTGATTCAGAAGAAGTAGATGACGCTTGGATGAATTCCGCAGGACATCGTGCAAATATATTAAATAGTAAATTTACGGAAATTGGTGTGGCGACCGCAAGAGGTTTCTACAAAGGTTATGAAACTGTTTTTGTTGTTCAAATGTTTGGTAAACCACAAGAGCAATCAAGACTGGCATCTCAATTGCCCGATCCGGTAACAGAAATTACAAACGACAAAAAAGATATTAATCAAAACCAGATTGTTCAGACTAATGCTAATTACTCTAGCACCACTCTGCCGGCCAAGAGTGCTAATGTGAGCACCACAAGTACTACCACGCTTTCAGAAAAATCAAATGGTTTCAGCGTATTAGGTCAAGCGGAGACTTATATTGAGCTTCAAGACGGCGGTGAATCAATCCAGCCGATATATTCAGATAAGGTAACTCAGAAGCAAAAATTTATATCATTAATTGGCCGCATAATAACGAGTCCAAAAATGACAATTGGTTATCTTTATATATTTCTTGGGGCCTTTGTTCTCTTGTCTCTTATTCTTATGATAATCATTGAGGTTAGAAAGCAACATACACAACATATACTATATGGAATTGGTTTGCTTGCTCTCATTATCATATTGACCTATGTGTATAGGGCGAGCTTATTCTCAGAAATATTGATTGTTTGATATAGCTTTTGAGTTTTATTTTGCGTGGAGAGAGAGATAGATATCCTCAAGTGCCCGAACGGCATCACCCGCTGCAATATTGTTCTGGTGATACAAACCTTCGGCACAATCACCAGCGGCCCAGATGCCAGGGGTATTTGTTTTCTGTGTTTTTGGGTCAATGATAATTTGGCCGTATTGATTTGTTGGGGCGAGATTTTTTATGTAATCCGTTGATGGTATAAGCCCAATTTCTACAAATATACCTTGAGCTGGCAGTTCAATCTTCTCTTTTGTCAGAGCATCTTCATAAGTTAAGGATGTTACAAATGTATCTCCTTTTACTTCAAGTGGAGTAGCATTCATGATTGCTTTCATATTGCTTTTTGCTAGCACATTTTTTACCGTTACTGGATCTGCCTTAAATTCTCCACTTCGATTAAGGAGAGTTACGCTTTTTGCATAAGCAAGAAGTTGGGCGGCAGTCTCAAATCCCGCATTTCCTCCACCAATTACTACCACGTCTTTTCCTGAAAACAGTGGTCCGTCGCAAGAAGCACAATAAGTTATACCTCTATTTTCAAATTCGGAAGCCCCAGGTATCTCTAATTTCCTTCTTGAACTTCCGGTGGTTACAAGTACGGTTCTTGCTTCGTAAGTTCCTTTATCGGTCTTTACTATGAATATATCGTTCTGTTTAGAGACATCTGTTATGCGTTCACCTTCTCGAACAGATACGACATCTTGAGCATAAGCCAATAAGTGCTTTTTTAGATTTTCTGCCAATTCTGGTCCAGGGATTTTTATAGTTCCAATCCAGTTTTCAATACCAGATGATTCCACGCTTTGTCCACCAAAGCTTTCAGTTATAAGAACTGTTTTTAATTGTTTTCTGGAAGCATAAACACCGGCTGATACTCCGGCCGGTCCTCCGCCCAATATTGCTAAGTCGTATGTCATAATTTTCTTATACTACTATATCGCCAACTAATAAACAAAAATTCCCATTTATTGTGGGAATTTTTGTTTATTTTACTTAAGCTTTGATCGTCTCAAGAATGCCGGCACCGCACCCCAATCATCTTCATCATTATCATTTGTCGGTGTATTTGGGGAATCAGATCTTTTATCTTCCGGTTTTATGTCTTTGTGGCCAGAGAAAGAAGGAACTGCGTTAAATATTTTTCCCTTTTTTTCATCATTTATTCCTTCCTGTTGGAATAGTGATTTTTTTACCAAAGATTCAGGAAAACCAGACGCAATAACTGTGATTTTTATTTCCCCTTTCTTTAATTTATCATCACGAACTGTTCCAAATATGATTTTGGCATTTTGATCAACAGATTCAGTTATCGTCTTTGCAGCATCTTGGATTTCAAACATTGTAAGATCATCACCGCCAGCGATGGAGAATAGTACTCCACGAGCTCCAGAAATAGATACTTCCAAGAGTGGGGAATTGATAGCCAGTTTTGCCGCCTCCTCGGCTCTTTTATCTCCCGAAGCATATCCGATACCCATAAGGGCTGGGCCAGCATTTTCCATTACTGCTCTGATATCAGCAAAATCAATATTAATAAGACCTGGAGTAGTTACGAGATCAGAGATTCCTTCAACTGCTCGGCGCAAGATATCGTCGCACATAGCGAATGCATTTTTTGCCGTAGTGTCTTTATCAATCGTAGAGAAAAGACGATCATTTGGAATAATAATAATTGCGTCCACTGATTGTTTAAGCTCGTCAATACCTTGTTCGGCGATGCGCATTCTCTGGAGACCTTCGAAGAAAAATGGCTTGGAAACAACGGCGACAGTGAGGCAACCGGATTCTTTAGAAGTTTTTGCAATTGATGGGGCTGCTCCGGTTCCTGTTCCGCCACCCATACCGCAGGCAATAAATACCATATCAGCCCCCTTGATTGCTTCTTGGATTTCTTCCTTTGTTTCTTCCGCCGCACGTTTTCCCAATTCAGGGTTCATACCCGTACCTAGTCCACGAGTTAAGTTTTTTCCAATGTGGATTTTTTTCTTCGCAAGAGAATGGTGTAAATCTTGAGCATCAGTATTTACCGCAATAAAGTCTACTCCGCGCACTTTGGAGTTGATCATATGATTTACTGCATTTTTTCCTGAACCACCAATTCCGATAACCTTAATTCTTGCAAAGGTTTCAACGTCTGGTTTGACTTGAGGCATAATGATTAATTACCGGGTTAAGGTCTTTATTTGACCTGCTATTCCATCTTATAACGGCCCTTTCGTGACATATAATCTAATAAGTAAAACCATAATAACAAAGCGTTGTAAAAAGAAAAGCTCCTTGACTAAAAACAGTAATTATATTGTTATTTTTATAAAAAGCTTACGGCAAAAATGGTCGGAGCCAGCTTTTAACTGAATTGATGATATTTGCTGGGGTTTTAAAAACTACTTTCGCTGGACCGTCATCTTCGTCGTTCCAACCGATCATACAAAGCCCAAGAGCTACTGCAAAAAAAGAATCTTTAATTTTACCTTTCTCTCTTTCTGGAAAATTTATGTGGGCAATTCGAGATGGAAGACGTAAAGAAGATTTTGCAAAATCTTCAAGGGTTGCCAAATTTGAACCACCGCCAGTAATTATAATACCTGCTGGTAATAATTCATTTTTACCCATTTTTTTTAAGTGCGCATCAATAAGCTCAAACATATCTGAAAGTCTAGCTGAGACAATCTCATCAAGTTTCTTTTTTGGATAGTTAGCAGCTGTGATGCTGCCGATTTTTATATTCTCGGCTTCCTCAAGCGGAATTCTCAGGCCTAAAGCTATGTCGTTGGTAATATCTGTTGAGCCAATAGGGAACACTTCAAGTGAAATTGGATTATTGTCTTCAAAAACGACGATAGAAATTGTTTCAGAGCCAATATTCGCCAATACACATCCAGCAACACGTTGGGCTTTTGATATTGTTACAAAACTTGCTGCGATTGGAGAGGCAACGATATCTATTACTTCAACTCCAGCGTCTTCAACCGCCTCAACAAGATCTTTTAGGTGGCGATCAAGACAGGTTACAAATAATGCTTTAACTTCAAGCTTTGATCCCTTCATTCCTATTGGATGATTGCCGAGTACTTCTTTTCCGTCTACTCTGTATCGAACTGGAATTTCGTAAATGATGCGTCTATTTTGCGATAATGCCACCGGTATTTCTCCTCTCGCTATCTCTAAAGTTTTCTCAGTATCTAGTTTGGTTATTTCTGAGTCTGCTCTGGAGATTATTACTTGTCCGACCGAAATTATTCCCGAAAGCCCAATGCCGCCTACAGAGACATATGCTCGTTTTATTTCAATTCCAGACGATTTTTCTGCTTGCGCGAGGGCTATTCTGAGTCCCTTTGTAACTTCGTTTATATTCACAATGTAACCATGGCGCAAGCCTTTTGATTCTGTAAAACCGGTTCCTAAAATTCTTGGATGATCCTTGTTTTCGTCACGTAGTCGCTCGGCCACAACCACCTTAATTTGGTATGTGCCTATATCTATACCGACTGCAATATTTCGTGCCATTGTTGGTGTAATTGAGAAAAAGAAACTATCTAAATTTAGATACGCCTAATATTGAATTTTTTTAGTGTTCTTAATTCTTCAGCTTCCATTCTACTACCGTGTTCCATTCCTTTCAAATGCAGTAAACCGTGGATAAAAAGAAATGCAATGTATGATGATGTTTTTTCACCCAATTTTTTTGCCTCACTTCGAGATTTGCTAACATTTATAAAAATTTCACCCTCTTTTTTTGAGAGAGAAAAAGAAAGAACATTTGTTGGTTTATTTTTGTTTCTATAGGCTCTGTTGAGTTTTTGGGAAAGCTTGTCTCCTATAAAAACGAGTGAAACAGAGTATTTTTTTCCAAGAAGCGACTCTTTTATCTCAACAAAGGGCAAGCGTGGAAGCTTGCCCTTTGTTTTGTTGGTTATTTCACACGATAAATTACTTTCGTTTCTTTTTTGCATCAGGAATAATTTTCCCGAGTCGCAAGAGTTTTTCTATTTCAGCGCGACGGCGGATGAGTTTTAAAGTTTTCTTACGTTTTACGCTCTCAGATATTGTTCGTTCAGAATATCGCAGAGACCTCATTCTAGGCAAAATGCCAGCCCCCTGTACCCTTTTGGTAAATCGGCGGAGTAGTGACAAGCTATTTTCGGTGCTACCACGTTGTACTTCTACATTTATCATAGTTTGGAATAGTAACACAATAATCCTAATTTAGGCAAGATGTAGTTTAAATTTGCAATTTTTACTTATTTTTGGAGTTTTTTTAAGTATTCGGCGAGTTCGTTGATTGGGACACTTTCCTGAAACCTTGTATTTGTGTCACGAACCACAACTGTTTCCTCCAAAGCTTCTTTTTGGCCGATAATTAATACATATGGCACCTTCATATTTTCCGCACTTGTAAGTTGGCTTTGAAGTTTATCTTTAGCAAGTGAATGAGCAACAAATGTTTTGGCTTTTCTTAATACCTCGACTGCCTTCAAAGCTTTCATCTTGGCCCCAAATCCTAGCTGAATAAGATAGAACTTGAATTTCGGTCGTATTTTTACGGGAGTATTTTTTTCCTTCTTTTTTATGCTGACTGTTGCGCCAACTGCCGGCAACTCTTTTTTAAAGCCAAGTTTTTTTGTTAGTCTTCCATATCGATAACCGCTTGCAAGCAATATTTCTCTATTTTCTCCAGCTCGAATTTCAAATAGTGTATGAGAACAATATGCTGGAGAACCAATAAGAGAGGGATTTATGCTATAAGGGATATTAAAGGATTCT
Organism: uncultured Candidatus Saccharibacteria bacterium; assembly: GCA_964383705.1. Lineage (GTDB taxonomy): Bacteria > Patescibacteriota > Minisyncoccia > Phycocordibacterales > Zambryskibacteraceae > CAYLHJ01. The sequence goes on along the minus strand of CAYLHJ010000002.1, from coordinate 38,596 downwards.
GTGTATTCAAGAACTTCTTTTAGATGATTTCTGGCTGTTTCCTGTAGGAAACTTATTGATTTGGGGGCGTCTGTCCGAACTTTCTCGCATCGAGGATCTTCTGTTCGAATAATTTCGAAGATATCTTTTTTCAGGACATTTCGAATATCTGCTGGGATTAAATTAAGATTCTTTTTTACATAGTTTGTAATCATTCTTTCAAAATCATTGATGGAATCTTTATCACCCAGACTATTTATGGTTAAGGAAAGATCTTTCCATCCATCTTCCTCAAGCATTGAGATTGCGGTGCGAATTAGAATTGCTTCCGCCGGGCTTCCCGAAAGGCCTATTATCTCAAGACCTACGGACGTTTCATTATTTTTTTTATGATGTGCGCCCTGAAGAGGTTTTTTGTAGGCAATCATTACCGGTGATGGTAATGTATCAAGTTTCCAATCAAGAAAAGTTCTTAATATCGCTGTTTTTTCAATTGGGTCACATTCGTGGATACTGCTGATTTTATGTTCATGGATTTCAATAAGTGGGTCACGAACAATTTTTTGTTTTAAGGTATCTTCTTTGGTAATTGATGGGGTGCGTATTGGGGTGAATCCAAAATATGTTGCTACAAGAAGGCTTTTATCAAATTCTTTCAGAGCGAAAGCGTTGTCAGTTTTTTCTGCTGGGGCTTTTATCTCTTGAGTTTTAAACATATTTATTATTATTTTGAAGACTGTTACTCGTTGCCAGGTAAAACATCAAGTCTGGAAATCGGAAAGAGTCTTATAAGTGGGCGTCCCACAATATTGTATTCTGGGAGCGGCCCCCAAACTCTAGAATCAGCGCTTCCAAGTCTGTTATCTCCCATAACAAAATATTCATCGTTTTCAAGAGTTGTCGTGAAAGAATCTTTTTTTTCATATTGAATATAAGGTTCTTCCAGAGGAATTCCTTCTGGGTAATTATCATTTATTATTGTGACTTTGCCATCTTTTATGATAATTTCTTCGCCCGGGAGACCGATGACTCTTTTAATAAAATATTTTGACGGGTCTTTTGGGTATTTAAAAATGATTATTGAACCACGAGCGGGCTTTTCGAATCGGTAAGAAATTTGATCTACAATGAGATATTCTCCATTTTCAAATGTTGGATCCATTGATGAACCGTTTACGACAAATGGCTGGGCGATAAATATTCGGAATGGTATAACGATGACGACCGCGATTAATGCAAATTCCAAAAGCTCCCTGAAAAAACTTTTTTGTTTTCTTGTCTGATTGTTACCACTACTATTTCTCTCAGAATAGTTTTTTGTTTCGATTTCTTGGCTTGTACTAGGTGGGTTCATTTTTTGTTATCAGATTGTAATATGTTTTACCGCTTTGACACAAGAGATATTTGTGTGTTTTCCTAATTCTTTCATGTGATAAACTAAACAATATGATTGTTATAGCGGGATTGGGGAATCCGGGGGAAGAATATGCAAACACTCGTCATAATACGGGGCGAATTGTCGTCTCATCTTTTCTTAAAAAGAATGATTTTGATTTACCCATTCTGAGTAAAAAACACAAAGCCTTGATCTCTCAGGGTAAAATCGGAAAAGAAAAAGTTTTGGTCATTTTTCCTGAAACATTTATGAATAAGTCGGGCGCCAGTCTGTCAACTGCGGTTGGAAGTATTAAGGGTGCGCACAGTTTGATAGTGGTTTATGATGATTTAGACCTTGCTTTTGGTAGCATAAAGGTCTCTTATAATCGTGGCTCGGGCGGTCACCGCGGACTTGAGTCTATTATTAAATCTTTAAAAACTACCGAATTTGTTCGTATCCGTGTTGGTATTAGCCCTAGCACGCCCTCGGGTAAAATTAAGAAACCAAACAATGTAGATAAATTTATTATTGGCAATTTTAGTCCGAAAGAAACCGAGGCATTAAAAAAAATATCCAAAAAAGTTTCTGAGGCTATTGTCTCTATAATTTTAGAGGGCAGGGAAAGGGCCATGAGTGAGTTTAATTCATAACAACATGGAAGGGGAACCAAAAAATGATTTTGAAATGCTAAAGCGGGAGATTGAGCAATCTCCGGAAAATATAGAAAGGGAATTTGCAAACACGGATAATATTTGGCTTGCTTGTGTAGCAACTCGCATAAATGTGATTATGGCTTATATAGAGATTTGTCAGGAAGACGGATTAATTTCAGAAGAACAAGGTAAAAATTATCTGGATAAGGCTAAGTCGCTCGGATCTTACGTTTTAGAGCTTCAGGAGACTTATTCGGAAAAGACCAGCGAGATACCGAAGGAATTGAAAGAAGATATAATTTCTCGTTTGAATGTTTTGGAATAACAAAGGCGCGCTTTTTATCTGCGCGCCTTTGTTATTAGGAAAAAATAAATTAACTCCTAGTAAATTTGGAGCTTAGTTTATTTATTTTTTTGCTGAGTCTACAAAAGAAAGTGCCATCTTCTGCTCTTTCGAATCAAAAAGAGTAATCTTAAAATCGTATGTTCTTCCAAGTTCAAGTTTTTCTCGCAATTTTTCTTCGCTACCAAACTCAGAAATATGAACAAGACCAGCGACCCCTTCTTCAATTGAGGCTAGTGCGCCGTGTTTATTGAATTTAATAATTACTCCTTTAACTTCATCGTCTTTTTTGTATTTCTTTGATGCGCTTACCCAAGGATTTTCTTTCAATGCCTTGATAGAGAGTGAAATTTTGCCATCTTTGATGTCAATAATTTTTACTTTTACTTTATCTCCCACCTTATAAAGAGCTCGAGGGTTTTCAACAAGCGCCCAATCTATTTCTGATATATGAACTAGACCCTCTAAACCTTCTTCGATTTTTATGAATATTCCGAAATCTACGATTCCTGTAACTTCTCCTTCAAGTTCATCTCCCAAGGCATATTTATCAACCATCTCGCCTTTGTCTTTTGTCTCATGACTCTTTTCAGAGAATATTAACTTGCCCTCTTTTGGTATTGCGGCAATTATTATCACAGCAATCTTTTCTCCAACAAGCTTTCGTAATTCTTCTAATATTCTATCTTTGTCTCCATCAGAAATTCTTGGATAGTGCTCAGGCTTTAATTGTGAGGCGGGTAAGAAACCCTGAATTCCTTGCCAGCTTAAAATAAGACCTCCCTTATTTGCATCAATTACTGCAAGATCAAATATCTTTTTATCGCGGATAGCATCTTCAGCCTCGCTCCAAATAATTGCTTGGCGAGCTTCTTTTAGGGATATTTCAATATATCCCTCTTTGTTATCTAAGGCGATAACTTTTCCGGCAACCGTATCGCCAATATTTACCTTACGAATAATATCTCTAGCGTTTAGATATTCTCTACCGTAAATGATACCTGTTCCAAAAGGTGGTAAATCAATATAAACTGCCCCCTTGTCTATGGCGATAACTTTTCCCTCAATGAGATCTTCAAGGGATGGCGGAGTTGCGCTCTCATCCATTAGGCCCGTCATTAAAGAATCCTTTTTAACCGATCTATCCTCAGAAGAAGGATTTTCTTCTTGGAAATCTTTTGTATTATTTTTCATTTTTTTGCCCGCCGAGGTCCACCTGTTGCCGTTTCTACTATTCTCCTAAGTGGGATTAGCTCTTGCGTCGTATAATTAATGTCTCTTCTAAAAATTTAAAGACAAGCGAAAGTCTACCGCAAAGATCTGTATTTGTCTATATATAAAGAAAGCCCCCACAACGGTTGTCGTGGGGGCAAGGGTCAAAGACCCTTCTTTGGAAGCGCACCACACTGGGTGCCTGTTCCCGAGGCTTATGACGCGCCTCGGAGCGTTTGTACTCTCTGTTTTTCTCGCCGTTTTCTTTAATGGTGGCTTTTTCCGCCATATGCCATGACCGCGAATACTTGAGGTAGTGTTTCGTAGACACCACCGAGGGGCGAAGAGCCCACCAAGTTTTCGCCATCTGCCTTCTAGCTGTTTGGCGACTATCCGGTGATTATTAATCACCAGGATTTTCGGCGTTTAGCTGTTTTGCGACACCCGGCCCATTCATACGGGACTAGGGAATCGATCAAAATAGAAGGGGCTTTCGTTGGGCGGAAAGTTAGTAAAGTATCTTATCGACGAGCCCAGTGGCTAGACTGGGTGCCTCGTGGCCATCTTCCTTTCTCACGCTTTTGGCGCAGGAACGGTGTTGTCAGCTCACTCGGTCGGCGTCCAGATCTCCGCGGGCTCCCCCCGCACGGTTTCCAGCTTGCTGAGCATGGCTCGATCTCCGCAGGTGAAGTTCTGGCCGATTCATCGGCGAGAAGTGGACGAGCATCGCGGACCATCGTCGACAATCCGCGAATTTTCCCGCACGGGCCCATCGGGCTCTATGGGGGAAAGGGAGGGGTGAGGTCATGGGTTGGGGCTCTTCCCCAATCTTGTTCATGCTCTCACCCCGAGCCGGCCGAAGATCAGCCGGTGATGTTGGTGTCGTTGGTCTGGTCGGCGGTCGAATGGGTCCTCTTGATGTCACCCCCCTGATGGGGGCTGCCGCGGGCGAGCCGGGTCATGAAACCTCCTCTCCTCTTCGTCGTTTCCGCAGAGCTTGTGCTTGCGGATCCTTCGCCGCCCCTAAGATGATGTGAATCATCAATGTGGAGGCGGTTCATTATAGATAAACTGCGATGTGCTTCTACTCCCATCATAACATGTCCTCAAATTTTGTCAACACATTATCTTATCCACAAACCACAAAGCTATATAATATGGCTTTGTATAGGTCTATAATTGGCTGGCAGAGATCATTTGCATATGCTAATATATAGTCATAATGATTATTTCTTATCAGGGGGCCTTATCGGTCAAAATCCAGTTTGGGGACATGGTTGTGGCCTATAATCCACCCTCAAAAGAGTCAAAATTCAAGTTTTCAAAATTTGGGGCAGATATTGTTCTTGTCTCTGCTAATCATTTTGATTTTAATGGGATAGATAATGCGAGTAGAGGAGAGAAAGAACCGTTTGTTATTCGTGGTCCAGGTGAATATGAAATTGCCGGAGTTTTTATCCGTGGATTTATTTCTCAGACAAAATATGGTGGGGAGAGTTTGATTAATACCATTTACACTATGAATCTTGAAGGGATGAATATTTGTTTTCTCGGAGCTCTTACTTCAAGCGAAAGTATACCCACAGAAACGGTCGAAGCTCTTGATGATATAGACATTTTATTTGTTCCAATTGGTGGTAATGGCGTTTTGTCTTCAGCGGAGGCATATAGTCTTGCCGTTAAACTTGAACCAAAAGTAATTATTCCAATTTATTATGGGGATGATATCAATCCGGGGGCCTTAAAGACCTTTCTAAAAGAAGGCGGAGAAGAGGGGATTAAACCAGTTGATAAATTAACCATAAAGAAAAAAGATCTTGAAGGTAAAGAAGGTGATATTGTTATATTGTCAGCAGTAACTTCTTAAATTAAGACAATGGAAGATTTAATTGAACGTCTAAAAAAATATCCCGACCATCAAAAAAGACATATAGCCTTTGCTCTTTCTGGTGGTATTACTGTTATAGTTTTTGTTCTGTGGGCTTCTGTTATTTTTCCTCACGGCACGCGCGAGATTGTGGCAGAGAATAATGCGCAAAAAGTTGAAAAGGTGGAAACGCCGATTTCTACTCTTAAAAATGGTGTTGCACAGGCGTTTGAAGCTGTTCGTGGTCTTTGGTTTGATAGTAAGACTTCAGTTGAGGATCTTAATCTAGAAACTGAATATGAAAAAATAAAAAAACAGGTTGAAAATGGAGATATAAAATTTATTCCAAAATCAGAGGAATCTGGAAGTAGATTTTAATGTCCTGATTGTATATGGCAAAAAAAGAAAATTCTAAAGAAGAAAACCCAATAAGTGGCGGAGAAAGAGTCAATGTTATCTCACGAAACATTGTTTCTGAGATGAAGGAATCTTTTATCGATTATGCAATGTCAGTTATTACTGATCGCGCCCTTCCTGACGTTAGAGATGGCTTAAAACCAGTTCATCGTCGTATTTTATATGCCATGAACAATATGGGGCTTTCGGCAACGTCTAAATTCAGAAAATCTGCAACCGTTGTTGGAGATGTGCTTGGAAGTTTTCATCCTCATGGTGATGCTTCGGTCTATGATGCTATGGTCAAAATGGCGCAAGATTTCTCAACCAGATATCCGCTTGTTTTAGGACAGGGAAACTTCGGTTCAATTGATGGTGACAATGCTGCAGCCTATCGATACACGGAAGCAAAGATGTCCCGGCTTTCTGGGGAACTCTTAAATGATATTGAAAAAAATACTGTTGATTTTAGACCTAATTACGATGGGACTAAGAAGGAGCCAACGGTTCTGCCTACCTGTGTGCCAAACCTTCTTTTAAATGGGACATTGGGAATTGCTGTTGGAATGGCAACAAATATTCCTCCGCACAACTTGACTGAAGTTTGTGATGCGGTTTCTTTTCTAGTGGATAATCCAGAAGCAACGTCAGACGATCTTCTCGAATATATCAAAGGGCCAGATTTCCCAACTGGTGGGATTGCTTTCAATGAGAAGGATATTCACCATGCTTATGCTACTGGGCGAGGTGGGGTGGTTGTCCGTGGAGTGGCTGAGATTACTGAAACAAAATTAGGGAGTTTCCAAATCATCATTACTGAAATTCCATATCGTGTGAATAAGGCGACTCTTATTGAAAAAATTGCCGAACTCGTTAGAGATAAGAAAGTTGAGGGCATTAAAGGTCTTCGTGATGAATCAGCAAAAGATATTCGCATTGTTATTGAACTTAAGTCTGGTAGTCAGCCACAGAAAGTTCTTAATACTTTATATAAACATACCCAACTTGAAGATTCTTTTCACTTTAATCTAGTGGCTCTTGTTGGTGGTATTCCCCAAACACTTTCTCTTAAAAAAATATTAGAAGAGTTTGTGTCCCATCGTAAAGAAGTTATTCGTAGACGAACAGAATTTGATCTTGAGAAAGCGCTTGATCGAGAGCATATCTTACTTGGTCTTAAGAAGGCGCTTGATCATATCGATGAAATAATAAAACTTATTAGGGCATCAAAAACGGTTGAAGATGCGAAGAAGAATCTTTGCGATAAATTTAAATTCTCAGAGAAACAGGCCTTAGCTATTCTTGAAATGCGTTTGCAGAAACTTGCTGGATTAGAGAGACAGAAGGTAGAGGACGAATTGAAAGAGGTAAAAGCTCTTATTGAAGAATATCGAGGTATTTTAGAAAGTCCTAAAAAAGTACTAGGTTTAATTAAAAAGGAGCTTGCTCAGATTCAGGAGAAATATGGCGATGCCCGTCGAACGAAGATAATAAAGCATGGGGCCAAGGTGTTTTCACCAGAAGATCTTATTGCTGACGAGGAAAATGCTTTAGTCTTGACTTCTGGTGGTTATATTAAGAGGACAAATCCAGACGAATACAAAAAGCAAAAGCGTGGTGGTGTTGGTGTCGTTGATCTAAATACTAAGGAGGAAGATTTTGTAACCCATTTTCTTACTGCAAGTACTCACAGCGAATTACTATTTTTTACTGATAAAGGGAAAGTCTATCAGATTAAGATGTATGATATCCCCGAAGGCAAACGGGCAACCCGAGGAAAGTCTATAATGAATTTTATCGCCCTTCAGTCAGAAGAAAAAATTACTTCGATTCTACCTGTTTCAAAGGACGCTAAAGGCAAAGAAAATCTCTCGCTTGTTATGGCAACCAAGAATGGTATTGGTAAAAAAGTCTCTGCAAAAAGCTTTTCGGATGTAAGATCAAGCGGAATTATTGCTATAAAACTTTCTGATGACGATCTTCTTGTTTCGGCTTCTCTCGTTGAAAAAGGAGATAGTGTTGTGCTTGTCACAAGTAAAGGTCAAGCCATTCGCTTCAAGGAAGCTGATGTTCGTGAAATGGGTCGAGGTGCTGCTGGAGTGAGAATTATGAAACTCTCAAAAGGTGATAGGGTTATTGCTGCAGATATTGTTAGAAAAGATTTTGAGAAACCCCACCTTCTTGTCATTTCAGAAAATGGATATGGCAAAAAGACCGGTCTCGATGAATATAAAATTCAAAATCGAGGTGGATCTGGGATAAAAACGGGTAATGTGACTACAAAAACAGGTCCGCTTATCTCTTCTGTTACTGTTACCTCCGAAGAAGAAGTGGTGGCTATATCAAAAAGAGGTCAAGTTATCAGAACGTCCATTGAAGAAATACCAAAGCTTGGACGCCAAACTCAAGGTGTTCGTATCATGAAGCTCCGTGAAGGAGACAGTCTCGCCTCGATCGTCTGTCTTTGATAATTACCATATGGATTAATCTTTTTGTGTATAATATATACACAGAAAGTATGTTTTCAGACCCAGAAAAAAATATTGAACAGGCTAGATTTCCTCTTGGTGCAATAATTGCCGATTTTGGTTCTGGTTCTGGTCATTATGCATTTGCGCTTGCAATGGCTGTTGGTGAAAAAGGGAAGGTTTATGCCGTTGATATACAAAAAGACTTATTGGCAAGATTAAAAGCAGATGGTCTCAAAAGAGGTCTTTCAAATATTGAGGTTATCTGGGGAGATCTTGAACAAGAAAGAGGAACAAAACTTAAGGATGCCGGTGTCGATGGCGTGGTCATTTCCAATCTTCTGTTTCAGGTCAGTAACAAAGCAATTATTGCGAGTGAGGCATATAGAGTCTTAAAAAGTGGTGGCAGTGTTCTTGTTATTGATTGGTCAGATTCTTTTGGTGGTATTGGACCAGAAAGTAAAGCTTTATTTGGAAAGGAAAAAGTGATGGAGCTTTTTGAGAAGAAGGGTTTTGTTTTTGAAAGGGAAATACAAGCAGGAAAACACCATTTTGGTATAATCTTCAAGAAGAATTGATATGTCTAAATTTCAAATTATACTGACAGGCATTTTTGGAGTTTTTATTATTATTGGCGTCTTACTTTTCGCTTTTGCAAGACCAAATCAAAGCGAGCGAGCAAATATTTTGGTTTGGGGAACAATATCAGAGACAGATTTTTCTTCAATGTATTCTCGATTGCCTCTTTCAAAAGATAAGAATACTACTATACGCTATGTATATAAGGCAAAAAGTGATTTTGATAGGGATTTTGTGGAGGCTATTGCCGCAGGAGTTGGGCCAGATGTTGTCTTTATCGGAGAAGATAATTTACTGAAACAAAAAAATAAATTATTTATAGTGCCTTTTGAAAGTTATTCTGAGCGTACGTTTAGGGATACATTTATCCAAGAAGGCGAACTATTTTTGAACAAGGAAGGAATATTTGCTTTTCCGATTCTAATTGATCCATTGGTGATGTATTGGAATCGGGACATTCTTTTCTCTCTAGGCTCTGCTACGCCACCAAAGTATTGGGATGAATTTTATGCATTTTCTAAGAAATTCACAGAGAAAGACAATGCTCTTAATCTAACTCGGTCAGCGCTCGCTTTTGGTGAATTTCAAAATATAAATAATGCAAAAGAGATTATATCAACGCTCATTTTTCAAGCAGGGAGCCCAATAATATCAAAAACTGATACTGGGTATCGCGCTTCTATTTTAGATAATTTTGGTTATGCAATTCCACCAGCATTATCAGCATTAAATTTCTATACAGAATTTTCTAACCCTTCGAAGACGCATTATTCTTGGAATAGGTCTCTCCCAGATTCACAAACAGCTTTTCTTTCTGGAGATCTTGCGGTTTATTTTGGTTTCGCTTCCGAGCTAAATACTTTGAAACTTAAAAATCCTAATTTAAATTTTGATGTTTCTGCTATTCCTCAATCTCGTACTGGTAGTGCTAAAATCACATATGGAGATTTGCAAGGACTTGCAATCACTAAGACCTCCAAAAATATCGCTGGTGCACTTAGAGTTATAGCCGGACTTTCTTCGCCCGAGGCCATATCGGAATTAATAAAGTTGACTGGTTTGCCACCAATACGTAAGGACGTGATATCCAGAGGGACCACAGATCCTTTTCTCACTCTTTTCTTTGAGAGCGCATTATGGTCTCGTGGTTGGCTTGATCCAGATATAAATGAGACAAATATTCTTTTTAAAGAAATGGTTGAGTCAATAACTTCGGGGAGATTAAGAACCGAAGAAGCATTGAGCCAAACAGAACAAAAATTGCAAGTGATGGTTAATAATTTCAAATAATTATGTTAAGTCATTCAAATAAGATTTTATTTGTAGTTATCACCTCAATCTTTTTTATTGCGTTACCAGTTTTTTCGGCCGATTCACCACAAGAACCCGGCTATCTAATTTTTTGTGATCCGGCTGTTGATCCCAATGATTGTGATTTTAATGACTTGGTAGAACTTGGTGTAAGGATAATAAATTTTCTTATTATCATGTCTACCGCATTGGTTGCAATTTCTTTTGTTTGGGCTGGTTTCCTTTATCTTACTTCAGCGGGGGATGAGGGGCAGGCAAAAAAGGCTAAATCTATTTTTACAAAAGCCGGAATTGGCTTTGTTGTTGTTCTATCAGCTTGGCTGATCGTAAATACAATTGTGAGAGCCTTATTATTGCCCGGTCAAGGTTTCACTCTTATTGGTTTTTAATGAATGATATAATATTACAAATATGAAACGATTTCGTTATATAGCTGTCCTATCTTTTATAACCTTCCTTTCTCTCTCTTTCACTGTTTTTGCTAGCAATCATGATATTGGTGGTAATGATGATGGTGATATTGGTGGAAATGACCCGTCATATAGCATATCAATACCAAATCCTTTAGCTTCTGGTGCTGATAGTCTGTATGAATTCATTGATTTGATAATTAATACTGTCATCTTGCCTTTAGGCGGCGTTATTGCCGTAATATATATTATTTACGCCGGTTTTCTTTTTGTAACGGCGCAAGGAAATGAGACTAAGCTTGAAACAGCAAAGAGAGCTTTTCTGTACGCGGCCATAGGTACAGCGGTGCTTTTGGGTGCTTGGGCGATTTCTGCTGCGATAAAGGCCACTATTGACCAGCTAACATGAGGATCTATTTTTTAAAAAATATTTTGTTTCATTTTCTTGTAATTATTTTTATGGTTGGTTTGATTTTTTCGCCAAATACGATTTATGCTGCATGCGTTTCAAATCCAGCTGGAGTTTTTTCTGGCGCCCCGTCTGGTCCTCCACAAAATTTCGGTGATTTTATTTGTATTGTTACAAATATAACGAGTTCTTTATTTCCAGTATTAGTTGGTGCAACAGTAGTTGTTTTCTTTTGGGGTCTAGTGAAGTTTATTCAAGCGGGGGGAAGTGAAGATGCTCAAAAGGAAGGAAAAAATCTTATGCTCTGGGGAGCAGTTGGGATTTTTGTTGCAGTTTCTATCTGGGGTATAGTCCAAGTTCTTTCAAACAGTATTTTTGGTTCTGGTCCGATAGGGCTACCCCAACTACCTGATACAAATCCATGAAAAAGAAAATTTTGATTTTATTTATTTTCCCAATATTTTCTTTTGCCGCTACGGCAAGTATCCAGAATATTATTGGAACCATTGCTTCAATTCTGAAAGGTCTTATACCTCTCACGATTGGTGTTGCTCTTCTTCTATTTTTTTGGGGTATAGCCAAATTTATATTGGCGGCGGGAAGTGAGGAGGCGGTTAAGGACGGCAGAAGGCTTTTAATATGGGGGGTTGTAGCCCTTTTTGTAATGATTTCTATTTGGGGAATTGTTGAACTTCTTCAAAATGTTTTTCTGGGCGGTTCTCCTATATATAGTCTTCCTGTTAATTAGGGTTTTGTGTGGGGGTGGGGGAGAAAAATTGTCCCCAGTCCGTTGTTTTTAGAGGTTTTTTGAGTTATTATCATTAATGTACTCAATTGATTATAAGGATTATTAATAAGTTAAATTAAACTTAATACGATGAATACTCCGGGTTTTACATATTTCAATACGCTCATAACACAAATTGGCAATATCGTTGAAACAGCAACACCTATAGTTGCTGGTCTCGCATTGCTATTCTTTTTCTGGGGATTGGCAACATTCATTCTTGCTGCCGGAAATGAGGAGGCCAAGGAACGTGGAAGACGAATTATGATTTGGGGGGTTGTAGCCCTTTTCGTCATGGTAACTGTTTGGGGTCTTACTACTTTCCTCGGGAATATCTTCGGCATCCGACAATCTCAGATTTCCGAAACTCCATACGTTCCTGGTTTCTAGTTAATCAAGTTAGATTAGATTTACATGTCTCCAATTGTTGCGCTTATCAACAAGGTTAATGAGTTTATCCTTAATCCGATAATTATACTTTTGTTTAGCGTGGCACTTGTTGTATTTCTCTACGGTATTTTTAAGTTTGTTATGAATTCCGGCGAGGATAAAGCAAGGGAAGAGGGTAAGAAATCTATTGTTTGGGGTCTTGTTGGCATGCTCATTATGGTTTCAGTTTTTGGTATTATTCGTTTCGTGCTCAATTCGTTCGGTTTTTCCACAAATATATATCCACTTAATTAATAATTGAGGGATTCAAAATAGCGCGAGAAATATTCTCGCGCTATTTTGTTTATGAAAAAGGGCGCAGACATATTGCTTGTCTGCGCCCGGGGTGCTATCGATCTTCCGCTATCCGACCGTGCAGGAAACCTCAGTTGCTTCTGAGCTGTCTGAACGGAATTGGATTAAGCGGAACTGGCCAACATTCTTAAAGGCGCCAGGTTCGATTTGGAATTCTCTTTTCCTATCAATCAGGGCGCGGTATTTCTTGTGTTGAATTCCTTCACATCTTGTCCTGCGACCCTTTGTGTCGATGGGGGTGCTCCAACTGCTATCACTTGGAGCAATAACAGTTACGGTATTTCCGCCCCCTACCGCTATTTGGGTGGATGAGGTGGATCTTGGAACCGACACATAGTGATCTCGCCAAACAGGACTCGACGCTTCCCAAGGCTGGGTGCCATCTTGCTCATAAAGGTGTCTGGCGAAAGCCATATTTCCCTTGAGCAAGCAGAGATCATGCCCGAGTTCTTTGGCTTTTCCCCAGTGAACCTCGTTGATCTGCATTACCCCCATGTCTTCCGTACCATTCGTGTTCTTGTTTCTCAAGACAGTGCTACAGGACCTGTCAGGAGAACCATTGTTGTATTGCCTGAAACCGGATTCGGCTCCAGCAATATCTGCAAGTACGGGGATGTCGTGGAAGTAGGCGAGGACGGAGTCTCTTTCGGGTCCATTGAAGTAATCCCGAGCATGGCCGTCAAACTTCGCAGGAAGCGAGACGGTCGATGTTGAACTATAAGTAGTTGCGCAGAGTTGGGCTTTCGCCTCATCTGAAGCTGCCCAACACCAACTTTTTCTCGCATAGCTCGTTACCCCAATGGCGATGCTCACAATCACGAGCCCAAGAAGAGCGCCGCGGGCGAATTTCGCAACGGGGTTACTTTCTCCACTGAGAAAGGCGACGATAAACATGGAGAAAATCAGTGGCCAGAAGCTAGACGAGTTACGCCATTCCTGCCAACTTGCCGGATGGATTGACCACCAAAGCCAGTTGAAAAGAATCCCGCTAGCCAAAATCGCCATTGTCAGGATATGAGGCCAACGCCCCTTTACCATTCTCCATATAGAGCCTGCGACGCCAATGAGGATCAGCGGGATAAAGAATCCAGACGCGCTCCCCTCATGCTCTCTTTCTGTGGTTGGGGCCGTAACTACGTTTACTGAATCTTGTCTCTCCAGCACCACATCACTCTCGTTCTTTGAGTAGTGGGAGAGGGTGTAGAAAAGCAAGAAGAAGATTGGAACTATTGAGATAGCGATAAAGAAAACCAGCCGCTTCGGGTATCGTCGAATTGTTGCCCACATGGGCGCCTCCAAGAAAAGGAAATTTAACAGAACTGATCTTCCCGAACTATATCATAAAATAATACAATCTGTCAAATGGAAAAGCCCAGCAACTAATTCGTTGCTGGGCTCATACTGTTTTGGTGCGGGCAGAGCTACTTAATCGGTGGAAGGGGAATTGATGTTGGGAAATTCCCAACTACCAAGGTCGAAGGTTTAGAAGACTCGATGGCCTCGGCCATGGCGATTAAACCACCATCCCTGACTCCCGCCTTAGCTCCATAAACCCGGAGGACTCTTGCTTCTTCAGCCTTGCTTAGCACCTCTATCTCCCGAGCTTTTTCTCCTGCTGCGTCGGCATTGAGTCGATTGATTTCCTTCAATCGATTTGCCTTGGCATAGTCACTATCCGGATCTACCGGATTGAATTCTTCGAGTCGCATGGCAATGATTTCTATTCCAAACAATTCAATCAAGCTATTGTCTGGAACAGGGTGGACTTTACCTCGAAGCTCATCGAAGTGATGCGAGCCGATGTATTCTCTTGCCATGACTCGAGCGGCAGACATTGCTTGGACTTCGGGCTTACCAGAAGTGAATTCTGCTGTGATTGGTTGGATAATCCGCATTGTAAAAGTTGCCTTAGCGTTGATTGGGAAGTTACCCTTATCTTCCGCAGCAACGATTTCAATGCTGATCACCGTTTGAAAAAAGAATTCAGAACCCTCGCGCGTTTTTGGGACCATCACCGCGCCATGCTGGCCCTGCACTTGCTCCAGTACCTCATAGTGTCGGGTCCTGGTATGGAACTTGCTATTTGGCCAGACTAGCACCACTCCGAGCTCTCTGCGGAGATATCCGCCCTCCGGTTCTGGGATGGGAATAAAAATCCCATCTTCATTGATACTCCAGCCCGGTACAGAGTGGATGACTTTGCGGACTGGACCGCCAGGTCCGCCCTTCAGAATATATGCTACAGTGCCTTCAAGTGGGAGTCTCCGAAAGATGGACCACCACTTGTCATAGTCTGCTATCTTTAGGACAAGCCTATCGAAGCCAAACCATGCAATGATTGCCACTACTGTGCCGAGGGAGATTGTTCCGACCATGAGAAGGAACGCTTTCTCCCAAAAGCCTATAATCATGAGCATCATTTGAACCTCCAATGAGAATCTTGAATTCGAGAGAACTTTTCCGACAACATTTTATCACAGATAATTAAAAAGTCAATAAACCTTTTCGCTTTTTTGTGGGCACGGGGAGACTCGAACTCCCAATCCGTTAAGGAACTAGTTCCTAAGACTAGCGCGTATACCAATTCCGCCACGTGCCCATATATTTCGCACTGTGCGCCCAGCAGGATTCGAACCTGCGACCTTCTCCTTAAGAGGGAGCAGCTCTACCAACTGAGCTATGGGCGCATATTATATTACTTTACTATTTAACTCTATGCCCACCAAATTCAGCTATGATAATTTGATCTCTGTGCCCGAGGTGGGAATCGAACCCACATCCCTTACGGGACGCGATTTTAAGTCGCGCGCGTATACCAGTTCCGCCACTCGGGCATATATATTCCCGGAGGCCACGGCGAGAATCGAACTCGCGCATAAGAGTTTTGCAGACTCTCGACTTACCACTTGTCTACGTGGCCACAACCTCGGTATTAACAAGGATAAGAATTATTTCTTAGCCTGCTAAGGAATTTTAATCGTTTTGGGTCAAAAAATCAATTCGTTGCCTATTTTTTTCGCCAGTATCAACTGAGAATTTTATTTCTGGCATACGTCCGATACGAGCGTGATCATCCACATATTGGGCAAGAGCCCCTCTTTTTTTTTCAAAAAAAGTGAGGATCGTCAATTCTTTTTCTTCTGGTAGCACGGTAAAAAATATTGTTACCCTTTTTTTATTTTGTGATAATTCGGCCTTGGTTATCGTAACGAGAGATGAGCTATCAAGCTCTCTTTGAAAAAACTCAGCGGCCAAGTGTTTAAGCAATTCTGGCAACTTTTCTTTTCTATAGGATTTTCCTTTATTGGAAGAAGCCTGTTGAGCAACATCTCTAGCTTTTTGGGCTGTATTTTCTTCCCTTTTCTTTTCGTCCATAAAGTTTTTAAGAATTATTTCTTAACTAGAGTTAGACACTCTATCTTATCTCCCGGAGCAATTTCAAATTTTGCTTCGATTTGAGCGCCAAATTCTTCACCTTGAGAAACAGTTCCAGTTTTTTGTTTTTGTTTTTGTAATTCTCTAATTCTGCCACGGCTTATTTCCACATCTCTTCTAAGTATTCGAACATTTTCACCAATTTTTATTTCTCCTGATTCAACACGCCCCCCAACGATTTGTTTGTCTTTTACTTTGCTAAAGATTTTAAGAATTTTTGCTACCCCCAAGACTTCCTCAACTTCTAGTGATGGTGTGCGATCTTTAATTGCGCCCTCTAACCATTCAGTAAGTTTATATATGATATCGAAAGTATAAACAGGGATATTAAGACGCAATGCCAAGCTCTCTGCTTTCGGGTCAATTTTTGTGTTAAATCCGAGAACGAAAGCGTTATTATTACTTCCTGCATTCTTTATGTCATTTTCTGAAATTGGCCCAATACCAGAGAGGACTATTTTTGTATTTACTCTGTCGTTGTTCAGTTTATTTATTTCATAAGCCAAAGCGTCTAGACTTCCTGAGGTGTCAGCTTTTATGACTATAGGAATAATCTCTGCCTCGCTTTTAAATTGATCATCCGCTTGGTCGGGTTTTTTATCATTAAATTTTTCTACAAGAAGGAGGGCTTCTTTTTTTGTCTTTACGCAAGTGAAATTGGAACCGACCGTAGGTGGCGTGTCCCACCCAATAATTCTAACTGGGCTTGAGAAAGAAGCGCTTTGGATATTTTCTCCCATAAAGTTTTCTATCAAGCGTAGAGGGGAGATGCTCTTTCCGGAAACAGCAAATTGGCCCCTCTCTAAGGTCCCATCAGTTACTATGGCAGTTGCTGTTAGTCCTTTTTTTGTATCTAAATTGCTTTCAATTACAACACCACTTCCGGGTTTATTTGATTCTGCTTTAAGTTCTTCTAATTCAGAAACGAGAATGAGCATATCGAGTAGTTCTGGAATTCCAACTCCACTTTTTGCAGAAATCTCAACACAGGGTATTTCACCACCAAATCCTTCCACAAAGACATCATTTTCGGCGAGGCTTTGTTTTGTTTTTTCAATGTTTGCTTCTGGTTTATCAATCTTACTTATCGCAACTACATAAGGTAGACCATCTTTTTTTATAGCATTGAGCGCCTCAATGGTCTGTGGTTTTACTCCATCTTCTGCGGAGACAATAAGTATTGCAATATCTGCAACCTTGGCTCCGCGCTCTCGCATTGCTTGGAATGCTTCGTGACCTGGTGTATCAAGAAATGTGATCCGATGAACTTTTCCATCTTTGGCGCTGTGGTTAACTTCATAGGCAGAAATATGTTGAGTGATTCCTCCAGCTTCTTTTTGAACAGTGTTACTCTTGCGAATGTAATCTAGGAGTGTTGATTTACCATGGTCAATATGTCCCATGACTACGATGATAGGTGGTCGCTCTATGAGGTTTTCATGTTCAGTTTTTTTCATTCTGATTTTGGTAAACGAGAGATTCCTTTGCTTTCTGTGTTACTTCACGCTCTTCTTCTGTCATTTCAAATTCTGAAGAAAATTTTTTCAGAGGTTTTGAAAAAACACTTATATGGTCTCTGGAGTAAAGACTTGATACGACAACGCCATCACCTTTTTCACTCATAAATACAGTAGAGAAGCTTTGATTTCCGCCAGACCCACTACCTTTAAATGGATTAAAACGTATTGTCTCAATTGCCTGAATGCTCCTTTTTAGTCGAGCTTCGATATTTTTTAGATAGTTTATGGAGTCTAACTTAAACGACTGCATATCCTTCATATCGCTTTGGATACTTGTTATGACATTTTCTACACTTTGTGCTTTTTTCCCACCCAATATCTTATGAAGCCTTACTTCTAATCGTATAATCCACGAAATCAGGATAACCATCAATCCAACTAGAATATAAATGACCACTTCGGTCTCAAAAATAGGCATATATTTGCTTTTAAAAATAACGATAGAGAGAGGTCAATTATACAAAAAAAACTCCTATTTGCAATTAATTTAACAATTAACTCTATGGGGGATCAATATACAAAATGTCTTAAAAGTGGTATGAATTTGCCATGAAAAGAATAGATATCATGGGGGACAAAAAAAGAGTCTTTCTCGATTACGCTTCAGCTACGCCAATCTTACCTGAGGTTTTTAAAGCAATGCACAGATTTTTTTCTAAGGATTTCTCAAACGCTTCGGCTCTTTATAAAGAGGGAGTCATTGCGAAGAATGCAATTAAGCTGGCAAGGGAAAATATCGCTAGAATTTTGAGGGCGCATAGCGATGAGATTGTCTTTACTGCAAGCGGTACTGAGTCAAATAATCTGGCAATTTTTGGTCTAATTGAATCATTAGAAGGGCGTGTCAAAAATCCTCACATTATTGCTTCATCATTTGAACATCCTGCTGTTATGGAGGCGCTTTTAAAAATGGAAAAAAGGGGTTACCCAGTGACATACTTGCCGGTCGATAGAAATGGTTTTGTGAGTCTTGCGGATTTGAAAAAAAATCTGAGAGACAATACTGTTCTTGTCACAATAATGTATGCCAATAATGAGATTGGCACTATTCAACCTCTAAGAGAAATTTCAAAGACCATTAGGCTATTTAAAGAAAATAAAATAAAAAATAAAACTTTTCCTTATTTTCATACTGATGCGAGTCAGGCGGGGAACTATCTTAGCTTGAAGACATCTGAACTTCACGTCGACCTAATGACCCTAGATGCTTCAAAGTTATATGGTCCCAAAGGTATTGGGCTTTTATATGTTAGAAAGGGGGTAGAAATTAGTCCAATAATAGTTGGCGGTGGTCAAGAGATGGGTCTGAGATCCGGCACAGAAAATGTCCCTCTAATTATTGGCTTTTCTAAGGCTCTTTCTGTGGTTCAGTCTGATAGTGAGGCCGAAACAAGGCGTTTGATGAAACTTCGTAATTATTTAGCAAGTGAAATCAAGAAAGCATTTCCAAAGTCGCAACTTAATGGAAGTTTGGAAAATCGTTTGCCAAATAATGTTAATGTCTGCTTCCCTAATATTGATGGAGAGTTCGCTGTCATTCAGTTGGATGCGCACGGGATTGCTGTTTCTTCATCAAGCTCTTGTAGGAGTTTGAGTGAAAATGTTCGATCATATGTTGTTGAGTCTTTGGGCCGACCAGAATGCAGTGAATCATCGCTACGATTTACTCTCGGAAGGGAAACCAGACGAGAAGATATTGTCTATTTATTGAAGATTCTAAAAAAGATTATTTCTTAATATTGATTGCACTTGTTTTTTCTCGTATTATATAGCTACATATGAATGATTTAAATAAAAATCAACTCATTCTTTTAACGCTTCTTGTAAGCTTCGTCACTTCGATTGCTACGGGTATTATAACCACCACGCTTCTTCAAGAAGCGCCTCCCGGAGTGACTCAAGTAATTAATCGTGTTGTTGAAAAAACGATTGAAAATGTTTCTCCTGAAATTGGAAACACTGAGACGGTGAAAGAGGTGACGGTTGTTGTAAAAGAGGAAGATCAAGTAATTGAGGCGATTGAAAAAAATACCAAAAGCACGGTTCGTATTTGGGATGACAGACTTGCAAATGGGCAAAAACCTTTTTATGGTATGGGCTTTCTTGTTTCAAGCGAAGGGATTGTTGTTTCGGCAAAACGAGAAAATGTCAGCGCTTCGGGGTCATACACAATCGTTTTTGAAGACGGGCAAGAGTTTTCCGCAAAATTTATTTTAATGGGTTCAGAACACAATCTTGCCTTTTTTAGGATTGATAAAAGAGAAGATCAAGTTATTCCTCAAGTTGTAACAACTTTGAGTTCTGGTCGTCCTCAACTAGGGCAGTCAGTAATTGCGCTTGATGGGGAAAGCAAGAACACTGTTTACATTGGTAGGATTACAAGTTTACAAGAGTCAGCTTTGAATACTGTTTCATTGATTGAAACAGATATCACGGCAGTGCCGAGTGTTGTTGGTGCACCCCTCATTAATTTGTCTTCAGAAATCATAGGTATCCGTGTCAGTCTTTCATTGGGGAATGAGACTTTTGTTCCTTCAAGTGTCATAGGTCAAGAGCTTTCCCAAATAAAATAGAAATTTGGTCGGAAAGGGAGTTTGATTTTCTTTACTTAATATGTTAAGTATCATAATATAAATCTAATATGCACCCCTTTAATCAATTCACAACTAAAGCAAAGGAGGCAATTCGCAAGGCGCACGAGCTCGCGATAGAACGTGGACAAAATCATGTTAGCCCTATGCATCTACTCGCTTCTTTAATTGTTCAAGAGGAGAGTATGGTCGCTTCTATTTTAGATAAGTTAGATGTAGATACAATTCTTCTTACGGATTCTATTTTAGAATCAATTGAGGCCCCAGAATCTTCTTCTACTATTGCCCCCTCATATCAGATTTTTCTTACACCCGAACTTGCGCAGATCATTGAAGGTAGTGCAAAGATTGCGCAGAGCTTAAGTGATGAGTTTGTCTCAACTGAGCATTTATTTTTAGCAGCAATTGATGTTCCTGGTCCTGCCAGGGATTTACTTGCACGCTTTAAACTTGACCGAGCTACAGTTACTCGAGTTATAGAAGAACTTCGTGTTACAAAATCTCATTCGGAAAAGGAACCAAAGAAACTCAAATCTCTTCTAAAATACACGAGAAGTCTTACAAAACTTGCATCACAAAATAAATTAGACCCAGTTATTGGTCGTGATAATGAAATTTCTCGAATTATCCAAATACTTTCGAGACGCACAAAAAACAATCCAATCCTTATCGGAGAAGCCGGAGTTGGAAAGACCGCAATTGTCGAAGGTCTTGCTCTAAAGATGGCGTCTGGCAATGTTCCAGAATCTCTTCGTGATAAGGAACTAGTTTCTCTTGATCTCGGCCTCCTTATTGCGGGCACAAAATATCGAGGAGAATTTGAAGAGCGTTTAAAAAATATCTTGAAAGAAATTGAGAGATCAGACGGCAAAGTCATTTTATTTATTGATGAGATACACACCATTGTTGGTGCCGGCTCTGCTGAAGGTTCTCTTGATGCCTCAAATATGCTAAAGCCCGCTCTTGCTCGTGGCGAGCTTCGTGCTATTGGTGCTACAACACTTAAGGAATACCAAAAATATATTGAAAAAGACCCGGCCTTAACACGCAGATTCCAACCGGTTTTTGTTAATGAGCCATCTCAAGAAGATGCAATAACCATTTTGCGTGGACTTAAAGAAAAATATGAACTTTATCATGGTGTTCGAATCACTGACGATGCCATAGTGTCTGCGGTTAATTTATCGAGTCGTTATATTACTGACAGATTTCTCCCAGATAAGGCCGTTGATCTCATTGATGAATCTGCCTCGCATTTAAAAATCTCATTGGAAAATATGCCCCCAGTACTTGAGGAGACCCACTCAAGAATTATGAAGTTGGAGATTGAGCGCGAAGCCCTTAAAAAAGAATTAGGAACTACAAAGAACCCAAAGACAAAGGTTAGGGTAAAAGAGATAGATCAAAACATCGCAGATCTAAAAGAAAAAACTTCTGAAATTGAACTAAAGTGGAAAAATGAAAAAGAAACAGTCGGTGATATTAAAAAAATTAAAAAAGATTTGGAATCTTTAAGACTTGAAGCGGAAGCGGCGGAAATAAGAGCTGATTTATCGACAGCCGCTGAAATACGATATGGGAAAATACCAAATTTAGAGAAAGAATTGGATGCAAAATCAAAGCGCTTAAAGAGACTCCAAAGTTCTCGTAGGATTTTGAAAGAAGAAATTACTGAGCAAGATATTGCTGACATTGTCTCTCGTTGGACAGGTATTCCAGTTTCTCGAATGCTTGAAGAAGAAGCAGAGCGTCTGGGTCGAATGGAGTACTTCCTAAAAAAGCGCATTATTGGTCAAGATGAAGCTGTTCAGAAAATTTCCGATACCATAAAGCGATCCAGGGCGGGAATATCTGACCCTAATCGGCCGATTGGTTCTTTTATATTTTTGGGTCCGACTGGGGTCGGGAAAACCGAGCTTACGAAGGCTTTGGCAGAGTTTCTTTTTGATGATGAAAAAGCTCTTATAAGAATCGATATGTCCGAGTTTATGGAGCGTCATGCTGTCTCTAAGCTCATTGGTGCTCCTCCAGGATATGTGGGTCATGAAGAAGGCGGAAATCTTACAGAAATGGTTCGTCATCGCCCGTATTCTGTGATTCTTTTTGACGAAATAGAAAAAGCTCATCCAGAAGTATTTAACATCCTTCTTCAAGTGCTTGATAATGGCCGTTTGACAGATGCTAAGGGGAGAGTGGTTAATTTCAAAAACACAGTCATAATTCTCACTTCAAATATAGGCGCGCAATTTATTGATAAGATGGAAAAAATTGGTTTTGCGGAAAAAGGTGCCGATAAAGACAACTACGAAGAAGCAAAGGTAAAGGTTATGGAGGCGGTAAAAGAAAGTTTCCGTCCAGAATTTTTGAATCGTCTCGACGACATCATCCTATTTAATATTCTTTCACCCGAAGCTGTTCGTGATATCGTAAAAATCCAAGTTGAGCAGGTCAAAGAAAGACTTCTCCAAAAAGAGATTGTTCTCGATGTCTCTCCAAATGCTTTGGAATTTTTAGTTAAGGAAGGATACAATCCTCAATACGGCGCACGACCTCTAAAGCGAATGATTCAAAATAAGATTTTGACGCCAGTAGCATCTCTTATGATTTCCAAAGGCATTCTTAAAGGTGGCTCAATATATGCTGATGTAAAAAATGGAGAATTTACCTTTGAAGTTAAAAAAGGGAGAAAGGGAAGTCTTTGGGTTGAGAATCTTCTAGAATCAAGAGAGAAAACTTCTTAGGATAAGATTGCAAAATAATTATCCAAAATTAAAACCAGCATAATGCTGGTTTTAATTTTTATTTTGGTGCGCCGGGAAGGATTCGAACCTTCGTAGCCCGAAGGCGAGAGATTTACAGTCTCTTGTAATTGACCACTCTACCACCGACGCAAGTTAAAGCATTGTAGTATTTTGGACCCACTTTTTCAAGGTATTATCTTTATAATGCTTGTCAAAAAAAAGTTGCATTTCCAAATGTTTATGGTATCTTAAGTGCTCTATGTCACAGGATAATCTTATACAGCTTAAAAACAAAGAGACCGGAGAGGTCTATTTTACTCGTAAAAATCGCAGGAAAGTTGAGCGAAAAATTGAGCTAAAAAAATACAGCAAAAAACTTCGTAAACGAGTAGTTTTTAAAGAAGCAAAGAAATAACAAAATCCCCGCAATATTGCGGGGATTTTGTTATTTCTTGTGATTATTGTCGACTTTACAAGTTGCGGGAGCTGAAGGAATCGAACCCTCGACAGCGGTTTTGGAGACCGCAGTTATACCACTTAACTAAGCTCCCATGGAAGTTCATGTTATCAGATTTCCTTGCCCTTTCAAATCTAACTTTTTAGGAATTTTTTAGATAAACCCAGCGCTTTTTTGTAGTCTCCTTTTTTATTTGGATTAAGCCAAAATATCTTTTTATTTCTTTTAAACCAAGTCATCTGTCTTTTACTGAATTGGAAAATGGCATTCTCAAGTTGAGAAACCATTTTCTCTTTCGTTATTTTGTTCTGTAGATATTCTGCAAGGTATCTGTATTCTAGCCCCAATTCATTCATCCTTTTATAGGAGAGACCTTCTTTTGTTAATTTTTTTGCTTCAGCGATAAGCCCAGCAGAAATCCTTTTTTTGAGTCTTTTGGCTATTGCAATTCTTTGCTCATCTTTTTCTAATTTAAGTCCTATAAAAAGAGTTTTATATTTCAATTTATTTGCTTGAAGAGGAGGAACTTTTCCTAACCTTTCAGCAATTTCAAGAGCGCGGACAATTCTTACTTTATTGTGTGGATCGATTTTATCGGCCCTCTCTGGATCAATTTTCTTAAGTTTTTCTAAAAGCTCTTCTGCCGATTTTTTCTGTAGGTCTTTTCGCAGTTTTCTATTTGGTGGAACTTCTGGAAATTTGCTTTCATAAACAATCGAATCAATATAAAGACCGCTTCCTCCACAAATTACAGGAATTTTATTTCTTGAGTGTATTTCTTCTATCTTCTTTAGCGCGCTTGATTGGAAGTCGGAAACTGTAAAAATCTTTTTTGGACTAGCAACATCAATAAGATGATGGGGTATACCGCGCATCTCTTTCTTAGTGATTTTTCCTGATCCGATTGTGAGGTCCCTGTATACCTGTCTTGAGTCCGCAGATATTATCTCCCCATTAATTTTCTTCGAAATTTTTACTGCTAAGGCACTTTTCCCAGTTGCAGTTGGTCCAATAACAGCAATGACCATCTTTTTTTTCATAACAATATGGGAACACGTGCAAGATTATCCTCGAATATTACACTTTTTCTGGCTTTGGCAAAAGGATTGGTGGTGGTAACTTTTCTGATTTAACCTTTTCAGTATTTGTAGTAACTGGGGGTGGTAGGTCTACAGTATCAGGTGTGTCTTTGGGTGTTGTATGTCTTGGTCCCGGTAAATCTTTTACACCAAGTTCTTTGATGTCATCAAGCTTTTCACCTCGAGGTAATCTATTATCACATTTGAATACATATTCATGTTTTCCTCCGCTCTGAGTTCTGATTGTCTTTCTGTAAACAATGATTTGTAGACATCCAGTACCCTCAACAGCAGTTCTTTCTGCAGGGGAAAGGCGAACTGGATTAATTACCTGAATAGAATTTAGATCTATTACATTATCTAGTCTTTCGGTTTTTGAAGCATCACCAAATAAGAGAGCTGCGGCTGCGGCCTTAAAAACTCCTTTATTTGCTTGTTCTGCTTTTGGACAGTCTGGGTCTTCTATATCTATAAGTCCATCTAAATCATTATCAATTCCATCAAAACATTTCGGACAATCTATGTCTTTTAGGTCAATTGTTCCATCATTATCATTGTCTTTACCATCAAAACACTGGGAGTAAAGATTTGGCGGGTAGGGAGTAGAATCATTCTTTATTTCAGCAATAACAAATGAGCTTGGTATAAGAATGATACCAATAAACGCCAGCACATAAACTTTCTTATGCGCCGAGAGCAATCTTTTTAGTTTTTTTGCATATTCTTTCATCTCCTCAATAATACCATATATTATATAAAAAATCAAGTTTTTATATAAAAAATGGCTATAAATCAAAAAGGGCGCCAGATTTCTCTAGCGCCCAATCTTGCCCAGGTTACAGAATCCCAAATCGAATCTCATCGAGAATGTTTCTCGCTGCGGCCAGGTGGTCGAAGACGAAATCTGACATCTCGAGAATCTCATGCGGAAGGGCGATTTTCACCTCGAGATTTCCGTCACCGATTACCTTGAGGTTTTCTGTGCAGACGCCCTCTGCGAGGAAGAACCGGCGAGTATGGGCACCTTTCTCTTGCGAGATGATGTGCTTGAGGTTACTCACTTCTGTTGTTGCCCCGGTTTCTTCTTTGAGCTCACGCACTCCGCATTCCTCTGCGGTTTCCCCAAATTCTTGATGTCCTCCGGGGAATTTCCAGAGAGGGGGACGACCCTTAGGGTCACGGACTACGATGACCCTTCGGTCCATTGTGATTGGGACCACGACTGACGCAAATTGGCTGCGTCGTTTGTGATGTGTCGACATGGCCACCTTGCGGTTTGGGTTTTTGAATAACTATTCTAGCTCCACAATATCATAATATATAGATTTGTCAAATTCAAATGAATTTAAATTTACTGGTGCCGGAGGAGGGACTTGAACCCTCACATCTTGCGATACACGATTTTGAGTCGTGCGTGTCTGCCATTCCACCACTCCGGCAATTTTCAAACTCCACTGTAAGTTACAATAAAAACAACTCTTTTACAATTTAGCTGAAAGCGTAAATTGAATATGTTAGAATTTCATTATGACACAGTTTTATAATGACTCAGTTTTTTGGATTGATGTAGACAAAATTGAGCCCAACCCCTTTCAGCCTCGTCGAGAATTTAACCAAGCTGAACTTCAAAGCTTAGCAGATTCAATTCGCCAATACGGAGTTCTTCAGGCCCTTGTTGTAACTAGAAAAGAATATGAAAAACCAGAAGGTGGTATTGGTGTTCATTATGAACTTATTGCCGGTGAGCGTCGTTTACGCGCTTCAAAATTGGCTGGCCTTCTCCAAGTTCCAGTCCTCATAAAGACGGGGGATGACACCGACTTGATGAAACTTGAGCTTGCGATTATTGAAAATATCCAGAGAGAGGATTTAAATGCCGTTGATCGCGCTCGCGCATTCGAGCGCCTTGTTAAAGAATTTGGTTTTAAGCACCATGTCATTGCTCAAAAGGTTGGTAAAAGTCGAGAGTATGTTTCAAACACATTGCGTCTCCTTACTTTGCCACCTGAAATTCTTGAAGCATTATCTTTTGGCAAAATTTCTGAAGGTCATGCGAGACCTCTTATGATGCTTTGTGATCGCCCTGATGAACAACTTGTTCTATTTAAAGAAGTTATTTTTAAAAAACTTACTGTGCGTGAAGCGGAGGCCATTGCTCGTCGCATCGCATTTGATAAGGTTCGCAAAAAAGAAAATATAATTGATCCAGAAACGGTCGATCTCGAAGAAAAACTTCGAGAGGCCCTTGGTACTAGGGTTCAAATCGAACGTCGAGATGTTGGCGGTAAGATTATGATTGATTTTTTTTCAAATGATGACCTTCGAAGTCTTTTAGATATCATTCAAACTAATGTGACGAAAGATCCAAATGAAGCGCTCAATAGGCATGAATCCGAAGTCTTAGAAAACGCTGAGAGTAATACCGATAAAGCTCCCTTGATTGATGATAGATCTGCCGAAGAAAAACAAGCTGAAGATATTTATTCTGTAAAAAATTTCTCTATTTGATTTCTTTTTTTCTTTGTTTTTGTATTGCTGAACGAATGTGATGGCGCGCCATAGTTGTCTGAGCATGTTCAAGCCATTTTATATTTGGTTTTGAGCTCGGCTTAGTTATGATATCTACAATATCTCCATTATGGAGTTCTGTATCAAGGGAGACGAGCTTTCCATTTACTTTTGCTCCCGACATGTGATCGCCAATATCTGAATGTATTGAATATGCGTAATCAACCGGTGTTGAGTGGGTAGGCAAGTCGACCACATCCCCAAGAGGCGTGAAGACAAAAATACGGTGCTCAAAGAAGTCGCTTTTTAAGCCTTCTTGAAATTTTTCATGATCTCCTTCTAGTGCCTGATGTTTCACTAGCTCTTGTATCCAACGTGGGACATCTTTTGTGGTTATGTGTTGTGTTTTATCTTCCATTTCATAAGGTTTTTTGGGCAGTAAGTGTTCTATCCAGACAAGGCTTTGCGGTATTTCTTTTTTATTACCATCTTTATAGGAAATATGGGAAGCAATACCGTATTCTGAGTGCTTATACATTTCTTCTGTTTTGATTTGAACTTCAACAAGGCTTCCATCGCCGGTGAATACGGTTGTATGAAGGGCTTGGTAGCCATTTGGTTTTGGAAATGCAATATAATCTTTGATTTTCCCAGGAAGCGGCCGCCAGGTTCCGTGTATGATTCCGAGAACCTTATAGCAATCATTTTGTTCTTTAACAATAATTCGAAGAGCCAAAACATCATGAATTTCTTCAGCTTGTTTTTTCTTTGTTTGCATCTTTCTATACAAACTATAAAGTCCTTTAACGCGATATTCTGTGCGGACATTAGTTATGCCTTCTTTAGCCAGCGCCTTTTTGACTGATTTTAGGAATTTCTCCAAGCTATTAACATTTTCATCATGCCTTTGTTTTATTACTCCTTGCACATCACTCCATTCTCTTGGGTAAACAAAGGGGAAGGCTAGATCCTCAAGTTCGCGAGAAAGTTTTCTGATACCCAATCTGTATGCTATCGGGGCGTAAATTTCTAGTGTTTCTCGGGCAATGCGACCCCTTTTTTCTTCCGGTGCGTGGGAAAGTGTGCGCATATTATGTAATCTGTCGGCGAGTTTTATCATTAATACACGAATGTCTTGAGACATTGCTACAAATAATTTGCGCAAGCTTTCATTGTGCCTGTCCGCCCCGCGATATCTTAAGCTTCCGAGTTTTGTCACTCCATCAACCAGAAAAAGTATTTCAGGCCCAAATTCTTTTTCTATTGTTTCTGGTTTTATCCCGACGTCTTCTATGGTGTCGTGAAGAAGGCCCGCCGCAATGGTCGTTGCTCGCATGCCATACTGGGCCAAAATTTTTGCTGTCTCATGTAGGTGAGTAAAGTATGGTTCTCCGGAATATCTCAAATGATCTTTATGTGCATTTTTTGCGAAGTTGTGAGCGCTCTGTATAAGCGCCTTTTCTTCGGTACTAGGGGACTCCATTAATTCAAATATTTGCTTTACTTCAAACATAATGAAAGTCTACTTTTTCCAAACAAAAAAGCAAAACCCC
This sequence comes from uncultured Candidatus Saccharibacteria bacterium, assembly GCA_964383705.1. Classification (GTDB taxonomy): domain Bacteria; phylum Patescibacteriota; class Minisyncoccia; order Phycocordibacterales; family Zambryskibacteraceae; genus CAYLHJ01. Next base: position 10,176 of record CAYLHJ010000002.1, on the reverse strand, counting down.
GAACAGCTTTGTGCTCGGGGTTCTCTGGTGCCATTAACCAACACGTCCGGCCGTTGATAGAAACACTGGGTGAAGACAGTCGGGGCAGGCCATTGGAGAAATCGTCCTTGAAGCAGAATGCTGAGGTACCCCCGGATGTTTGCAGATATTTCGAATTCCTTGAAGTTCTGCTGTTACCCGGATTATCACTTCTTCAGCCGCCACTCGTTCCTGGTTTAGCTTTGTTACTCTCTCTCGGATCTCGTTTTGATCCATGATTTGCTCCGTGTGTGGATTTTTCTCTAACCATTCAAACACAGATTTTAGTATAAATCAAGATATCTGTTTTAGTTTATGTGGGTTATGGTTCGGACAGTTTTTATCGGAACATCTTTCTGGTATCGTCTTAGTTCCTTCCATCATGAGTTTTCCGCAAGGCCCCCAATCTCTTTGGTGTTTGCAGATATTTCCTGTTGGTTTTGCTTTTATAGCATTTTTACATTTTGGATAATTACTGCAGCTGTAAAAAATTCCAAATCTCCCACGCCTTTCCATTAACTCTCCGTCTTTACAGTCTGGACACTTTACACCAGTCAGGAGTTTTTTCTTTGCTTCTGGATCTTCTTTTACAAATTTACACTTGGGGTATCTGGTACATGCTATAAATCTTCCAAATTTTCCATCTCTTTCTACTAGATTTGCTTTTCCGCACTCAGGGCATAATTCACCAGTATCTTTCGGTCCTTCAAGTTCGGCACCATCAATAGTTCGGGCCCCAACACAATCTGGGAATTTTTCACAAGAAAGGAATTTGCCCGACCGGCCGAGTTTTATAATCATATTGCCACTACATTTTGGGCACTTCCACTTATCGTCTGCTTTCCCGAGGTTGGTGATTTTTTCTGTTTTTTCTTTTGATTTTACATCTTTCAAAAATGGTTTGTAGAAATCTTTTAATGTTTTTACATACTCGCGTTTTCCAGAGGCAATGTCATCAAGCTTGTCTTCCATTTCTGCTGTAAATGAGTCACTAATGTATTCGGTAAAGTTGTCTTCCAAGAAAGAACTAACAACATCACCGGTGTCGGTTGGAATGAGTGAACGTTGTTCTTTAACCACGTATCCTCGGTCAACAATGGTCTTGATAATTGAAGCGTATGTTGATGGTCTGCCGATACCGCGCTTTTCCATTTCTTTAACTAGTCCGGCTTCTGAATATCGTGGTGGAGGGGTTGTTTCCTTTTGCTCAGTATTCATTGAAATTAATTTCAATTTTGCGCCTTTTGCAATCTTTGGAACCTCAACATCATCTTGTTTTGCTCTTGGGTCAGCAAGAAGCCAGCCATCAAAAAGAATTCGTGACCCATTTAATGAGAAATCAGGGATAGACCCATTTATCACATTTGCGACAATTTTGGTGCGAAGCATTTTCGCATCTTTCATCTGTGAAGCCACGGTTCTTTGCCAAATTAGGTTATAGAGTTTCTTTTGTTCGTCGGTATGGCCGGCATTTTCTTTTCTTATATCAGACGGTCTTACTGCTTCGTGTGCCTCTTGAGCATTTTTACTTTTTTCCCCGTAGAAACGTGATTCGTGTAAATCATTGCCAAATTTATTTTTTATAATATCGGCAATTTGTTTTTTTGCCTGGGCACTTAAGTTTGTGCTGTCTGTTCTCATATATGTAATGAGACCAGCTTCGTAAAGTTTTTGGGCAATAGACATTGTTCTTGAGGGTGAAAATCCGAGACGAGAACTTGCCGCTTGTTGAAGCGTGGAAGTTATGAATGGCGCGCGAGGGGCTCGCTTAACTTCAGTTTCTCTAATGTCTTTGACTTCCCAATCTTCCTTATTTGCTATTGCCACAATCCTATCAACTTCTTTTTTGTCATGAGGTTCGGATTCGCAGGTAAATGTGAGGCGATTTTTATCATTAGTTTCAAATAATCCAGACAGTGTCCAAAATATTTCTGGTTTAAAGGCGCGAATTTCTCTCTCGCGTTCCATAATGATACGAAGGGCGGGGGATTGTACTCGGCCAGCAGAAAGCCCATAGCGAACTTTTTTCCAAATCAAACCAGACAGATCGTAACCAACTAGGCGATCTAAAACTCGGCGAGCTTCTTGGGCCGTCTTTAAATTGTCATCAATGTCTCGAGGGTGTTTTATTGCTTCTGTAACCGCATCTTTTGTAATTTCATAAAAAACAACTCTTTTTGGGTGTTTAAGGCCAACGCTTTGGGCAATATGCCAAGCTATTGCTTCACCTTCGCGATCTGGGTCGGTTGCCAATACCACTTCATCAGATGCGGCTGCAAGTTTTTTTATTTGTGATATAACTTTTTCTTTTCCTTTACTTATTTCGTAGCGAGGAGTAAACCCACCATCAATATCGATGGCTTTTTTATTATTTTTGGGTAAATCTCGGACATGTCCAACACTTGCGACTACTTCGTATTCGCCATCTAAATATTTTGAAATTGTTTTTGCTTTTGCCGGAGACTCGACAATTAATAGTTTCATTAGCGCTTATTAGTACTACAAATATTTTTTGAATGCAAATATTACCCTCTGTTTAGGTGATATTAGAGAATCATTTTATGAGTCTTATTTCTCCCATTGATTCAGCAATGATTCCTTTTATTTCCATAGCAGTTAAAATTGCATTTATTTGAAAAGTTGGAATTCCAGCCCTGCGTATCAATTCATCTTTTTCAATTGGAGTTTTTAGTAGCGCCACTATTTCTCTTTCTTCTTGAGATAACTCTTCATAATTAATTCTTGATGGTTTTTCTTCTTTTTTAAGACCTAAGGCCTCTAATATATCGTCTCCAGATGTAACAGGAGTAGCTCCAAGTTTTATAAGCATATGAGGTCCTTCTGAGTTTTTAGAATAAATAGAGCCAGGAACCGTTAGAACATCACGGTTATATTCCGTTGCTAGACGGGAGGTAATGAGTGTCCCAGATTTTGCTTCTGCTTCGATAACAAGTGTTGCATTGGAAATACCAGCCATAATTCTGTTTCTCTGTGGGAAACTCCATTTTGTCGCTTGAAAATCATTTTCAAATTCGGAAAGAAGAGCTCCGCCAGAATCCACGATTTCTTCGGCAAGTTTTCTGTGTGAACTTGGATATAGATTTTTAGGAGAAAGGCCAGACCCGGGTATTGCTATCGTATGGATGCTGTGCCTAACCGCGCTTTTGTGGGCTATGGAGTCAATCCCCAAAGCGAGCCCTGACACAATTGAAATTGGATAGCCTTTAAGTTGAGAAATTAATTCTTCGCAAACTTCTTTGCCGTAGTTGGTATATTTTCTTGATCCCACCACGCAGATAAGCTTTGTCTCTGTGTCTGGTAGATTGCCAGCACAAAATAACTGTTCTGGCTTATCTGGTATTTCTTTAAGGAGTGTCGGGAATTCCTCTGGTTTTAATCTACGAATTAAATAGGTCATTTTTAATGATTTTCTATTTTCTGCTACTATATATTGTATAAAAGCTTAATACTAAGGGCTATATGCCAGATTTTGAATTTTATGTTGGATATTAAATTTATTAGAGAAAATACTGATCTTATTGCTGAAGCGGCACGTAAAAAGAATGTAAAATTTGATGTTCGCTCTTTGATTGCTGTAGATGATAAACGCAAGGATATTCTCCAGAGGGTGGAAGACAAAAGGAAAACACAAAATGAGTTCAGTAATCTGATTGTCTCTGAAACTAATTCAACCTTAAAATTAGAATACATTGAAAAAATGAAAGTTCTAAAAGAAGAACTTCAAAAAGAGGAAGCGGAGCTTAAAGAGATAATGAAAGAGTGGCAATCGCTTATGGTTTCTGTTCCAAATGTGCCAGATATTTCTGTGCCAGACGGAGAAAGTGATGCAGACAATAAAGAGGTGAAGAGGTGGGGAGAAATTCCGAAATTTGATTTTAAACCAAAAAATCATATTGAGATCATGGAATCTCTAGATATGGTTGATCTTGATAGGGGGACGAAAGTTGCCGGTTTCAGGGGTTATTTCTTAAAAAATGACGGAGCCCTTCTTTCTTTTGCTATTTGGCAATATGCTTACGAATTTTTCTTGAAAAGAGGTTTTTCTCCATTTATTGTTCCTTCGATTGTTCGAAGAGAAAATCTTATGGGAACTGGATTTTTACCACAAGGTGAAGAAGATCTTTATAGAACCCAAGACGGTGATTTCTTAGCAGGCACGGCAGAAGTTGCAACTATGGGATATCATGCAGATGAAATACTACCCATTTCTGATTTGCCTAAGAAGTTTCTTTCTTTTTCTCCCTGCTTTAGAAGAGAAGCCGGAAGTTATAGTAAGGATGTTAAGGGCCTTATTAGAGTCCATGAATTTTACAAAGTTGAACAAGTTATATTGTGTGAGGCAAATCATGAAATGTCAGTTAATTTTCATGAAGAATTAAATAGAAATACCGAGGAATTTATTGAAAGTCTTGGTATCCCATATCGAACAGTTATAAATTGCGGGGCTGATCTTGGTCTTGGTCAGGTAAAAAAATATGATATAGAACTTTGGGTTCCTCTTGAGAATGCTTATCGTGAGATCAGCTCGGCTTCATATTTTCATGATTTTCAAACAAGGAGACTTAATATTCGTTATAAAGATGTAGATGGAAAAGTAAAATATGCTCATTCCTTAAATTGCACAGCCGCCCCAACGCCTCGCATTCTTGTTTCTTTGGTTGAAAATTACCAAGACAGAGATGGTCTAGTCCACATCCCTCAAGTATTGCAAAAATATCTGAATGGCAGGGAGGTCTTGGGGAGATAATAAATAGAAATTATGCCTCGCTCTTTGCGTTCGCCGAACCTTATAAAAAAGCGCCGCAAGAAAATTATTTTTCGTTCAGTATTTTTTTTATCGATAGTTATTTTTGTTATTGCTGGCCCGGTTTTTTTATCTAGAGCTGATTTTGTGACGATTTCTTCAATTAAAGTTTTGGGGAGCTCTGTGGTGAGGTCTGATGAGATTATCGAGCTTTCAAAAAGACATCTGACCGGAAATTATTTTTTCTTATTTCCAAAATCAAATACTTTACTTTATCCCAAAAAAACAATCCAAAAAGAAATTGCCTTAAATTTTCCGCGTGTGGATGATGTAAAAATTAAACTTTCTTCTTTAAAATCAATCCAAATTTCAATCACCGAGCGCAATCCCCAATCACTTTGGTGCAAAGACGACACTTTCTCTGACTGTTATTTCTTAGATAGCCGAGGTTTTGTTTTTGATAAATCGCCAACATTTTCTCCGAACGTTTATTTCGTATATATCGGCAGATTAGATGATTCTCCGCTCGGCGATTATTATTTACCACAAAAAGAATTTGATTTAATGAATAGATTTTTGTCAGGGTTTCGCTCTCTCGGCCTTAACCTTGAAAGTTTAAATCATGTGGTCGGAGAGACATATGAATTGAAGCTTTCTACTGGGGTTATATTCTTTTCTCTCCGTGATGATCCAGAAAAGGTTGTATCTAACCTAGAGTCAGTTCTATCTGATCCTAAGTTAGATGTTCTCCACGACGGTGGGCTTACAGTTAAATCAATAGATTTGCAATATGGGAATAAGGTTATCTTAAAAAAGCAAGAGTAGTGAGGTATAATTAATACATGCATTTGCTTTTGTTCTTGCCGTATTACATTCGATGGCACTATGGCAGGGCTTTAAAAGATTTCTACTCTAATTGGCTTATTTTTATTGAAGCCTCGTTTACATATTTTTCTGTTTCTCTTCTCCTAAGGACGCTTTTTGCGCCATGGAAAAGGCTTCAAGATGAATATAAGGAAGGCTTTCATCCAAAGGAATTTTTTCAAACGGCTATTATTAATTTCATTATGCGTTTGGTTGGTTTTGTTTGTCGAGGTGCGGTTATTATCCTCGGCATTTTTGTTACCACCGCCATCTTCATCGCCGGTATTTTATCTTTCTTTCTCTGGCTCCTGTTTCCTGTCGTTTTTGCTTTTTTGATTGCTCTCGCATTAAAGCAAATCGTATAAATATGAATTTAGAAGATTTAAAAAAAGAAATCTCATATCTGCAACCAGTATTTTTTCTTGAAAAAAGCATTTCTCATAGTACTCGCAGATTGTTTATAAAAATATTAGGTTTTTTGGTATTAATTTCTTTTGTTATCTCAAGTGGAATTATTGTAGAGCAAGCGAGTGGGGCAATGTCCGGATTCTTCTTCATTGTCTTATCGGCCTTTCTCATTGTATTTATAATGGAGTCTTTTTATTACTCATATCGTTTTGATAAAAGAAACAGTGCTTACGAATTTGAATTAGCTTCTATTATTTTTTCTTCGAATCGAAAAGATTTAATTCTCAATTTCATTGAATCTTATTATGGCGCTTTGACTTTGATGCGACTTGGGATTGACGATGCTTCTATTGAAATATTCCTTGATAGTAGAAAGAAAACGGTTAAACCTTCAGATTTTGTTTTCTCACAAAAATCATCAAAGGCTGAATCATTTATTTCAGGATTAATATCTGGTGAAAAAGAATTTCAAACCTTTCTCAGTGCTCATGGAGTTACTCCAGAAACTTTTTGGAATACTTTTCGCTGGGTTTCAGATTTAGAAAAAAATTTAATTCAAAAGGAGCGATGGTGGTCAAGGGCGCGTCTTAATCGATTATCTCCAATAGGCAGAGATTGGGCATATGGTAATGCTTATGCACTTCTTAAATTTAGTAGCTCATTAGATTTATCGCTTGAACAAGGGAAAGATCTTTACGCCAATGAAATCAAAACACTAGAAACCGTACTTTCTAAATCATCAGAAGCTAACGCTTTGGTCATTGGTGAAGATGGTGGTGGAAAGATGGAAATAATAAAGGGTCTAGCCCAAAAAATAATTCACAAAAAAACCAATGAATCACTCCATGATAAGAAATTTCTTGTGCTTGCCGTGCAGACTTTACTTTCCTCAGTCTCAGACGGGACTTCGTTTGAGCGCTTATTTCTAAAGATTCTTAGAGAAGTTATCAAGTCGGGCAATATTATTCTTGTCATTCCAGATCTTCCGGGTCTTTTATATGGGGCTGAAACACTACAAAGTGATGCTGTTGCAATCATGTCAGAGTTTCTCGTTTCACCTGATATTCACATTATTGCAGTAAGTGATGGGGAAGGATTTCATAATCACCTTGAGCGCGATCAAAAGCTCATGGAATATTTTGAAACTATCATTATAGAGGACGGAGATGAGGGTCGGGTCTCTGATGTCTTGATGGAAGAAGTTATTGTTTTGGAGGAGAAAGAAGGAATCTTTTTTACATACGGCGCTGTTAAAGAGGCGGTTCAAAGTGCGTCACGCTATTTTGTCGGATCACCGCTTTATGATACGGCAAGTGACTTATTGATTGGTGCTGTGGCAGAAGCTAGATCGGTTGGCAGAACGACAGTAATGGATAAAGATATTGAATCATTAGTTAAAACAAAAACAGGAATTCCTACTGGAGAAATAACTGATACGGAAAGAAATACGCTAACGCGACTTGAAGAGTTTTTACACCAACGCATTGTTGGACAAGACGAGGCGGTCTCACTCATTAGTGACGCTCTTCGTCGTGCGCGGTCCGGAATAAATAATCCGAATAGACCAATCGGCTCATTTCTTTTTTTGGGGCCTACTGGAGTTGGTAAAACTGAAACAACAAAAGCTCTTGCGGAAATATTTTTTGGTAAAGAAGCAAAAATCCTCCGTCTCGATATGTCCGAATACAATACTCCAGATGCTTTGAATCGTTTGATAGGCGGTTTCGGGCAAGATCAACAGGGTGTTCTGGTTTCTTTAATTCGAGAAAATCCTTACGGAGTTCTTCTTCTTGATGAATTTGAAAAAACAGAAAAGAGAGTTCTAGACCTTTTTCTCCAGATTCTTGACGAGGGGGTGTTTTCGGATTCTCGAGGTAAAAAAATTAGTGCTAGGAATTTAATCATCATTGCAACTTCAAATGCTGGTAGCCAATTCATCTTTGATGCAGTTGGGAAGGGGGAAGACCTTTTGGAGAGTAAAGATTTTATTATAAATTCGATTGTAAGTGACGGTGTTTTTCGTCCAGAACTTCTGAACCGCTTTGATGGCGTCATTTTATTCCATCCGCTCTCCCCAGCCAACCTTAAAGAGATTGCAAAAATGCTTCTAAAAAAACTTGAATGGCGACTCCGAGAGAGAGGAGTTACGCTGGAGGTAAATGACACCTTGCTTAACTATCTTGTAGAAAAAGGGAGTGATCCTAAATTTGGAGCACGACCATTGAATCGCGCAATACAAGATAAAGTTGAAAAAATAATTGCTGACAGAATAATTTCAGGAAATTTACGACCAGGTTCTCACATTGCTTTTGATAAGTCGCAATTATATTCGTAGTGACTTTTATTGTCACCATACTTCGTGCGTGATATGGTGCAAGACATATGAATAATGGTTTCTGGGAGAAATTAAATAAACCAATTTTTATCTTGGCTCCGATGGCAGACGTCACGGACGCTTCATTTCGTAGAATTATTGCAAAATACGGCAAGCCGGATGTTATGTGGACAGAATTTGTTTCTGCTGATGGATTGATTCTTGCACCTAAAGAAGGAAAAGAAAAACTTCTTCGTGACCTCCTTTACTCCGAAGCGGAACGACCAATTGTGGCCCAATTCTTCTCTGCAAAACCGGAGATGATAAAAAAGGCTGCAGAATTATCTTATAAACT
>CAYLHJ010000002.1:0-1352 GCA_964383705.1 uncultured Candidatus Saccharibacteria bacterium | reverse complement strand
CGTACTCGTAAAGAAATGTCTAAAGTGCCTGCGCGTTGGGAGGAAGTAGCTCGTGCTGTGCAAATTCGCGACAAGTCTGGTTCTCAAACTCTTATCATTGGCAACGGTGATGTACTAGATTTATCTGATGCAAAGAAAAAAGTTTCTGATACTGGTTGTGATGGGGTAATGTTTGGCAGAGCAATATTTGGGAATCCTTGGCTATTTGCTAACCCCCCTCATATACCATCTGTAGAAGAGAGACTTAAAGTTTTACTCGAGCACACAAAACTATTTGAAGAGCTTTTAGGGGATGTTAAAAATTTTGCCATAATGAAAAAACACTACAAGGCATATGTTCATGGTTGGGATGGGGCGAAGGAATTGCGATTAAAGCTAATGGAAGCAAATAATGCCTCTGAAGTTGAAATGATTCTTTTGGATTATAAGAGTGGATAACTCTTTACTTTTTTTATTTCAGTTGTACAATTGTATACGGAGGTACCTTTGTAGTAAGGTTTTTAACCTTAATGGGGGACAGAGATGAGCCCGCAAGCCGCAGTTGCTCTCTACCGTGAGGAGAGAGATAGGCGCTCAGCCTACAGTGACGCCAACCTGCTTCCTTCCCGTTCTTCCTTCGGTAGGGTGGAAAAAGAAAGGAGAAGTGAGGACAGACGTTCTCATCCCAGAGCAAGCACCGATATTTGGAACAGGGGAACCCCAATTCCGCTTTCCAAGATCATCGCCTGTTTCTGTGGTGACGGCGTTCGAAGCCTCTCGGCCACATGCCACGGCACCTTGGTGCCGAGCATCAAGTCCGGCGTCTTCCGCATCGAACGAGCCCCTGTGTTCGATCGCTCTGATGAAGGTGAAGCATCCATCCCGCTTTTCCCGTAGCAAACCCAATCACAGCTGATACAAAGAAGAGATGAGGGCGGTACCGCATGGGCCGCCCTTTATGATATCTGATTAGATTTAAGACGAACCACAGAGTTCTTTTTTTATTGACAAATATTTTAATAATGGTAATTTAAATGCGGAAATGTTCTCAGCAATGACTGGCAAATATCCTGAAACTTGGGAGGCCTTATGTACTCTAAGGTAGTAATGCGGATTTTTTTTCTCACAGCATTCCTTGTGGCGTGCGGTGAGAAGGAAATCGTCTTTTGTCCAGACGATCCGCCGACTGGTCGGACACTCACTCTTCCGGCAAGCATCAATCTCTACCAGGGTGACAGTCTGTTCATCCCTGTGGCACGCAACCCCGCTTCTACCGTTTCCACGGCACAGTGGTCTTCGAGCTCGGCTACGACAGCGACCATCACATCGGCCGGCCTTCTCAAGGGTATTTCTCCGGGAACGGCCGACATCAC
>CAYLHJ010000001.1:0-101871 GCA_964383705.1 uncultured Candidatus Saccharibacteria bacterium | reverse complement strand
TATAGTGAAAAGAAGTTAAATACCAGCGCTAGAAATCTAAATAGTTTTTAGTATTCTCGAATAGAAACCTGAGCATCGATCTTTTTTATAAGATCGATTACGACCGATACAACGATAAGAAGAGCTGTGCCACCAATAGCAAGAGATTGAATACCTGTAAGACTTCTCATAAGTAGTGGTAAGACCGCGATAAGGCCCAAGAAGAGAGCTCCAACCAAAGTAAGTCTGGTTAAAATCTTCGCAATATAATCAGATGTTGATTGGCCGGGACGAACCCCAGGTATAAAAGCACCATTTTTTTGAAGATTGGTTGCAATTTGATTTGGATCAAAAGTCACTGCGGTATAAAAATATGTAAACACAAACACAAGGAAAAAATATGCAACTGCATAAAACCACTGATTAGCAATAATACCGAGTATAAATGTCGAAATAGTTTTCAAAAGAGCATTATCTACATTTGAAAGAAAATTAAATAAAAGTTGAGGAAAAAGTAAGATAGAAAGAGCAAAAATAATGGGGATTACACCGGCTTGATTAACTCTAAGTGGTAAATAAGTCGAAACCCCGCCATAGGTTTTTGACCCCCTTACCCTTTTAGCATATGTTACCGGTATTGGTCTCTCCGCTTCAGTAATAACAACTACCCCAAAAATAATTGCTATGGCCGCTACGATAAAAGCAATATATAGTGGAATTTGAGAAGGTTCAAAGGTGAAAAGAAGTTGGCTTAATGCTTGAGGAAGGCTAGCGACTATTCCAGCAAAAATAATAATAGAAACGCCATTTCCAATACCATATTCAGTAATAAGCTCACCAATCCACATCAAAAGAAGAGAGCCTGCAGTAATAATTAAAAGATTCGTCGCCATCTCAAATGGAGATAATGGTGAAATCACGTTTTGACGAATAAGAAGAGTCAAGAAACTAAAACCTTGAACAACGGCTAGTGGAACCGTGAGCATTCTACTGTATTGAGAAAATCGCTTTCGCCCAGCATCACCCTCCTCTTGATAAAGCTCTTTCAATTTAGGAAAAATGATAGTCATAAGTTGCATGACTATTGAGGCGGTAATATATGGACCAACACCAAGCATAATTATCGATAGATTAGATAAACCACCACCAGAAAAAAGGTTTAAAAGACCGAGAAATTCACTTCCAGAAAAAAAACTTTGAAGCCTAGAGACATCAATCCCAGGAATTGGGATAATTGAAAGTATTCGAGTAAGAGCAAGCGCGCCCAGAACAAACAAAACACGTCGGCGAAGCATTCTATCAGTCCACACTGTTCTTATCTTTTCAAAAATGATTTTCATATGGCTATGATACACTGCCACCAAGTGAGATTATTTTTTCTTTTGCAGTAGAAGAAACCGCACACCCTCGAATAATAACTTTCTTATCAAGACCATCCTTCCCTAGAATTTTAATTTTAACATTCTTTCCTAATGATTTTGAGACTAACCCTTTTGAGACCAACGATGCAGGTGAAACAATATCACCAGAAGAAAAAACGTTATTTAGAGTTTGAAGATTTACTGCAAAAAATGCTGGGACAATGCTCTTCAAAGAAGAAACCCCGCGTCCCCTTAATTTCGGAAGTCTCTTGATTACGTCTCTGATTTCAGGGCGCTTCTTGCGACCGGCTCTTGCATTTTGACCCTTCGTACCTTTGCCAGATGTTTTACCACGCTTTCCTCCTCTTCCTACTTGGGAGGAAGTTTTATTTTTATTTTTTCTTTTTAAATTGTGTATCTGCATGCTTTTATTCTTTATGAATTGTTCGGGAAAGAGACTCTAAAGCCTTAACAGCCACTTTGGCAATATTAGCGCGATTTTTTGAACCAGAAAGTATTTTAGCATTAACAGAAGACAACCCCGCTAATTCTAAAACCGTCCTTACCGAACTTCCTGCAAGAACACCTTTCCCAGGCGCCGGCATAATAACAACCTTGGAACTTCCATACTTCGCATAAACCTCATGAGGTATAGACATTTCTTTTGTAGCATTCACTTTAATCATATTTTTCTTAGCATCACGTAGAGCCTTATCTATAGCAAGAGGGGTGTCACCGGCTTTGCCTTGACCAACACCAACCTGACCTTTGTGATTGCCAGCGACAAGAGTCACGGAGAAACTAAACCTGCGGCCTCCAGCGACAACTCTAGTTACCCTGCGAATACTCACGGTTTTGTGATCAAATTCTGGTCTAGCTCGTGTTTCTTTTTTAGTCGAACGACGAGTATTTTTTTTATGGTCTCGCGGATTTTTTGCCCGAAAATCAGCTTTCTTTACTTCAACAGAAAGATTTTCTTGAGACGGAACCAATTCTTCATGTTGAATATCAACATTCCCCTCAATAGACCCCTCTTTATTCTCAAGAGGTGCTGCTTCATCTATTACATCGTTATTTTTTTCATCAGTATTCATAATATTTAAAATTCTAGACCGCCATCGCGTGCACCCTCAGCAATTGCACTCACTTTGCCTGTATATATATAACCACCACGATCAAAAACAACTTTAGAAATATTTTGTTTTAAAGCCTTTTCTGCTATCACTTTGCCCAAAGCCCGAGCCTTCTCAAGCTCGCTTTTACCAGAGATAGTTTTTGTGGTTCCAGATACAAGAGTTGCTCCCAAATCATCATTTATAATTTGAGCACTCATATACTTGTTAGACTTGAAAATAGAAAGTCGCGGGCGAATTTCTGTCCCCTTCACTTTTGAACGAATACGAGCTTTTCTGCGTATTCTTTTTGTTCGACTTGTTTGATTAATATTTCTCATAAACTTTATGCAGATTTCTTTCCTTGCTTTATCTTCACAACTTCTCCTTCATATCTCAAACCCTTACCCTTGTAAGGCTCTGGTTTTTTAAGGTCACGGAGAAGGGCTGTGAAACTGCCGACTTCTTCCTTATTTATACCTGAAATTGTAATAACATTTTTTTCGACTGAAACCTTAAGCCCCTCCGGAATTCTAACAGTTACTGGGTGAGAAAAACCTAGAGCGAGGACAAGATCTTGACCCTTTACCTCAACTCGAAAACCTATACCTTCTAAGACTAGTTTCTTCTCAAATGCTTTATTAACCCCCAGAATCATATTTGTTATATGGGAAGCGTAAGTCCCCCATAAAGCTTTTTCTTCCGTCCCTGAAATACTTGGCACGATAGTAACATCTTTTGGAGTTAAAGATACTTGGAAATTATTTCCAATTGTTCGAGATAATTCTCCAAGGGGGCCTTTAACACTAATTACACCATCTGCAATAGAGACTTCGGTCTTCTCAGGTAATTCAATTATTTTTTTTCCTATACGAGACATAAATTTAAAATTACCAAATCTGAAACAAAACCTCACCACCAAGTTTTTCCTTTCGAGCTTCTACATCTGTCTTAAGCCCCTTTGGGGTTGAGATTATGATATTGCCATAACCGTTCCTTATAGGACGAATATCTGAAACTTTTTTATAAATACGACGGGATGGCTTAGAAACTCTCTTCACGCCCTGAATGTGAGAATGTGGACCATCATAAAGCAAACCGACTTCTATAGACTTAGCCACTTTTTTACCTTTCTTTGCGTGAGACTTAATAAATCCCTGTTTTTCAAGGATAGAGCAGATCTCAAATTTAAGATTTGAATATGGAAAAGTGACAGTCTCCTTATGAGAGATGCCAGCATTTTTTATTCGAATTATCATGTCTGAAATTGGGTCTGTCATAAAATTACCAAGAAGATTTCTTTACACCAGGAACCTTACCCTCATTAGCTAATTCACGGAAGCAGATTCTGCAAAGATCAAAATCTCTCATATAAGCCCTCTTTCTACCACATCGAAAACAACGACGAACTATCCTCGATGAGAATTTCGGAGTCTTAAGTGATCTTGCAATAACCGATTTTTTGGCCATTTTATAAAAAAAATGAAAAGCTTTTGATAAAAAGCTTGGGTTCCATCCTATCAAGCGAGTACCCTATTGTCAATAAAACAAAGGCTTTATTGGAAAATCAAAGGATTATTTAGCCTTTTCCTTTTTAAAGGGAAAATCTAACGATTTCAAGAACGAATCTAACTCCTTTTTATTCTTTGCTGTTGTAACCATAGTGACAGAAAGGCCAAAAATATCCTTTAATTCTTCATCTGTCGTCTCTGGAAAGATGGAATGCTCTTTGATTCCAAGGCTATAATTACCCATTTCATCAATACCCGAAGTTGCTATACCACGGAAATCCTTGGTTCTAGGCAAGGCTACATTTATGAGTTTATCCAGAAAATCATACATCCTCTTACCACGAAGAGTAACTTGTAGACCGACCGGATCCCCCTGTCTCACCTTGAAAGCTGCAATTGATTGTTTTGCTCCCCTTGTAGATGGTTTTTGGCCCGTTATCTTTGAAAGTCTATCAATGGCGAGTTCAATTTTTTTCTTATCCTTAAAAGAACCAGTCCCCACATTAATAACCACCTTTAAAAACTTTGGCGCTTGCATACGATTTTTATAACCCAAATCTCCCTTGAGGCTTTCGTAACTATGTTTTGTTTTTTCCTGAATTGACTTCATAAAATATTATTTACCAATCGTAGATCCGCTTTTCTTTGCAATTCTTACTTTATTTCCATCAACGTTTTTGTAACCGACTCGAGTTCCTTTATTATTTTTTGGGTCAACTAAAAGAACATTTGAAACATGCATTGGTACTGCCTGATCAATAATCTGGCCTTTCTGACCACTCTTGGTCGGTCGTTTATGGACTTTGCGCAAATTTATTCCAGAAATAACAATGAGATTTTTGCGAGGAAAAGCGCGGACAACTTTCCCTGTTTTCCCTTTATCCTTGCCGGCAATAACTATGACATTATCTTCTTTCTTGATTTTCATGATTTTTATACAACTTCTGGAGCAAGAGAAATAATTTTCTGAAACCCTTTTTCTCCCAACTCACGAGGTATCGGACCGAATACACGACCAGCAAGCGGTTCGTGTTTTGCTTTATCAACAATAACTACGGCATTTTCATCGAATCGGATATAAGAACCGTCGGTTCGGCGAAATGGAAACTTTTGACGAGCGACTACCGCATACAAAACATCTTTTTTCTTTATAGATTTTCTTGGTTGAGCGGTTTGGACCGAGAGTACGACCATATCCCCCAACTGAGCGTAACGCTTCTTTGACCCTCCGAGCACTTTAAATATGCGTCCGATTTTAGCACCGGAGTTATCTGCAATTTTTACAATAGAGCGAGGTTGTATCATATTATTTTACAACTATAAAATTCTTATCTCGTGAAATCGGTTTTGTTTCTTGAATTGTGACAACATCGCCAACGTTTAATGTATTTCCAGCGTCATGCGCCTTCATTCGAATCTTGTGTTTTACAAACTTTCCATACTGTGGGTGTTTTGTAATCTTTTCAACGGCGACCACTACGGTGTCTTTCATTTTGTTCGAAACAACTCGACCCTTAAAAGTCTTACCTTGAGATATTTTGTTTTCGGTTAGTTTGTTATCCATACTATTTATGATTTGGCTCTGCGAGACAATTCCGTCTTAACTTGTGCGATAACTTTTCGGAGAGCACGTCCTTCACGAACATTTCTAGTTTTACTGCCAGAAATAGCAAAACGAAAATTGCGGAGCTCATCTCCTTTTTCAAGAATCATTTTATTTAAATCCGCATCATCTTTTTGAACAATATCTTTCATAAAATTTATCGGGAAACAATTTTTGTTTTTAATGGAAGCTTAGTGCCAGCCTTACGAAGGGCTTCCTTAGCTTCCACATCTAAAATACCGTCGACTTCAAAAAGGATTCTCCCTGGCTTAACTGGAGCGACATAACCTTGTAGGTCTCCCTTTCCTTTTCCAAGCTTAACTTCAGCCGGCTTTGCAGTATACGGCATATCAGGAAAAATACGAATCCAGAGCTTTCCCGTTTTACCTATTGAGCGAGAAAGCACCTTTCTTGCCGCCTCAATTTGATTAGATTTGATTCGTGCGGCACTAACTGCTTTCAAGCCATAAGACCCGAAAGCAACCGTTACACCACGAGTTGCCACACCAATCTTTGATGGGTTTTTTCGCATCGTGTGCCATTTTCTAAATTTTACTTTCTTAGGAAGCAACATAGTATTTTTTATTATTCAGGTTTTTTTGCAAAAATCTCGCCTCGGTAAATCCAAACTTTAATTCCAAGATTACCATAAGGCAATTTAGCTTCATGACGAGCGAAATCAACATCAGCTCTAAATGTTTGTAGTGGAATTCTTCCTAACTTTTTTGTTTCTGAGCGAGCGATAGAAGCCCCGCCCAATCGGCCTGCAACAGTAACTTTAACACCGAGAACATCTCGGTTAGCCATAACCTTTTCTACAATCTGCTTTACAACACGACGATATGGCATTCTTTTTTCAAGACCTTCCGCAATCATTTGAGCAACAATAGAAGCATTTGATTCTGGAGATTTTATTTCTTTAATGTCGAGGCGAACTTCTTCTTTTTGATTCAAAAGACCTCGCTTCTTTAGGGTGCTAATTATTTCATCTCGAAGTTTAACGGCTCCGT
Source organism: uncultured Candidatus Saccharibacteria bacterium (assembly GCA_964383705.1). Taxonomy (GTDB): domain Bacteria; phylum Patescibacteriota; class Minisyncoccia; order Phycocordibacterales; family Zambryskibacteraceae; genus CAYLHJ01. Next base: position 95,295 of record CAYLHJ010000001.1, on the reverse strand, counting down.
CCCCACCCCTACCAAGAATCATTCCTGGACGAGAGGTTTCAACAATAATGCGAAGAACCTTTTCATTCCTCTCTATTTCTATCAAACTAACAAATAACCCTTTTAATTTTTTTTCTAAAAATGCACGAATCACCAAATCTCCACGCAAAAAATCTTTATATTTTGTCTTAGGCCCAAACCATCTCGATTTCCAATCGCGTATAATTCCTAATCTATGAGAATATGGGTGGACTGTATGAGACATAAAATTAAGATTTACTTTCTTTATTTATTTTAGTTTTCTTCATTTTCGGAGCTCGTTCTTCAAGCACAACTTTTACATGACTACTGCGTTTGCGAATGGTCGAGGATCTGCCACGTGAAGCTGGCTGTCTGCGGTAAAGAATGCTACCAGCATCAACTCGAAGTTCTTTTACAAAAAGATTTTCTTTATCTAATTTCTGAAATTCAGCATTTGCAACTGCTGATTTAATAAGCTTTGCAATAGGAAGTGATGCCTTCTTCCCTAAAAATTGCAATCCTGAAAGAGCATCTGGAACACTTTTCCCACGGACAAGAGTTGCTACCACTCTCACTTTGCGAGGTGACTGACGATAATCTGAAAGTTGTGCCGATACAATTGCCATAAAAATTATTTAGCCGGAGCCGTTGTCGCAGCCGGTTTTGCAGCTTGAGCTGCTGAGATTTCTGCTTCTTTCTTTTTCTGTTCAAGTTCCTTCTGCATCTTTCCTCCATGTTTGACGAACTTTCGTGTCGGAGAGAACTCACCCAATCGATGCCCGACCATGTCCTCAGTAACAAAGACATCAATATGATCTTTGCCATTATGAACTGCGAAGGAGAATCCAACCATTTCTGGAGCAATTTGGCTATCTCGTGCCCAAGTCTTAATAGAGCCAGTTTCTCCCGGTTTCTTCCCCTCAATTTTCTTGAGAAGTTTTTCGTATACGTATGGACCTTTTTTTGATGACCGTGTCATAACTTAAATGAAAGAAGCTCTGAGAAGAGCTTGCAAAGTATACTATAGAAAGAGCTCACCACTGTCAAATATTACCTTGAAGAATATGGTGAAAAAGGAAATTACTTGGCTTTTCCAACCTTTCTTCTCCTGACTATGAACTTATTTGAGTATTTCTTTGCTCGACGAGACTTTTGACCCTTACCAGTAGGCTTACCGGTAAAGCTTTTTGCCCTTCTAGTACCCCGACCAGCACGACCTTCTCCACCTCCATATGGATGATCAACCGGGTTCATAGCAGATCCACGGACCGTTGGTCTAATTCCTAGCCAACGACTTCTGCCCGCTTTTCCAAGATTAACAAGCCTATTCTCGTCATTTGAAACCTCGCCTATCGTAGCCCAGCAATTCTCGGAAACTTTCCTGACCTCAGTAGAAGGCATTTTGATATCAACATATCCACCGTCTTTGGCGACAACCTCAATATAGTTACCAGCCGAACGGCCAAGCTTTGCCCCACCTTTTGGTTTTACTTCAACATTATAAATAAATGTCCCGACAGTAATTTTCTTAAGTGGAAGTCTATTCCCAGGAGTTTCTGGTGCATTTTCTGAAACAATATATGAATCGCCCACCTTTGCACCTTTAGGAAGAAGAACATATCGACGCTCACCATCTCCATAATGCGCAAGACCGATAAAACCTGATCGATTTGGGTCGTATTCAATGGTTTTTACAGTAAAAGGAATATTTGGTTTGTTATAAGAAAAATCAACGAGACGATAAAGTCTCTTATGTCCTCCCCCTTTATGGCGCGTAGTAACCCTGCCGTGATGATTCCTTCCGACAGCTCTACGAAAACCATAGGTCAAAGACTTTACCGGACTTTTTGCAGTTAAGATCTTTGCAAAATGGATTGATGAGGTCTCTCGTCGAGACGGAGTTGTTGGTCTATACTTTTTCATAATTATATAAATTCAATCTTATCTCCCTTTTTCAAATAGACATAAGCTTTTTTGCCACCAGAAGTTTGGCCATACTTACCTCGCACAATAACCTGTTTCCTCTTTATAGGAACCACTGCCACTTTTAACGGAGTAACTTTGTATAATCGCACAACCTCGTTTTTTACATCTTTTTTGGTCGCCATCATATCAACCTCAAAGACATAAACATTCCCCTCGCTTGCTTGCATACTAGCTTTTTCCGTTATTCTCGGGCGCAAAAGCACATGCGCATTGCTTGATTTGGCTACGCTTAATGACAAAGCTTTTGATGCTCCATCATTTTTTTCTTCTGTTTTCTTTTTTCGTGAAAGAAGAGCCATAAAATTTTATTTCTTTGCCTTTGCGATTTTCTTAACCTTAACCATTTCTTTTTTCACTTTCTTTTCTCTAGCGGGTTTTGTTGGTTTATCTTTTACTTCACTATCGCCACCTAATTTTGATTCTAAAATCCTAAAAGTCTCTTCTGGATAAATAAAGACTAAATGCTTATAGGAAAGAATTGAAACAGGATTTATATTTCTGGTCTCTTCAAGAGACACATTTCCAATATTATTGAATCCTCTCGATACAAAATCTTTTTTTTCTGGAACTGCGATAAAAAGAGCATTCGATTTTTTTGCAATCGCAGTCTTAAGTGCTGGAATATTAGAAAAACCCTTCAAAGAAGCTAGCGCTTCCTTGGTCTTAGGCTCTTTAAGAGTTAAATCATCAATGAAGGTTATTTCCCCATCTTTATATTTCTTAGAAAGAATGGTGAAAAGCGCTTTTGTTTTCATCTTTCGATTCACTTTTTTATCATAATTCTTATCACTACGAGGTCCGTGAGTTACACCTCCACCAACCCAAATTGGAGAACGAGTAGAACCATGTCGAGCACGACCAGTTCCTTTCTGTTTCCATGGCTTTTTACCTCCACCACGAACTTCTCCGCGAGTTTTTGTATGAGCAATAGAATTGCGAGCGCTTGATTGCATTGAAACAACCACCTGGTGAACCAAATCAGCATTCCATGGCAAAGAAAAAATCCTAGAAGGTAGCGTTAACTTCCCTAATGATTTTCCATCTTGGCTGTAAAGATTAGTATCCATATTACTTAGCGCTAATTTCAATTATCGTGCCCCGTCGTCCAGGAATTGGCCCTGAAACCAGAATTTCATTTGTTTCTGGATTAACCGCAATGACTTTCGAACTTTTCAAAGTGACTCTGTCATTACCTGTTCGGCCTGCCATTCTCATGCCCTTTGGGACTTTGTTACGAAGACCTCCTCCAATAGAACCCGGTTCTCGCTCTGAATGTTTCTGTCCATGGCTTCTAGGTCCACCTTTAAATCCGTGTCGCTTGATGACACTTTGAAATCCTTTTCCTTTTGATATACCAGAAATAACAATGGAGTCTCCTGGAGCAAAAGATGAAACATTAATGGTGTCGCCCACCGAAAAAGAGTCTTTATCATCAACTGGAAATTCTTTGAGATAAGAAAAAAGGCCGAGGTTTTTAAAATGACCCTTTAGTGCCTTATTTACTCTTTTTTCTTTTTTAGCACCATATCCAATCTGGACAGACTTATATCCATCTCTTTGTAAGTCTTTCACCTGGGTAACAACAACGGGGCCAACGGAAAGTTTCGTAACAGGAATAAGCTTGCCTTCTTCTGTGAAGACCTGAGTCATATTTTCTTTTTTGCCGAGAATGAATTTCATTGAAGCCAGGTTCCGATCGGAAACCAATACTACTGATTTTTTGCTCATTGTCTAGAAACAATCGAACCACTTTCTTTGAGATAAAGTTGCCCGTCTCCGGGCAACTTTATCTGTATTACCTAAACACCGATAGCCAACACTACATTATCTTTACGTCTATATTGACTCCAGATGGAAGTGAGAGATTGGTAAGCGACTCAATAAGCTTCGGAGTTGGATTTATAATATCAATTAACCTCTTGTGAATCCTCATTTCAAATTGTTCTCGCGCATTTTTGAAAACAAAGGAAGCACGATTAACTGTATATTTTTTTATCTCTGTAGGAAGCGGTATTGGACCTAAGACTTCCGCATCGTATCTAAGCGCCGTGTCTATAATTTGTTTTACTGATACATCAAGTATCTTATACTCATAGGCTCGCACTCTGATTCGAAGCTTAGATATTCCACCCTCTTTCTGACTAACTTTTGAAGGAGCTTTTGCCGTCTTTGGAGTTTTTTTAGTTGTCGCTTTCGTTGCCATTCTAATTTTTGCTAAAAAGTAAAAACTTTTTTGTTAGGCGTTAATCTTAGTTACAACACCAGCTCCAACAGTCTTTCCTCCTTCTCGAATAGCGAAGCGCATCTGATCTTCAAGGGCTACCGGAGCAACGAGTTTTACTTTAAATGTAACAGTGTCTCCAGGCATAACCATTTCTACTTTCTCTGCAAGAGTAACTTCCCCCGTAACATCAGTCGTTCGGATATAGAATTGTGGCTTGTACCCTGTGAAAAATGGGGTGTGTCGTCCTCCTTCTTCCTTTTTAAGGATATAAACTTCCGCTTCAAAATCTGTATGAGGGTTAACTGATCCTGGCTTTGCAAGAACTTGTCCACGAGTGATATCTTCCTTCTTTAATCCTCGAACAAGAATTCCGGCATTGTCTCCAGCCATACCTGAGTCAAGAGACTTGTTAAACATTTCAATTCCAGTGACAACAGTCTTTGCTGTTGGTTTAAGACCAACAACTTCAACTTCTTCACCAACTTTTATTTGTCCTCTCTCTATTCTTCCAGTAACAACAGTTCCTCGGCCTTCAATTGAGAAGATGTCTTCAACTGGCATGAGAAATGGCTTATCAATTTCTCGAACTGGAACAGGAATGTATGTATCTAAGGCATCAGCCAAAGCAAGAACTGCCTTTGACCATTCATCATCAATTCCTGATGCTTCCAAGGCCTTAAGACCTGAACCACGAATAACTGGTGCGCCAGCCCCGTCAAAACCTTGTTTTGTCAAAAGCTCACGAACCTCTTCTTCAACAAGATCAATAAGCTCCTTATCTGGAACCATATCTACCTTGTTTAGGAAAACAATAATTTTTGGAACACCAACCTGCTTTGCAAGCAATACGTGCTCTCTTGTTTGAGGCATCACACCGTCTGTTGCAGCAACAACCAAGATGGCGCCGTCCATTTGAGCGGCACCCGTAATCATGTTCTTGATGTAGTCAGCGTGACCAGGAGCATCAATGTGCGCATAGTGTCGCGCATCTGTCTCATACTCATTGTGTGATAGAGAAATCGTAATACCACGAGCTTTTTCCTCAGGAGCTTTGTCAATCTGATCAACCCCCTTAATTGTTGCTGTCTTTCCCGCGCGATTTAGCACGTTTAGGATAGCAGCCGTAAGAGTTGTTTTGCCGTGGTCAACGTGACCAATGGTTCCAACGTTGACGTGAGGCTTTGAACGGTCAAAATTTGCCATAATTTTATAAATTGTTTACTTGTGTGGGGCCGCCGCGCGAGAGTTTGGCAAACTCACACAACTAAAATGATTAATAATGCTTAACTTTTTTGCGAACCAAAAGAAAAAGGCGCAAAAAGCGTGAGCATTATAATAACAAAAGAGTTTGAATAGTCAAGAAAAAAGCCCCCGTTTCTTGAGTCTTGCAAGAAATGGGGGCTATCATTCATCAATCCAATCACTTCTGGAGAACGAACTTCCGGCCCAGGTCACTGTATTCGACAGAATCATCGGGGGTGACGATCTTTACAATACTCCAGATAAACCTGTCGTTGTTAAGTAACCAGCGATCAGTCCCCTGTGAAGATCTGGTAGGTATGTCGCCAGAGGAGTGTCCTGGAGGAACAACCTGCTTCACCGAACCATCGCGCATGAGAAGAAACTCTCCTCCTTCAAGAGTTTGGGCTCTCTCACGGATAGAGACGATGTGTTCACGGTCGGCAGAGGTTAGACTCTCCTGGAACTTCTTGTCATCCAGGTAGAACCAGCCATAAAAGACCGAGTAAAACATGATCACGTACATTGTGGCCCAGAATCCTATCCGATGACGCCGAATGTATTCAAACATTGTTATTCTCCGAGAATGTGATTGTTCCGAATCCAAATAAACTATATCATCAAAAATAAAAATGTCAAACAAAAACCCCACGAAACACTGTGGGGTTTTCGTGGGGAAGTTATCTCTGCAGGAGAAACTTGGCTGCGTAGTGCTCGTAGCTTGAGTCGAAGGGGTTAACAACTTCGATCGTCTCGAAGCGTGGAGACTTAAGCCAGTAGACTGAGATCTCCTCACATTTGATGCAGGCAACCATGCTCTGGCCATCCTGCGTGGTGAAATAGAGCCGTTCACCGGTATTGATGATCTCTCCACCCCCGAGAAGCTGAAGCTTATCCACCACCGTCTTCACCGGAATATGTCTCTTTTCGGGGCCCCGTCCGAAAATTACCGCAGCCAGCAGCGCAATCAAAAGAGCCCCCATGACAAAATAATCCAGGAGTCTGGGAAACCTGCGAGAAGGACTGGGCATTATTCTCCCCTGAAAAGGTCTGTGTGTGGTTTTGCCACTCTGATCAGCATTATGACAATTAACTATAGCTTTGTCAAATAATCGTAAAGTATCCTGACCTTTGGAACTCGCCATAAATTAAAATACATCAAACAAAAACCCCACGAAACACCGTGAGGTTTTCGTGGGGAAGCTATTTCTGCAGGAGAAACTTAGCGGCGTAATGATTGTAGTCACTGTCCCCTGGGTAAATGAACTTGGCGATATCACCCATAAGGATTAACCCTAGGTCCTGACGCGGACACTCAACGCAAAGGATACCTTCGATCTTATATGGTTGCCCCTTTGCCACCACTTCTTCCAGCACCATGGCAAGGGTGCTGTCATTCAACAAAAAGAATTGCCCCCTCATCACCCCGAGGTCCTCACCCCAAGTTCCGAAAGAATCGGCTTCAATTTGGGATGATGGCCCTCTCTGAAACTCCGAACACTTTCCTCCGACTGCCCAGTTAAGAAACAAGTAGCATAGGAGAAGCACAAAAAGTACGGATAATGCACGAATCCATTGACGATTCATTTTTCTCTCCTGAAAAGGCCTGTGGACTTAACCGAATCTAACTTAATCATAACACAAATATAACCAAATAGTCAATATATCAAAAACCCCTCGACTGAGGGGTTTTTGATATTATTTAACAAACCTTAGAGAAAATTACTGTCTTGCTTCGATGATAGAAGTAGCGACATTTTGAGGCACTATAGCATAGTGGTCAAACTCCATCGTTGAGCTTCCTCTTCCCTCTGTCATAGACCGTAGGTTCGTAACATAACCAAACATTTCTGAAAGAGGAACTTTGGCTTTGATAACCTTAAGCTCTCCTCTATCTTCCATACCTTCCACTTGGCCACGCTTTGAAGAGAGGTTTCCAGTAATATCGCCCATAAATTTCTCTGGGACAACAACTTCCACTTTCATAATCGGCTCTAGAATAACCGGCTTTGCTTTACGAGCAGCTTCTTGAAATGCTTGCGATGCCGCAATTTTGTATGCAATTTCAGATGAGTCCACATCGTGATAAGAACCATAAGTTAATTCGACTGAAATATCCGTCATCTTAAATCCGGCTACGACACCACGCTCCATTCCCTCACGAATTCCTTTTTCAACCGCAGGAATAAACTCTTGAGGAATAACTCCACCCTTAATTGAATCAATGAATTCAAATCCTGGCTCTCGAGTAGCATTCTTTGGAACTTTTTCTTCTGGATCATACTGAGGAAGTGGTTTGATATTTATTTTCACATGACCATACTGGCCTTTTCCTCCTGATTGCTTGATATATTTATTTTCCACTTCTGCAGTTCCTGTAATAGTTTCTTTGTATGCAACCTGAGGTTTGCCGACATTTGCTTCCACGCTAAATTCGCGTTTCATCCTATCAACAATGATTTCCAAGTGAAGTTCGCCCATACCCATAATGACAGTTTCTCCCGTATCAGCATCACTTTTAATTCTAAATGTTGGGTCTTCATCTGAAAGACGCTTGAGCGCAATACCCATTTTTTCTTGGTCAGCTTTTGTTTTGGGTTCAATACGAAGTGAGATAACCGGCTCTGGGAATTTAATCTGGTCTAGAATGATTGGGCTATTCTCATCAGAAAATGTATGAGAAGTTTTTGCATTTTTAAGACCTACCGCAGCGGCAATTTCTCCAGCAAAAACTTTTTTTACTTCTTCTCTTTGATTTGCTTGCAAGCGCACTATTCGTCCGAGTCTTTCTTTCTCCCCTGTCGTTGAGTTGTATAGATATGTTCCCGATTCAACCGTTCCAGAGTATACGCGGAAGAATGTAAGTTGGCCTACAAACGGATCGGCTTGAAGTTTAAATGCCAAAGCAGAAAAAGGTTCTGTGTCTGATGCGTGACGAGTAACCTCTTCACCATTGCGAGGATCAATACCTTTTACTGGAGGAATATCGAGCGGTGATGGGAGATAATCGACAACAGAATCAAGAACAAGCTGAACCCCCTTATTTTTCAAAGCCGAACCAGTGAAAACTGGAAATACTTTATTTTCGATAACTGCTTTGCGAAGAACCTTCTTTAAAGTTTCAAGTGGGATTTCTTTCCCTTCAAGATAGTCGTTCATAAGAGACTCATCGTTTTCAACAATGCGCTCAATCAAATCATGGCGATATTTTTCTGCATCTGCTTTTAAATTTTCTGGAATTTCCTTTTCAACAACCTGATTACCCATTTCTCCTTCAAAGGCATACATTTTCATCTTCAAAAGATCAACCACTCCCTCGTGATTTCCCTCTTCGCCGACAGGAATTTGCATACGGACTGCTTTTTTTGAAAGTCGATCAAGAATAGATTTATAAGACCGTTCAAAAGAGGCTCCTGTTCTATCAAGTTTGTTTATAAAACAGATTCTTGGCACATTAGCATCTTCTGCATAACGCCAGTTCGTCTCAGATTGTGGTTCAACACCGGCAACACCATCAAAAACGACAACAGCACCGTCAAGAACACGAAGAGAGCGCTTTACTTCAACAGTAAAATCAATATGACCCGGAGTGTCAATAATATTAAAACGATATTTATTCTCTTTTTTCTTTCTTTCTTCTACTGGTAGATATGTCTGACTCCAAAAACAAGTAACAGCTGCTGCTGTGATAGTAATGCCGCGCTCGCGCTCTTGCTCCATCCAGTCAGTGGTGGTTTCTCCCTCATGAACTTCTCCAATTTTATGCTGAGAACCAGTGTAATAAAGTACTCGCTCAGAAGTAGTAGTTTTCCCAGCATCAATGTGAGCAATAATTCCAAAATTTCTAACTCTCTCTAGCGGATAATCTCTTTCCATAAATTATATGTAATTGAACTTTGTATTGATGTAATGAATTACCAAGCGAAATGCGCGAATGCTTTGTTTGCTTCTGCCATTTTGTGAGTATTTTCTCGCTTCTTTACCGCTTCACCTTCATTTTTTGAAGCTAAGATAATTTCATCGGCAAGTTTCATATGCATTGGCATACCCTTTTTTGCTCGAGCAGAATCAATAAGCCATTTTAAAGAAAGATAAAGGCGACGCTCTGGTCGAACCTCGCGAGGAATCTGATAGTTTGCACCTCCCACTCGGCGAGAACGAACTTCCATAGTCGGGCCAGTGTTTTTAAGAGCTGTATCAAATACTTCGATAGGGTCGGTTTTTGTTTTCTCTTTTATAATCTCAAATGCATCATAGACAATAGAGCGAGCAGTATTTTTCTTGCCGTGATCCATCACATAATTAATGAGTTTTCCAACTTTTATAGATTCGTAAGTAGAATCAGGAGTAACTATATTTCTATTGCTGACTTTTCTTCGCATAGGATTACTGTTTCTTTGGTAACTTTGTTCCGTATTGGCTTCGTCCTTTTCTTCGGCTCTCAACCCCTCCAGCATCAAGCACGCCACGCACTATTGAATATCGAAGTCCAACATCCTTTACACGGCCACCCTTAAGCACGACAACTGAGTGCTCCTGTAGGTTGTGGCCCATACCTGGAATATATGCCGTTACCTCCATGCCATTAGTAAGACGAACACGAGCAATCTTTCTAATAGCCGAGTTTGGTTTCTTTGGGGTTTTAGTAGTAACTTTAGTGCAAACGCCGCGCTTAAAAGGAGAGAAAAATGGAACTGGACGATTTTTAATAGTGTTAAATCCACGAGTAAGAGCCACCGATTTTGACTTTCGGTGAAGGACCTTCCTTTTTCTTTTTACTAGCTGATTTATGGTCGCCATAATTAAAAAATGCTTGAACCAAGCAAGTAGGAGATACTTTAATACAGGCCTTGATATTTTGCAAGAGAGACTTAAAGAGAGATGCCTGTAATTAAGCTAAATATAATACCAATAAGAGGGCTCACATATTGCCAAAAGAAGAAAATTACAAGAAGGGTGAGAATAAGGCCATTTTGCTCTAGAAAAGCTCTAGCTTTTGAATAAACTGGCAAAAAAGCAAATAGAATCTTTGAGCCATCGAGAGGCGGAACAGGCATAAGGTTAAAAATGGCTAATAATATGTTTATATAGACTACTAAAACACAAATACTGATGAAAGACGCAGGAAAAAGAAAAGCAAAAAATCTCAAAATAAGACCGAAAAATAGAGCTATTACTAAGTTAGAAACTGGACCTGCTACTGCAACAAGCGCCTCTCCCCACTTTTTATTAACCAAATTATAAGGATTATACGGAACCGGTTTTGCCCAGCCAATTATAAATCCACCTATATTGTATGAAATGAGAGGCACAAGGAGAGAGCCGACGGGATCAAGGTGCTTTATGGGATTTAAAGTCAGACGACCTTGATATTCGGCAGTCTTGTCTCCCTGAAAATACGCTGCGTATCCATGAGAAACTTCATGGATAACCACGGACATGATAAGTATGATGATGCTGAAGATAAAATCTAAAGATTCCATAAATCCTTGCGTCTTAAGATTTTTATGATAGCATAATGCCACTTCTAAAATATATGGCTAAAGTTTGCGCAGTTACAAAAAAGGGCTCTCGAATGGGTGGCGGATACAGCAACCGGACTCGTGCTACCCAATTTAACCCTACAGGAATGGTCCGAAAATATATAAATCTCCAAAAAAAGAGGATTTATGTTCCTGAGCTTAAAAAGACTGTCGTCATCACCCTCTCCACCAAAGCAATCAAAACAATACAGAAAAACGGAGCTTATCGAACTCTCAAAAAAGCTGGAGTTATATAAAAACATCCTCTTCGGTGTGTTTTTATTTTGAGAAATATCAACTTTCTAATATATAATTAACGCATGGCAAAAAGAGCAAGTGTAAATACAAAAAATAAAACATCGCGTTCAAGAAAAACAAAGAAGCGTTTGGCAGCAAAAAGAGCTAAACTCGCTTTGAAAAGGAAGAGATAAATTTTTATTAATAAACAAAACGGCCGACATAAATTGTCGGCCGTTTTGTTTGTCTGAAAGTTAATAACATGTGCAAAATATCCACAAAAATGAAAGTGCTATAATTTCATTTATATGAAAATACAAAAATTGTTATACATAAAATTGCGTATAGTAATGGGTTTGATTTTCCTTTGGGCTTTTTTTGATAAATTAATTGGTTTAGGTTTTGCAACAACAGCTGAAAAAGCTTGGATTAACGGCGGATCGCCAACATATGGCTTTCTATCATTTGCTACAAAGGGACCCTTTGCTCCATTTTTTAAAAGCCTTGCAGGAATTGAGGCTGTAGACTGGATATTTATGTTAGGTCTTCTATTTGTCGGCGTTACACTCGTATTTAATAGATATGTTAAGTGGGGCGCTATAGCTGGCTCATTAATGCTTTTGCTCATGTATTTGGCGGTTTTCCCACCTGAAAATAACCCCCTTCTTGATGACCACATCGTATATATATTAGTGCTTGCTTTACTTGGTTATAAAAGTATTGAGGAGAAAAGCTAATCACAGGTCTTTATATTCTTCTTTGATAGAATAGTCAAAGTCGCTCTTTCAAGGAGAAGTCATGACTATCGGGGTTTGTCCCGAACCGGCCTCGGAAATACATCCGAGAGAGATGGTGTTCAAGCCCCACTTTTACATGTGCTGTCGCCTTACGATCTCTCCTATCGTAAACAGCCCAGAATATGTAAATGGGGTTCTTTCATCCATGAGATCTTGGTGCGAAGCGCGCGCGCTTCTCTCCGACATCTTGAGGATAGAGGGCATTGAGTTCGTCACATTCAAGTACGGATTCATCCACGTCAGAGCTCTACCCAACTTCGATCTCAACCAAATCAAGGAAAAGGTGGTTGAGGCGGTAGACCGCTACCCTGCTAGCATATAGGTAGCGGTTTTACTTTTTTCTTATCTCTAAACCGTTTGAAATAAATTTAATAGTCCCATCCTCAATCGTGCTTAAAATTTTTACTTTAAACTTATTTAAGTTATCCAAGACCTCTTGATGCGGATGTCCGTATGAATTTTCTTTGCCGGCTGAAATGACAGCAAACTTTGGTTTTACAAAATATAAATATTCTTCGCTTGTTGAAGTGCGTGAGCCATGATGCCCCACCTTTAAAACTTCGCAATTTAATTCCTCTTTATAAACACCAATTAGATATTCTTCAATTTTTACCGGAGAGTCTCCAGTAAAAAGAAAACAGGTGTCACCATAAATGTATTGAAGGACTATTGAAGCATCGTTGGTATCTACACCAGAGACATCTCTATCAGGAAAAAGTATCTTAAAATACGAACCATCTCCCATATCTATAATCTGCCCCGCGCGAGCAAGAAAAATTGGAATATTTTTTCCTAAAACTCTTTTCCTCAGTTCATCATCCACACTATTCTCTGATTCCACCCCCGGTTCCATAAATGCTCCGACACTCAAACGGCTCACAACTTCTGGCAAGCCACCAATATGATCTTTATCGGGATGAGATTCTATGACCACATCAATGTGTCTATCAAAAAATGGCAGAGCTTTTGAAATTTCTCGCAAAACAAATTTGTCTTTACCTCCGTCAATTAAAATCCGATTGCGATTTGTAGACTCTATAAGGGCCCCATCACCCTGACCGACATCAAAAAAAGATACGGAAACATAATCCCTAGGTTGAATAGAATAGACTCGAAGCCAGATTAAAAGATTAAAAATAAAAAGCGTGCCGACAATAAACTCTTTCCGGTTTTTCCGCAAATAATCCATATATTTATTATATAAAAGAAGCCGCGCGCCATGTGGCGCGCGGCAGAGCATCTTTTACAGAAGACCGTATGCCCACTTGAAAGGTTCTTCACTTTGTCGGGCCAGGACAGTTAACCGATCTTCAGTAAGAAGATGAAAGAGCTGTCCGGAAATACAAGCAGGTAAGGCGTCTGAGTATCGAATGACGGTTGAAATGTTTACACCCTCAATAAAGAACCCAAGTTCTTGAGATTCGTTGACCAAGACAACCACCCTCTCGATCTCATGGGGTCGATATTCAAGAAGATTAGCCACTTTGGCTATTGTTGATTTCTCTAAGGTGACTACGATGTCCTGGTAAGAGGAAATGTCCTGTCGCACAGTTCTTCTTAACCTATTGTAAACTAGCGGGAAGTACCCCACATGGCCTCGTTTGAGACGAGCGGTGAACCCAATTGCAAGCTTGAAGCCAGAGAGATCTTGGCCAATAAGATCTTGAATATGTGGCTTGGAATTCATTACGCCAGGCATATTGCCTCCAGAAGATAGTAAGAATGAGCAGTGACTATACTAATTTCTAGCACGGAAATGAAAAAGGGTAAAATGATACAATAATAAGTATGAAAAAATTTGAAGAACAAAAATTTACTATCCCAGAACTTAAGGGAATAACGACAAAGAATATTGAGGAACATTTAAAGCTTTATTCGGGCTATGTAAAGAACGCGAATACTATTCTTGAAACAATTGAAGAATACAGAAAAGATAGTGAGAAAAATGCCTATGCTTTAGGAGAACTTCAAAGAAGATTTGCATTCGAATTTGATGGTATGCGAAACCACGAATACTATTTCAAAAGTTTAGAAGGTGGCGCATCTTTAATAAGTAGTGATTCACTTCTAAAAAAGGCGATTGAGGAAGAATGGAGTTCCTTTGATGGATTTTTAAACATTTTTAAGGCCATCGCCCTTACTCGCGGAGTAGGATGGGCAGTCCTTTACTATGACCCTCTTACAAAAAGATTACTCACTCAATGGGTAGACGAACAGCACTTAGGACATTTAACCGGCCTTCCATGGGTATTAGGTATTGATATGTGGGAGCATGCATTCGTAGCAGATTACCAACCAAGCGGAAAGAAAAATTACATTGAAGATTTTTTTGCAAACCTTAATTGGAATGTAATTGAAGAAAATTTTAAAAAAGCACTATAAACAAAAACTTCTTCTAATCTACATTTGACATGTGGCTGTAGTTATGATTATATAACTTCTGGAAATATTGCCCGTTGTAAGGTACGCAGAATTCCTATCGAGGAGAGATCGATGTTCGGTTTCTTGGCTAGACTCCGCAAGGAGCCCAGTTCAACTCTTTTCCGCCTATTCCAATGTATCTTCAATTGGAGAAAACCGCCCGGAGAAGGACGTCTACAAGACGCCCAGCTAATTGTTACTCAAGCCGCGTCTGATTTGGAAGGTGGGTTGCCCAGTAAATCAAACATGGGGCTTGCTGATTGCGCCCAGCATTATCACAAAATGCTTGGTATCCCCATCTTTCCTCAAGCCGAGGTTGGAAGAATCATCAAGCAACGAGGCATCCACATTCTGGGAAATACCCCGTTCGATAGCAACACAAGTATCTTCTCTAGTAAATATAGTGGCAGTGATGGCGTGGCCAGACTTCAAAAGGAGTTGTGCGATGAGATGGGTTGGTCAAGAGTAATTCTAATTGCCACTTACCCACACGCATGGCGAGCTCGGTGGATTTATGAGCGCCTTGGCCTCGAGGTTATCATTCCACCAGATCTCCCGAAGATGAAATTCGAACACAAGTTCAGTCAGAAGCGTTGGCGATGGGCAATCACCGCATATCCATATGAATTTCTGACTCGACTGTTCTTCTTATACAAGGGGCTCATCTAGGTTATCGCCACCCAACCAAACAAAACCTTGAACGGAGGGATTTATGAATTGGCTAGCCAGTCTTGAGGAATGGGAATTGTCCCTACTTATGGTGGCGATTATGATCAATGTGACGGCCTTTATCCTGATCATTGAGTACTTTTTCCCTCAGTGCCCCCAGTGCGGGAGCAGAGGAAAGAAGCGTCGCTACCCCGACCATAAGAGAAACATTCTGGCGGAGGAGGGGGCCGCCAGTTTTCAAGAGTGTTGTTTGGACTGTGGCCATGTCACAGGGAGGCAAAGGCTCCGTCACGAAGACGGATTCCCCTACGGCCCATCTGGCAGCTCGTAGAATCATGACAAGGCGCGTTACTCTTGTAACGCGCCTTTTCTATTTTTAAAATATCTAAAAAATAAATACCCATAAGAAAGATAAAATACAATCATAAGTGAAAGAGAAAAATGTGGTATATGAAATGAAGCAAAAGAAAATGCTGAAAAAATATCAACGATTTTTAATATATAAGCAAGTAGTAAGTATGAGAGAAATGCAAAAGGTGTAGCGATTAATAAAGAAACAAATCCTATTGACCCCGCGACAAAACCAAAAAACATAATCGCGGGGATAAAACCAAGAATGAGTAAATTTACCGGAAGTCCGACTAAAGAAAATTCTCCCATCTTATAAAGAAGTAGTGGCAAGACGAAAAACTGAGTGGCAAGTGTAGCAGAAAAAATTTCTCTAATAGCAAAACGCTCTGGAATTATTTTAAATTTATTTTTAATAATGGGAGAAATCCAAATAAGCGCGATGGTAGAAAGAAACGAGAGTTGAAATGATATATCAAAGATAAGAATATTTGGATTCAAAAAAATCATTACAAATCCAACAATAAGCAAAGCTCGACCAATATCATATTTTCGCCCTGTACCACGCGCCAAAAGAACAAGAATCGCCATAAGTGATGCGCGCACTACAGATGGAGACCCGCCAACCATTAGGGAAAATAAAATAATACCAAAAGCACCACCTGCCAAAGCAAAATTCTTAGGAACAAAAGAAAAAAACTTTATAAGCGATTCAGCAACGATAGTAATGTTGTAACCAGACAAAACAACAATATGCACTACACCAGTTTTTATAAAAGCATCCTCTAAATCATTCCCAAGAGAGTCTTCTAACCCAAGTAAAATACCCGCAAGTAAAGAAGATTCAGGGTCTGGTATTAAATTATTTATATTCTTAACAAAATTATTTTTTAGAGTAAAAAGTTTTTCTCTAAACCAATTACCACTACCTTCTGAAACAAGCTCCCCTTTAGCAAAGGAAATAATGTAATAAACTTTGTCTTTCTTTAAATAAGAAGTGTAATCAAAATCTTTTCCTTGATCAGTTTCGAAGTTTTTTGGTTTTTCTAATCTTCCTGTAAATTTAACTTCATCTCCGTAATTAAATACTGGATAAATTTCCCCCCTAACAAGAACCTTGGCATCGCCTTTTGGTGCCTTAACAATGTATTGTCTGTAAGAAACTTTTTCTTCTGGTTCTTTTAAGACAATAGACTGAAGGGTGATTTCTTTACCAACAGCAGATTCGAAAATTGGATCGAGATTCACCTCATTATATTTTGCAAAACGAATAATCCCCATAGAAAAGGTCATGAGAAACAATAAAACAACAGCAATCGGTTGATTAACAGAAACATTTCTTGCAAAAAACAAGAAAACTAAGATAAAAAGATGGACAAAAAATAACCCGTAGCCAACCCTCTGCCCAATACTAATAAATGAAGAGATTAAAACACCAAAAATAAAACCTGAAATTAAAAAAGGGATACGATTACGATTTAAAAATGAGATGCTCTTTTCCATAAAGCTATTATTGCTTTTTCATCTTCCTTAGAGAAGGATTTTTTAAAGAGCGCACCACTTTTCCCTTTTGTTCTTGATTCACATTCTGCCCAAGTTCTATGTGTTTTTACCGCCCCATTTACACTACTCACATATGAATATGGTTTTACTTTTGATTTAGAAGATTTTCTTTTTTTTGCCTTTGTTTGAATAACCGAAGAAACATCAATTTTATAACCACTCTTGTTTCCAGAATAAAGTTGTATTTTTAAACCATCAGCAAAAGTGGTAGCAATAATGTCGCAACGCTCATTTCCTGGTATCCCAGAATGCCCTGGAAGAAGTTGCCAGTTAATTTTAGAAATAGAAATCAGTTTCAATAATTTCACCCAAAGATCTTTATTTAAAACTTCGTCTTTTTGTTTTGTCTTCCACCCATTTCTCTCCCACCCATATACCCAGGACATTGCCCCTTTTAAGACATAACTTGAATCAGTAAAAACATTAACGACCAATTCTTTTTCTTTAATTTTTAATTTGGACAAAAATGCTAGCGCTTCAATAACCGCCGTAAGTTCCATTCGGTTATTTGTTGTTCTTTTTTCTCCTCCTCCCAACTCTTTTACAGTTTCTGTAAGAACAATGATTGCCCCCCACCCGCCAGGACCTGGGTTTCCTCTTGAAGCGCCATCAGTAAATATAGAAATTGATTTCACTTTAGAAGTATAGCAAAAAACAAAACCCGCGAACCTTTCGGTTCACGGGTCTTTATATTCACAGAGATATGCGATTGGGTAAACAATCAAATCAGTAAAATACCCGAGCGCAAAGAAGAGAATCGACAAAAGAACGAACAACCACTCTTCACTCAAGTACGAAATGGCAATGAAGAGCGCTGAGAGAAGATAGAGAAAAAGAATTAGAAAAACGATGAACTTCCCAACCCTTGTTTCTGGTGGGATCTTTCGATAATTCAATATCCAGATATTCACCTTATTCTCCTTGAAGTGGTCTGATCAAAAAATACTCCGAATATCAAATGATGTCAACAATTCGTAGACGAAGTTCTGGATACTTACCAAAAGTAGATTTTTCAAGTGTTGCGATAAGGTTAATTTTTTTACCTGATTCAGGAATATTTGAGAATGAATCTGGTTTTGAGAAAAAAGAAATTGCCTTAAGTTTCTCACCATTATTTTTTAGAAAAGAGAGCTCTAAGTGATTTTTTTCTTTACCAAATTGTTTTGATCCAGAAATTTCAACTCCCTCAAAAAGAAATAGTGGCTTTGGATTACCAATACCAAAAGGAGAGAACTTTTCTATCTTTTCATAAAGACTAGAGTTAATATCATCAATAGAAATCTTTTTATCTATCCAAATTGCCTCTTTCTCATTATTATCTTTTACTTTTTCATATGCCCTATTAAGCTCATCTTCAAGAGTGTGGATGGTTTCATTTGATACAGCAAATCCTCCAGCAAGTTTATGTCCACCAAATTGTAAAAAATTACCCCTAGCTTCCTCCATAAGAGCGACCAAGTTTACACTCCCGTCCGAACGACATGAGCCCTTTATAATTGAGTCACCATTTCGCCCCCAAAGAAATACAGGGCGTTTAAAGTCATCAATTATGCTATTCGCCACTAAACCCAGAAGTGCTGGCTTCCACTCAGGGCTCCCCATAACTATGACTTTGCCGAGTGAATTGTCTACAATTTTTTCATGAAGATGTTTTTTAATCCCTTTAACCAAAGAAGCGACAACCCCTTTTCTCTCATCATTAATTTTGTTTAAGTGATCACTTAAAAGATCTGCTTCTATATGATCTTCTGTCTTAAGAAGCTTAAAGGCATCCATTGGTTCACCCATTCGAGAGGCGGCATTGATGCGTGGAGCAAGAGAAAAGCCGATATCGTCTTCGGTAATATTTCTCTGATCAACTCGAAGTTTTTTCCAAAATTTTACCAATCCCGGACGAGGCGATCTACGAATAACCTTCAGTCCATAATGAGCAAGTGCGCGATTTTCCCCAACCAACGGCACCATATCAGAAAGAGTGGCTATGCCAACAAGATCAAGAAACCATTTCTCTTGACCCTCTTTCAAACCAAAACGGTTTTTTAAAAGCAAAGCTTGAATTAATTTAAAGGCGACACCCGAACCACAGAGACCTTTCTCGGGATAAATACAATCAGATTGTTTTGGATTAATAACGGCATATGCATTTGGCAAAACGCCATTTGGTTCATGATGATCTGTAATGATGACATCCATACCAAGCTCTTGGGCGCGCTTAACTTGATCAACATCTACTATCCCACAATCAACAGTGACAATGAGCTTCACATCAAGCGGTAAAAATGTTTCTACAGCATCTAAATGAAGACCATACCCTTCATCATGACGGTGCGGTATGTAGTTTTCTACATTTTGATATCCAATCTTATCAAAAAATGTTTTGAGCATTACCCCGCCAGGTATACCATCGGCATCATAATCACTATAAATAAGGATTTTTTGATTTTCTTTAATGGCCTCGAGAATCCGAGCGACAGCTTTTTCCATATCTTTTAAAAGATATGGGTCATGAAGATCTAATTCGTAATTGGGAGCAAAAAATCTCTCCGCCTCAGCTTCATTCTTTATTCCTCGCGAAGTAAGAAGTATTTGAATCAATTCTGGGTATGAAGCAAGGTCATTACATTCTTTGGAATTAAACTCTCGTACCGTATAGGCTTTCATAGCGGACATTCTACCATTATACTTAGAGTATGGACGATTGCGTATTTTGTAAGATTATTCGTGGAGAGGTGCCAACCGAAAAAGTCTATGAGGATGAAAAAACCTTGGCTTTTTTAAATATTCTACCAAATAGTTTGGGTCATACTCTGGTAATACCCAAAGATCATTTTGAAAATATTTATGAGACCCCAGATGAGGTTATTTCAAACCTAGCAGTCATAACAAAAAAAATATCTATTGCAGTAAAAAAGGCAGTTCAAGCAGAGGGAATCAATATCATAAGTAATAATGAACCAGCAGCAGGACAAATAGTTTTTCATACGCATACACACATTATTCCTAGATATAAAGGAGACGGCTACGAGCATTGGCTTGGCAAGAAACGAAATCCTGAAGAAATGACTTCAACGGGAAATAAAATAAGAAAAGAGATTAATTAGAGCTGTATTAATGTTGATTTAATGCCTCTATACCAGGCAGAGTTTCATTTGCGAGAAAATCTAGCATTGCCCCGCCTCCTGTAGAAATAAAAGTAAATTTATCTGAAAGATTAAGTTCGGCTATTGATGCAATAGTATCTCCCCCTCCAACAACAGACACAGTATCACTTCCCGCAATACTCTTTGCCAAAGATAGAGTCGCTTCCTTGAAACCAAGTTCATAATTCCCTAGTGGACCGTTCCAAAGAATACTCTTTACTGATTGGATACACGAATCAACACGCTCCATGGTTTCTGGACCAACATCGACAATATAATCAGTAATGTTAATATCCGTAATTTTCTTTTTTGTTATCGCCCCTGATTCGTCTCTTACTAAAACATCTGACGGTAGAATAAGTTTAGGGGTTAAAAAATCTCTAACATCAGCACCATCAGATGATAAAAGTGATGAACCAACACTTAAGCCTTGAGCTTTTATAAAATCATTTGCGAGAGCGCCTCCAATAAACACGTAATCGGCAATATTAAATATTTTTCTTACAAGTGGGAGTTTCGTTTCAAACTTTGCGCCACCAAGAATAAATAAAAAAGGGTGAGTTGGTTTTAAAACGCGAGAAAGTTCCTTAATTTCTTCTTCAAAAACAAAACCTGAAAAACCTGGAATATATTTTGGTATTCCAATAACAGAGGCATGTCTTCGGTGGGCGGAAGAAAAAGCTTCGTTTACAAAAAAATCGGCAAAACTTGAAAGATGTTTTGCATACTCATCACTATTTTCTTTTTCTTCTTTATACTTTCTTAAATTATCAAGTAATACAATATTTCCACTATCAAGAGCCTCTTTTATAACAGAGAGCCCCTCAGGATAAAAATCCTCTAAAAAAACAATTTGATAATCTTTCTTTAAATATTCAAAAACCGGCTTTAAACTGCCACCCTCACCTTCAAAATGACTACCAATAACCAATCTACCGCCATTTTTTTGAATAAAATCTATAAGAGGCAGTGTTTTTTTAATACGAAAATCATCCGTAATAACAGAGTCTTTTACTGGTACATTGAAATCAGCCCGAAGAAAGATGGTTTTGCCTTCTATATTCCCTATATCTCTTACACTTTTCATTTTGAAGCTTCAACAGCAAGTAATATTTCCTTAAATTTCTTTGAATCGAGGCTTGCATGACCAACTAGAAAACCTGAGACATTTCCATTTTTTATTAAATCTGAAGCATTTTTTGGCTCTACTGATCCACCATAAATAATAGTTACTTTTTGAGCAAACTCTCTACCGAAAACTGTTGTTAGGACCTTGCGAATAAAAATTACCACCTCATGGAGTTTGTGCGCATTCATCGCATCAGATGCAGTCTTGCCAATAGCCCAAATCGGTTCGTAAGCAATAATAATTTTAGAAACATCTTTCCTTGAAACTCCGGAAATTGATGTTTTTAACTGATCTGCAAGAAATTTTAGATATTCTCCCCCACGGTCTCGTTCACGTTCACCAATACAAATAATTGGGGTTAAAGATTCTTTGAGAGCGGCAATAACTTTCTTTGAAACAATCGCATCAGTTTCACCTAATACTCTTTTCTCCGAGTGGCCAATAATACTTGATTTAACACCTAATGCTCGAAGCATTGAAGCACTAAATTGTCCAGTGAATGGCCCTGTTCTACCCCAAAATAAATCTTGCGAACAGAGGAAAACATTTTTTTTCTGTTTTCTTAATAAATCAGAAAGAAATATTGCGGGAGGCGAGATAATGACATTTATCTTTTTAAGAGTTGACGCAACCTTTGCCACATCCTGAAATAATTTCCTTGATTCGGCAGTAGTCTCTGGATTCATCTTCCAATTCGCAATAACAAACTTTTTCACCATCCAAAAATTATATCACGAACTAATGAACCTCTTCCCAAGATAAGACTTCGTACTGGTCTGATGTTAGGGGAAAGCTTGGCGGTGGGCCATAAAGAAGGTTAGCATCGTAGTTAATATTCCTTATACCATAACCATTGCCATCAGTATAAGCAAAACCATAACGAACATTGGTTGCAATCATTCCATATAAAGTAAGGCTTGTTCTTGTGTGGTATGGAGAACACCTATTTTGACCACTTCCCGGTGGGCGATAGTAGAATCTGCCAACTCTGCCATTTTGAGCAACCAATGCGGCATCAATACGTAAATTAGTGAGCGAAACCATACCCACATGTATGTGACCTTGAGATATTAAAGCTATTACATCACTCCCATCAAAGTTCGTATAAAGAAGATCGTTGTTTACTATGATGTTTGGCCTTGTAGATGGATTGTCAGGAAACCTCCCTGCCGCAATAGTCACACGCGCTCCATCTATTTGGCCTTCTACCCAAACATTATCTTCAATAAAAATTAAACCATTGCTCGGTATTTGATAATTACCAATAAGCGTTCTTCCATTTACGCTCCATGTGCCCCATCCAGTCTGGTTTGCTACGTTTGTACAATTTGATGGAGCTGAAATTTGGGAATCAACTCTATAAATATCAAAAGTGTCATCCGTCTTTAGAAGAATTTGATATCCTTGAGCACCTGAAGATGCAAAATATCTTCCATCCGATTGAGCGTTCGCTTTGATTTGCGAAAGATCATTTGTTAATCCTGTAAAATCAGCGGCTGGGACTGGGAATTGTCTGCCAACCAAAAAAATATCCGGACGAGATGAGACCGCACTTGGCGGCGCTTCGAGCGGGCGAAAAGTGTCATTAACACCTGAACCTGGTGGGGGGTTAACGTGAGTATGAACGGCAAATTCAACATTTCCCGTATGATCAGGATCATCATATGAAGAAAGTGCGCTAGTGATAACATTATGTGCTAAACCATCAAAACGTATCCCCCCATTTGAATGAATTGGACCAAAAACTTCTGTCCCAGCACCAAAACGCATATTATCATTTGCTACTACAGCATATTTGGCCAGAGAAGGAATGGCCATTTCAACTCTAATCGTCCTACTTATTGCGGGGTTACTTATTGGAATACCCGTTGATTCAACCTGAACTTTCGTTGAACCAACAATTGGGGGGGTGATACTTAAACTAAATTCCCCAATTATGTCTCCATTTTTATCAGGAACAGAGTGAATGTATGGCCCTGGGCCACCAGTTCCATCCTGATAATCAGTCGGAGCATGTGCCAAATGCCACCGGTAGTAATCGATTCCTGCTTCCGCCAGCTGAATCGCTCTCTCCCTATCAGCTGACTGTCTGGATGCTTTTATATTTACACCAGACCAACCAATAAGACCGCCGATGAGAAGAGCTGCGATTGTTGAGAAGACAATTACTTGAAGAAGTATTTGCCCACTTTGACCAGATTTTATTCTCATAAATTATCTTTCAAATTACGAAGTGTCCCTTGCGAAGAGACGTTGATTGGCTCCGGACTTTTATTTGGGTCACGATCAATTACGAGAGTCATGCGAATTAATCTAACAAGAATCGGATCAACAGGACTTGTAAGTGGTGTAGTCGTTCCATAAAAATTTTTATCAAAATAATCAAATATCGGAGTATTTGTACCGTTTACTACATCACGAGCAATAATATCAAATTCCTCATCTGATGGATTGTATACCAGTGGATTTCCACCAGGCTTTATCACTCCACGTTTAAGATCGCTCCCCTGCAAAAAATATCTTAAACGCTCTTTGTATAAATCATTATCTATATTACTGTAGAAAGTAATTGATGATGTCCCCGCAGACTCAATCGCATATCCACCCAGACTTGACGGCGAAGCACTTCGAACTTCAGCAATAAAACTTCGAAGAACTTTTCTGGCATCTAGCTGAGCGCTTAGACTATCTTGTAAATGAGTATTTAAAGAAAAAATATCTTTCTGAAAGTTGGCAACTGCCAAACCAATTAGACTAATAATAGCGACGCTAACAAGCATTTCCAGAATGCTAAAACCGTAATTAGCTGATTCCTTTTCAAATTTATTTTTTTCTAGATTCATCTTATTGGGTAACTAAATCCACCTCATGCTGAAGAAAAGAAACATCATTAGGGATGATAATTTGATTTTGATAACTACCATACCCCGACTTATCGACAGAAAGTGTATATGTCCCGCCAGAAAGACCAGAAAATAAGACCTGACCTGGCGGAGTACATTCTGAAGTAAAGGTGAAAGCAACTTCAGCGATATTTGGCGTCAAAGTCGAACTCGCCGTCGCAAGATAAGACTTGTAGCGGAAATATCTGTCTCCATTGTGAATACTATTAATGTTCGTATCAGCAATAGTATAAAAAGTTAAACCCGTTCCATCTGGACCAAGAAACTCCCATGTAGTGCTTGCATTATTTAGCGGATCACTTGCGAATTGGAAAAGGACCGAGTCTGGGCCAGTCGCCTGAGGCTGGCTTGCCGGATTCCAAATAATTTGGTTGAAATTCGTAGTTGTCCCAGTATCAAATATAGAAGAGGATAGGACTCCACTTGGAGCATAGTCACCGAAAATATTTGTCAGTTTTATTTCACCAACAGGATTATTTATATCTATATTCCCATCAGAGCTGTTATATCGAGTTTTATCAACAAAGTCATCTTGACCCGGTCCACCAGACCAATCACTTTGTTTTAAAAACCCCCGCCCAGTTATAAGCACATCTGTATAGCCCGTCTTGGTAAGAGTGACATCTGCACCAGAAAGTGGGAGGCCGTTGCTATTGTCTTTAACCGTTACTAATAAGTGGGATGGGTTTTTGGTAGTAAGAATTAGTTGTATGTCTTGTACAGCATCGGGAAGAATAGAAACTGGTAAAAGTGGATTCACACCAGCCAAATGGTATGTTGGATCACTTACCGTAAGATTATATGTGTCCCATTCAACTTGAGAAAGTGTTTTTAATCCGCCTGAATTAGTCAAATGATTTGCACTGTATTTATAGACATCAGGATTAGCACCAATAAGTTTTGCACCAGTCATCGAAAAAGGGATACTCCCTACCGCAGTACAATCGTCAGTAAGAGTTGAAACATTTACCGTACTTACCTTATCTATGACAAAAGAGACTTGTGTTACTTGCTGAAGTAATACCGTCGCATGCGGTTTTGTTGGATTTGGATTACCCACAGAAGCGGTGTATGTCTCATCAGTTGTATACCCTGATTTTGAGACTGTGATTTCATATGCATTTATTCCTGGCGGAGCGTCAACAATCTGAAGCATTCCTTGGTTATCGGTGACGTCATCTATAACGATTGATGTAGTTGCAAGATTATTTTCGACGTGAACATTCGCATTCGGGACTGGATTACCATTTGCATCAAAAACACGAATAAAAAGCGCACCATTTGTTGATGCAGTTTCTAAATTTTTTGGGGAAACACGACTCGTCACCGACATTTCAACAAAGTTTTTACATACATCACAATTAACCTCAATCTCCACTAATTTGTAATCAGCTGGAGATAAATCATTTGGAGAACCCCCTATAACGCCGTCAAACGGGTCATCGATATTTCGCACAGTCCTTACGATAGTAAAAGTGCCATTATCGCGAACAAAAATCTCACTATTCTCCAAAACCCCATCAGGAATTCCCCCCGCAATGCCAACCTTGTCATAAGGTAAGTTTCGTATAAGTTCAAATTGCTCATTAATTAGATCTGTTGCTGTGATTTTTACTCGAGAAGCAGAAACTAGAGCAATGAGACTAGCGTAACTCTGGTAGACAGATACCGCGATAATAGCAAAAATTGCTGCTCCAACTATAATTTCTATTAAACTAAAACCGTCCTGTTTTTTTATAGAACGTGAAAGTGAAAAAAGAGAAACAAAAATTCTCCTCATGCAGGAATTATATCGCATCAACCAAAGAATACGTAGGAGCCAACATTGAAATTGCAAAAAACCCAACAGCAAGACCCATCATCACCATAAGAAAAGGTTCGATTAATGTAGACATATCTTTCGTCTTTTGATCTACTTCATCTTCATAAAAAGTCGCCACCCCCATCAACATATCCGCCATCTTACCAGTCTCCTCTCCAACACTCATCATCTCACCAACAAAAATTGGATATAATTTTTCATTCTCTATGAATGCAAGAGACATTGTTTCACCTTTTTCAATATTCTTCTGAGCTTTTGCTAAAACCTCTTTGTAATAGAAATTTTGAAGAACCTCTTGAGTGACTCCTATCGCATATATAATATCCACACCAGAAGATAATAAAGAAGAAAGGGTCCTCGCGGTACGAGCCGCATTAATCTCTCTGACAATACTTCCGAATATAGGAAAATGAATTGCAATAAAATTAAAAAACTTTTTCCCTGGAGCGCTTCTATAGATAAAAATAAAAGAAATTACCAAAATAACTATGCCGACAATCGTCAAAAGATAATTATTCCTCAAAAAATCAGAAACAGAGATAACGAGGCGAGTACTTGCTGGTAATTTTACCCCTAAACCTTCAAATGTTGCTGTAAGTGTTGGAACCATAAAGACAAGCATGAGAATCCCGATAATAATCATTATGCTTACGATAACTGCTGGGTACATGAGCGCCCCACGGACCTTCTTTGTTAAAGTGTAAGCTTTCTCCATTTGGATAGAAACCACTTTTAAAGATCCGGCCAGATTTCCACTCTCTTCTCCCGCCTTAACCATGGAAATAAAGAGTGGTGAAAAAACATCACTCTTAGTTCTCATTGATTCTGAAAGACTCTTGCCCCGGCTTATATCGTCATTCAATTCCTCCAAAACTACTTTGAGTTTCTTATTTTTTGTCTGCTTTTCCATTACAGCAAGTGCTCGAGTAACAGAGAGACCTGCCTCTATCATTGAAGCCAAGTTTCTAGCAAATATAATTTTTTCTTGAATCTTTACTCTAGAGAAAAAATTAGAAAATTTTTCAAAAGAAAAAAAAGAATGCTTCCGGACTTCATTTACATAAATAACACTGTCCCCAGTTTCTTTTATTTTTCGATATACCGCAAACCTATCTGGGGCTTCTATTGTATCCTCGTTCACCACCCCTTCTTTATTTAAAGTTTTATATCTGAAAATTGTCATGTTATTCGTCGGATGAGACCACACGCAACACCTCTTCAATCGTAGTAATACCTTGTACAGCCTTAAAGACGCCGTCTTCAAGCATTGTGAGCATACCTTCTTTTTTAGCACAATCTTCTACTTCTTGAGTTGTTGCGTTTTTCATAATTAAATCTTTGATTGCTGGCGTAACACGTAAAACTTCATGGATACCAATACGACTTCTATATCCATCCTCTGTATCTCCTCCGGGCTTTGGTTTATACATTGGCATTTTCTCCCACGACGCTCCTTTATCGACAATTTTTTCCTCCTTTAGGGTTCTTAAGATTAGGTCAAGATCAACAATCTTTTCCAACTGACCAAGCTCTTCCTTAGTTAAAAAATATTTTTCCTTTGAATCGGCCAATCGTCGAATGAGACGTTGAGCAACAATCACAGAAAGGGTTGAGGTGAGAAGAAACGGCTCTATCTTCATATCGATAAGACGAGCAATTGTCCCAGCAGCAGAATTAGTATGCAAGGTTGATAAGACAAGATGACCAGTCAATGCAGCATTCACGGCAAGGGCGGCGGTCTCGGTATCGCGGATTTCTCCAACCATAATAATATCTGGATCTTGTCGAACTAAAGTGCGAAGCCCCGTAGCGAAAGTAAAACCAATTTCTGGTTTTACTTGTGTTTGATTGACCCTCTTCATTTGATACTCAATTGGGTCTTCAATCGTAGAAATATTAACATCGGGTTGGTTTACAATATCTAGCATTGTATAAAGAGTGGTAGTCTTACCTGAACCAGTGGGGCCAGTAGTAAGAATCATTCCAGTTGTAAGACGTGTCGCTTTATGAAGTTTTTCTAATCCATCGCCATGGAAACCCAGGCCTTCAAGAGTAAATCCTGATGCCCCCTCTCTTAGAAGCCTCATCACAATCTTTTCTCCGTAATAGACAGGAAGAGTTGAGATACGAAATGAAACTTTCTCTTCATTCATATCTATCTTAAAGCGACCATCTTGAGGAATTCTCTTTTCATCTAGTTTAAGATTTGACAGAACCTTGATTCGAGCAGTTATACCATTAGCAACATTTTTTGGTAAAACCATGGCATCATGAAGAAGCCCGTCGATACGATATCTAACGAGCACCTGGTTTTCCATTGGTTCAATATGAATATCAGAGGCATTTTGAATAATTGCATGCTTCAACAAAGTGTCGACTATTCTTACTACTGGAACATCTTCTGCGAGTTTTTTAAGTTCGCTTTCCGACACCATATCCTCTCCTACTTTGTCAGATATTGACTTAAGGGTATTTGCTTCTTTTTGAATTATGTCTCCGAACTCTGCTTTAAGACTTTTCTGATAATTCAAAAGAGCGCTTTTAACCGATTCTGTGTCAGTAAGGCGCGGGAGTATTTTTAATCCGGTTTTCTTACGAATAAAATCAATTGCCGCAAGGTCCTCGGTATCAAGCATTGCAACTTCCAATGTGTCACCAACTTTTCTAAACGCAATAATATTATTATTTCTTGCAATCGGCTCTGGAATAAGAGAGAGTACTTCAAAATCAATTCTAAGACCTTTCAAATCCACAAATGGGATACCCAGAATATAGGCTTGCATGCGACGAAGGTCATCTTCCGTGAGAGATCCTTTATTAACTAAAATTTTACCAACACTAATCCCACTTTCAGCTGATTCTTTTTCTGCCTTAGTTAAATCTGCGCGAGAGACTAAACCCGAATCAAGAATGAATTCTTTAAGTTGTTTTTCTTCAATGTGCATGAGAATTCTATTACTTTTATTGTAACAAAGACAAAATAAAAAATCCTCAGCATTGAGGATTTTTTATTTTAGTAATTATTTTCTATATTCTTAAAATTCTTCGTATGTTGGTTTTACCTTAACCTGAAGAACTGTCGCCGCACAAGATCCCTGTACTCCGACACTGTCTGTCACAGTAACTGTGGCGACTTTTGCTCCCGTAGTTTGATAAGTGAAGGTATACGGATCTGTTGCTGGAGTTCCAGCAAAATCAGTTCCAGACCAGGCATATGAATACGGAGCAGTTCCACCAGAAACTGTTACATCCCATGTAACCAATTGACCAACAGAAGCTGGAGAAGGAGATGGAGTACAGGTAACAGATATTGTTGGAGCAGGGCTAATAATCAAATCAAAAGATGTAGTTCTAACAACCCCACCACCATCACCTTGTATCGTTACGCTATGAGTTCCTGTTGGGGCGGTTGGGCTAATTGTAAAAGTCAAAGTCGAAGCACAGGTAGGAGAGCAATTTTGATTTGCATAAGTCAAAGTTACACCGGCCGGCAATCCAGAGGCAGATAAAGTAACTGGTTGAGAAGTACCAGTGACGAGATTTTTATCAATAATTGATTGGACTTGAACATTACTTGAACCTTGGGTTACATAGACATCACCTGAATTTGATAATGAATAGTCAAAAGATGAACCGAAGGCAACCAGAACTTTTACATTATCTGAGACAGTTGAAACACCGTCTGTACAATCAACCTGAAAAATTTTCGTTGACGTCAGTGCGCCAGATGAAACTCCTGTAATATTGTTTGTTGCACCACCAGTTGAAAAATTGCTTCCAGAGCACGACGTGGCGCCAGTTGAAGCCCAAGTTAAATTAACTGATTGCCCTGAGGAAATAGACATTGGACCGTCTAGACCGTCCGCTTTTATATCTACAGTAAGAGAAGACCCGCCACAATTACTATAATCAACATAAAAAGCTTTATCGTTTGATTGATACATAAGAAGTGAAGAACCTCCACCATCACTATTAGTAACAACGTAAGAACAACCCGGATAGGTTAGGCCAGATATATCAAAAGTTGTACCAGTAGTCGGAGAAATATCCGCATTTGGGATATTAATTACAGTACTTGCGCTACCATTTCCTGTATAACCACCAGGCCCAACAATCCAATCAACACCGCTAGGATCAGCAATTCCCGAAAGTACAACTGTTATACTCCCATAACCAGCACCGCCACCACCAGATGTTGGATTAAAATTAAAACTTACTGTGTCAGTGAGAAATGATGGTCCAACCGACCTCTGATAAAGAGTTAAAGTATTAACCCCAGAAGACATGTTGGCCGAACCTCCAGATACGGGGGCACCATTCAAATACATATCATATCCCCCAGCACAACCTGAAACTGTCCACTGAACAACGGAAACTGAAGGGTTTGGTTGGCCAGTGAAAACATTCCAAGAGCTAATATCACAAGCTGCGATTGATTTGGCTCCATAGTATACGCTTGCTGTTACTTGATTACCCGAACTGTCTTGAGCCGTCAAAACATAGTTCCCATTATAAATATTACCTGGGAGACCTATTACCGCTTGGCCAATATTGCTTACATTATTTATTGGAGCATTCGAACCAGGAACAGTGATAGTTGCATAGGTGCAACCAGTAGTCATATCCCATCGAAGATATCTGCCTTCAAATTGTTGCCCACCCGGGGTTACACCAGAAACTTGATTAAAGAAGTTAATGGCGCAACCACCAGGAGTACCACCACCGCTTTGTGCTGCGAAAGAACCATTAGTTCCAACAAAAAAGATAAAGAGAGAAAAGGCCGAAAAAAATAATAATTTTTTAATACTCATGAAATTAAAATTGGTTGACATGTAATTTATTTAATTATTGTCTATCTGTATAAGAAATTTGAACCGTTGTTAATCCATCCACAGCTTTTGCAATAACTACCGAAAAACTATCATCTCCTCTTCTACCAAAAAGAGATCTGGTATTTTCTGTCTTTGTCCCACCATCTAGAGTGTATTTGGCCTTAGAAAGATATTGAGCATATAAATCGTAAGCTTCGTCCAATGAAAGTCCGCTGGAATAACTGAGCTTATATAAAATTACTCCTCTATCTTTATAATTACTCGAAAGGCTCTCAAAAATACCATTTACTTCAACAGGAATATCCTTAGGAAAACCGCTTGGAATTTTTCCATCACCTTGGGCTGTAGCAAGATCTACCTTGCTGACCTCAACATTTTCTTTCGTATATTGTTTCTCATCTCGAACTTCATCATTCTTGAAAGAAACGCTCATTAAATAGGCAATGACCAAAAGACCGATGAAGGCGATGATGATAAGAGAAACGCCCTTAGGTGTTGACTTAATTTGATTTTGTGGCTCCATATTAAAAATAAAATAAAGATAAAAGAACAATAAACCCCTTTAGACTCCTAATAATAACATAAAATAATCCTCAAATTCATGAAAATATTCCAAACAAGTTGTGGATAACATTGACATACATCCGTTTTAAATTTTATAATTTTTTTAGACAAACTTACTCCGCTCTTTAACACATACATATATTAACCAAAGAGGTTTCCCATGCGTTATCACAGAATGCTTATCCTGGCGATTGGTATTGTTGCATGTTCAGGCAAAGACGGAACCGGACCATCACCGCCCCCGCCTCCTCCCCCTCCACCACCGCCAGTAGCGCCATCTGTAAGTGTCTCCATCTCACCTACTTCAGTTGAAATTGGTGACACCGCTCTGAAGACCGTGTCTTGGTCTTCTGAAAACGCCTCGTCTTGCACAAGCTCTTGGAAAGACAGTATATCGCTGTCTGGCAGTTACAATTTCACCTCGAGCTTGAACAAAGATTCAACTTTCTCTGTAACCTGCACCGGTGACGGAGGAGTTAAGTCCGCAACAGCCACAATGAGGGCTGTTCCACCGCCGAATTTGGTGGTTCAGGTCTACGGGGCCAGCCCCCAGGGCTATGACAATGTGTCAGGCTTCAAGGTAATCATGTCCTCTGGTTCATGGGGAGATTCCCTTCTGCTTGACAATTCAGGCCTAGGACACATCTCCGCCCCAATCTCTGTAAGAAACAAGATGGGGAATTTCCTTGATGTGGTAGTCATCAGCCCAAACAACTCGTACTATCGATCTGAGGCGAGCATTCCTCGGCTAACAGCCCTGACTACCAAGATAACCTTCGTCTCTATACCCAAGAAATGGGTAATCCAAGCTGGACTGTTCTCGGGCATAGAGGTTGATATTCAGATAGCTGAAACGCAAGTGGCTTGGGATAGTTTCCTCTTCATCCCCAATCTTCAGAGTGGTGGAATTTGGAAAGACTTCCCAATACCGCTTGCCTTTGACCGAAGAAGCTGGCCAGACTCGATCTCGGCCTCTGACTCCTCTGCTTTTTGGAATGGTGGGGTTGCTGATCTGGAGGCAAGTTTCGGGATTGATCTCTTTAGGCC
Organism: uncultured Candidatus Saccharibacteria bacterium; assembly: GCA_964383705.1. GTDB lineage: Bacteria > Patescibacteriota > Minisyncoccia > Phycocordibacterales > Zambryskibacteraceae > CAYLHJ01. The sequence continues at coordinate 62,852 of CAYLHJ010000001.1, read as the reverse complement.
AGCAATGATCACGGAATTAGCCCCCGATAGAGGATTCCTTGCAACAATCAACCCAAGTCAATCAAAGACCGGCTTTGGCGCGGCTCAACTCGTCGACGGCGATCTTTATTTCGACTTTGGGGGGATCTCTCTCATAGGAACTCTCGCCCTTCGCAACTCCACGATCATCCAGCACGAGCTCATTCATGGTCTGGGCTTTGGTCACAGCTGCGGATGGCTTACTGTGATGTTTGGTTGTCCTGCGGGGAGTCCGTACAACTACAATATCTCGCAAACAACCACCAAGAAGGACGTCGCTTACATCCAACTCTTCCAGCAAGTAAGACGAATCCAGATGGAAAATGGTGCGACATTTGGCTTCGTCAATGCGCTACTCGGTGAGCAAAACAATAGCACCCCAACCGTCTTCAGATAAACCGAATGAACTCGGGTGATGACGGAGCTTCAGATTGTGACTTGGGAATATATGTATTACGAGCCCCGCAATGAGTGAGAACTTGTTGCGGGGTTTTTGTTAAACAATTGACAAAAGTAAAAATAGGTGTATACTTTACCCTGTTATTATTTATTGCTTAGAAGTTCGCCCAAAAGGCGGGCTCATTTTTTTAAAAAATAAAAATTATGTTTGATTTAAAAGTTATTAATTCCGTACTCGACCAGCTTGAGCAAGAGCGCGGTATACCAAAAGAAAAAATCATTGAAGCTATAGAAATGGCCCTTGCAACTGCGTATAAAAAAGAATATGGGAAACGCGGGCAAATTGTAAGAGCAAAATTTGATATAAATTCTGGAAAGACAGATTTCTTTCAAGTAAAGATTGTTGTGGATGACACACGTGTTATTGATGTACCTGAAGGCCAAGAATCAGAAAGGGCTGCGGATGATTTGAGAGTATTCTTCAACCCTGAGCATCATATGTGGATAGAAGACGCAAAAAAAATTAAGAAAGGGGTTGAGCTCGATGAAGAAATAATATTCCCCCTTGAACATAAGAGTGATTTCGGAAGAATTGCTTCACAAACCGCAAAGCAGGTCATTATGCAGAAAATAAGGGAAGCAGAAAAAGTCTCAGTGCTTGGAGAATTTGGAGAACGTGAGGGAGAAATTGTTTCTGGCACCGTCCAAAGAATTGAGAGAGGAAATATCTTCGTGGATATGGGCAGAGCAACAGGACTTCTTCCTTACGAAGAACAGATTCCGGGAGAGCGATATAGCCAAGGTGAGCGAATTAGAGCTTATCTTTATAGGGTAGAAGAAAGTCCAAAAGGTATCTTTCTTCGCCTTTCACGTTCACACCCAAAACTATTAGAAAAACTTTTTGAACAAGAAACACCAGAAATTGCAAATGGTGTTGTAGAAATTAAAGCAATTGCCAGAGAAGCGGGGTATCGTTCTAAAATAGCCGCATTCTCTAAAGATGATCATGTTGATCCAGTCGGATCAATGGTTGGACAACGTGGAGTCAGAGTCTCAACAGTTATGAGCGAATTGGGTGGAGAAAAGATTGATATCATTGAGTGGTCCGCTGATCCAAAGAAATTTATTGAAGACGCGCTCTCTCCAGCAAAGATTCTTTCTGTGACAATAAACGAAGAATCAAGTGAAGCGAAAGTTGAAGTGTCAGAAGACCAGCAATCTCTAGCTATTGGTCGTGGTGGGCAAAATGTTCGTCTCGCGGCAAAATTAACTGGTTGGAAAATTGATATTCAATCAACAAAAGGAGAGAACTTGGCACAAGCCGACGCTCAATCAGAAGTTGCCTCATCCGAAAATAATTTGAGTGAAAAGAATTAAAAGTTTTAATTAATATTGAGTTTCTATGACGAATTTGTGGCACGATATTTCCTCTGGAATAGAGGAGAAAATTAATGTTATTGTCGAAATTGGCAAAGGTTCAAAAAATAAATACGAAATAGATAAGAAAACCGGCCTGATCGCCCTTGATAGAGCGATGCACAGCGCACAAGACTTCCCTTTTGATTATGGATTCGTACCTCAAACACTTTGGCATGACAGCGATCCACTTGATGTCGTAATTCTTTCAACATATCCATTCGCTCCTGGCATTTTGGTACGAGTTAGGCCAGTCGCCCTTATGAACATGATTGATTCTGGCTCTCAAGATGACAAAATCATTGCCGTACCAATAGATGACCCAAGATGGGAACATGTTGAAGATTTGAAAGATATCAATAAACACACCATAAAAGAGATTGAACACTTTTACAGCACATATAAGAAACTCCAACACAAAGAAGTTCTCATAACTGGTTTCCACGGCAAAAAAGAAGCATTAGACGCTTTCAAAGAGAGTCAGAAGTTATATCAAGAAAAGTTTACGAATAAATAAACATTGAAATTATGGATTAAGTCATGGAAAATACTCCGACTTAATCTATAATTAGTGAGAGTGGCAATATTTATTGATAAAAACATATGGAACCACAAAAAGAGACTCCAACGACTCAAAACAGTTTCAATCCAAAACCCGAAGAAGAGAAGTCAATTGGTTCTACTATAGGAATAATTATAATAATCCTAATTATTATTCTAGGAGGACTATATTTTTTGGGGCAACGAGTAGACAGAGAAACAAAAAATCCTGATGAGTTGATTTTAAATTAGCGAACCATATAAAAAAGCTAAGAAAATCAAGAATCCCGCTATTGCGGGATTCTTGATTTAAAACTTCATCTTCTATAGACTCTAAAGCCATATGAAGAAAAATTACAGTAATATAAAGATTAACAATCTGCCCCAGTCAGAGATAGAAATTATCGGAGAAATTGAAACATCTTTTTTTGATAAAAAATTCGAGGAAACACTTAAAAAAGCGGCAACAGAGATCGAAATGCCGGGATTTAGAAAAGGGCATGTACCAGAAAATATTGTTCTCCAGAAAGTCGGAGAAATGCATATATTAGAAAGCGCCGCAAAATCTGCCCTTGAAGAAGAATATATAAAAATTATTGAAGAGTATAAATTAGCAGTCATCGGCTCACCGAGCATAACTCTGACAAAAATTGCAAGAAATAACCCGCTTGGTTTTCGTATTGTAATTGCAATATTGCCAACGTTTTCACTTCCAGATTATAAAAAAACAGCCAAAGAAATCTTGCCAAAAAAAGAAAGTGTTTCGGTTTCTGAAAAAGAAATTGACGATGTTTTGTTAGAAATCAGGAAACACCATGCTCACATGGAATTGCACAAAAAAGAAAATATAACCAATCACGACCACAAACCCATCGAAGAAAAAGACCTCTCCCCCCTTACGGACGAATTGATAAAAGAATTTGGTGACTTTAAAGATATAACTGATTTAAAAAACAAGATAAAAGAAAATCTTACACAAGAAAAAAATCGCCAAGAGAAAGAAAAGGTTCGGCTTGAAATAATGGAAAACATTATTAAAAACGTATCTATTGATATACCTTCTATTCTTATTGAAAACGAATTAGACAAAATGCTAGCAGAATTTGAAGGAGATATTTCAAGATCTGGATTATCTCTAGATGAATACTTAAAAAAAATAAATAAAAAAGTTGAGGATTTAAGAAATGAATGGAAAAATACCGCAGACAAAAAAGTTAAAATACAATTAATTCTCTCAAAAATATCTGAGAAAGAAAAAATCACCCCAGATAGTGATGAAATAAAGAGACAAACAGAAAAAATCCTCATGATTCATAGGGACGCCGACCCCCTTAAGGTGCGGATATATGTTGCAACAGCACTTACAAACGAAAAGGTTTTTGAGTTTCTAGAAAATCAAAGTTAATTTATTGCAAAAGTATGAGAGAAGCGACCGCGATAGAAGCTGTTTCGGCCCTCAAGACCTTATCCCCTAGTGAATAAATCTTGATATTATTTTTTTTCATTAAAAATATTTCTCGATCAGTCCAACCTCCTTCTGGCCCAATAAATACTCCTAGCGGAGAAAAATTTTGAGTGTGCTCGATAGTAAACGTATCCCCTTTTGGATGAAAAGCAAAACAGGGAAAATCTTGGTTTAAAACATCTTCCAAATCAATTAGGGGTTTTAGTATCGGCATGGAAGATCTTTCAGATTGCTCGCTTGATTCCTTAAGTATTTTTTGAGCACGTTCAATATTTATTGCTTTCTTCTCGCTTCTATCTGAAAGAATCGGAGTAAAAATCGCTACTCCAAGCTCTGTCCCTTTTTCAAGCACCCATTCGAAATTATCCTTTTTGAGAAGGGAGAAAAAAAGATGCATCTCTCGACTTGGGACATTCTTGCTCTCTTTTTTTGAAACAACAGCAAAGCTGATCTCACCATGAGAAAAATCCGATATCATTGCATGAAACTCAAATCCGCTGTTATCTAAAAGGATAACTTGGCCACCAACAGTGAAACGGAAAACGTTTTTCAATTGATTATACAAAGAAGGGTCCACAACAGAGATGGTTTTATTGTTACCTATTTTTTGATTAACGAAAAAACGATGTAACCGCATGGAATTCACTATATACGCCACAAAAAAATGTGCAAAGTTTATTTAATTTTGCAAAAAAAAATAGTTCTAGTAGTATACGCACATACCATTGAATAACCATAATTTATGTTAATACCAACAGTTATAGAGAAATCCCAATTTGGTGAAAGAGCTTATGATATATACTCTCGACTTCTGCGAGATAGGATAGTTTTTATGGGAGGAGAAATTGATGATTACACTGCCAACCTAATAATTGCGCAACTTTTATTTCTTGAATCAGAGGATCAAAAAAAAGATATCTATTTATATATAAACTCTCCAGGTGGCTCCGCAAGTGCGACTTTGGCAATGATAGACACAATAAACCACATCAAACCAGATGTCTCAACGATTTGTGTTGGTATGGCTGCTTCTGGAGGAGCATGGCTTTTGTCAGCTGGAAAGAAGGGTAAGCGTTTTGCACTTCCGAATTCTGAAATTATGATCCACCAGCCACTTGGAGGAGCTCAGGGGCAAGCAACTGATATTGAAATTAGAGCGAAAAACATTCTTCGACTTCGCGCCCGATTAAATAAAATAATGGCTGAAAATACAGGAAAGACCGAAAAACAAATAGAAAAAGACGTGGATAGAGATTACTTTATGACTGCAGAAGAAGGCGTTAAATACGGTATTGTAGATAAAATCCTAAAGCCAAAAAACTCATAGAACCGAATTTAAACTACAGCTTTACAACAAAGAAAAAATCTTATATAGTCATAGTGTTACTTTTTAAAAATTAAATTAAAAATTTCGCCTGCCGCTTACGATAATACCGCCCGTCTTCAGTTCATTTCCTACCACTATCACTATATGACTCTTTGGGAAAATAGATATTTCGTAGAATTATAGTAAAAATCGGTAAGCGAAGTTTTTCGCACACCACATGTCATTAAAGATTGTCCTACTCTTAGTAACGCTTGCGGCGTCTTCAGGCATTGCATTTGGTTATTTCCTTCGTTGGATTATTTCACTTGGGAAAAAGGGTTCTATGGAACTTGATATCAAGCAGATGATGCTCGAGGCCAGAGAAGAAGCAAAAAGAGTCACAACTGAAGCAGAGAAAAAAGCCGAGGAAACAATAAAATCCGCACGGGCAGAAATAAAAGAGAGGGAAGAAAAAATTAAAAAAACAGAAGAGCGCCTGATAAAAAAGGAGGATTTTCTTGATACTAGACAACTTGATATTGATAAAGAGGCCGAAGAACTAAAGACTCGCATCGCCGAAGTAAAAACAATTAAGGAAAAAGTTGATGCTCTGGCAATTGAGAAAGAAAACTCTCTCGAAAAGATATCTCACATGGGCAAAGAAGAAGCCCGTGAAGAACTTTTGAAAATTGTCGAGAAACAATCGGAAGAAGATTTGATTGCGCGTGTACAAAAGCTTGAAATGATGGGAAATGAAAAAATTGAAGAAAAAGCAAAAAATATTTTAGCTTTAACAATTCAACGCCTTGCTAGCGCCGTTCCTTCTGAAATTATGACAACAACAGTCAATATTCCATCAGACGAGGTCAAAGGAAAGATCATAGGAAAAGAAGGTAGAAATATCAAGGCTTTTGAACGAACCACTGGTGTTGAAGTAATTGTCGATGACACCCCGGGATCTATCACCCTATCGTCTTTTGACCCGGTTAGAAGACAAGTTGCCAGGGTTGCCCTTGAAAACCTCATAGCCGACGGCAGAATTCAACCTGCCAAAATTGAAGAAAGTGTCGAAAAAGCAAAACTTGAAATAAACAAAATTATAAAAGAAAAGGGTGACCAAGCAGTTTATGAGTGTGGAGTCTATAATCTTGACCCGAGAATTATTGCAATCCTGGGGAGGCTACATTTCAGAACAAGTTATGGACAAAATGTACTTCAACACTCAATTGAGATGGCACATATTGCCAGAATGCTCGCAGAGGAACTTGGCGCCAATGTATCTGTTGCCAAAGCGGCCGCCCTGCTTCATGACATTGGTAAAGCTGTGGACCACGAAGTTGTTGGTACTCATGTTGAAATTGGCAGAAGGATACTTCAGAAATTTGGAGCAAGCGAAGAAATTATAAAGGGCATGCAGGCTCACCACGGAGAATATCCGTATGAGACGATTGAATCAATTATCGTCCAAACTGCCGACGCAATCTCTGGTGGCAGACCGGGGGCGCGAAGAGATACCGTTGAAAACTACTTAAAACGCCTCAAGGAACTTGAAGCTATCGCCACAGACTTCCCTGGAGTTGAAAAATCATATGCTTTGCAAGCCGGCAGAGAGGTCAGAGTGTTCGTTACACCAAATGAAGTCTCTGATTTAGAAGCCAAAAAACTAGCCCGAGACATAGCAACCAAGATAGAAAATGAATTAAAATACCCTGGAGAAATAAAGGTAACCATAATAAGAGAATCTAGGATTATCGAATTTGCCAGATAGAATGATTTGTGTTACTATTTTTTAGAAAAAAATGTTTCTTGCGGAAAAGATGGCTTACTATATAATGTTTCTATACCTTTGAGCTAGCTGAAGCTGTAGTTTCGCTAGATAAGGAATAACGAAAGGCGTCGATATTATTCATCGCATATTATTTTATTCATACATTATGAACAAACAAGGAATTGTGGAAGCGGTTCATGCAAAGATCGGCGGAACAAAAGTTCAGGCCGAGCAAGCAGTTGAAACCATGATTGAAACCCTAGTTTCTACACTAAAAAAAGGTGGAGAAGTTTCAATTGCCGGCCTTGGCATCTTTTCAACAAAGGTCCGTGCTGCACGACAAGCACGAAATCCAAGAACAGGTGAAACTATCCAGGTTAGCTCAATGAGAGTTCCGAAGTTTCGAGCAGCAAAAGCATTAAAAGATGCTGTAAAATAAGAGAAATTCTGTTTTTCTTAACAAAAAACCGCTTTATGCGGTTTTTTGTTTTAGTTTTAAAGACCCAACGGACAGGCACACGGCCGTGGGGGCGATCATCAGTCCAATCAGGAAGATAATCTTCTGGATCCGCCTATTCTATTACAAATGCCTGGAATCACGAAAACAATACAACTATATATATTTAAACGGTGCGGCTAGGGAGAATCGAACTCCCGTCTCGTCCTTGGCAAGGACGCATTCTACCACTAAACCATAGCCGCAATTCGATGAAGCAGTGAAAATTATACTAACAAATTGACCTCCCTATCGCAATTAAACATCCTTTTTTTCAGCCGCCTTTTGAGATACAGCAAGAACGGCATTAAAATCATCTTGCTTTGTAACAGGATTTGGTCTCAAAAAACCACATTTTAGACATTTATGCACTATTCTGTAGTCATTTCCATGTTTTTCCACATCAATTGGTTCCATCAAGCCACCGCAATTCCCTTCCCTGTCTCCAGGATCAATATCAACGTGTTTACTCCACAAACACTGTGAGCAATGGTTAGTAAAACCTGATCCGGTGTTTTTTTTACCACAGTATTCACAGATAAAATCTTCAATCTTCTTTTTGAACATATTTACTGTTATCAAATATATCTTCTAAAATAGCCCTGAATGCAATCTATCAGGTAATGATTGTCGGGGCGCCGGGATTCGAACCCGGAGTCATCTGTTCCCAAAACAGACATGTTAGCCGTTACACCACGCCCCGAATATAACTTTCCCATACTATCATGCGTGAAAAAAAACAGCGAATACTGAGGCTAAAGGACAACATCACTTATAAATCTGACTTTTGCCCTTTTTAAGTCTTTTTCAATAAATACAGCTAAAACATCAAATCGCCAATCACTCTCCTCATTTTTTTCCATCAAATAAGTCTGAATTACTCTTGAGAGTCTTTTTAATTTGGCCTGATGGATGTTTTCCTCTGGCCTGTATCCTTTTTTAGTTTCATGAGTAACAAATTGATTTACATCACAAACTACAGATTTAACCTCAACAAAATGAATTACATTATCTTTTGAGCAAATGATATCTATCTCACCCCACGGTTTTAGATAATTCCTCTCACGGATCGTAAAACCATGTTTCATGAGAAACTTACAGGAAATCTCCTCTCCCAAGTCGCCAATAGCTCTTTTTAGAGTTTTCATTAATATTCATTGTTTCATAAATAACAAATTTGTTTATGTTTCACGTGAAACATTCACTATGTAATGAATCCTTATTTTAAGCCAAAATAAGATGCTTTAGTCCTATAAAATAGGCTAAAAGACTGTCTTTAATACACATATTCCACAGGATTATCCCCATTTTCTTAACTTTTTGTATTTTTATGGTCAAATTCCCCTTTATTAACAACGTTTTTTACAAAATACTGTTAGCGTGTTTTTTACTCTTAAAGGACCTTCATAGGTCATAAGAATGAAGATTTATTATTATTGTGCGGGTAGGGAGAATCGAACTCCCGTCTACTGCTTGGAAGGCAGTCATTCTACCACTAAACCATACCCGCATGGTGCACCCGGCAGGATTCGAACCCACAATAACGGTTCCGAAGACCGTTGTGATATCCATTTCACCACGGGTGCAAGTATACACAATCATACCCTGTTATGAAAATTGTTCAAATTATAAGCCATAAATTATGAGATATGGTTAAGAATGATAGAATAGTTAAATATGAATAAACATTTTTCTATTCCAGATGATGTTTCACGAATAACAAAAACTCTAAAAAAGTCAGGTTTTCAGGCCTATCTTATCGGTGGTTGCGTTAGAGACTTGTTTTTGGGCAAAAAACCAAGAGATTGGGACGTAACGACCAATGCCAAGCCAGATGAGATAGTATCCATGTTTGAAAAAACTTTTTATGAGAATGATTATGGAACTGTTGGGGTTGTGAGCCCAGAAACTAATGATGATACCTTAAAAATCATAGAGGTTACGCCATATAGAACAGAAGGAAAGTACACCGACAACAGAAGGCCAGACTTTGTCTCATTTAATGCCACTCTTGAGGAAGATTTAAAAAGACGTGATTTCACAATTAATGCAATTGCTCTTGATATTGAAGAAAATGATGTTGTTGATCCATTTGAGGGAAGATCTGATATTCAGAAAGGAATTATTAGGGCGGTAGGGGAGCCAAGTGAAAGATTTAAGGAAGATGCTTTGCGTATTATACGAGCAGTACGGCTTCAAGCAGAACTTGGCTTTTCTATAGAGAAGAATACAGAGAAGGCCATTAAAGATTCTGCGACCTTATTGACCAAAATAGCTAAAGAAAGAATAAGAGATGAATTTATAAAGATCATTATGTCTCCAAACCCTATGGATGGTTTAATAATGGCTCAAAAGCTTAACATTTTAAGATTTATTGTACCCGAACTTGAACACGGCATTGGAGTAAAACAAAATAAAGCGCACGTTTTTGATGTCTGGATGCATATTTTGAAATCTCTCCAAGCGGCAAGTGATAAAAGTTGGCCGTTGCATATAAGACTAGCTGCCTTGTTCCACGACATTGCTAAGCCGGCAACAAGGCGTTGGTCAGAAGATAAAAAAGAGTGGACATTCTATGGTCATGAAGTAATAGGTGGGAAAATGACAAAAAAAATAATGAAAGAATTAAGATTCCCTAAAGAAATAACTGAAAATGTGGAAAAATTAGTACGGTGGCATATGTTTTTCTCTGATACCGAACAAATTAGCCATTCTGCAGTAAGAAGGCTATTGGGAAATGTCGGAAAAGAGCTCGTTTGGGATCTAATGAATATAAGAGTCTGTGACCGAATAGGAACAGGCAGACCGAAAGAAAACCCCTACAGACTTCGAAAGTATAAAGCGATGCTAGAAGAAGTTATACGTGACCCTGTTTCCGTAGGAATGCTCGCGATTGATGGGAAAGGAATTATGGAAGCTACGAAATTACCCCCAAGTCCAAAAATAGGCCATATCTTACATGCTTTGCTTGAAGAAACTCTCGAAAATCCAGCTTTAAACACTAAAGATATTCTCAAAAAAAGAGCAGCCGAGCTTGCCATACTCCCTGAAAACAAACTAAAAGAAATGGGGGAGAAAGGAAAGCGGAAAAAAGAGGAGGAGGAGGAAAGATCTTTAAAGCAAATAAGAAAAAAATACTCAGTTAATTAAAAACAAAAAACCACGAAGTGGTTGCGGTCACTACGTGGTTTCTACAAACGGTGAAAGAGTCACTCAGTAAAGGACATCGCTAGACGAATATCCGAAGAAAAAAGATTGGTGATATATCGTATCTCTAGACGAACCCAAACCAAGCTAACCTTTCGAGAGCGCTCTCACAAAGAACTAATGTGATGGTTCTTGTCCTTGAACAATTGCCACTACGTCCTCAGAGATTATAGCATGTATAAAGGACATAATAAAATATCTGTGGATAATTAAATTATATAAAAGCCATTAACCTATACGATATCCATCGTAATTGGGCAGTGATCAGAGCCAAAAATATCATCTCTTATGAGGGTGTTATTGATGCGTGAAATTAATTCAGTTGAAGCAAAAAAATAGTCAATTCTCCAACCAACATTTCTGTCTCGGGCGTATGTTTTCATATCCCAATAAGTATATGCCCCAATAAGGTCTGGATTAAAAAACCTGAACACATCTACGTAGCCAAGCCCTATCAGTTTATCTATCCAAGCCCTCTCTTCAGGTAAAAAACCGGTATTTTTTTCATTCTCTTTTGGTCGAGCGAGGTCAATCTCCTTATGAGCAGTGTTAACATCTCCACAAAATATCACTGGTTTTTTCTTTCTTAAATCTTCAATAAAAAAAATAAATTCATCATAAAAAGATAATTTATAAGCCAAGCGTTCTGGGCCCCCACCGCCATTGGGAAAGTATACGTTTAAAAGATAGAAATCTGGAAATTCAGCCCCAATAATCCTACCTTCCAAATCTCTTTCTCCACGTTTCATTCCATAGAGCACATCGATGGGTTTCGATTTACTAAAAATTGCAACTCCACTATATCCTTTCTTGAATTTAGGGTAATTAAAATAAGCATAGAAGCCAACTGGATTCTGTAACTCCTGAGGAAGTTGATCTGGTAATGATTTTGTCTCCTGAAGACAGACTATGTCATTTTCAGAAGAAAGAATGCCTTCAAAATTACCCTTTTTATAAACCGCACGAAGCCCATTTACGTTCCATGAAATAATTTTCATTTTTAATTTGAATTTCTGCGATTATGAAACTTTTTGTGAATATCCTGTAAATGCTTATCAGTTAAATGCGTGTAAATCTGAGTTGTACCTATATTTGCATGGCCCAATAACATTTGGACTGATCTAACGTCCGCCCCATTTTGCAACAAATCAGTTGCAAAACTGTGACGAATAACATGTGGCGTAACTTTCTTAGATATACCGGCCTTGATAGCATAATATTTTACAATCCTCTCCATAGATCTCGAAGTAAGCCTTTTGGTTTCGCCCCCCTTTTTTAGGCTTACAAAAAGAGCATCATCCATATCTTTGCGCTTATTTAAGTAATTTCTAAGTGATATTTTTGATTTATCAGAAAGGAATACAACTCGAACCTTATCACCCTTACCTCGAACTGAGAATTCACTCCGAGTTAAATCAATGTCACGATTAAGAGAACAAAGTTCAGAAACTCTTAATCCAGTAGAAAAAAATAGCTCTAAAATGGCTCTATCGCGCAAAGATTTAATATTATCGCCATTGGCTGCCATCAAAAGACGAGATAATTCATCTGTTGTAATAAGATCAATAGAGCGTTCGGGGATCTTTGCCAACTCTATTCTCTCTGGTGATAGGGAAGAAATCTCTCTTTTTCTCAAGTACTTAAGAAAAGCTCGTAAGGCAATAAGATAATAATTTTGGGTCTTTTTTTTTAGATTTTCTTTACTGCCTGTCTTTAAATTCCCCAAATCTTTTCGATTAAGCCACAAGCGATACTCCCTAATAAGAGAATCTGTTATCTGCTTTGGCAAATTTATCTTTGAAAAAGCAAGAAAGGTATCAATATATCTCTCATAATTTTCAATAGTCTTTAAACTTCTGCCTTTCTCAATTTCAAGATGCTCAAAGAATTCGCGTTTTAAGGTTTTTAAGTCCATGATTTAATGTCGCACAATAATCATATCAAGTTATGGGTGTTTTTTCCAAAGAGATGAAATACTTGCAAAAATAAGGGTTTTGTGTTAATCTTGGCCTTAATGATAGCAAAGACAAAAAAACAAAAAATTATAAAGGAGGCTAAAATTCACGATACTGATACTGGTTCACCTGAGGTCCAGATTTCAATATTGAGCAAACAAATTGAGGAATTGGCCCACCATTTAAAGAAGAATCAGAAAGACAACCATTCGCGCAAGGGGCTCTTGAGCATGGTTTCAAATCGACAGGCACACATGAATTACCTTCAAAAAAAGAGCCCAAAAAGGTTTGAGGTTTTAATGAAAAAGCTTAATCTAAAAAAGAAAGTTATATAGAAAGCACCGTTATCTTGACTAAGTCCTCAAAAGACTTGATTTATGGCAATAATTAAACAAAAAGATCAGCGAGTAGGAGTTTTCATTGATACTCAAAATCTCTATCACAGCGCAAAAAATCTCTACCATGGAAAGGTGAACTTTGGTCAGGTTGTTAAAGACATGCTCGCAGGCAGATCTCTCATACGAGCAATTGCTTATGTTATAACCACTGAATCTGGAGAGGAAAAAAGTTTTTTTGATGCTTTAGAAAAAGCAGGAATAGAAACAAAAACAAAAAATCTTCAAATATTTTTTGGTGGCGCAAAAAAGGGGGACTGGGACGTTGGTATTGCAATTGATGCAGTAAAAATGGCCCACAAATTAGATACAGTCATTCTACTTTCTGGTGACGGAGACTTTGTCCCGCTTGTCGAATACCTAAAAAATACCTATGGCTGTCAGGTTGAGATTGCCGCCTTTGGGAAATCAGCATCTAGTCGACTTATTGAATGCGTGGACGATTTTTTAGATCTCGATTTGAATCCAAAAAAATATCTGATTATGAAAGGACAAAAACGTGGCAAACAAGCTGATTAAAAAACCCCAGATCTGGGGTTTTTTAATCAGCAAAAATAACAATTGTGGTACAATAACCCAAAGAATAAGCATAATTCACAAAATCAATGCCTGACGAAACGTTAAGCGGAGGATTAGCAGACGATAAGATAGAAGAGATTCAAAAAAAAATCTCTGACGAAAGCTCAAACCAGCAAAAAAAGCAGGATGAGATTTTTGCCCGCATCAATGGCAACTCGACAAGTAAAAATACCCCTAATAACGCCGAATCAGATAGAAAACTAACGGAAAAAGTCGTCATAAATCCAGAAAATCTACCAGCAAAAAAAGAAATTCAAATTAAAAATCTGCGCACCCTGCAAGGTGATGTGGCTGATGCAATAAAAAAACAAAATACTTCTGTTATCACAATTGCTGTAGCTGAACAAAAAAGAAAAAGGGAGAAAGAACCAAAATCAACAGAGAATAAATCTAAAACAAATAATACTCTGGCTATCGTCTTAAGTATAATATTTATTATACTTGGCCTCGGTACAATATTCGCGTTCTATTTTTTCCAAAAAACACCCGCCTCCCAAGAAGAACGTAGAAATAAGGTTCAGACAATTATAGGTTACGATCAAATTATAGCTATACCAATAAATTCACTCTCGAAAGAAAAATTGCTTGAATTTTTTGATAAAGAGCGTCGTAATGAATCAATAAATCGAGATGAAATTCTTTATACCGCACTTATAGAAGATCTCATGGAGGGACAAACGCGATTTATCTCAACTGAAGAATTTTTTGCTTTGCTTGAACATTCAGCTCCACCAGCTCTTTTAAGATCCTTTGGAAAAGATTTCATGTTTGGATTTTATAAATTAGAAGGTAACGAGCCGTTTTTAATCATAGAGATAGAATCATTTGAAAATGCTTACAATGAAATGTTTAAGTGGGAAGAAAATATTAACAAAGATGTAGGGTCAATTTTTTCAAAAAGAACAATAGCCATAACCGAAAAAAATGATGATACAAATTCATCTTTCACTGGTATGGCAACAAGCTCGGCAACAACCACGGAAAATGTAACAAGAATAATGAACTACGACTTAGATATAAACTCAGAATTTGAAGATGAAACCTACCGAAATAAAGATGCTCGAGTATTAAAAAATATTAATGGAGAAACGGTGCTACTTTATTCATTTCTAGACAAAAACACGCTTCTCTTGACCACAAACGGCACTGTGTTGCTTGAAATGGTAGATAGACTGGCGGAAGAAAAATTGGTCCGATAATTTACTTTAAAAATCCCTCCTGCTATCATTAACTATATGGACGAAAGACAACTTCAACACTTTAAGGAAAAACTTGAAGCAGAAAAGTCTCTATTAGAGAAAGAGCTTTCATCTGTCGGACGTATTAATCCAGAAAATGCTTCTGACTGGCAAGCAACGCCAGCCAAGATGGATATCTTGAATGCCGATGAAAATGAGGTGGCTGACAGCATTGAGGAATTTGAAAATAACACCGCAATCTTAAAGCAGCTTGAAATTCGTTTTAATGAAGTTAAAGATGCTCTTGAAAGAATAGATAATGGCACATACGGAACATGTGAAATCTCCGGCGAGCCAATTGAAATCGACCGATTAGAAGCAAATCCTGCCGCACGAACCAGCAAAAAACATGCCGCCGAAAACAGGGGTAATCAGTAACAAAAAAATCTATGAGCTTCGCCAAAGTTCATAGCGCACAAACATCCTTACTCAAAGCGCACATTATTGATGTAGAAGTTGATTTATCAAAAGGTCTCCACTCTTTTTCCATTGTTGGACTACCAGACAAAGCTGTGGAAGAATCCCGTGATCGAATATCTGCTGCTATAAAAAATTCTGGATTCAAATCACCAAAAAACAAAAACGAAAAAGTTGTTATATCGCTAGCTCCCGCAGATATCAAGAAAGAGGGCCCCGCATTTGATTTAGCTATGGCAATAGCCTATTTGCTTGCAACAGAAGAAATTAAATTTCATCCAGAAAAAATGATTTTCCTTGGAGAATTAGCCCTAGATGGAAAACTGCGACCAATTACCGGAACTCTCCCTCTTGTTCGAGAGTCTCAAAAAAGAGGTTTCGATCATATATTCGTGCCAAAAGAAAACGCAGTTGAGGCGGCTCTTATTGACGGGGTAATAATTTATGGAGCAGAAAGTCTTACAGATATCATTGACCATCTCAACGATAATAACGTAAAAAAATTAAACCCCCAACCAAAGACTGAAATTATGAGAAGCAGAAATACTCCAACAGTTGACCTAAAAGACATTCGTGGACAAGAAACCGCAAAGCGAGGGTTGGAAATAGCCGCTGCCGGTGGCCACAACGTGGCCTTATATGGGCCTCCAGGCACAGGAAAGACTATGCTTGCAAAAGCTTTTGCCGGAGTATTACCAGAACTTTCTTTTGAAGAAATTTTGGAAGTCACTGGGATACATTCCGTCTCCGGGACGCTACATGATTCTCTTGTAACCGAGTCTCCTTTTCGTTCTCCTCATCATACAGCCTCTTACGTCGCAATTGTTGGTGGAGGAGCGACCCCAAAACCAGGAGAAGTAACGCTCGCCCACAAAGGCGTTCTCTTTTTAGATGAATTCGCAGAATTTGAACGAAGAGTAATAGAAGCCCTCAGACAACCATTGGAAGACAGGGTCGTCTCGGTTTCTCGGGCAAAAGGAAGTGCCCAGTTTCCAGCAAATTTTATATTGGTGGCTGCCATGAATCCCTGTCCTTGTGGTAATTACGGATTTAGAGGTAAAGAATGTGTTTGCTCACCAATTCAATTATTGCGATACCAGAGAAAAATATCTGGGCCAATTATTGAACGTATTGATATTTGGCTTGAAGTCCCAAGAATCGATCATGAAAAACTTTCAGGAGAAAATATTGGAGAATCCTCTGAATTAGTTAGAGAAAGGATTATACTTGCACGCAAATTACAACAAAAAAGATTTGGCAAAAATGCTAATTTAAGAACAAATGCAGAAATGTCTGTGCGAGATCTTGTTTCGCATGTCGAAATGGACGAAGAAACTAGAGCAATCTTAAATTCTTCGGCTTTACAGTTATCACTTTCTCCCCGCGTCTATCATAAAATAATAAAAATCTCTAGAACAATCGCTGATTTAGAAAAAAGTGAGAAAGTTTTACCAAGACATGTATTGGAAGCTATACAATATAGACCAAAAAGACAATAGAAAAATCGAGAGCAAGCTCTCGATTTTTCTTGGCACATTATCTAGATTTGATTCCGCCCATTTCAATAAATGGGAAGAAGCAAATCCGGATTAAAACGGATTTTTTGCACCACGAATCTCAAAGTGAAGATGTGGTCCTGTTGCTTTGCCTGTTGCGCCAACATAACCTATAACCTCCCCTTGGGCAACACTTGCCCCCTGAGTAACAGATGTTTCGTCCATATGTGCATACAAAGTTTGGGTCCCGTTTGAATGCTGTATAACCACGTATTTTCCATAACCGCCATTCCATCCTGAATTCTTACTAATGATGACATTGCCTTTTGCTGATGCGACAATTGGAGTGCCTCGCTGAGGAGCGATATCTACACCGTTATATCCATGAACACCTTGTGTCTTTGGGCCAGTAGTTGGGCGCATATAGTAACCTTCATAGACTTTTGTTGCCTCAGTAAATCTAATTCTTGATTGGCTTCCTGAGCCAGAATTTTCATAACCTATTTCTCCGTCAGGAATAATAACAATATCGCCAACAGCAAGTTTAGTTGAGCTATTTATGTTGTTATATTTTTTAACATCCTCAATGTCACCCTTATACTTTTTGACGATACTGCTTAATGTGTCTCCGCTTTTTACAGTATGACGAATACCGGAAACTGGAAGAATAGTGAGAGTTTGGCCGGGAGAGATTGTCGACCCACTTATATCGTTATTCCACCTTATAGTATTTACTGAAACACCAAACATTCTTGCTATAGCACCTAAGGTGTCGCCTTCACGAACAACATATATACTTATTTGATCAGAACTTGCTTGATCTTTTTGGTTTTCCGCCAAACCACCGAGCATGCCACTTTCGGAGAAAAGAGCCGTCCCACCGACTATCGTAATATCACCACCACCAGAGATAGGATTTGGATTAGTATTTAGTGCGGCCTGCAAAAGAGGAATATTCTGTGAATTATGAGCGAAGGTATTGCTTCTCGGTGCAGGAGAAAATAAGCTATTGAATAAAGAAAGTAGTCCAGCACTTACACCAAGTGGTATAGCAAAAAGAAGAATTGCTACAACTAATTTATGCCTCAAGATGCCGGAAAATAATGATAATTTCCCCCAAAGAGAAGCTTTAAATATAATTTTTCTAAATCTAAAGAAACGAAGGAAAGGTAATATAGGCCTAAAAATAATGATAATTCTGTCTTCCTGAACAACTTATGGCTCAACAGAGCCATAAAAGTGAATTGGTATTTATCTAAAAACATAATCATTATATCTTCATATAAGAGACCGAGTCAATCAAAAAAACACTAGCATGTGGATATAACTTTTTGTCAAAAAACGGCTATTTACTGTGCTATAGTGTCACAATGTCAGGATTAAATGCTGCTCAAAAAGAAGCTTCGAGTACTTTGACGGGGCCCGTGCTTATACTGGCTGGCGCTGGGGCAGGAAAGACAAGAACAATAGTAGAGAGAGTTAAAAATCTCATAAAAACTGGGGTGGCGCCTTCAAAAATATTAGCCATAACTTTTACCAACAAAGCAGCAAGTGAGATGCGAGAACGCATAATCATTGCTCTCAAAGATCCTGAGCTTAACAGGCCTATTAGTTTAGAAGAAACGCCTTTTGTAAGCACATTTCACTCTCTTGGCGTTCACATATTAAGAGAACAATCTAATATTTTGGCTTTACCTAAACATTTCACTATATTTGACCGAAACGATTCCAAGAGTCTAATAAAAAATGCCCTAAAAAAGGCCGGGCTTGATCCTAAACAATTCGAGCCAGGTAAAATGCTTTCAATAATTTCTAAAGAAAAATGCGCTGGAGTTTCACAAGAAGATTATGAACAAGCGACAGAAGAAGATTATTTGGGAAATATCGTGGCAAAAATCTGGAAAGAATACGAGCTTCAATTAAAAGCCGAAAAAGCTTTAGATTTTGATGACCTACTTACCAAAACCGAGAAACTTCTCCAAAAAGAAGATATTAGACAATACTATCAATCAAAATGGCAATATATTCACATCGACGAATATCAAGACACTAACATTATTCAATATAAAATCGCCAAACATATTGCCGGAGAAAATCCGAACATATGCGCAGTTGGCGATATTGATCAAAATATTTATAGTTGGCGAGGGGCAAGATTAAAAAATATTCTAGATTTCGAAAAAGATTATCCAGGAACAAAAGTTGTCATCCTCGAAGAGAATTACAGATCAACTAAAATAATCCTTGAAGCGGCCAATGCCATAATCAAAAAGAACATATTTAGGAAAGAAAAAAATCTATATACGAAAAATCCAACAGGAGAGCAGATTTCTATTTTTGAAGGTTTTGACGAGGTCAGCGAATCAGAATTCGTCGCAACAAAAGTGGGGGGATTAATCGCAAATGGAATACCGAGTGAAGAAATCGCAGTCCTCTATAGAGCTAATTTCCAATCAAGAGTGCTGGAAGAAGCATTTATTTCTTATGGAATATCGTATCAGCTCATTGGCACTCGCTTTTTTGAAAGAAAAGAGGTGAAAGACATCCTCTGTTACATTAGATTAGCATTGGAGCCAGACAATATCTCTGACTTAAAAAGAATCGTAAACGTGCCAACCCGTGGTATTGGCAAAGTGTCATTATTAAAAATATTAGAAGGAAAAATAGAAGAACTACCACGACAAGCCCGTATTGAATATGAAAAATTTAGGAAACTACTTATTGATATTCAGACTATAGCAAAAACTTCTAAACCGTCAGAGACCGTAAAATTTGTTATAAAAAAAAGCGGGATTGGAGAAATGCTTGAAGGGAAGTTGGGTGGTGAAGAAGACCGCCTAGAAAACATAAGGGAGCTTGCCACGATAGCGTCCCGCTATGACCAGACAATTGGCACAGTGGGAATTGAGCAATTTTTAACAAATGCAAGTCTTCAGAGTGACCAGGATGAATTAGATAACAATAAGGCGGGGGTTAAGCTTATGACCGTCCACGCCGCAAAAGGGCTTGAGTTTGATTACGTATTCATTGTGGGACTCGAAGATGGTCTTTTCCCACACAAAAGAGACAATGAAAAAATTATTAAAAATGAAGACGATGAGGAGGAACGCAGATTGTTTTATGTTGCAATAACTCGAGCACGAAAAAAACTATTTATTTCTCACTCACAAACAAGAACTCTCTTCGGCGTAAAACAAGTTAATCTACCTTCGGAATTTGTTTTTGATATACCAGACTCTTCAATAATCAGGGAGGAAGGGACTTTTGGCTTGCTTCGTAAACCAATTTTTAGTATTGATTTTTGATATTTATGTACGCTAAAAAATCACTCGGACAAAATTTTTTAAAAAGTAATGCAATAGTAAAAACCATCGTTTCTGCTGGAAATATTGCAGAAGACAATCTCATCCTTGAAATTGGACCAGGAAAAGGGATTCTCACTAAACAAATTCTTATAAGGGGGGCCACCGTTATTGCTGTAGAAAAAGACGCCCGTCTTATTCAATATTTGAAGGAGATTTTTTCTAAAGAAATACAATCAGGCAAATTAATTTTAATATATGGAGATATTCTAGAAATTTTTCCTAACATTCCAAATTTAAAACAACCATACAAAGCGATAGCAAATATCCCATATTATATTTCTGGCGCACTAATTAAAAAACTTCTCGGAGGCAATTGCCAACCAACACAAATTGTTTTTTTACTACAAAAAGAGGTAGCGAAAAGAATCGTGGCGAATGATGGAAAAGAAAGTATTCTTTCCATATCAGTAAAATCCTATGGAAACCCGAAATATATTCAAACAGTTAAAAAGGAATTATTCTCTCCAAAACCAAAAGTAGATTCTGCAATTTTGTCTATCGAAAACATTTCCAAAGATTTCTTTGCCAATTTATCTGAAGAAAAATACTTTAATGTAGTCAAAACTGCGTTTGGCCAAAAAAGAAAGATGTTAAAAAAAACACTAAATTCCTATTCAGATAGTATTGAAAGTATCCTTTCCACCTGCAAGATTCCAAAATTATCAAGACCAGAAAATCTCTCCCTAAAAGAGTGGTGGTGTCTTAGTAGACACTTGTCCCTACCTGACCAATAACTCCTGCTGACGGTATGGGAATACACCCCACTGGAGTAATTATAAAACAAGCTTGAATTCCTGGTTTATAATCACCCAAATGCCACATACTAGGAACACCTATAAGATAATTTTCGTATAAGACGGAAGCAAAAGGAGTAAATACAAGAGAACCGGTCACTGGGGTTGGTCCAAAATAAAGTGGAGTAAACCAAATATAGAGACTACCTGTGCAAGTGCAGGGAAGAGTGAAGTTAACTAATCCACCAAATGGCAAGCCTGATGGAATTGCGTAGACAGGAGAAATTATTAGGAAAAAAAATACAAACACCAAACAAAAACTGAGTATAATTTTTTTATCAAAAGTCATATAATTTATTATAGACGAATATAAAATACCGATGGTTCACTTTGGACTCCGTTATCATTCTGAACATACAAATACACTGCCACATCCAAACCAGAAACATCAACTGGCCCTTTTAGTTTGTTAGCAAATGGAAACGATGAAATTGAAACCTTTATTGTTTTACCGTCCGAGGAAGGAAGATTCTTGATCTCCCCAAGACTTGAAAAGATATTATTCCCTTCCTTTAAAAAACCGCTCCCATAAATAGTAATGGTGTCTGATAAAGAATTGCTACTCGGAGTAACTTCCTTAATAGATGGCGGAGGCAATGATTTATCACTAACTAAAACTTTGGCCTTAGCGTAACTTATTCCATTTTTTTTATATTTATTACTAACCGCAATATCATATGCCCCAAAAGGGATATTATCAGGTATTTTGGTAATGATGGTAGAACCATCTTCGCTTCTCAACTTACTAATAGGATAAAGGTTATTAAAAGTGACAATATTTTCATCTAGACCAAAACCAGAACCCGTAATTTTAATTGAATCTCCTGGAGTAGCCCTATATGGAAAAACTGAAAAAACGTGAACAAAGTTATTCTCCCCAAAATTTATAGGTACTGGATTTTTAGAAACAAAATTTTTGTCTTCCTTGATGATTTTAATATCCTCATTATGCCCATTAGTAGGGTCTGACAAAAATACAGAATTTAATTTTCTTAATGTCGCTTCTCCAACATATCCAGTTGGGTTTAATAAGTTCGATGGAAAAAGAATTTCTGATTTATAAATATTTTGGAATCGTTCCACAGCTTTTTTCGTAAGAATACCAAAATAATCTGTCTCAAACCCAGGAGATCCTGGGCCTGAATTTGCAATTTTTGTTTCTTCACTCTTATTCAAAATAGTCTGCAAAATGAAAACATCGGGGCCTTTTGCGCCTAATTCTAAATGCCTGTTAAGAAGCATCGTTTCTGACTTAATTATTGGAGATTGAGCAAAAAATAATATATTTGTTAGAAAAAATAGTAAGAATCCGTAATTCCTAAATCGTATTTTCATAAAGACATTATATATGAAATCAACCAAAGTCAGTCCTTAATCCTTGGTAAACTTTTATCCACATTAATATTCTATTTTAAGAGGAAAAATAAGCATATTTTTTGATATAATTCATCTAACAACCTTGAACCTTCCTTCTAAAAAACTCTTTTACTTTTTTATTCCAGTGATTATAGGATTGGGGGGTTTTGTTTTATTGAAAAATAATAATGCGCAGGAAGAAAATTCTGAATTAAAGGCTGGGTCACCTCAGGTGATTTCTGTAGAAAATCAAATTATAAATGAAAAAGATACTGACAATGACGGATTAAAAGATTGGGAAGAAACTATATGGAAAACAAATCCACAAAAATCTGACAGCGATAATGATGGCGAATCTGATGCCGACTTTGTAAAAAGGAAGGAAGAATCAATAAAAAATAACAATGGCAACACGGAAAGTGGCTCCGGTTTCTCATTCGCTGAAGATGGCAATAAAACAGGAAACTTAGGAAAGCAGCTGTTCAGTGAGTATCTTGCTTTAAAGCAGTCTGGAAAAGTAAACGCAAATGTAATAAACCAAATGACAGAAAGGCTTGCGATAGAAATTTCAGAATCGAGTCCTGAGACATTATATTTCGCCAACGATATTCTAACATTCCCAGACTCGGACAAAATAAGGATAAAATCATATGCAAATACAATAGCCCTCATCCGCCAAAAATACTACGATATGTATGGACAAAAAATAAATGATTCTAGCTTTTTGGGCGTTAATGACCCTGCATTCATAGAAAATCTTATTTTAGCGGGAGAACTTTACCACGACATGGCAGATGAGCTATCAAAAATACCCGCTCCGCAGGGCCTGAAAGAAACTCATTTAAAACTCCTAAATAACTACGGACAAAGTGCTCAAGGATTAAAAAAGATAGAGCTAATAAATGAAGACCCCCTTATTTCTGCCCTAGGCATAAAAGAACATGAAACAGCAACAGTAAATGAAACAGAAATACTTCAAGAAATAAAAATTTTCATTTCGACAAATGGTATAATTTTTCTAAACGGCGAGGCCGGGTTTGCATTTTGGAATTCAATATGATTTTAGCCAAAAACAAAAAACTATACTCTCTGTTCCTCGTTGTAACAATTCTCGGCCCATTTTTGCTTCAACCAACAAAAACAGAAGCTGTCTTAGGTCCAATACCAGTTTCTGATGCTGAAGTGAGAAACAAAGAAGTGGGGTTAACTGTATTCGGACACACCGTGAAAGGGATTACTTATGACTCAGTTATGATTATGATTGTTAAAAAACTATTAGAAAATATGTCTGACCAAGTCGTTGACTGGATAAACAACGGCTTTGAAGGAAACCCCGCTTTTGCAACTGATCCAGAAAGTTTCCTCCTTGATGTCGCAAACAATGTCGGTGGTGATTTCATACAATCAATTGGGGGGAGCGCTCTCTGTAGCCCATTCAAGCTAAATGTTGAAGCCTCTTTGCGTCTATATTTGCAAAAATTAAGAAGAGATCGTGATCCATATAACACACAATGTACTTTAACTGACATAGTTTCAAATGTTCAAGGATTTCTTGATGGTGATTTTTCTCAGGGAGGATGGTCTGGGTGGTATTCATTAACCCAGGAACCAACAAATAATCCTTACGGGGCATTAGCTGCTGCGCAAAATGAATTGGTTCTTCGTATCCAAGGTCAGGAAAATATTGAAATCGCCAGATTAGATTGGGGTAGCGGATTTCTTTCGTACGCCGATTGCATAAGAAAAGACGCAAATGGAAAATGTGTTGAGCGCGGACCAACAAAAACGCCTGGTGTTGTAATTGAAAGTCAATTACAAAAAACACTTGGATCAGAGATTAGCCAATTAGAGCTGGCCGATGAATTTGATGAAATTGTAAGCGCACTTGTCGGCCAGCTTGTTGGAAGAGTATTTAATGCCACTGGAATTATAAATAATAGTAATCCTCCGTGGTCGGGAGGTGGATATGGAGGGGGAGGAGGCAATCCAACTTCAGCCTGTTACCCTGATTCAGATACAGCAATCGTTGGATTTCCAGTTACTTGGACAGTAGCCACTGTGAACCTAAACAATCCTACTTATTCTTGGAGTGGAACGGATGGCTTATCTGGAACTACCGCGACAAATATCTTTACCTACATGACGCCAGGAGCAAAGACGGCCGCTGTTGATATAACAAGCACAAAAACCGTAAACGGAGTTCCCCAACAAACAACTTCTAGAATTCAATGCAATCAAGCTGTTGATGTTTCAAATTATGGAACAATTGGCGGAAGCTGTTTCCCCGATAAAACAAGTGTGGCAGTCCATGAATATGTTACTTGGACAGTTATACCTGCCGGAGGCTCTGGGTCATTTAAAGCTTATACCTGGGATGGAAGTAGTCCTACAACCCAAGGATTCTTTGATCCATCAACTGGTAATTTCTTCCCAACCACAGATTGGCTACCAAAGACAACAAATATTCCGACATTCAAGAGACTCTATGGTGGCTCACACTTGGGAAGCCAGTCACTGAGTGTCACAGTAATTGACAATGATACAACAACAAAACCAGGAACAATAAATTGTGATCCAGTGATTGTCTACTAAAATGATTGTAAATTTTTTACAAAAAAATAAGAAAATAATTGGATTACTTTTTATTCTTTTGGTATTTGTGGTAATACCAATTAATTTTCAAACCGCTAACGCTGAAGACAGTGTTGGCTGTCCAATTCTACCAGATGCTCTTTGTGACCCGATTGGCGTTGTAGCGGCGGCCCTTTTGAAAATACCTATGGCTCTTGCTTCTTGGATTCTGTGGTTTTCCGGTCTCATGTTAAATACCGTTTTGGAATATACAGTTACAAATATGTCATCTAACATTGATGGCATAACTGGTATTACTATTGCGTGGGCAACCATTCGTGATTTAGCCAATATGAGCTTCCTTTTCGTCCTTCTGTATATTGCAATCAGCACAATCTTAGGAAGAAGTGGCTCCCAATGGAAATCAACCCTTGTAAGTATTGTCATCGCCGCAATACTTATAAACTTTAGTCTATTCTTTACAAAGGTAATTATAGACGCATCAAATGTAATTACACTGGGATTTTATAAACAGATTGTACCTAATGCCTCCGTTTATACCGGTTTATCAGATTCCATAATGCAACCCCTTGGCTTAACAGGACTATGGAATCCGCAGACAGGCGATGCTACAAAATTAGCGGAAATGACCGGTAGCCTGGCAAAAATAGCTATTCTTTCAATCGGGAGTTCTGTATTTATGGGAATTACGGCTTTCGTATTCATGGCGGCAGCTATTATGTTTTTAGTGCGTTATGTAACCATTATTTTTCTACTTATTCTTTCACCAATCGCCCTTATGGGGTCCGTTCTGCCTCGTCTAAAAGAACACGCAAGTAAGTGGTGGAAAAGTTTACTTGGGCAAGCAATATTTGCTCCTCTTTTTATGATTATGGTCTGGGTAGTTCTTACAATAATTGGCTCGGGAGGTTTTGCTTGCTTAGCATCAAATGGCGCACCAACAGCAAGTTTAGCTGACAATTTTAATGAAATTACAAGCAATACACCAATTTCGCCGAACAATTGTCCAACTCCAATAAGTCTTGCTATGAATTTTATTATTATTAATGCCTTAATTATTGGAACTTTAGTTATAGCAAAACAAGCATCTGAACAAGCCGGCAGTTCCGCCCAAAAGATTGTTGGCGGAGCATTAGGATTGGCTACTGGAGGGTTGGGCTGGACTGGGAGAAAGTTTATTGGAGCGGCCGGGCGTTCAACTGCTGATAATGAAAAATTGAAAGAAATAGCGGCAAATGTAGGTGGTAAGTACTCGAGACTTAATCAAATAAGAGCTCGTACTAGCCTAAAGGCGGGTCAAGCGATCGCGAGCTCAACCTTTGATTTTCGTGAAAGCAAATTTGCAGGAATGGGGAAGAGTCTTGGAATGGGAGACCTTGGCATTGAAGGCAAAGCTGGGGGGAAGGGCGGATATGACGCAATTGTAAAGAAGGAAGCAGAAAATAAAAAGAAATTTGGAGAATCCCTAAAGCCGTCAGATATTACGATACTCAAAGCTGAGCAAGAACTTAGGAAAGCAAAAGAGGACGGAGATGTGGAGCAAATAATAAATGCCCAAAAAAGAGTTGACCGCCTAAAGGGAGTGGACAAAAAAGAACTGGAAAAGCGACAAGGCGAATTAGACAAAGAGATGAAAGTAGAGATTTCCAAAATTGACGAAGAAGCAGTCAAGGCTGCCGACGCCTTCGCTGACAACCTAGAGAAAGAGGTTCAAAAGATTGAACAAGAATTAAGGAACATTACGGACCCAACCAAAAAAGCTGATAAATCAAGAGAATTTGTGAACGCACAAACCAAACTCCAAGAAGCGAAAAAACAGTCCGTTGAACTAAGAACCGATTACGAAACAAAAGTAAAAACAATAGAAGATAAATTCGAAAAAAGAAAATCTGCAACGGAAATACAAGACGGCGCTGCAAAAGTTAGGTCTGGGTTATATGCCCAAACAATCTCTGAACCAGGCAGAGTCAGCACTGATAGAGTTGGATTTATCGGACCAGTAAAAAGGTCCAGTCTTCAAGCGGCTTCTGATTTAAGAAAGGGCGGAAAAAAAGCCGAAGACTTAATAAAAGAAGCTTTGAAAAAAACTGGGGAATTAAAAGAAGATGAGGATAAAGAAGGGGAGGATAAAACTAAATCTGGAAAGCCTGAGTCTTCAACTACAACAACTTAACAAAAATGGATAGGGTAATTGAAAACCAAATAAAATCTATACCGAGGGAAATAAGAAAATTTCTTGCGAGTAGTGATTGGACAAAAATAGCCGACGAAATTAAGCAAAAAAATAATTTGAATCCTGATCAATTTGCCGCTCTTAAAAATGAAATTATTTTTGTCCTTATTTTCCTAGATCTAGAAGCAAACTTCAAAAAAAATATAAAAACTCAGTTAAATATTTCTGAAATACTCGTAGCCAGTATCACAAAAGAAGTTGAGGAAAAAATATTCAACAAGGTCAGATATTTTCTTCCAACAGAAATTGAGAACGACGAACTGGTTAGGTTAGATAAAAAACTTCTTGACCAAGCTGAGCATATGCTCGAAACAGAAGTTGTTCAAAATCAGAGAGATTCTCAAATTAACAACTTTGGTACGATAAATCAAACAATAAATCCGCCGACACAAACCCCCGTGGACAAAAAACTTGAGGAATTAAGGGCTGTAAATGAGGAAAAAGATTGGCAAAATAGAAAAGAAAAGATCCCCGACGGACAAATCATTAAAAGGCCCTATAAAGAAGATCCTTACAGGGAGCCACCAGTAGCATAAAATTATAAATATGAGATTTCAGGTACCACAATTTACAGACGTAGAAGATAAAATTTTTGGGCCTTTTACATTTAAACAATTTGTATATATGGCAGGCGGAGTTGGCGCAGTTATCGCTCTTTTTAGTTTTTTACCAAATTTTATCGCCTTCTTCCTCGCAATTCCTGTTGTCGCCCTCTCTCTTGGTTTAACTTTTTTTAAAGTCAACAATCGATCGTTTGTCGTACTACTTGAATCACTCTTTAAATATTTCGTAGGAGAAAGGCTCTACATCTGGAAACGAGAAGAAAAGAAAATTGTGAAAAATGATACCACAAATAGTGCGAGAGAAATTTTTGTACCAAAACTATCCGATAGCAAGTTAAAAGATCTTTCCTGGTCACTCGATGTAAAACAGGCCGAGAACCCAGAGAAAACAACCTTGGATGAAAAAATTGTGATAAAAAATGAACGTCCTCAAGAAATTAAGTAAAAAACGCTGTGGTATTATGATAGTAAGTAGTTAATTGTAATTTTCTCTATGGCAATTTCCGCACACGCAACACAAGAATTTGTACCAATCGAAGATATTCGTGACGGAATTATCGTAATGAAGGATGGTGGAATGCGCGGCATAATTATGGCATCTTCCCTTAACTTCTCTCTAAAATCCGAAGATGAAAAAATTGCCGTTTTATCCCAATTTCAAGATTTTACTAACTCCCTAGATTTTTCCATACAAATTTTCATTGAATCCAGAAAACTTGATATACGACCATATCTAGCTCTGCTTGAAAATCAGAAAAAAAACCAATTGAACAGCTTGATGAAAATGCAAATCCAAGAATATATGGAGTTTATTAAATCATTTACTGACAACACCAACATAATGACCAAAAACTTTTTTGTTGTCGTGCCATATACCCAAGCACTTCTTCAAGGAAAAAGCGGAATTACAAATAAAATATTCCCCAAAAAAGAAAAAGCGGACCAAAATGCCGTGACTCAGGAGCTTTTTGATGAGCGCCGAACCCAACTTGAGCAACGCATGTCAGTAGTAGAACAAGGTCTTATACGGTGTGGCATTCGTGTAGAGAAATTGGGTACAGAAGAAATAACTGAACTTTTTTATAAAATATTTAATCCCGGAGACACAGAAAAGCCAATACAATTAGAAACACAAGCATAATATATGGGAATATTTGATTTTTTAAAAACAAAAAAAACTAGTGATGCCCAGAAAGGGACGTCTTTTTTGCCACATGAAATTTATGAGGCGAACACTCTTGACTTAAAAGACATCATCGCCCCAAGTGCTCTTAAAGTTAGCCCGAAGGACCTTAACTTGGGAGAAAAAATTATGAGAAGTTTTTTTGTTATTTCATATCCTAGATTTTTAGGTGAAAGTTGGTTTGCACCAATCATTAATCTAGATAGAGTCTTTGATGTTTCAATATTTATTCACCCAATTGAAACCTCTAAAGTTTTAAAACAATTCCAAAAGAAAGTGGCCGAGGTTCAAAGTCAGATTCACGCAAGGGAAGAAAAGGGGTTGGTAAGAGACCCGATGCTTGATGTCGCCTACCAAGATTTAGAAAATCTGCGTGACAATCTTCAACAGGCCCAAGAAAAACTTTTTGATGTTGGTCTTTACATCTCAATCTACGCCGACAACGAACCGGAATTAGATAAAATAGAATCTGAGATAAAATCCATACTTGAAGCAAAACTTGTATATATAAAACCAGCCCTCTTCCAACAAGAGCAAGCATTTAAAAGCGTAATTCCTCTTGGAGATGACATATTGCAAGTTAATTCAAAACTAAATTCTTCTCCTCTTTCGAGTTTATTTCCTTTTATATCCTTCGATCTGACTTCTGATAAAGGAATCCTTTATGGAATAAATAGGCACAACTCAAGCTTGGTTCTCTTTGACAGGTTTTCACTAGAAAACTACAACTCCATTACATTTGCCAAATCCGGAGCGGGAAAATCATACGCGACAAAGTTAGAAATCTTACGAACACTCATGTTTGATACTGAAGTTATGGTTATTGATCCCGAAAAAGAGTATGAGTATATGGCAGAAGCGGTCGGTGGAAGATATTTCAGCATATCGCTTAACTCAGAACACCACATAAACCCATTTGACTTGCCAATACCAGGAGAAGATGAGTCAGCCGCGAGTGTTTTAAGATCAAACATTATTAACTTAGTCGGATTATTTCGTCTAATGATGGGGGGGCTAACTGCTGAGGAAGATTCTTTAATTGATCGAGCAATTACCGAAACTTACGCACTTAAAGACATCACGGCTGATTCCGACTTCAGAAATATTGAGCCACCACTACTTTCAGATTTTGAATTGGTTCTCTCTGGCCTTGAAGGTGGGGAATCACTGGCGCAAAGACTGACGAAATATACTAGAGGAACTTGGGCTGGATTCATTAATCGGCCTACAAATATAGATATAAATAAAAAATTTGTCGTTTTCTCTCTCCGAGATATGGAAGATGAACTAAAGCCAATAGCAATGTATATTGTTACACACTATATATGGAGCGCCGTAAGAAGAGAGCTCAAAAAGCGCCTTTTGGTTATCGATGAAGCGTGGTGGATGATGAAATCTGAGGATACTGCTTCTTTCTTACTTAACCTTGCAAAACGCGGAAGAAAATACTATTTGGGGCTTGCAACTATTACTCAAGATGTTGATGACTTCTTAAAATCACCTTATGGAACACCTATCATTACAAACTCTTCAATTCAAATTTTACTTAAACAATCTCCAACAGCAATTGACCGTCTTCAACAAGTATTTAATCTAACTGAGGAAGAAAAATATCTTCTCTTGGAATCCGGCGTAGGGGAAGGGATATTCTTTGCGGGACTAAAACACGTTGCTATAAAAATTATCGCTTCATATACTGAAGATCAAATTATCACCTCTGATCCATCTCAGGTTCTTGCGATTCAGAAAGCAAGACAGGAACTAGAATTAAGTGGTCAAAATGGATGAAAAAGGAACCAATCTATCATACGGAACGACTTTCCTTCTAATTTCTACGGCTCTTTTTTTCGATATTTTTCAGTTTGTTATAAATCTAATACCTGTTGCTGGACAAATAATAAGCATTCTTATTACTGGGTTGGCCTTTATGACATTTTGGCTTTGGTTTCGAATTAAAGGATTGAAATTTAATAGCCCAAAAAGGGTTTTATCTATGGGATTAGGCACTATAATCGAAGCAATTCCAATATTGAACATTCTACCCGGCTGGACCATTTCTGTTTTATTAATAATCGGCACTACAAAAATAAAGAAAATTGCAAAAATAATCCCCGGTGGGGAAAAGATACTAGACATGACTGACAAAGATCAGAAAGTACCGGTAGTCAAAAAAATAAACAAAGTTGTGTGATAAACCTTGTTTATCATCATTTTATTTGCTGTATAATATGTCTATAAATGGCCTTAAAATTTTGCCCCACCTTTATAGCGTTTTTAATGTTTTTTTCATTTCATGGATCGCTTCATGCAGAAGATACGATAGTTCCTAAAATACAAGAAACTCTTTCTGTTATCGTAAATCCTGAAATTCCTGGACCAAACCAGAATGTTTCCATATCAATTCAAAGTTTCGCTTTTGACTTAAATACTTCAAAAATAGTTTGGGTAGTTAATGACGTTATTGGAGATACGGGAACAGGAATCAAGGATTTTTCTTTTAAAACTGGAGATGTTGGAACCATCTCCCACATCAAAGTAGTTATAACACCGAAAGATAAACCGACATTTCAAAAAGAAATTTTTTTCTCAATAGGGGAGGTAAATCTCGTATGGCAAGCGCGAACATATACACCAGAATTTTATGAAGGAAAGGCTTTATTTTCCGATGAAGCATCCTTAATAATCGCCGCCATTCCTAACTTTCTTGATACACAAAAAAGGCCTATTCCCGCAGATACACTCATATATACATGGAAAGCAAACAATACTATTTTGGACTCGAAATCAGGTTATGGTAAAAATGTATTAACTTATTTTGGTGCATTTTTAGGAGGAAAAGAAAATATAGAGGTTGAAGTGTCGAACCAAGACAAAAGTATCAGGGCGATAAGTAAACTAATACTAGAGCCATCAAACCCTTCTTTATTGATATACGAAAACCACCCTCTTTACGGAATACTCTACAACAGAGCCATAGGAGGGGAATTTAATTTGCGCGACAGAGAGGTATCACTTACCGCAGCACCATATTTTTTTAGTACAGATGGAAATTATAGCAACAATATTTTTTTCAACTGGAAAATAAACAATGCGCCTGCAAACACTACTAACGGTAATACCATAACGCTTAGGCAAGATTCTGAGGAAAGCGGAAAGTCATTAATAAACCTAGAAGCCAGTCACTTAACAAAAAAATTTCAATTAGCTAAAAAAGATTTTCTTTTAAATTTTGGTAATAATAGAGAGTAAGAATATGAATTTTTCCACTAAAAAAATTGTTTTCACAAACCTTCTAGTAATTTGTTTAGTATTTTTTATTTTTCCTTTAGCAAGCTTGGCAGAAGAAGTAATACCAAGTAATTACACCCCCCTCGCCCCTTTACCAGGAACAACCGTAACGGTCGGAGGAGAAGAAGTTGCTGAATTAAATACCTACATACCTGGAATTTTTAGACTTACCATAGCCATAGCCGGGGCACTTGCCATCATAATGATAGTTGTCGGGGGAGTAGAGTACCTTTCTACTGATGCAATAAGTGGAAAAACAGAAGGTAAATCAAAAATAACAAATGCCCTTATTGGTTTACTTTTGGCGATTAGTGCTTTTATTATTTTAAATACCATAAATCCACAAATATTAAATTTTGACCTATCAATTAAGAGGCCCCCAGAGATACTCCCTCCTCCACCAATCAGTGGTGATACTTGTAAAGCAATAAACCCTACCACCAAAGAACCGTCTTCTGTGTCCTGTAGTTGTGTTGATTGCGAAACAATTGGACTAGCACAAAATAACCCACAACATATCCTCCCTCTAAAACCAGGAGCAGGAAATTTATTGTCCAAAACTTCAGCAGAAATGCTTGAAGAATTTAAAGATGAAATGTTTATATTGGGATACGACCAAACAGAATGGTGGATTACAGAAGCGTGGAAACCTACAACTGGCCACATAAGCCTATGTCACATTCGTGGGGATTGTGCTGACGTTAACTTAGTTCCTGCGCCAGACTTATCTCTACCACTTAAACCAGAGGAAATAAAGCGAGTAAAAGATTTTTTCACAGCAGCATCGAAAGCTGGCATAACAAGCCTCCAAATGGAGGTGCCAGATAATGCCATTGCACCACTTCAGGCAGCTGGGGTAACTGGCAGATTAAGCCCTCTGCCACCGCAGGCCACTGGCATACACTTCCACATGAACCTTTGGTAAAAAATGAATAAAAAAATTATTATTTTAATAGGATTCTTCATTATCATCGGAATTGGTATCTGGGTTTGGTTTGGTTTTGATTCAAAAAGCAACAATGATAGTGGTGAGAGAACAAATGGATTACCTTTTGGCCAGAGTGAGGACAACCAATCGCAGGCCCCAGAAACAACAACTGATCAATTCCCGATTCCAAATACTAATGAAATAGAAAATGTTCCTGAAGAAAATGGCTCAATAAAATTGAGTGGGGAGCCGGTATCAGGGGCTGTCGCTTTTATCCGTGGAAGTTCAACCATAGTCAGATATGTAGAAAAAGCAACAGGACACATATATGAATTTGAAAAAGAAACAAATAAAAAAACGAGAATTTCAAATAAAACCATACCAAAAATTGAAATAGCCACTTGGCAAAATACTGGAAATTCCTTTGTTGCAAGATCAGCCAAAGGTGGATTGATTGAAAGCTACTTTATATCTATAAAACCTGCGACCTCAACAAGTAGTGACGAATACTTGGAAATAGAGGAAAGAAGGTTAATTGACAATATAAGTAATATTAATTTTTCTTCAACTGATTTGGTTTTTTACACCATTTCTTCTCCATTTGAGATTGAAGGCTTTGTTGCAAATGCCGATATTCAAAACGCTTCTTCTGTGTGGAAATTTGGCACTACAGAGTGGTTAGCTGATTGGGTCAATAATGACAAAATCTTTCTTAACACAAAAGCATCAAATGGGGTAGCTGGGTATTTGTATTCCCTCGATACAAAAACTGGGATATTTAAACCAATACTTTCGAATGTCCCCGCCCTAAAAACACTTGCAAACTTGGATGGAAATAAAATTTTATTTTCAACGTCACAAAAAAATTCATCCGAATTAAGCGTCTTCAACAAAGATACTTCTGCAATTCAAAGAATGCCATTTGTTACGTTTCCCGAAAAATGTGCTTGGAAAACAAACATTATTATAATTTGCTCAATCCCTTCAGTTCTACCAACAAATAATATGCCCGATAGTTGGTATCAGGGATTAGTTTCTTTCTCTGATGAAATTTGGATTTATGATACGGACACTGATGCTTCAGAACAGATATCAAACTTCAAGGAAGA
The DNA here is from genome assembly GCA_964383705.1 of uncultured Candidatus Saccharibacteria bacterium. Taxonomy (GTDB): domain Bacteria; phylum Patescibacteriota; class Minisyncoccia; order Phycocordibacterales; family Zambryskibacteraceae; genus CAYLHJ01. The sequence continues at coordinate 28,746 of CAYLHJ010000001.1, read as the reverse complement.
AGTGCTGGAAGTTGATGTTATAAACCCGATTATTAGCCCAGACAACAGCTTATTGGTATTTACAAACAAGAAAGATTACACTTTGTGGGCGATGCCGATGGACCCAAACAAGATTCCTCAGTGGATTGACTAACTTTTTCTATTATATTTTCTTCGAAAATAAAACTCTTGAACAATAGTAAAAATATTGCTTGTTGACCAATAGAGAGCTATAACCCCAGATATGCTATATGAAATGAAAAAAACAATAACGGGAAGAACGTAACGCATCTGCATACTCATTCCGCGAGCCAAATCGTCACGAAACGACACCCCGGCTTTGGTAGTTGGTGGCACAGGTGCAGAAAAACGAGCTTGAAAAAAACTTGATAATCCAGCAAGGAAAGCCAGCGCCAAACTTTTCTCTGTAATATTAATTAAACCGAAAAAATTCATATTAACGCCGTCTGGCTGAGGAATAAATGAGTAGAGAAGGGAGCTATCAACTTGTGGTAGCCCGCCACGTAAAAAAACAAAATAAAGAGCGAAAATTATAGGCAGTTGGAGCAAAACAACAAATAGGCTGGAAAATGGATTGACTTTCCTGGAACGATAAAGCTCCATTGTTTTTTTTGCTTGCTCTTGAGAATTGTCTTTATATTTTTCTTTTATTTTCTTGAGTTCCGGCTCAAGATCTTTCATTTCGAGTTGAGTAATAGTTGCCTTCTTTGAAAGGGGAAATAGGATAAATTTAATTAAGATAGTAAAGAGAATAATAATGACACCAACATCAAACCATGGCAAAACCGCCGTTAAAAATATTAAACCATTGTAAAGAGGTTGGTAGAAAATAATATGGAATAGTTGTGACATGAGTGAAATATTACACTACGAATTTTGTTTTTCAAACAAAAACATTTAATTTTGAAAGTAGGTTTTTTATTTCAAAACTAATTTCATAAGGATTCGCCTCTTTTATTTGTTTTTTTGCATACACAATAACTCTTCTTCCACCCTTCAATCGAGAAAGTAATTCTTCAAAGACTGAGTAGCATCGCCTGCGAATAAGATTTCTTTCTACCGCCTTTGCTGAAACTTTTTTTGAAACAACACAGCTAATTTTGGTTTTACTATCGTCAATAACACCAGTAAAAACTTTTATTGAAACCAAATCACCTGATGCCGACCGATACTCCTCATTGTTTTTAGGAAAAACCCTCCTAGAAACTCTCCTTATCTTGGGCAACATACTAAAGCGCCACCCGCTTTCGGCCCTTTTGAACCCTTCTTTTAAGGGTCTTTCTTCCTCCCGCAGTTTTCCTTCTTTTCAGAAAACCATGGGCTCGGCTTCTTTTTCTTTTTTTAGGTTGATATGTTTGAGACATAGTGTAGAGGATTGTAACACACCTATGCATTTTTTTCCAAAATTATCAAAAGTTTTTATTCACAATTTATACACAAACTATCAACATAATTGCAGTAATTAGACAAGTATTTTAATTTTATAAGGAGTATATACTACTTACTACTAAGAGTTGAAAAATAAAAAATATGGATACGAAACAGCTTTGGGATAGTGTCTTGGTAGAAATGGAATTAAATGTCTCGAAAGCAAGCTTTCAAACGTGGTTTAAGGACACTTATATTGTTCGGCACGATGATGGAGCCGTCCACCTATCAGTTCCGAACGCTTTTGTTAAAGAATGGCTCCTCAACAAGTACCACAACACTATTCTTCGATGCCTAAGAAATGCCGCCTCTCACATACACTCCATTGAATATGTGGTCTCAAGAGATGACGGCAGGCCAAAAGACCCTCAAAAATCAATGGAGAGGGCCTACATCAATACTCCGACAAGAGAGTTACCCCTAAATGAGCACTACATAAATAAAGAGGATAATCTTAACCCGCGCTACACATTTGAAACTTTTGTTATAGGGCCATTTAACGAGCTTGCTCATGCCGCATCTCAAGCTGTAATAAAAAGTCCTGGCATTTTATATAACCCCCTATTTATTTACGGAAATACTGGTCATGGGAAAACCCATCTTATCCAAGCAATTGGCAATCACATAAAAAATACCAACAAAGAAAGAAAGGTTTTGTATGTCACCTCAGAAAGATTCGCTTCTGATATTGTTTCAGCAATTCAGACTGGAAAGATAAACCAAGTGAAGGAGAAGTATCGAAAATACGACGTCTTAATTATGGACGACATCCAGTTTCTATCTCAAAAAGAGAAAACCCAGGAAGAACTTTTTCACCTATTCAACACTCTTTATGACAGCAACAAGCAAATTATCTTTTCTTCAGACAAACACCCGAACCTCATACCGAGCATTGAAGACCGTTTAAAGTCCCGTTTTGGGGCAGGAATGACCGTTGATATCCCGGCCCCAGATCACGAGTCACGAATTGCAATATTGTCAGCAAAAGCGCGCTCAAGCAATAGTAACTTGGGACCAGAGGCGGTTAATTTCTTGGCCCAAACAATCAATGGAAATATCAGAGACCTTGAAGGCGCTTTGAATGTAATAATCTGCCAATCTCAGCTAAAAGGAAGGGAGCTGTCATTAAATGAGATACGTAGCTTTATTAAAGCGAATGCCAAACCCAAAAAATCAATCTCAATAAAAGAAATTGTTAAGGTTGTGGCTGATTTTTACCAAATTGAGGAAGAAAATATTTACGAAAAAACGAGAAGAAAGGAAATTATCAAACCAAGACAGGTGGCTATGTATCTTTTGAGAGAAGATTTTAGTATTTCTTATCCTTCTATTGGACAAAAAATGGGAGGGAGAGATCACACAACTGTCATTCACTCTTGTGAAAAAATTAAAAATGATTTAAAAACAGATCAAAATCTAAATCAAGAAATAAGCCAGTTAAGAACAATGATTGTGTAAATGATGTGAATAAGAACTGAATTGTTGTTCAAATTTAATCATAAAAATTTAGGAATGAAAAAAATATCCACATCAAACCATGTTTATTATCAAAGTTGTTCTAAAAGGTTCCTGGGATTTAGGTTGAAAAATATAAACGCATTGGCTTTTCCCCTAATCAACACCTTTAATAAGTAGTAATAGATTTATATAGAGAATATGAAAATAGAATGTGTAAAAGAAAAACTTCAAGAAGCCGTGTCGCTTGCAGAAAAAATAACTGGAAAAAATTTAACACTACCTATCCTTTCTTGTTTAACTCTTGAAGTTCAACAATCAAATCTTTTAATTAAATCAACTAATTTGGATATGGGCTTTGAATTAAGCCTTCCTGTAAAGGTTTTGGAGCCGGGGGCAGTTTCAGTTCCGGGATCTATTTTTTCTAACTTTCTAACAAATTTACAAGATGAAAAAGTTTTTATTGAAAATACTGGCGAAAACTTAAATCTTTCTACTAAAAAAACGTCTACAACAATAAAAACACTGCCAGTTGAGGAATTTCCTATTATTCCTAGAGTAGAAAGCAAAAAAGGTATTTATGTTGACGCGGAAATTATTGTAAATGGATTAAAGTCCGTTTGGTACAGCTCGGCAGTTACAAGTATGAAGCCCGAGCTATCCAGCGTTTATATTTATTCGGAAGACGAGCAGTTAGTTTTTGTTGCCACAGACTCATTTAGGTTAGCCGAAAAGAAAGTTTCAACAAAAAAAACAAAAGACTTCGGAAGTGTCCTCATTCCCTATAAAAATATACCCGAAATCATTAGGATTCTTGAAACTGTAAGGGGAGAGACAGAGATTTTAATCGGTTCAAATCAAATTGCTTTTAAAAACGACAATTTATATTTAGTTTCGCGCGTAATTGATGGAACTTTCCCAGATTACAAACAGATTGTTCCTAGAGAATTTAAAACAGAAGTCACCATTCTGAAGCAGGATCTTCTAAACGCTTTAAAGCTGGCGAATGTTTTTTCCGACACCTTCAATCAGGTTGTTTTTCGAGCAATCCCTGGTGAAAAATTGTTTGAATTAACCACAAAAAATAGTGTTGTTGGAGAGAACCATAATTCACTAGATGCAGTTTTGAAAGGGGAAGATCTCTCCGTTAGTTTTAATTACAAATACATCATTGACTGTTTTCAGTCCATTCATTCTGACAGCCTGTCTTTGTCATTCCAAGGTCTTGGCAAGCCAGTTCTTATTCGGGGAGTTTCGGACAGAACATTCTCATATATTGTTATGCCAATGAATAAATAAATGAAGGAGCTAAACACATATCTTCTGAAGATTAAGCAAAGATTGCTTAACAAAACAAGAAAAAATGAAACGATAAGAAATGTTATTAATTCAAAATCTTCAGTTTTACTCGAAACGCAATCTTTTGATATTAAAAACGGAACAATTTATATCAGGGCTTCCTCAGTTGTTAAGAGTCAAATTTTTTTAGAAAAAGAAAAAATTATTAAAGAACTTCATGAGCTGGGTTTTAGAGACATAACTAATCTTCAATAGTGATTATTTTCTCAACCTGTCCTTTGTTAAAAATTTTGTCAGTAGCAACAACTAGTACGGAGACCTCTCCTTCCTGAATTCCAAAATCTTTTGGAATAAATGATATGGAAAATTGTTTGAGTGTCTGCTCTCCAATGTATTTCCCCCCGACATAATACTCAACTTTTGTAATGGGGTATTTTGATTGAATTGTCGGCGTTAGTGTGATGTTTTCGTTCGACTTGTACTCGTTCTTTAGGGGGGCCAGGTTAACTTTCGGGCTCTCATTTGGTCCGTGGACGTCATCAAACTCGCTTATTTCAGGCACCTTGTCTTCCGGAGTGTAGTTTTGGGAGTCTAACCATCTTTTAACGCCTTCTTCCCAAAAAACAAACTGAGGGTCGTTTGATGGATTTTTTGGTATGGGGCCACGAGGATCTTCTTTTTCAACCCAATAAAGTATAGAGTGAACTCCGCCAGAAAATATTTCCTTGATAGTTTCTTTTGGAGTAAATTCGGTTGCCAATTTTCCTGATATTGAATCTATTTTTGTTGAATTGCCGCCCTGCCATTTTCCTCTCAAAACAGGCTTTAAGTCCAGAGACTCTTCCACAATTGGTTCGGGGAAAGACTCATTTGGCATGGTAGAAATAATTTCATCCATAAAGGCTCTCCACATTGGCGCGACGATGAACCCCGCCACCTTTTTTTCCATCGGAGTGTTATCGTTGTTTCCTGCCCAAGCGCCCAAAACAACGCTCGGAGTGTAGCCGATTATCCAAGCATCTTTGTAGTCATTTGTTGTTCCTGTTTTTACGGCAACGTCTCGGTTTTCAAAGTGAAGGAAAGAGCTTTGCCCAAAAGCTGGCGCTCGGGCAACGTTATCAGACAGGATGCTTGAAATTTTAAGCGCGGTCTCGCGATTCAAAACATCTTTTGGCTTTGACTCTAATTTTTCTAATATCTCCCCATTACTGTCTTTTACTTCAAGTATCGACACGTAAGGGTTTCGTATTCCTTCATTCGCAAAAACAGAATAAGCGCTGGTCATATCAAGAAGGGACACTTCCCCTCCTCCAAGGACCAAGGTAAGTCCATATTGTCCAGCATTGCTCAGGCTTTGAATGCCCATTTTCTCGGCAAGCCTAATGGAATCATCTATCCCGGCAAGATACAAAGTTTTTACCGAAGAAATGTTTATGGATTGAGCAAGAGAATCCCTGAGGGTTATTGGCCCTCGATATTTCAAGTCGTAATTATCGGGAGAATAACACCCATCTTCGCTTGTTAGATTGTCTGGAGAGCAATTTGTGGAAAATTGAGTTTTAACATCAAAAACTACGGTTTCCGGCGTGTATCCTTTATTAAAAGCTTCAGCATAAACAAAAGGTTTAAAAGTTGATCCGGGTTGTCGGTGAGCCGTCGCGATATTAAAATTTCCATCAATCTCTTTATCAAAGAAATTTCTTGAGCCAACCATAGCGAGAATTCCACCAGTTTTTGGGTCTATGGCAACAAAAGAAGAATTCTCAGCGTTAAATTTTTCTTTATTATCCAAAGCAAAACGATTGGCAATTTCCTCACCCTTTTTTTGTAGATTGTAATCTAAAGTTGTTTTTACATGTAACCCGCCATTTTGAACAATTTCTTCTCCATACTTTTTCTCTAATTCATTAATTACATAAAAAACAAAATGGGGCGCTTTTAGGTTTTCAGTCTCTTTCTCTTTGAATTGAACAATTTCTTCTTTAGCATTTTTATATTCTTCTTCAGTTATAAAACCATTTTTTTTCATTTCAAGAAGAACTAAGTTTTTTCTTTCTTCAAGTTTGTTTCGGTTTTTACCATAAGGAGAATAATAAGTTGGAGCTTGCGGAATAGCCGCAAGGTAAGCCGCTTCTGCTATAGATAGATAATGAGCGCTTTTTCCTAACAACGTCTGGCTTGCTTCCTCTATTCCATACATATTCCCCCCATAGGGGATTTCATTAAAATATAGGTTTAAAATCTCGTCTTTGCTTAAAATTTTTTCTAGTTTCACTGCAAGCACCCACTCTTTAATTTTTCTTGATATTTTTTTTTCGGTGCTTAAAAGTGAGTTTTTAACTACTTGTTGGGTAATCGTCGACCCGCCCTGGCTGTATCCAAGGCTTGTTGTATTTGCAAAAATTGCCCTTAAAATGGATTTTGGTTTTATACCATTATGGGAATAAAATTCTCTATCTTCGATTGCAATAGTCGCATTTTTTGCATTTCTAGATATTTCATCAAAAGGAATTACAGTTCGCTGAACGTCTTGATTTACATCGTAAAGGAGAATCTCTCCGGTTTTATCAAATATTTTTGTTGATTGGATAACTCGTCTAGTCTCAAATGACTCCAATGTTGGAATTTTTAAATTTGAGGCCCAAATAAAAAAAATACCAGTAAAAAAAATTAATCCCGCTAGAGCAAGGAGCGCGTAATTCCGAGCGTTTTTTTTATTTAAATGGCGGAGGCTCTTTTTCGCTCTCCGAAGGAGTATGTTCATATTTTTCTAGGCTATCATATCATAATAGGCCAGACAATTCTCGATAAAAATAAAAAGACCCGTAGGGGTCTTTTTATTTTTAAAGCGAGGAATTATTACTCGATTTCTTCTCCTGCCCCGAAATCTTTAAGATCGTCATCTTCCTCATCTATAAGCGCATCGGGATCCTTGTCTAATTCTTCTTCTCCTTCTTCCTCTTCATCAAGTTCATCTGAAGGGAAAGTATCATCTTCTGCCATATTAAATTAATTTTTTATTCTTTTAATCACCCCCTTTGCTGGAGGCTCCTTTTAGGATTGCCTATTTGTATCAAATCCCATTTTCTTTGCAAGGGGCTTTTATTGGTTATGTGGATAATTTAAGCAGGAAAGCTCACGCTTGTGGTTATAGCCGTTGCAATAGCGTCATATTCATCATCAAAAAGGACCTTTTTGCTTATTTTAACAAGTCGATGCACCATAGCGGAAACTTGTTTTTTATCTGCCCGGCCGTATCCAGTAATAGCAATTTTAATCTGAAGCGGTGTAAATTCCTCTATTTGAAGTCCCGCTTCTTTGGCTACGACGATAATGGTTCCCCGCGCTTCGGCAACTCGCATGGCGGTTTTTTGATTTTCATTAAAATAAAGTTTTTCTATACCAAGTAGATTTGGTTTATATTTCTCTACAACCATCCGGACATATTCTGCTATTAGTTTTAGGCGTTCGGCGTGAGGAAGTTTTTTATCAGTTTGGAAGCAATCAGAGAAAATTAAAACCTCTCGGCCCTTTTCGGCCCTTTCAATGATTGCAAGCCCAATTCTTTCATAACCGGGATCAATACCAAGAATTGTCATAATTGTTCCGCATTTGTAAATACTTCTTGAACTTCATCATTTTCTTCAAGTTCATCCACGATTTCTTCAAGTTTTTTCATATCCGCCTCATTTAAGGCAATAGTATTTTTAGGCACCCATTCTCCTTCTTTTTTTTCAAATGCCCAAGTTGCCGCTCCGATTCCCGCCAGAGCGATGTTGTGATTTGAAAGAACGTGCTTAATTTCTTGAGCCGCCTTGTTACGATTTGAAGTGAGCGCTTCGATAACAATAGCGGATCCGCCAGGACCATACGCTTCATAAACCACAGTTTCCAAATCACCCCCTTCCTCATTTGCTTTTTTAATCGCTCTTTCAATGTTATCGCTTGGCACATTTGCTTCGCGGGCCCGCTCTATTGCTGTTTTTAACCCGGGCGATTCTCGATTACCTTGCGCTCGTTTTGCTTCAACAGAAATCATACGAACCATTTTACCGAAGATCTTACTCTTTTGGGCATCAGTTTTTTCTTTTTGCCTCTTTATTTTTGACCACTTATTATGACCGGACATGTTTTTGATTAAAGTAATTTTTCTTGCAAGTTTTCAGGAATTTTTATTCCTAAATGTTGATACCCAAGCGAAGTTACGACTCTTCCGCGTGACGTTCTCTCAATAAAGCCCATCTGAAGAAGATATGGTTCATTGAATTCTTCTATAGTATTTTCTTCTTCTGAAAGCGATGCGGCAAGTGTATTCAGTCCAACTGGTCCTCCAGAGAATTTTTCTATCAGTGTTTTTAAGATCATTCTGTCTGATGGGGATAATCCGCGTTCATCAATTCCAAGAAGGGAAAGTGATTCAAGTACAATATCTTTACCAATTTCTTTTTTATGAACCTGAGCAAAATCCCTAACCCTCTTTAATAAATAGTTAGCTGTTCTTGGGGTGAACCTGCTTCTCTTAGAAATTTCATTAACTGCATCCTTTTCAATATTTATTCCTAGTATGGAAGCAGAACGTTTAAGAATTTCTTGTATTTCATCATCGGTATAAAATTCTAAACGAAAAATTCCTCCCGAAAAACGGGAGCGGAGAGGAGAGGAAATCATTCCAATTCTGGTTGTTGCTGCAATTAAAGTAAAACGGGGTAGTTCAAGCTGTATTGTTCTGGCAGAAGGACCTTTACCTATGATGATATCAAGAGAACCGGACTCCATAGCTGGGTAGAGAACCTCCTCGATAGTTTTGTTTAGGCGATGTATTTCGTCGATGAAAAGTATGTCTCCTGGAGAAAGGTTTGTTAGTATCGAAGCAAGGTCCCCAACTTTCTCAATTGCCGGGCCAGAAGTTGATTTCATTTGCGATTTCGTCTCTTTGGCAATGAGGTGGGCGAGAGTTGTTTTGCCAAGACCTGGTGGTCCGTAAAAAAGGATGTGTTCTGGCGGGTGGTTTCTTTCTTGCGCCGCGGTGATGAGGATGTGCAGGTTGTTTTTTATGTTAGTTTGGCCAATATATTCGTCCCAGCGCGAAGGGCGGAGGGTTTGGTCAAGAAAATTTTGGTCTTTATCCTCTACATTTTCACTTCCAGCGTTTTTTTGGGATTGGTTTATTTGGTTCATAATCTTTTTCTGCTATTGCCTTAGAAAAATCTTCTGGATAACAAAATATACCGTTAGTATAACAATGAGATAGGGCCTTTCCTACGGGGTTGACATAAAAACTTTTATGTGCTAGACTTGCATGGTCAGTGAATGGCCGGCTTTTGTCCGGGTTTCAGTTAGTTCTTCTGGATCCAAGATATAAATCTCTAAGCAACGGGCCTCTAGGCTTAATCAAGCTCTTCTTCGAGGACATTCTGGTCATTGGTTTTACCAAGAGCTGGGATTATCCTTTGGGAATTGCTGGACTTTTGATACGACTATTGAAAGTGTTGCTTAGAGATTTATGTTTTGGATCTTTTTGTTTGAAAATGAGCTAATATCCTTATCTTCATTATTCACAAAAGGCAATACTGCGCAAGGAAAAAACATACTAGCCCTCTTCCTGCTCACCAAGGTCAATAACCCTCTCAAGTTCTTTAATAGAACTTAATCCTTGAAGCACTTTTATTATTCCATCTTGTTTCATTGTTAAAATACCTTGATGTTTTGCAGCATTCTCTATTTCTCTTTCGCTTGGATTTTGAAGGACAATTTTTTCTATTTCTTCATCTGCAAGAATTGCTTCAAATATTCCAGTTCTACTTACAAATCCAGACATATTGCATTTATTACAACCGACCGGTTCCCAGAGTTTTTCTTTTTGGATACCATCTAAATAAGATTTGTCATAAATTTCTCCAAGCGTTTCATCGATTATTCTCTTCTCGTCTGTCGATGGAGTTATTTCTTTCTTGCAATCTGGGCAGAGCGTTCTCATCAGTCTCTGGGCGATGGAAATAGTTACGGCTGAAGAGATAACTTTAGGGTTTACTCCAAGATCAATTAATCTTGGAAATGACCCCGCCGCATTGTTTGTGTGTAGAGTTGAAAGAACCAAGTGCCCCGTCAAGGCGGCGTTTACTGCAACCTCGGCGGTTTCTTCATCGCGGATTTCTCCAACCATGATTACATCTGGGTCCTGTCTCAATGCTGATCGAAGACCCGAAGCGAAAGTATAGTTTTTGTCTGGGTCGGTCTGGGTTTGGACAATGCCTGGCAAATGGTATTCAATCGGATTTTCAATAGTAATAATTTTTACTTCCGGCGTGTGTATCTTTTTGAGAAAGGAATAAAGCGTGGTGGTTTTTCCTGATCCTGTTGGTCCAGTAACAAGGATCATACCGTTAGGTTTTTTTATCTCATGGAGAAAAATCTTTAAAAGTTTTGGGTGGATGCCGCGAGCCTCAAGATCAACCGAAGTGGCATTTGGGTTTAAAATTCTTAATACCACAGACTCGGTATATGCTCCTGGGAGGAGGGAAGTTCTGACTTCAATATCACCTTGTGGAAGTTTTATTGAAAATCTCCCGTCTTGGGCTCCGGTCAAATTTAATTTTAAGTTAGAAATAAGTTTAATTCGAGATAAAAGAAGTTTAAATGTTTCTCGATCAAATTGAAGTATCTCGGTTAGTACTCCGTTTAGTCTGTATCTAAGGCGCACATATCCTTCCTCTGGCTCAATATGAATATCGGAGGCTTTAGTTGCTATGGCTCCGGCAATTATGATTTCTAAAATCTTAGAAATTCGATAACTTTTTTTTGCCGCAAGAACAATTTCAATTTCTTTTTTAATATCAGCAACGCTAGTCAGGTTTTTTAAGATGTCGACAATCTCGTCGTTTGAAATGTCTAGCGCACCGCCCTTAGTTTCAAATGAATACGATAGGTCTTTATATCTTTCCCAGACTTTATTCAAACTTTCATGAGAAACCATAAAAATAGTTGGGATAAATCCATTTGTTTTTATTTCCTCAATTCTTTCTAGGGTTTTTTGATTATTAGGAGACAGCACCGCGACATCTACTTTCTTGTCTGTGACATTAAAAACCGCCATCTGCGCTTCACGAGCATCCTCCTCTCTTATGACCCTAAGGGCGTCTATGTTTATGGGTATAACAGATAAATCAAGATAACCTATTCCATACTTTTGAGAGAGCATTTTGGTCAGCTCTTCTTCCTCGTGTTTTTTGAGGTCGGTCACTCGCTTATTCTGTTTGTCTTCGTTGAATTCAACCATTGTAGGGCTTATTTACGCCTTATTATAGCACCCATCCCAGGGGCTTCAAAGGATTAAATATTATAGTTGACAGATTGATATAGATTATGGTATAATTGACACAGACGAACACAGAATATCCCTTCCGAACCTCTGTCATTGGGGGCTTTATGCGCCGGCTTTTCTTGGTCTTTCTCATCGTTCCGCTTGTTGCCTGCAACGGCTCGGTCCACTTTGGGGTTATCAGCCCGAGGGAGTTCGTGCGGGCGGTGGACAATCGGCCCATTCTTACGGTCCACAACAACCTGAGTGTGAGTTCGGCCGACTTCATCACCGTGGAGTCTGAGGGGTATATCCTCGCCTCCGAGATCCGGACGGGGCAGACCTTCTCCATGCCTCTCTACGTGAGCGATCGTCGCCACTTCGAGACCCGAAACATCACCATCAAGGGCTATCGGCAAGAACCCGAGGGGGGCGTCATCTATGTGGGCATGCGCTGCGTGCGTATCCACGTTTCCCAGGATAACCCTCCGGAGCAGTTGGTTGTCGACCAGCTCATCGCTCCTGGAGAGCGGGGCCAGGGCTGTTGGTAGAGTAAGGACGAGGTAGTTAGACAAGCGCGCCAGAAAATCGGCGCGCTTTTTGTATGGAAAAAGGGTGGGTATTGTATAGAATGGAGGAATGAAAGATGCGCCAACCACTTTCCTGTCAAAAAATCTTAGAGACACGGCTCTTTTTGCAGATTCTTTTTTAAAAAATCTTATTCCAAATAAAAAACACGCCACTGTAGTTTGTCTTTCGGGTGATCTTGGCTCTGGCAAAACATCTTTTGTAAAAGAACTCACTGGACTTTTTGGTATAAAAAAAGACGAAGTTACTAGTCCAACTTTTGTTATTGAAAAGATTTATAAAATTAAACATACATTTTTTAATCACTTAATCCATATTGACGCCTACCGTCTTGAAAAAGAGCATGAGCTCGAAACTTTAGGTTGGGGGGAAATCGTCTCTGATCCAAAAAATCTTATTTGCATAGAATGGCCCGAGAATGTTAAAGGTATTATTCCTGGCGATTCGATCTGCCTTTCATTTGAATTTATAGATGACATCACAAGGAAATTTACTTTTTTCCCTAAAAAATGAAAAAAAAATCTCTAGATAAAAAAAGACTCATTCTTCTTGATACCCATGCGATTTTACATCGCGCTTATCACGCTCTTCCGCAGTTCTCTTCTTCTAAGGGGGAACCAACAGGGGGCCTTTACGGGCTTGTGGCAATGCTTTTAAAAATTATTGCTGATTTGAAGCCAGATCATATTGTTGCTTGTTACGATTTGCCGGATCCAACTTATCGTCATGAGGCATACGAGGCGTATAAATCTGGTCGACAGAAAGCGGATGACGAATTAGTGGCTCAAATAAAACGCTCTTATGACATATTTAATTCCTTTGGAATTCCGATCTATTCAAAAGCCGGTTTCGAGGCTGACGATATGCTAGGGACCATATCCGAAGAACTAAAGAAGAATAAAAACTTAGAAATTATCATTGCATCAGGAGATATGGATACCTTGCAGCTGGTTGATGATGCTCGGGTTCGGGTATATACGCTCAGGAAAGGGATAAATGACACAATCCTTTATGACGAAGAAGCGGTTATTAATCGATTCGGTTTTCCACCAAGGCTTTTGCCTGACTTTAAAGGTTTACGCGGCGATCCATCCGATAACATTATCGGCATTAAAGGGATTGGAGAGAAAACAGCAAGCACTCTTATACAAAAATTTGGAACTATTGAAAACATTTATAAAATTTTAAAAAAGAGTCCAGGAAAAATAAAAGAAGCAGGAATTACTGACAGAATTATAAATCTCTTAAAAGAAGGGGAAGAGGAGGCTATTTTTTCTAAAATGCTCGCGACAATCAGAAAGGATGCTCCAATAGAATTTGATTTACCAAAAGAAGAATGGAAATCTCTGCTAAAGCAGGATGAGATAAATAATCTGTTTGTGGATTTAGATTTTCGTACTCTGAGTAATCGATTAAAAGAAGTTTTAAATGGCAAAAAAGATTTAAAAAAAGAAGATGGCGATTTAGTCGACCAGAAAGGCCTCCAACTGGGATTTCGAGACGAAGTTTCTAAAGAAAATTTTGAAGAGACGGCTATTGCGCTTTGGCTTTTAAATTCAAATATTTCTAACCCGACTGAAGACGATATTTTGAATTTTACAAAAACAAAAAATTTTGATGATGCAAGAAAACTTATTTTGGAAGAAATTAAGAAAAGAAATCTTTCGTTTGTGTATGAGCGAATTGAATTACCTCTCGTGTCGGTTATCAGAGAAATGGAAAAAATTGGTATTAAAATAGATAGAGAATATTTAAAAAAACTATCTAAAGATTACCATAAAACTCTTTCAGCGCTTGAAAAAAAAATATGGGATTTGGCGGGGGAGGAATTTAATATTAATTCCCCAAAACAAATGGGGGAAATTCTTTTTACCAAACTTGGTTTGGCGCTAAAGAATCAGAAGAAGACATCCACGGGCATGAAATCAACCCGCGAATCAGAGTTAGAAAAATTTAAAGACCTTCATCCGATTATAAGCCACATATTAGAGTATCGTGAACTTCAAAAATTACTTTCAACATACATAGACAACATCCCCGAGATGCTTGATAAGGACGACAGACTCCACACCAGCTTGCGCCAATCAGGAACAACTACTGGGAGAATGTCATCAACAAATCCTAATGTTCAAAATATTCCAATCAAAACCTCTTTAGGTCGTGCCATTCGCCATGCTTTTATAGCAGAAAATAATTTTGTATTAGCTTCATTTGATTATTCCCAAATTGAACTTCGTATAGCCGCAATTCTTTCTGGTGATGAAAAACTTTTGGAAATATTTAGAAATGAAGAGGATGTTCATACGGCAGTTGCTTCCTATGTTTTTGGAGTAGAGCATCAAAAAGTAGATAAGACTATGAGAGCAAAAGCAAAAGTTATTAACTTCGGGATTCTTTATGGTATGGGGGTAAATGCCTTGAGACAAAATCTTGGTGGTACAAGAGATGAGGCCCAGGAATATTACAATGAATACTTTAAGAAATTTTCAGGGCTTGCCTCGTATCTTGACCGAGTAAAAGCCGATGCAAAGCGAAAGGGTTATACCGAAACACTTTTTGGTAGACGCCGACCACTTGAAGGGATGAATTCAAGTCTTCCATATATTCGGGCGCAAGCCGAAAGAATGGCGATTAACGCCCCCATTCAAGGAACCGCGGCCGATATTATTAAGCTTGCTATGGTGGCAATTGCCGAATTTATAAAGAAAGAAAATTTGGGTGCCGGTATTCGTATGCTTCTTCAGGTTCATGACGAGCTTTTATTTGAGATACGCGAAGATTTGGTCGCAACCTTGGCCCCAAAGATTCGTAATTTTATGGAGGAAGTAATGCCTAAAGAAAAATCCCGTGACGTTGTTTGCAGAGCAAACGCAGCTTATGGAAAATCTTGGGGTGAGATGAAAGAGATATGATCTATTTTCTTTATGGAAATGATTTTACTAAAGCACGAAGCAAACTTCGTGAAATTCTAATTTCTCAAATAAAGAAAAACCCAGATTCAGCTTATTTTAAATTAAATGATGATAATTGGGACGAGGAAAAACTCGAGGAGCTTATAGTTAGCCAAGGATTGTTTCAAAATAAATACATCGTGGTTTTAGATGGTTTGCTTCAGGATGAAGTATCCAGAGAAGCTGTTCTTAAGAGATTAAAAGAAATGGAGAACTCAGAGAATCTTTTTATAATTACTGAAGGAGAAATAAAAAAAGAAATTATTTCAAAGATTGAAAAGAGAGCAGAGAAGGTTCAAAAATTTGAAAATCCAAAAAAAGTTTCTACAGATAAAAATAAAAAAGAGTTCAATATTTTTGCTCTCGCGGATGCATTAGGGATGCGTGATAAAAAAAGGTTATGGGTTTTGTATCAAAGGGCTATTTTGTCAGGGTTAAGCCCAGAAGAAATTCATCCTATCCTCCTATGGCAAGTTAAAGCTATGATTTTAGGTAGTGAAAATAAAGACGCAAATGAAGCAGGGCTCAATCCATTTGTCTTTAGAAAATCTCTTGGGTTTGCCAAAAATTTTAAAAAAGAAGAATTGGTCGGTCTTTCTCGTAAACTAGTTTTTCTTTATCACGATGCTCGTCTTGGTAAGACAGATTTCGACATTGCTTTAGAGCGTTTTGTTTTGGGAGTGTGACTTTTCCAACGTGGTGCGCCCAGTAGGAATCGAACCTACGACCCTCTGCTTAAAAGGCAGGTGCTCTACCAACTGAGCTATGGGCGCATATCTAAAACAAATACCAGAAATTTATACCACAATAAACCACTAACTCAAAATTACAAAGGAAGATCAAGGGCAATTGCTCCAGCACCCGTAAATAGGAGCGATAGGGCAATAGCGAAGACGAGGATATAAAAAACAATATCACGTTTCACTAATGATGCTTCCTTATATTCCGCAAAGAGTTCTACAAAAAACATAATACTAAAAAGCAGGGCCGCAACTTGAGTATAAAATCCTAAAATAAGAGCAATACCGCCGGCGATTTCAATAATTCCCATGAGAGCAACAGCAGGTTCCCATTTGATACCGAAACCTTCCAAGAAAAGTTTCCATCTGTTTTGTTCGTTTTTAAATTTGAGATATCCGGTGTTAATCAGGACAAGGCCCAAAACCAGACGCAAAATTAGAGGTGCGAATCGCTCGAGGGTGAGTAAGTCTGGAAAGACATTTAAAATGTGAAAACCTTCTACCATATCAGGAGATATTAGCATTTTTGCAAAAAATAAGAAATGAGATTAGAGTGGTCAATAATGAGAAAGAAAGAAATAATCATTATTCTCCACGATATTCGTAGCAATGGTAATGTCGGTTCGATTTTCCGAACATCCGACGCCCTCGGCGTATCAAAGATATTTCTTACTGGCTATTCTCCTGCGCCATTAGATAGGTTCGGTCGAAAGGTAAAAGAGATTGCAAAGACTGCTCTCGGCGCTGAGGAGGCGGTTCCTTGGGAGAAAGTTAAAGATGTAAAAAAATTAATCAAACACTTAAGAGATAAGAAATTTGAAATTATTGCTATTGAGCAATCAAAATCTTCAGTTGATTATAGAAAAGTAAAGATAGGAGAAAAAACAGTTTTTATATTTGGTAATGAGGTTGATGGTCTTTCAAAGCAAATTCTGGAAATTGCAGATCAAATTGCTGAAATTGGCATGAAAGGTGACAAAGAGTCACTCAATGTATCAGTTGCCTTTGGGGTCGCCTTGTTTAGGATACTTAATATCTAAGGCTTAAGAATTTTCTTTGCATATCTTTTCGCCACGAATTGAAAGAGAAAGACTATTACCATAAGCCCAAGCATCGCAACCTCTCCTCTCCATACATAGATTTTTAGTTCCTCTGCTCCGACATTTAGGCTGTTTGCCAGCCCTGAGACGAGGATAAGCCAAATAATTGATCCCCAAATATTTATTTTCATATACGCCTTGAAAGAAAGTTTTTCAATTGCATAAAGTATTCTTACGGGAACTCGTATCCCATAGATGAATTTTGAGAGAAAAAGGATTCTTCCCCCATTACGAGTAAATGATTCAAAAATCTCAGGGTTCTTGTTTTGAAGTCTGTCGAGGTGGAAAGTTTTATATATTTTTTCTTTTGGAAAGTAACTCCCAATCCAATACCATAGTAAATCTGTAATTGTATTTGCCAGAAATCCGACGAGAAAGACCGTTGGTAAGGAGAGGGAATTTGTTACTCCGTAATAAAGGAGAGGGACAAGCATAATGTCACCCAAAATCATGATGCCGATAAAAAATAAAATATATTCAAGCATAGAGTTTTTGGTGTAAATTACAGAAATGTGCGCTTCTTCCTCCTACCTTCAGTTTATGGATTAAACCACGACAATTTCTTTTTGAACAAGGCATTCCTGTTTTTCTGTAAGCATTATGTTCATTTTGGAATTTTCCTGGTTTCCCATCTATATTTCTGTAATCAGACATAGAATCCCCCTTAAAATCGATGCCTTTCCGAAGGATTGTTTTTATATTTTTCCAAATAAGTTTAATATTTTTTGCTGGTATTTTTTGGACTACAGAGAGTGGGTGAATATCAGATTTCCAAAGTATTTCATCTGAATAAATGTTTCCAATCCCTGAAATGATTGTTTGGTCCATAAGTACTTGTTTTATTTTCCCTTTGGGTTTTTTCAGTAGGCGCTCTTTTAGATGCGTAGCAGTAAATGTTTTTTCTAAGGGCTCAGGCCCCAAGTGATTTAATTCTGGTGATTCTAAGATATCTCTACTTTGGAGGAGTGTTACTTTTGCAAATTTTCTAACATCAGAGAGGCAGAGATGTTTACCGTTTGAAAGAGAAAAAACCAATCTGATAAATCTATTGAATGGGTCCTGAAGTGGTCCCAATTCCTCTGTTTTCCATGGATCAATTTTAATTTTTGTTTTTTTATATTTTCCATACAAAAGATGCCCAGTCATTTTCATATGTATAAGAATAGTTTTTTCTCCAGAGAGGTTAATTAAGATATTTTTTGCTCGCCTTTCTGCACTTAGGATTTTTTTGCCAACGATTTCTTTTTTAAAAATCTTGAAGTAGTTTTTGTCTTTTATGTGATTTTTATTTTTATACAAAGCGCTTTCATAGGCACTCCAGACATCACGGATTATAAGCCCACGAAGACTGCTATCAATACCCCTTGCGGTTGTTTCTACTTCAGGAAGTTCTGGCATGGTAGATTATTTCTATTACTTTGCAAGTATTTTACTTAATTCTTCTCTTGATACCTCTGCATCGCTCCACGGTGTTTTATTTCCCTTCGCCCCCATAATAAATGGGTCTGTTCCTTTACCACTTATAAGCACTATGCTTTCTTTTGTCGCCATAGAAATAGCTTTTTTAATTGCTTCTCGTCGATCCATAATAACTTCGCAAGGCTTTTTTGTGATTCCCTGCATCATATCTTTCATAATTGAGTTAGGATCCTCATCATACGGATCTTCATTTGTTAAAATTATTTGGTCACAGTAAGTATCAGCTATTTCTCCCATACCCTTTCTTTTCCATCGGTCTCTTCCTCCACCGGTATTACCCAATACACAAATTTTTTTCTTGTTTGGAAATGTTTCATATAGCTTGGTAAGCGAATCAATCGTGTGAGCATAATCAACCACGACATCAAAATCTTGGTTTTTAAGTCCTGGTTTATTCACTTTAATAAATTCTACTCGGCCCGGTATTGTATAAATTTTTCCAACAGCCTCGGATATGATTTTTGGAGATATCCCTTGGCTTTCCGCAAAAACAGATGCAGCAAGAATATTTTGGATATTGAATATTCCTCGAAGTGGGGAAATTATCTTTTCACCTCTAAAAGAAAATGAAATGCCATTTTCTCCTGCAGAGAAGTCGTCGGCATCTTTAAGGGAAAATAAATACGATTCACATTTTGAAGCAAGAATAAATTTTTGAGAGTGCTCGTCATCTTTATTTGCGATTAAAATCCGTCTTTCTTTCTTGGAATCATTAAGGGTTTTTACAAGAGCCAGTTTTGCGTTTACATATTTTTCAAATGAGCCGTGAGATTCAATGTGTTCTGGCGAGATATTTGTGACAATAAGTGCGTCAAGTTCTATCCATTTATGCCTAAATTGCTTTACACCCTCAGAAGTCATCTCTAGTATTACCCAATCACAATTTGCTTTAACAGCGTCATGTATAAATTTTTGAATTACAAAACGGCCCGGCATTGTCATTTTATACAGGTTTCTTTTTGAGTCTTCTCCAATTTTAAATCTCAATGTCCCTCCCAGCGCTGTTTTCATTCCTGCCCCCTCTAGAATCATATTGGTAAGTTCGGCTGTGCTTGTTTTCCCCTTAGTCCCAGTGATTCCAACAATCTTTATTTTTTTTGAAGGGAATCCATAATAGATTGCTCCTAGTAAAGAAAGTAAAAAATGATATGGCGGTTGTAATGCCATAAATATTTTTTTTGGTATCATCCTTCTTATTAATGAAAGCATTTATTTTTGCTTATTACTTAAAAACTTAAGAGC
Organism: uncultured Candidatus Saccharibacteria bacterium; assembly: GCA_964383705.1. Taxonomy (GTDB): domain Bacteria; phylum Patescibacteriota; class Minisyncoccia; order Phycocordibacterales; family Zambryskibacteraceae; genus CAYLHJ01. Next base: position 9,167 of record CAYLHJ010000001.1, on the reverse strand, counting down.
ATGTTTCACCCTTTCTCCTGTGCCAGAGACTTCTTTTGAGATTTGTTTTAGGGCCTCTCGAACTTCTTTTTGAGAATATCCGAGTGAAGTCAAAGCTTCTAGAGCATCTTCCTCTTCTTTAAGAGCCACCCCTTCTTTTGGTATTTCATCACCGAGTTTTCCTTGAAGCTCTAAAACGATTTTTTCCGCATTTTTCTTGCCAATACCTGAAACCTTCGTGAGGTGCGCAGTATTGCCTTGAATCACGGCTTGGCGAAGGGTAGAAAGTGAAGCAACATTTAAAATACTTAATGCAGATCTGGGGCCGATTCCAGAAATTGAAATGAGGAGTTCAAAAAAGGCGAGTTCTTCTTTTGTGAGGAATCCGTAAAGGTCGTGGGATGTCTCTCTTATGGCAAGATGTGTCCAAAGAGATAGCTCTTTCCCTTGAACAGAAGAGAGGGTGTTTCCAGTAGTAAATACTTTATAGCCGACGCCATTTACCTCAAGGATTAGATAATTTAACTCCTTGTTTAAAATAGTGCCTGTAAGGTGAGCAATCATAGCACTATAATACCTGAAACTGCCCAATATTAACCAGCTAAATAAAAAGGGAGTTTACTTTTTGGGGATTGTAGGTTAGCATACGACCCATGCCAATTATTGAATCAGCTAAGAAAGCTCTCCGTGGCTCTCGCAAAAAGCGAGATTTTAATCTTGCTCGAAAAAAGACCCTTGCGCTCGCTATTAAAAACTTTAAAAAACTTATTGCAGAAAATAAGTCAGCCGAAGCTAAGGCTTTTATGCCAAAACTTCAGAAAGAACTTGATAAGTCAGCAAAGATAGGCCTTCTTAAAGACAATACTGCTGCTAGGAAAAAATCTAGATTTGTGGCGATGATTAAGAAACTTTCTTAATTTTCAGCTATTGTGCTCCCACCAAGAATCGAACTTGGATCGCAAGATCCGCAATCTTGCATTCTATCCATTAAACTATGGGAGCAATTGCGCTATTTATTTTATATTTCTTGCGCAGAAAACAGACTATCACGGCTTAATTAAAAACCCAAACGCTCAATAATTTTTTCAAAAACAGATTCTCCGTGAAAAACTTCGGGAAGATTGCGGACGAGATAGCGTCTGATTCGATCAATCCCAACCTCGTCGACATTTATGTGGACTATGATGTAAGGCATTATTAGTCTTTGGGATTTAATGAGTATTTTTGGGTTTTTTCCTTGATCGTCTATCCAAAATGATTCTAGTGTTCGATATGGATAAAAATGTCTGTCGGTTCTGATGCCTTCGTCATTGATATCGATGTCAATTAATCTTGGTGGACGAGCCGCAAATATAGACAAGGCAAATCCTCCGATTATAACCACCAGACCAAAGAGAACATTGTTAAATATTATAGCTGTAATTGCTATCGCCACAGTGATAATGCCAACGGCCCAGAACCAGTCAGCACTACGTTCTCTCGGTTCGTATTCATAGGTCTCCCAGCTCAAAGGACTCATCTGTTTCATTGCCATAATTGTAGCATAGGCATTAATTCTAAAATGCTAAAAGTTTTGAAGTATGGTAATAATTTCCTGATTCATTGTAATTATTCCAATTATAAAAATGACAGTACAAATTGCCGCAGAAAAAAGGCACCAAGTACACCAATGCTTTAATACTAAAGCTTGGATGGCCGTTAGATATACGGAAAAAAAGAAACCGATGGCGCTTACACACAATAGAAGATAAGGAACCATTGGCCATTCAAAGTTTGGGAAAATGATAAAAAATATATATGAGGCAGAAATTATCGCATAGTAAAATATCCCAAGGGTTTCAAGGGGAATGCCAAACATTTTCGAGTGCTTACTGTATATAACTTGTTCGCAATTCCCTTCAAGGGGGCAAACAAGCGGAGTCGCGTTTCTCTTTGTACTACGAATGTAGCTTGCGATTAGGAAGCCGGCAAACGCTAACAATGCGATAAGAACATCTCCAATAATATCCATACTTTATAATGTTAAATATAGCACAGAGTTTTTGCATCGGAAAAGATTTAACTTTACTCATTGCTTGTATGTTGTTAGTTTGTTATAAAAGCATATCCTTATAGGAGGATTTGGAATTAATGCGGAGAGGTGGCAGAGTGGTCGATTGCACCGGTCTTGAAAACCGGAGGGCTCGCAAGGGTCCCGAGAGTTCGAATCTCTCCCTCTCCGCATTGTTTCTAAATTAAGTATTAATTAACTGATGAAATACCTCGGTATTGATTATGGGGAAAAGAGAGTTGGCATCGCGGTTTCGGATGATTCAGGGAGCGTCGCCTTTCCTCGCATTGTTTTGGATAATGATAAGAACCTTGTTTCAAAGGTATCTGATTTATGTTGTGATGAAAGTATTGAGGCAATTGTTCTTGGAGAATCAAAAAACTTTGACGGTAAAGAAAATATCATAATGGCTGAAATAAAAGTTTTTAAAAAAAAACTCGAAGAATTTATTAAATTACCAATTTATTTTGAGCCAGAATTTCTAACAAGCGCGGAAGCACTACACATTCAGGGTAAAAATGATATGTTGGATGCATCAGCCGCAACTCTAATTTTGAAAAGTTTTTTAGATAAAGAACGTAATAAAAATTAACAATGATAACAATAGATGATTTTAAAAAAGTTGAAATACGGATTGGAGAAATTGTTTCAGTTGAAAGGATTGAAGGCTCAAGCAAGTTGCTTAAGTTGTCGGTGCATTTTGGAGAAGATTCTCCACGACAAGTTCTTTCTGGTATAGGGCCATATTTTTTGGATTCCTCAGTTTTGGTTGGCAGGAAGTGTGCTTTTGTTACGAATTTAGAACCACGCCAAATGATGGGTTTTGAAAGTCAGGCGATGATTCTTGCGACCGGTGAAGGCGAAAACTTCTCGCTATTTGAGGTTCCGCAAACTATTCCACGCGGATCATTGGTAAAATAAACCACACACTTTTTGTGGTATATAATAAATAGGCGATGCACAATTTTTCGTTTTTTGATTTTTTTCCAACACCAAGATTCCTTGAGATGCCAGCACCGGGACTATCCCTATCTGATAGAGGGCTTCATCTTATAGAATTTGCTCATAATAAAAACGTTTCGTCTATTGCAAAATCTGATACGGCTATCTTTCAAAATAAAATTATAGAATCTGGAAATATTATAAATACAGAGGAGCTCACGAGAGTTCTTAGCGAATTTGGCAAAAAAAATGATTTGCACTATGTCAGAGCAAGTCTTCCAGAAGAAAGGGCTTATCTATTTACAACGACGATCCCTAATGTTTCCAAAGAAGAAATAAGGACAACAATTGAGTTTGTGATTGAGGAAAATGTTCCTTTAATGTTGAGTGAAACTGTTTTTGACTATGCAGTTATGGGGCCAGAAGAGCATGATGGAAGGCCGGGCTTAAAGGTTTCGGTATCTGCTTTGCCAGAAAACGTTGTCTCTGAATATTTAGATGTATTTCGTAAGGCAGGTTTGGAGCCGCTTCATTTTGAAATTGAATCACAGGCAATTACTAAAGCTATTACTCCAAGAGATGATAAAAGTGTCTCCATTATTATTAACCTAAACAAAAACAAAGCCGGTCTTTATATTAGTGATTGCGGAGCTGTTAGTTTTACTTCCACAATAGCCATTAGTGATCCAATTTCCAACTCTTTTGCTTCTAATCTGACCAATAATAATCAAGATAAAAAAGGTTTAGTAACAAATAGTCCATCTGCTTCTGTAAGAGCGATTGTTGATGAAATTAGAAAAATATTTTTATATTGGCAGACGCAATTCGACAAAAAAAATAAGACAGCCAGACCCATTGAACGTATTATTCTTGTGGGAGAAATGGCAGAAAGTAAGGGTCTTTCTGAGTTTTTCTCAAGTCAGTTCGATATACCATTGGAGGTTGCAAATGTTTGGAGAAACGCTTTTTCTCTTCATGATTACATTCCCGAAATTTCAAAGAAAGATTCTATGGCTTTTGCGGCGGCGATTGGCCTGGCTTTGCCTCACAGATAATATATTTAACAATGTTTAATTTACTTCCTCAAAAAGAAAAACAAAAGATAGTCAAAGGGTATTTTATCCGGAGGAATATCATTTTACTCATTTTTATTTTTGCACTAGGTATAATATCTTCAATTTCACTTTTCCCGTCATTCCTGCTTTCGAGGGTAAAAATAAAAGAAACAGAAGAAAGTATTAAGGTTATACAAAATTCTCCCACCTTTAAGGAAGCTAAATTGTTAAATGACTCTCTTTTAATAACAAATATGAAGATTGATGCGCTTACAAATGGTTTAAATAATTTCTTTGTTGGGGACATTCTTACCAAAGTTATTGAGAAAAGAGGTGAGGATGTTCGCATCACATCAATTGCCTTTAAAAAAGGATTAGGGAAAGATCTCAGTCAAATATTTGTAAATGGCATTGCTCGTGATCGTGAAAGTCTATCTTATTTTGTGGAAGAATTGAAAAAGGACAAATTATTTGAAAAGGTTAATCTTCCGGTTTCTAATTTTGCTAAAGATAGCAACGCTGAATTTTCTGTTCAAATAAGTGGAACATTTTAGTTATGAAAAGTATTTCTAAAGTAAAAAAAATATTTATAACGACAGCCATTTTGGCAATTTTATCTTTTCTTATATATGGATTTTTATTTTGGGATATCAGGGTAAAGAATCAAAAAATTTCTACCCTTTCGCAACAAGAGGAAAGTGATATAAAAAAAGATAACTCTTTGCGTGGAATAAGGGATTCTCTTGAGTCAAATAAGATTGAACTTGAAGCCTTAAATTCTTATTTTCTCAGACCGGACGGTATAGTTGATTTCATTGAGTTTTTAGAGGATTTAGGAGAGAAAAGCGGGATTGCTCTCACCATTGGAGGCGTTAGTACAGAGCTTGATCCTAAAGTGAAAGATGATTTTAAGGAGATATTGCGTTTGCGTCTTGAGACTAGTGGTTCTTGGAATGAGATATTTTATTTTCTTAATGCCCTTGAAAGACTTCCATATGCAATTAGAGTAGATAATTTTTCTGTCGGCTTAATGTCCGCATCAGATAAAATTTTATTTGGTGATGCGACAAAATCAACATCGACCAGTGGAAGAGTTTGGAAAGCATCTTTTGATATAAGCGTAATAAAAATAAGACAATAAGATGAATTTATCAGGAATCAAAAAAATAGCAGGAAAATTTTCTTTTAGAAAAAGGTCTGAGTTTAATACTATTGGAGAAAAAGCTAATCATGATTGGAAATACATGCTTATCGTATTTACATGCCTTACAATTATTTCAATATCTGGCAGTTTATACATTTTTGTAAAAATAAATAAAGGAGAAATATTTCTTGTTGAGAAAAAAGCAGAAAGTAAGGAGGTGTCTATTGACGACAAGAGACTCAAGACAGTTACGGAAATGTTTGAAATTAGGAATATGGAGTTTCAGAAATTGGTTCCCGGCGCTTTAAAAGATCCATCTATTTAATTTTCTAAAATGTGTCCCCGGCAGGAATCGAACCCACATCAAAGCCTTAGAAGAGCTCTGTTCTATCCATTGAACTACGGGGACAAATCACCCACTAATATTACATAAAAAAATCAATAAAGCACCTATCTATCATTTACTAATTCTTGATATTTCTTTGTAACGAAAACAATCTATCGTGTGATCATTTACCATACCTACTGCCTGCATATGCGCATAACATGTGGTTGGGCCCAAAAATTTAAAACCTCTTTTTTTCAAATCTTTTGAAAAAGTTTCAGATTCTTTGGTAATTGCTGGAATATCTCGGAGATTTTTTATTTTATTATTTTTGGGTTTTCCTCCGACAAATTTCCACATGTAGTTGCTAAAACTTACAAACTCTTTTTGAATTCGAAGGAATTGTTTTGCATTGTTTATCGCCGCCTCGATCTTTAATCTATTTCTTATTATCTCCGGATTTTTAATAAGTTTGTTTATATTTTTTTTGTTAAATTTTGAAACTTTTTTTGGGTCAAATTTGGCAAAAGCTTTTCTGTAACCATCTCTCTTTTTTAAAATTATTTCCCAGCTCAACCCCGCTTGAGCACTTTCAAGAACAATGAATTCAAAAATCTTTCTATCATCATAAACAGGCACCCCCCATTCTCTGTCGTGATAGTTTTCATAGAGAGTGTTTCCTTCCTTGCACCATGAACACCTTTTTTTGTTTTTTTTCATCTACAGAAAATTTATTGTGGGCGATACAGGACTCGAACCTGTGACCTTCCCGGTGTAAACGGGTTGCTCTACCAACTGAGCTAATCGCCCAACTTAAAGTAAACAAAGACTATAGCATTTCCTATCTTTTTTCAAGATTTGTTTCTCTTTAAGACTCACCGTATGATGGGCTTATGACACTTATTAATTTAATAGATGTTTTATACGAAGATGATAATGTTGTGGTTATAAATAAACCTTCCAGACTTATTGTCCATCCTGACGGTAAAAAAGATGAAGAGAGCGTCGTAGATTGGATTTTAGAAAAATATCCAGCTACCAAGATGGTTGGGGAACCACTTACAATGTCGTCGGGTAAGGTGATTTATCGACCGGGGATTGTCCATCGGCTGGACCGTGAGACATCGGGGGCTCTTTTGATAGCTAAAAATAATAAGAGTTTTTTTTCATTAAAAAATCAATTTCAGGAAAGAGATATAGCGAAGCAGTACCACACTTTTGTATATGGCAGAGTCAAGCTCGATAGGGGGAGCATTGATAGGCCGATTGGGAAAAGTCGTAGCGATTTTAGAAAATGGTCGGCACAACGTGGTGCTCGTGGAGAATTGCGACCAGCAATAACCGACTTTACTGTTCTTACGAGGGGGGATGATACGACTTTTGTGGAGGCAAGACCAAGGACTGGCAGAACACATCAGATTCGAGTGCATTTCAAGGCAATTAATCACCCAGTCGTCTGTGATTCTCTTTACGCTCCTAATCATGAGCCGGTTCTCGGCTTTAATCGCTTAGCGCTTCATGCTTATGCGATTGAATTTAAGACTTTGAATGGAGAAAGTAAAAAAATTACTGCTCCATATCCAGAAGATTTTTCTAGAGCAATTCTAGAAATCAAAAAATCTAAATAGTTGCGGGTTTATTTTTGTGTGATATATTTGTTTCCACTTCAAAAATATGAAAAAAGAGTCATTTGCCATTTCTCCCGTTAATATGGTCGAGCGTCAAAAGCTCGATATTCGCTCTGGAGATACTGTGAAAGTCTGGCAAAAAATCCAGGAAAAAGGAAAGACAAGGCTTCAAATGTTTGAGGGTTTGGTCCTTGCAGTTAAACATGGTAAAGAAGCCGGAGCGACATTTACAGTTAGAAGGGTTGCAAGCGGAGTTGGCGTTGAGAAAATATTTCCTCTATATTCACCACTTATTGATAAAGTAACAGTTGTAAAACATGCAGAGATTCGTAGTTCCAAGCTCTACCATGTTAGAAAGAAGGCTGCAAAAGAAATTAAGCGCCAAATGAGAAATACTAGAATGATTGTCCAGGACGAAGCAACCGAAGAAGAAATTGCTCCAGAACAGAAATCAGAAGCAGAAGAAGAAAAAGTAGCAGTTGAATAAAAAAGAGGGGGACCATCCCTCCTTTTTTTATTTAAGCTTTTCTATATAATGGCAACACTATGCGCGGGTGGCGAAATTGGTAGACGTACTACCTTGAGGTGGTAGCGCCCTTAGGGCATGGAGGTTCGAGTCCTCTCCCGCGCACAAAAACAAAAACATCGGATTATTCCCGATGTTTTTGTTTTACAGGAATTATAGTAGTATCCAGAAAGAAACAGTCCTTAATCCATAAAACCTTGGGGGTTTGAATGAATATTCTTAGACTGAAACGCTGGGTAGGTCTTTGGATTGCCAATTCAGGCGCTCTGCTTTTCTCAAGTGCTCCGAGTATTTTCACGGTTGGGCTTGAGTTTGCAATCCTCGGCCTTTCAGCAAAGCAGATTCTTGCGCTTCGGATTGCTTACAATATTCCGAAGTATGCACTTTCTCCGGTCTCTGGAATGATAACGGACTTTCTTCGGCGAAAGTTCGTCACTAAAGATTCTGGTTTAGTTTGTAAAGTGGTGATTGATGGAGTGGCACTCTCGCTTTACCAGATTCCAATCTACATCCCCTGCGCTTTGTTTATTGGCGCAGACCCTTTCAAGGTCATGCTGATGTGTTTGTGGTACTTTGCAAGCAGTCTGCTTTTCGGGAGATTTCTTTACGGTCTCTCTCTCGATTGGATTCGTGCAAAGTTCCCATCGCTTAAGAATTATGTGAAATAGCCGCTCACTGTGGAAACAGTGGCGGCTTTTACTGTGAAGCAATTTCGGTCTTAGGTCTAGGTGTGGATTACTTTTACTTTCTTAATACTTTATTTGTTACATTGAGGAAAGAGGTGTCAATATCTCCTCATTGATCATTAAATTTAGCACGCTGACTCCCTTCCAAATGGAGGCTTTATGAGAGTTATCGGGGTAGTTCTCGTGCTTGTTGCTGGCAGTCTTACTTACACTATGAGGGATACTCCAAGGGTAACTATTGTAAGAGGAGACGCCAAATACAACGCGGAGACCAAGTGTAATAAGGATGGAAGTTTTACAATAGTCCTTGCCAAATGGCTTCCCGCTGAACAAGAAAAGTATGCTGTTGTTCACGAGATGACCCACGTCAAACAAATTTCTCGCCTTGGTTGTGAAGTGGCCGACGAGAAGTACAAGACAGATCTAGTCTTTAGATTTAAGGCGGAACTAGAGGCGTATTGCAATGAAGTGCGTGCCCGAATGAAAGATGGATTTGAAATCCAAAACCCGATTCCTGTTAACCCCAACAATGGTGAAAGGATGAAGTTCTCTTTTTTCATGTACTTTTCTTTCGGGAAGAAGTTTGGTAGAGACTCAACAAATTCCCTCATCTTGAGTCACTGTCCCGAACTTGCTGGGTTATGAAATTGTTTTCCAATCTTAGGCTGCCTCAATTGAGTGTCGTACTCTTGAGGCAGTTTTGTTTTGGGTAGAATTTTGTTATAACTGAAGCACTCCAAAATTTTGGATGTGTGTATGGTGCCTATGGTGTAATGGTTAGCACTGAGGTTTGTGGAACCTCCAGTTCGGGTTCGAATCCCGATAGGCACCC